>CALIOA010000001.1:0-33431 GCA_938045065.1 uncultured Collinsella sp.
CTAAATCTGTAACAGGTAGAGACGATTTAGCCCGCTAGATGTTACAGATCGAGACGGAAGATTCTAGTCCACGGTGATGTCGAGGTTCTTGCCGATGAGGCCTACGTAGCCGCCCTCGGCAGCCTTGGGGCTGTCAGCATGGCAGAGGACCCACTTGTCGGCCTTCCAGTAGCAGTAGCTGTCGCCGGCCGTGGGCATGTCGGCCGCGGCCTCGGGGCGCGGACCGTTGGTGCCGGCGGGCAGCGCCACCATCACCTGGAAGCCACCGTCGTCGACCATGCACGGCGTGTAGTGAAGCGTGGTGTTGAAGACTTCGACGACCGTACCCGCCGGCACGCGGAACGCCTTGACGCACGCGGTGTCGAGCTTGCCGTCCTCGATCTCCCAGCGATGCGCCACGAGCAGAATAAAATCGCGGGCGCCCAGGTTAAACTCGCTGGCGCGGTGGTACTCCAGGCAGTTGAGACGCGTGTTGTGGCCGTTGCACCAGCCGAGCTGGAAGGGACGGCCGCCAAACATGAGAAAGCCCAGTTTATCGGCATCCTTGACGCCCTCGAGCTCCGGCGCGCTTGCAACGTACTTGCTGCCCTCGGGAATGGGCGTGGCAGAGAGTGCCTCGAGCACGGGCGACGTGAGCTCGGACGGGACGTCATCCCAAACGTTGCCATAGGATTTGAACTCGGGATCGTTGACAGAGTAGATATGCATGTTCACTCCTGTTCGTAAATGTGACTATACGAACATTCTAGAACAAACATGAGCGATTTTGAACGCTCGTCCCGACCAATCAACAAAAAGGCGCCCCCGCATAAGCGAAGGCGCCCAATGCGCTCGTTTTGGGCGATAAAGCTCTTACGCCTGCTGATAGTGCAGGTGCTTCTCGTCGATATCGGCCAGGTCGCGGTCGAGGTAGCGGCGCGCGAGCCAGTTTGCCATGGGGAGGTTCTGGTCCAGGTAGTTACCGCACTCCTCGGGAGCGGCACCGGGGACATCGCCCTCGAAGCCGGCGACAAACTCAAACAGCTCGCGGACGAGCGGCAAGACCTTCTCACTCGTCAGCTCGCCAAAGACAACCAGGTAAAAGCCCGTGCGGCAGCCCATGGGGCCAAAGTAGACAATGCGGCTCGACCACTCGGCATGATTGCGAAGGAACGTCGCGCCCAGGTGCTCGATGGTGTGGCACTCGGCGGTGTTCATGACCGGCTCCTTGTTGGGCGTGGTCAGGCGCAGGTCAAACGTGGTGACGGCGGCACCGGTCGCCGGATCGCGGTCGATGCGGCTCACATACACGCCGGGCTCAAGCAGCAGATGATCAACGGAAAAGCTGGCGATGCGCTCCATGGCAGATCCTCTCGATAGTCAAATTGGGACGGGGCTCTTTTAGCTGGTTCGATTGGTCGCACCAATCATACCAGTCAAAAAGCCCCGTCCCAAAAAGACAACTTAGCCCAAGACGCGGGCCATGCGTGCCTTAAACTCCACGAGGAAGCGCGGAGCATCCACGGTCAGTGCCACAAGCGCGCTCTTGTCCGGATCGGACAGGCGACGCTCATCGCAGATGGTGCGACCGCGGTACTCGCCCAGCAGATCAACACGCAGGTTGCAGCCGAGCGCACCTACGAGCGTGGGGTCGATCGCCACAGCAACGGCCAGCGGATCGTGCAGCGCACAACCACCCAGGTAGGGTGCGTTCATCTCGTACGAGCCAATGTAGTGCTCGACCATGCTCGCAAATGCGCAGCCCGCCATAGTGCCCGAGCCCGTCCAGCCGGCAATGTCGCGGCGTGTGAGCACCACGCGATGCGTCACGTCCAGACCCACCATGGTGAGCTTACGGCCCGAGCGCAGCACCGCGTCGGCTGCCTCGGGGTCGCTCGCCATGTTGGCCTCGGCGCCCGCGCTCACGTTACCGGGCACGGTAAGGGCGCCGCCCATCACGACCACGCGGCCGATGGACATCATCGCCGCCGCATCGCGCTCCAGGGCGAGCGCCAGGTTGGAGAGTGGGCCAGTCGCTACGTAGACCAGATCGGGACCATAGGTGCGCGCAGCATCGATCAGATAATCGACCGCAGCGTTGCCGTCGGCCGAGGTCGCCCCCACCGGCTCGTAGGGCGACGCGGGCACGCTCGCGCCGCCGATGCCGTTCTTGCCGTGAATGAGCGCGGTGGACGCCGGCGGCGTATAGGGCTCAGTCGCCTGCAGAGGACGATCGGCACCCAGGTACACCGGAACCTCGGGGCGACCCAGCAGATCGAGCACCGCCAGGCAATTGTGCGCCGATTGCTCGACGCGCACGTTGCCAAAGCACGTGGTGATGCCCACGAGCTCCACTTCGGGGCTCGCGATGGCATAGGCCAGCGCCATCGCATCGTCAACACCCATATCCAGATCAAGGATCAGCTTCTTGATTGCCATTGTTCTACTCCGCTTCTCCGTCTTTATCGTTTAACCAAACCAATGTTCAACTTCGGCGCGCGTGGGAATCGATTGCTGAGCGCCCAGGCGCGACACCGTCACTGCCGAGGCGCGAGCACCCGCGGCCATGCACTCAAAGAGCGGCAAGCCCTCTAGGCGAGCCGCCGCCAACGCGCCGATAAACGTATCGCCGGCGGCCGTGGTATCGACTACCGTACTCGAAAGTGCCGGCATGCGCAGCAGCTCACCGTCATCGCCGAGCGTAACCGAGCCGGCGCCGCCCAGCGTGATGACCGCAGCCCCGGCGCCCTTGTCGAGCAGCGCATTGAGCGCGGTGACGCAGCTCGCGTCATCCGTGGGCAGAATGCCCGTCAGCACCTGGCACTCGGTCTCGTTGGGGCAGACCAGGTCGACCGCGGACCAGGCCTCCGCAGGCACATCGCAGGCAGGCGCCGGATTAAAGACTGTATAGAACCCGAGCTCGTGAGCGCAAACAAGCGCCTCGGCCGTCGCTACAAGGTCGCATTCACCCTGGGCGATAAAGACGCTTCCGGCAGCCAGGGCAATCTTGCTGGCGTCACTATCGAGTTCATCGGCCACCAGACGCCTCAGCGCGCGGGCAACGTCCTCGCCCGCAAGCGCATGGTTGGCACCCGGCGACAGCACGATGCGGTTGTCTCCCTCGCAGCGAATGATGGTCGCCGTTCCCGTCTCCACATCATCGCGATGCACTACAAAGTCACAGTCCACGCCGGCGTCTTGGAGCCCCGCCACGAGCGACGCGCCGAACGCGTCGCGACCGACCGCGCCGATCATGTGCGTGCAAGCGCCCATACGCGCGGCAGCTACGGCCTGATTGGCGCCCTTGCCGCCGGCGTTGGTGATAAACCCGCTGCCGCCGACGGTCTCGCCCGCACGCGGTATGCGCTCGCACGCCACCGAAAGGTCCATGTTCATGCTGCCGAACACCGCAACGATGCCGCGATCTGCCATGGAAACCTCCTCATCTGCGGGCCTTATGCCCACCGCCAGCCGTCGATCGTGCACTCTCGCACCCCCTATAACTTTAGTTCACTTTGATGTGGACGCGCGCTTGAGCTTGCGCCAGCAGCAAGCATTCACAGGAGCAGGCAGCTACAATGAAGGCGTGCTGATTATTCTCGTCATTGGATGATGTTTTATGGAACAACTCTCGCAATCGGGCTCGCGCGGTCGACGCCGCACGGGCAACGAGCCGGCGCCGCACGAACGCGTGAAGGGCGAACGCCGTGCCAACGAACCGCGACGCACCGTGAGCTCCCATCGTGCTTCTGCCAACAACGCGGGCCGCGCCAACACTCCCGCCGCGGAGCAGACGCCTGCTCGCCCCAAATCCCGCTACATCCCTGCCCTTGACGGCCTGCGTACGCTCGCCGTCGTCGCGGTGGTGCTCTATCACCTTAACCTCACGTGGGCGCAGGGCGGCCTGCTTGGCGTCACGATCTTCTTTGTGCTTTCGGGCTATCTGATCACGCGCTTGCTGCTCAACGAAGTCGCTAAGACCGGACGCATCGACCTTAAGAGCTTCTGGATTCGCCGCATCCGTCGCCTGGTCCCCGCCGTGGTGACCGTCGTGGTGGTAACCTGCGCGCTGTGCACTCTCTTTAACCACGTGATGCTCACCAAGATGCGCCCCGACATCCTGCCGTCGCTGCTGTTCTTCAACAACTGGTGGCAGATTGCCCAAAACGTCTCGTACTTCAATGCTCTGGGCGACCCCTCGCCGCTCACGCACTTTTGGTCGCTTGCCATCGAGGAACAGTTCTACCTGATTTGGCCGCCACTGCTGTTTGCCATGGTATCCATGCATGTGAGCAAACCCAACACGCGCCGCGTGGTTCTGGGCCTTGCCGTGGTATCTGCCCTAGCCATGATGGTGCTTTACAACCCTGTCGCCGACCCCAGCCGCGTGTACTACGGCACCGACACCCGCGTGTTCTCGCTGCTGCTGGGTGCCTGGATGGCCTTTATCCCCGATCGCGACCTGGCGCCGGTGCGTCTCGCTCATCGTTTGGGGCTCAATCGCTTGGCTGGCGCCGCCAAGCACGGCAAGAACGCCGAGGGCAAACCTGGCGAGAAGGCCGACGAAGCAGCCGAGACCGCCCCGGCACAGCCGAGCGCCCTCGTGCGTTTTTGGTCCTCGCCCGCATCCATCGATGTGTTGGGCGTCGTGGGTCTGGTTGGCCTTGCCGCCATGGTCGCGCTCACCAACGGCTACACCGCCTTCCAGTATCGCGGAGGCACGCTGCTGTGCTCGATCCTCACGCTCATGGTCATCGCGGCCTGCGTGCAGCCCCAGGGAATGGTTGCCCGCGCGCTGTCCGCCGAGCCACTCGTGTGGGTTGGCAAGCGCTCCTACAGCATCTACCTGTGGCACTATCCGCTGCTGCTCCTCATGAACCCGGTCGCCAACATCAACGATACGCCGTGGTGGCAGTACATTTTGCAGGTGTTGTTGGTGGTCGCCGTGGCAGAGTGCTGCTATCGCTTTATCGAGACTCCGTTTAGGAAGGGCGCCTTTGGGCGCACCGTCGCCGAATTCCGCGATGGCACCACCACGCCCGCCAACTGGGCACGCACGCACATCCCTGTCTGCGCAGCCTGCGCTGTCGTGTTGGTCGTTGCACTGGGCGGCCTGATCTTTGTGCCCGAGACGTCTGCGCTGAGCGGCGAGGGCGCCGAAGTTCTGAACAAGGAAGCCAAGAACACCGCGCCCACCGACCAGCAGGCGGCCGACGACACCGACAAGGACAACGACGGCTTCCCCGACGGATCCTACGATCTGCTTATGATCGGCGACTCCGTGTCGCTGCGTGCCGTAGACACCTTTGACGGCGTGTTCCCGCACAGCCATATCGATGCCGAAAAGGGCCGCCAGTTTGATGCGGGGCGCGCGACATTTGAGGGCTATATCCAGCAGAACCTTGCCGGCAAGATCGTGGTCTTTGCCCTGGGCACCAACGGCTTGGTAACCGACGACCAGATCGACGCCATCATGGCCGATGCGGGAGATAAGCGTATGGTGGTGTTTGTGAACACGCGCAGCCCGCAGCCGTGGGTTGGCTCTACCAACCAGGCCATCGCCAACGCCGCTACGCGCTACAAGAACGTGCGCGTTATCGACTGGTACGGATACAGTGCCAACCGCAACGACCTGTTCGATGGCGATGGCACGCATCTATCGACCACTGGCGTGACTGAGTACCTCAACTTGATCCACGATGCAGTCAAGAAGGACCTGCCCGTGCATCCCGAGGATCACGTCAATGATCCGCAGCCGGCAGCCGTCAAGTCTGCCACCGACGCACTCGTTAACGCCCTCGCCTTCAAACCGCACAAGCTAGGCACCGACAAGTAGCACACCGTCAAATCCGCTTGCACCCGGAGGGGGCGTCTGCCACGGCAGACGCCCCCTCCGGCAGTTAGGGACGTTCCTTATGTGCCGGTACCTAGGGACACTCCTGGCGCAGCCAATGAAGACCTCTACGGATGAATTCCAGGCCGCTCCGTCGCTCCAGACATCGTTTCCGCGCCTCGCGCCTGCCCCAAACAATCAAAACAAGCCCTTTTCGCCGCACCCTCAAAGGTCTGTGGGCAAAAAAGGGCAAATATGAGTACTGCTACCATTTTAGTAGCAGGCAAAACCACCCAAAATGACGTCCGAGCGAACCCTACAACCCCCTAAAGCAGCCAACCTGACTGGTTTAAGGCGTATTGGAGCCAATTTTAATGAACATACTATAGGTTATGTTTATTATCTTCTTGAATGTAAATGCTATTCACTTAGCAACAGTACTCATATTTGGCATTTTTTGCCCACTGCCATATAACTAACACCCTATAGCAGACAAAAACAGGCCGCAGCCCATCGCTGCGGCCTGTTTGGAATCCAAAAGAGGCGCTAAGCGCTGTAACCCATCGCCTGCAGGACAAACATGACGGCCGTGAGCACCGTAATCACACCGATAGTCGCCCAAGTGAGCACATTCCACACGCGGCCGTTGCGGTTGGCACCCATGATGTGACGGTCGGCGGCGATAACCACCTGGAACACCAGAACCACGGGCAGTAGCACGCCATTGATGACCTGCGAGGTCATCATAATCTGGAACAGATCGACGCCGGGCATAAGCACCAGCACGGCAGAGATGCCAATGATGGCCGTAATGATGCCGCGATAGACCGGGGCCTCGTCCCAGCTGCGGTCGGCACCGCGCTCCCAGCCAAATGCCTCGCAGATAGCGCTCGACGTGACGCCCGGCAGCACGCAGGCGGCCAAGAAGCTCGCCGCGACCAGGCCCGAGGCAAACAGCACCGTGGACCACTGACCCGCAATAGGCTCCAGCGCGCGGGCGGCATCGGCGGCATCGCTAATCTGAATACCCGCCGGGAACAACACCGTACCGGTCGTGATGATAATAAAGCCGGCAATGACATCGGCGGCAAGCGAGCCGCTCACGGTGTCGATGCGCTGCAGCACGATATCGTCCTCGCCCGCGTTCTTATCGACCACGTTGTTCTGCGCCAAGAAAATCATCCACGGCGCGATGGTGGTACCAATCGTCGCGACCACGAGCGACACGTAGCTGGGGTCATTTTGAATGTTAGGCACGACCAGGTCGACCGCGACCTCACCCCAGTTGGGGCCAGCCATAAACGCGGCGACAATATAGGTCACGAACACGCAGCTCACCAGCAGCAGAATCTTCTCGATGCGCTGGAAACTGCCCGACATGGTAAGCATCCACACCAGCAGCGCCACCAACGGCACCGAGATGCTCGCCGGCACGCCAAAGAGGGCGAGGCCGCTCGCAATACCCGCAAACTCCGAAATGGTCACGGCTGTGTTGGCGATCAACAGCGCCGCCATAGCAAGTACACTCTTGCGCACGCCAAAGCGCTCGCGAATGAGCGATGCCAAGCCCTTGCCCGTGACGCAGCCGCAGCGCGCCGCGGTCTCCTGCGTCACGATGAGCAGCACAGTCATGACGGGAAGCATCCAGAGCATCTTGTAGCCATAGCTGGCGCCCGCGCTGGAATACGTTGCAATGCCGCCGGCGTCATTGCCCGAAAGCGCCGCCAGCAGACCGGGACCCATAGCGCCAAAGATGGCCGCGATGGTCAACTTTTGCTTGGTGCCCGACTTTTGCTTGGTATTTTGCACGCGACCACCTACCCCATGACCGACATGGTGAGCAGCACCGCAGCGGCGCAGTACGCTACGCACGAGATCATGACGGCAATAACGTTCATGGCGGTGCCCGACGTGTTGAGGTCATGCTCGTCACGCCAGAACAGCACCATCAGGTAAATCACGGCGCTCATGTTGCCAACCAGGCAAATGATGGCAGCGATATTAAAGCACCCCGTAAAGAGCTGCTCCTCAAACATGGGTGCATCGGGGAACGCAGCGGTGCGCACCAGCTGGGCGCACAGGTAGGTCACGAGTGACAGAATCAGGCCCATGCCCGTGCTCTGGAAGAAGAACCCCAGATACGGCTTGGGCTCGTCGTCGTGACCGTCATACTCCAGGAAGTAGTTCTTGACGAACGACACCATGCGCGAGGCCGCCAGCAGCACGAGTGGCATGGCGCACATGGGGAACACCACCAGATGCGCGGAGCCGAGCGCCGTCCCCAGCACCGTTGCCATGATGCACGAGGCAATGCCCCACACGACGACCCAGTACTGGCGATGCACAAACCAGCTGAGCACGTTCGTCGAGTCGTCCGACGCGCTATCGCCCGAGCCGACACCGGCGATCTGCAGGTCCTCCTGGTGCTCCTCGGCGATAACGTCCATGGCGTCGTCGAAGGTCACGATACCCAGGATATGGCGGTTCTCGTCGCAGACAGGGATGGCAACCAGGTCGTACTTGGTCATCTCGTCCGTCACGTCTTCCTGGTCCTCGTCGGGCGACACATAGACCAGGTCGCGATAGGCCAGCTGACCCAGCGTGGCGTCGCGGTCGGCTACGATCAGCGTGCGCAGCGAAAGCACGCCGGTCAGCATGCCGCTCGGATCCTCGGTATAGACGTAGTAGACGCTCTCGAAGTCCTCGTCGAGCTCGCGAATCGCCTCGATGGCGTCACCGACCGTTGCCGTGGCGGGCAGGGAGACAAACTCCGAGGTCATGATGCGGCCGGCGGTGTTGTCCTCATACCCCAGCAGGTTACGAATCGCCTTCTCCTCCTTGACGCCCATCAGGCGTAGGAGCTTCTCGGCCTTCTCGTAATCGAGCTCGTCGATCAGGTCGGCTGCATCGTCCGGGTCCATCATGGCCAGCATCGACGATGCGTCCGTGTCGGACAGGCCCTCGAGCATCTCGGTCATAAGCTCGTCGTCATCGAACTCCGAGATGGCCTCGGCGGCCTGGGCAGTATCGAGCTGCGCGAACACCTGCGCACGTAGGCGCGGGTCGAGTTGCTCGATAATGTCGGCGATGTCGGCAGGGTGCAGCTCGCCGAGCGTCTTGTGCGACACCGAGAGTTGAATGTTCTTGGTCGAGCGGTCGAGCAGGTCCATGTAGGACCAAGCGATGATGTCCTCACTGAGCGGCTTGCCCAGGTGCTTCATAAAGCCTTCGACGATATGCTCGAGCGCGGGGCTGATGGCGCGTAGCAGACCGCGGGCACCGACCTCGGCGCCCAGCAGGCGCAGCTGGTTTTCGCCCGACATGGAAAACTTGATGTCGTTTACGCGCACGACCTTCATGCCCTGCGTGTCGACAATCTGCTTGTTGAGCACGTCGCGGGCAAGCAAAAGTTCGGTCGGCTGCAGGTACGAAAAACGAATTTCGGTGGCCGACGTCTTAAGGTGTACACCCGTCTCGTCGATACGATCGACCCATTTGCGCCAGCTGATCATAAACGGCGTCTTGCCGGGGCCGCGGAACGCGAGCGACGTCACGTGCGGAAAAACTTCGCCGGTAGCAATGCCAAAATCGTTGACCACGCCGAGCTTTTCGCCGTCGACGTCCAAGACCGGCAATTTGAGCATCTCACTCAGATAATTCAATGGTGCTCCCCATCATTATTCCTCCGAACGCGGCCGCGCGTGCGGCGTCCGGGGGCTTCTGGATATGTATACGCATGCGCGGGCGGCACGCCGCTCGACGCTTACACCCCGTGCATGCGCAAAAAGCACCTGCATGGGGTCATCGACTGTATGGTCGAGGTTTGGATTTCACCTGTAACCTTTCTCTTGACCCTCATTAACCGCAGTAACTATAGCATCAGCATCGCCCTGCGGCATCGAATTTATGCGCTGCACATTGCAGGCATACCAAACGCTGACGCATCCGTGACATAGCCGTTGGGGACGTTCTTAAACGACTACCCAATGACTACTCTGTGGTGTCGTCGTCCTCGGCAAGTTGGGGGAACACGGCGTCCTTGGGCATGGTGGCCTTCGTCAACGAGGTGAGCTTTTTGCTCAGCGACGTGTCCGTCTTGACCAGGTCGCTGAGCGTCACGATCTTGTAGCCGTCGGCGACAAGGCCGTCGATAATCTGTGGCAGCGCCTCGAGTGTCTGCTCAGCGCATTCGTCTCTATCGGTGAGCAGCACGATATTGCCCGGCGTCACCGAATCGAGCACCGTCGAGACCTGCTCGTCGGCACCGTTGAGCAGCCAGTCGCCCGAGTCGATATTCCACGAGACCACGGCGGAGACCAGGTCCATCGCATCAATCCAGTTTTGCTCGTCAAAGGCAGCGTAGGGAGCACGCAGCAGCATCGTCTTCACGCCGGTCGCCGACTTAATCGCATCGGTGCCTTTCGTAATCTGCTCGCGCACCGCCTCACGTTTCTGACCCTTGAGCGAATCGTCGCTGTAGCCGTTGGATCCGATCTCGCACCCGGCATCGACAATCGCCTTGGCCGTGGCAGGCGAGGCCTCGACCGCATCGCCCGAAAGGAAGAACGTCGCGGTGACGCCCTTTTCCTTGAGCACCTGCAAGATCTGCTTGGTAGCGCCGCTCGGACCCTCGTCAAACGTCAGCGCCACGTACTTTTTGTTGCCCTTGGGCGCCACGCTGGCGCACGCAACAACGCAATCGGTGGCGGGCACAACCTCGCCGCGGTCCTGCGTCTTGCCCGACTGCTCACCAATCCACACCTCGGAGCGGCCCTGGACGCCCCACGTCTGCACATACTCGATAGCGCCCGTACCCTCGACCTTGAGCTTGGGCTCGATAACCGTAGCCTGAACCTCGTGCTTCTCGTAGGTGTTACGGCCATCCTTGACCGTCACCTTCTCGCCGCCCTCAAGTTCGCGGCTATCCCATTTGCCCTGCTTCACGCGCTTGCCGTCGACCTTCACCGACAGCTTTTCGCCTCCATGGCGCTTGAGCACGCTGTCATCGACGGCCAGCAGGTCGCCTGCGTCGTAGGTGTCAGTCAACTCCTGGTCGTCAATGAGATTCTGCAGCGTAGAGCCCACGCGCACCGCGGTCTTCTGGCCGTTGAGCTCCACGTCCACACTGCGGTTGACGTAGCCCACGACGGCAGCGATAAACAGCACGAGCGCGCAACCCACGGCGATGAGCGCGTAGGGCAGGCGAGACGAACGACGGGGCGTACGGCTGTTGCCGATGCGCGCACTGCGATCGCTAAACCCACGGCTATGGTTGAGGTACATCGCGCCGGGCTTACGGTGACGCTTGCGCTGACCGCTGGGCAGCTGCCCCAGATCGCGGCGCGCCGTCGGACGCGCACCCGAACGCCCGTTTAAGTTGGATCCGTTTTGGCGCATGTGCCCTCCCCCATAAACACAGCAAGCCGGAGCAACAGGTCTCCGGCTTGCCTCCCATCATTTGGTACGTCGCTATTTTGTAGCTTTTGACGAGCCTCCGCTCGCCTTTTGGTATTCGTCCTTAAAGGCCTTGAACATGCCGCGCGTCTTGCCGAGCTGCTTGCCCAGTGCGCGACTGCCCTTGTCCACGGCAACCGATCCCTTGTCGTCGAGTACCTTGGCACCCTTTTTGACCTTGTCACCCACCACGACGCTGGCCTCGGCGGCCTTGGCGGCCGCACCGCCCGAATACCCGAGCGACTTGACCTCGTCCGAGACGACCATCGCACCGTTCTCGTAGCCGCGCAGCATCGTCGGCGGCACCTGCGTGTCACCAACCAAAACACTCGAAGCAGCACCGGCGGTCACATAGAATGCCTGCACGATGCCCGAGCGTGGCTTGAACTCAACGTCCGAGCAATAGCCCACGACGTCGCCCGATTCCGTGCGCACGTCCATACCGACCCAGATGATGCAATCGTCCAAGTTGATGTCGAGGCGCTTAGCGGCGGCGGAATCGTACGTGTCCTTGACGTCATCGACCGCAATGGCGCCCTCGTAGACACCAATGGCGTCGAGCGCTACGAATCGGTCGGGACGCTCGATCATGCCCGCGATATCGGACTGGCGGACCATAAAGCCGACCACGCGCGTACCGCCCGGGGTAAAGACCGGAAAGTGAATCTTTCCGAGCTTTTTAGGGCTGCGCGGCGTGCCGTCCTTTTTGGTGCGCTTGTCCTCGGTGGGCTTGCGATAGATCTTGGCGCCGACAAAATCCCCAGCGCGCATTATGCCTCGGTCGAGGGCTCCGCAGCCTCGGTATCAGCCTCGACGGCGTTCTCGACCACGACGTCGGCGGCAGGCGTCACGTTACCGCCCGAAATGGCGTCGTTGAGCTGCTCGCGCAGCTGGTCCATGCGCTCGCGGGCCAGGTCGACCTTGGCGCGCAGGTCATCGGTCTTGGCGTCGACCATCGGGCCAAAGTCATTCACCGCAGCACGGGCCTCCTCGGCGCTGTGCTCGTAGGTGTCGCGCATATTGTCCCAGGCGTCGTTGGCGATATCGGCAGCCATGGCGCGGGTCTCGGCGCCCGAGCGCGGGGCCAGAGCAACGCCGATAATAGCGCCGGCAGCGGCACCAAAAAGTGCGCCGGAGACAAAGCTGAAAGTCTTACCCATGATCATTCCTCTCCTGCGGGCACGTCGGTGCCCACCGTTTGAATGCTGTCCATTATACCCGCAGCGCATCACTTGCCGCTCCGCTCATCTGCGTACGGCAAAAGCGCAGGTACGTGATGGTGATAAACGCGTAGGCCTACTCCTGGGGCATAGCCGGCATGGCCACCGTGGCACCCGGGTCCTCGCCGGCGCCGTCCACGAGCGGCAGGCCGCCCTCATGCGCAGGTCCTGCCGGAACCGTCGCCGCACCGCCAAAGACGGCAGCGGAGGCCTCGTGGTTCTCGGCAACCGCACCCTCGGTATCAATCGCCACCTGGGGCTCGTCGTCAAAGTTGGGGACACCCTGGGGCTCGGTGGGAACGGGCTCGGCGGTCGCATCGGCAACGGGCTCGGCGTCGACCGGCACATCGCCCTCGTCAGCGCCCTCGTCCTCGGCAGCATCTTCGCCGTTCGCAGCGGCGACGGCCTCGTGAGGATCCTTGCCCTCGGCCTCGGCGCGCATGCCCAGCACCAGGTTGCGCAGGCCCGCGACCGTGCCCTCCACGTCGGGGGCAGGCTGGTCGGCGTGCAGATAGGCCCAGTCCATCATAAAGGTGGCCGAAGACAGCGCACCGATGGCCAGCGCGTCGTCGGGGCACGAAAGCTCAACCTCAAAGACGCGCTCGTCGTGCTCGCTTACGCGCGTGCGGCCGCACGAGATGCTACCGGCAAGACCGGTCTCGTTCATGAGCTCGACCGTCACATGCTCCAGCAGGTGGCAGAGCTCGGTCTGACCCATGCAGTCCTGGAACTCGCGACCCGAATCGCCCAGGCACAGATGCTTGGCAATCGCGGGCACCAGGTAGTACACGCGCGCCGTGGCCTCGATATCCTCCGAGGTCATGAGCGGCATGCCGGGGTTCACCAGCACGTGCGCGCAGATCTTGTCCTCGCTGACGGTGACCTTAAGGATGTTGAACAGGCCTGCCATAACTCTCCCCTACTCTTCCTTGTCCTACTCGTCGCCGTCGTGCGGATTCGCAGAGCCCGCACCCGGCGTCGTCGGCTCGTCTACCGAAGACTCGGAATCTTTCTTATCGGTTTCGGCCGGAGCAATCACGCGAATGAGCGAGATGCGCTGGCCACGCATCGACTGCACCTTGAACTTGTACCCCGCGACCTCAAACACCTCTCCGATGTCGGGCACCGAGTCACAAAGCTCCAAAATCCAGCCGGCGATGGTCTCATAATCATCGCTTTCCTCAAGCGGCCAACCAAGCTCAATCGCGTCATCGCACGAAAAACGCCCATCAACGAGCCACTCGCGGCGCGAAAGGCGCGTGAGATACTTGTTGTCGGGGTCGAACTCGTCCTCGATCTCGCCGACGATCTCCTCGACGATGTCCTCGATGGTGATGATGCCGGCCGTGCCGCCGTACTCGTCCACGACCACCACGATCTGGTCGTGCGAGGTCTGCATCTCGGACAGCAGCGGCAGGATGTCCTTGGTGTCGGGCACAAAGGTGGCGTCGCGCAAAAAGCCGGCGATGGGCTGGTCGCCCTTGCCGTCGAGCGCGGGCTGAATCAGGTCCTTGATGTGCGCGATGCCGGCGACGTTGTCGGGATCCTCGTGATAGACGGGGATGCGGCTAAAGCCGGTCTGGCGCATGGTGGACAGCACGTCGGCGACCGTCTCGTCGTCCTCGCACATGGTGGTGTCCACGCGCGGCACCATGACCTCGCGGGCAACGGTGTCGCCCAGGTCGAAGATCTCGTGGATCATGCGCTTTTCCTCGTCGAGCAGGTCGTCTTGCTCCGAGACCATGTACTTGATCTCTTCTTCCGAGACGTTCTGGCGGTCGTCGGCACTCTTGATGCGCAGGATGCGGGCCAGGGCATCGGAGCAAGCACCGGTCAGCCACACGAGCGGACGGGCGATCTTTTGGAAAAACGACAACGGTCCCACGACCTGCTTGGACACGCCTTCGGCGTTGGCCAGGCCGATGCGCTTGGGGACGAGCTCGCCGATCACGATGGACACGAAGGCGACCGCGACGGTGATGATGACCGGCGCCAGGCCGCGCGCGATGGCGGAGAGCGGCGCGATGCCAAAATTCATGAGCCACGTGGCGAGCGGGTCGGACAGACTCGTCGAGGCGACGGCGGACGAGGCGAAGCCCACGAGCGTGATGGCGACCTGGATGGTGGCGAGCAGCTGGTCGGAGTCGGCAGCCAACTTAATGGCACGCTCGGCGCGCTTGTCGCCTTCCTCGGCCTCGTGCTCCAGCACGGCGCGCTTGGCCGTGGTGAGCGCCATCTCTGACATAGAGAAGTAGCCGTTGATGAGGGTCAAAACGAGGGTGGTGATAAGGGAGATGGTTATGTCCATCGGGAGTTTCTCGAACCTCCAAGATTCGGGATGTCGGATTAAAACGTTGACGGCGGATACGGCAATTGCACCGGCGCCCAAACAAGGACACGGGCGCGCAGGCGTGGTCGCTAGATTACGAAGAGGATCACCGCCATGAACTGGAAGATGCTGCCGGCGAGTACCCACAGGTGAAACACGCTGTGAAGATAGCGCACGTTTTTGGCGATATAGAACGGCACGCCCGCGGTGTAGCACACGCCGCCGACGGCGAGCAGGGCAAGTGCCACGGGGTTGAGCAGCGCCACGAGCTCGGGCAGCTTAAAGACAACGAGCCAGCCCATCAGCAGATAGACCAGGCCGCTTACCCAATGCGGCTGGCGCTCGCGCATAAAGCACTCGAGGGCGATGCCGATAATGGCGATGGCCCATACGGCAAAGAACAGCACAGCGCCGCCGTCGTTTGCGAGCGTGATGAGGCAAAACGGCGTATAGCTGCCCGCAATGAGCAGGTAGATGCAGCTGTGGTCGATGATGCGAAACACGCGCTTGGCGCGCGCGGGCTGAATCGCGTGGTAGAGCGTGGAGGCTAGGTATTCGAGGATAATGCTGACGCCGTAGACAATTGCCGCGGCCATGTGGGCCGGGCCTCCGCCGCGCAGGGCGGCGAATACGATCAGGAGCACCAGGCCCGCGATACCCAGCAGGCAGCCAACACCATGGGTGACGGAGTTCATGATCTCCTCACCCACCGTGTAGTGTGGAACGGCCGCGGTCTTGGGTCGCGGCTTAGAACTGTCGCTCGAATCGGACATGCCGGTTACATCCTCCAACGTAAAGAGTTCTCAACACTATATCAAAGCGTCTGGGTACGTGCGAAATTTGCACTATACGTGACCCTTTGTTTACCCATTCTTTGCCTGTTGACGCATCAACGGCGAACGTCCATAATGCGCTTGCATTAAATGTTGATGTATTAACATCTTATAGGAGAATACCGCATGGCTCAAAACGCACGTTCCCATCGAAAGCTCAAGATAGCCGGCATCGTTGCACTGGTGGTTGTCGTTGCGCTGCTCGGATTTGCCGGCAACTTTCTGTTTGACTTCGCGCTGAATCCCCGCGCGCCATACACCATGAAGATGATGCAGGATGGCAAAGACGACAAAAAAGGTGAGCAGCCGGATGCCGAGGAAACCGAGGCGCGGGCGTGGTTTAAAGAGAACCGCGAGAGCAGCAACCTCACCGCGGACGACGGGACCGAGCTTGCCGCCTGGTATTTTGCTGCATCGGAGAGCACGCACGACTACGCCGTCTGCCTGCATGGATATACCAACGAGCCCATCGGTATGGCCCGATACGTCAAGCGATTCCACGACCGCGGCATGAACGTACTCGCACCCGCCGCCCGCGCCCACGAGCGCTCCGGCGGCGACTATATCGGCATGGGCTGGCCCGAGCGCCTCGACATCGTCGCATGGATCGAGCAAATCGTTCAGGCTGACCCCGAGGCGCGCATCCTGGTCTTTGGCGAGTCGATGGGTGCGGCAACCGCCATGAACGTCGCGGGGGAGTCTCTGCCCGCAAACGTGAAATGCATTATCGAGGACTGCGGTTATACGAGTGTTTGGGACGAGTTTTCTCTGCAGCTCAAGGACGTGTTCGGCCTGCCCAGCTTTCCCTTGCTCGATGTAGCAAACTTGGTGTGCAACGTGCGCGCGGGCTACGACTTTCATAAGGCGAGCAGTGTGGAGCAACTCAAACACGCGACAGTTCCCATGCTGTTTATCCACGGCGACCAGGACACTTTTGTGCCGTACAGTATGCTCGACCAAAACTACGACGCGTGCGCCAGCAAGGTCAAGCAAAAGCTCACCATCCATGGCGCCGCCCACGCCAAGAGTGCGCAAGTTGACCCCGAGCTCTACTGGAACACGGTCGGCAACTTCCTCGACAAGAATTTTTAGGCAAAAAGCAACGTCTGGGGTTTTGTTGCCAAAAATCGGTTTGTGGTCGGCGCTATTCGATTTTCCTCGCACTTCCAAAAAGCCGCCCGTGGGCGCTGTGCTCACGGGCGGCTTTTGCTCAACTTACGCTACAAAGGCGCTTATTTTGTCCAATAGCTAGGCGCTACTTGACCTCGATAAGCTCGTACTTGCTCGTGCCCAGGCCAATCTTCTCGGCGTGCGCGATGCACACGCGCCAGTCGGTGTCGGGATGCGTGATGCAGAAGGGATCCTTGGCCTGCTCGCCCTCCAGATGCTCGTGATTGTGCTCCATCTTGGCCGCGCTATCGGTGAGCTCGGTGTTGGGCAGCGGCTCGGATGCCATAACGGCATCGGCGCAGGCCTGGTCGATGGCGACCGGGTCGAAGCTCGCGAACATGCCGATATCGTTGACGATAGGTGTGTCGTTTTCGGGATGGCAATCGCAGTTGGGACTGATGTCCATGGCAAGCGAGATGTGGAAGCTCGGGCGGCCGTCGACAACGGCCTTCGTATACTCGGCGATCTTGCAGTTGAGCACGTCGGCCGCGGCTTCATAGCCGGGCTTGATGGCGTCCTGGTTGCACACGCCGATGCAGCGGCCGCAGCCCACGCAGCGATCGTGGTCGATAGCAGCGACGTGGACCGTGCGGGTGTTGCCGCTGGCAAGCTCGCGCTCGCGGGTGTCGTCGAACGAAATAGCGTTGTGCGCGCAGATCTTTTCGCAGGCACGGCAGCCAACGCAGTGCTCGGTCGAGACGTTCGGCTTGCCGGCGGCATGCTGCTCCATCTTGCCGGCACGGCTGCCGCCTCCCATACCCAGGTTCTTCATGGCACCGCCAAAACCGGCCTGCTCATGACCCTTAAAGTGGGTGAGACTGATCACGATATCGGCATCCACGAGCGCCTGACCGATCTTGGCCTCGCGCACGTACTCGCCACCCTCGACCGGGACGAGCGCCTCGTCGGTACCCTTGAGGCCATCGGCGATGATGATTTGGCAACCCGTGGCATACGGGGTAAAACCGTTCTGATAGGCAGTATCGATGTGCTCGAGCGCGTTTTTGCGGCTACCGACATAGAGCGTGTTGCAGTCGGTGAGGAAGGGCTTGCCGCCCAGCTCCTTCACCACGTCCGCGACGGCGCGGGCGTAGTTGGGGCGCAAAAAGCTCAGGTTGCCCAGCTCACCAAAGTGAATCTTGATGGCGACGAACTTGTTCTCAAAGTCAATCTGCTCGATACCGGCGTGACGGATGAGGCGCTTGAGCTTGTCGAGCTGGCTCTCGCGAGCATGCGTGCGCAGGTTGGTGAAGTACACCTTAGCGGGTGCTGCGGGTGCAGTTGCGGTCATAGATCTATCCCCTCGGTCTATATGGCGTTACAGACATAAGGGATGGTACCAGTTAAAGCAGAGTTAATGTCAAGCGCGGCACCTAGTCATTGGGGACAGACTTAAATGACTGAAACCACTCATTGGGGACGGACTTAAATGAGTGCCTCGCCACCTGGCAGCTAGGGACGTTCCTTTCCTGCCGGCAGTTGGGGACAGTCCTTGCCAGCACGGCCGGCGAACCGGCGAATCGGCAAAGACTGTCCCCGATGACTACTCCTGCACCTTGAGAGCTTCGGCCAGGCCCACACGTTTGATGGAACGCATGTGCAGCAACGCCACGACCAGGTAGGTCGCAAAGCCAATGCCGACGCATGCAACCATGGACCAAGCGGGCGCATAGATTTCGATATTGCCGTTGTAGGCGAGCAGCATCGAGCGGAAGATGGCCGTGAGCGAGCCAATAATGACCGGCAGACTCAGCACGAGCGACGCCGCCACGCACAGCGTGATCGAGCGGATGTACAGATGCGAGATCTCGCTATCGCGATAGCCAAAGACTTTCATATAGCTAATCGAACGGGCGCTGTGGTCGATCACAGCCTTGGTCAGTAGATACATAAACAGCAGGAAGATAAACACCGCGAGGCCAACCATCATGCCGATCATTTTGCTCATCATGCCGATGAACTGGTCGCCCACGGCGCGCATGTCGTCGGGCGTGGTGTCGCCGGCAAAGTAGCGCGCGTCGAGGTCGAGCTTCTCGTCGCTCACATAGCCGTTAAAGTAGGCCGCATCGTTGTCAAACAGCTCGTTAAAGTCTTCGATGCTCATATAGACATTCATATCCGACTTAGAGCCCCAAACGCAGTCCTTGCCCACGTACTCAAAGGAATAATTCTTGCCCTCGTACTTGTCGCGAAGCTTAACCTTCTGGCCCTCGCTCCAGCCAAACTTGTCGAGCAAACCACCGCCAAAGACGACGCGTCCGTCGCCGACGTCCAACCCTTTCCAGTAGCGCGAATCGGGCGAGATGCCGTAGACGGAAATCGTCTCCTCGCCATTTCCCTCGCCTCGGTCGTATTGCAACTGGTAAACAACGTATTTCTCGGCCTGTGCGATTGTGCCCTCGCCGTTGTCGGTCGTGTTGACCGGGTGGATGTCGTCGTTGTCAGTGTCAATCTTAGAGGCCTTGTCAATCAGGTCGATAGCCTCGTCGCGGTTGCAGCCGAGGGCATCTGCAAGGTCATCGAGGCGCGCGTAAAGCGCATCCTTCTTGTCCTGGACCTTGGCGAGCGCATCCTGCGCCGCGGCCAGGCTCTCGGCAGACGGGGATGCGGTCGCGGCATCGGCTGCCGCCTGCGCCGCATCGGCCGCGTCGTCAAGCTCGTCATCGGCATCCCGGGCGGCAGAAAGCAGCGCGCCGTCAACCGACTGCAAGCGCTCGAGTGCCGACCACTGCTCGCGCTCCTCGGCAGTGCCCTCGAGCTCCAGCGGAGCCTTGAGCGTGTACTGGTGCTCGGCGACCAGGCTCGTCTCGAGGTTGTCCGCATAGTGCGTCATCGTGGGCAGAATCGCCAGGCCAAAGAGCAGTAGCAGCGAGGCAAACGCGATGCCCACGAAGAGCGTGGCGAAGTTGCCCAGATTGCGCAGGAAGATGCGCAGGCGGAAGCGCGAGACAAAGCCCATGCGCTCCGGCAGTTGCATACCACGCTTGGTACCCGACTTGCCGCTCGCCTCGTGACGAAGAAACTGCAACGGCGTCTTGCCCGTTTTGCGGAGTAGACCCACCAGCGTGATGAGGATGAGCGCGGCGGCGGGAACCACGGCGCACTTCACAAAGATCTCCCAGCTCCAGTACACCTGGAAGGGCGGCAGGCTGTACGACCCGTAATAGAGGCTGCGCATGGGCTCGGTAAAGAACACAATGCCGAGCGCAGTGCCCAAAAGCGCCGCGACCACGCCCACGATGGCGGGAAGCGCCAGGTAGTGCAGGACGATCTCGCGACGGCGATAACCGCTGGCGAGCAGCGTGCCGATGATGGCGCTCTCCTCCTCGATGGTGGCGTCGGTAAGGACCACAAAAACGAACGCCATAATCACGATGATAATGTCGAGCAGCGTCATCCACATCGTGGAGTCGCCGTCCACGCCATCGCGCGCATAGCCAATACCCTGGTTGGAATCGGCATCGATCAGATCGTCCACGCGCGCATCGGCGTCGGTCAGCGCCTCGACCATATCTTGCTCGGCGTCGATGCGGTCTGCAGTGGAGAGATCGCGATCGGTAAAGGTGAAGGAGTACGTATAGGCAGGCGCGCCGCCGGCATCCTCGAGCGCGGCAAAGCCGGCATCGGCGACCTCGGCCACGCCGTACGTGATGGTGTTCACCGTAAAGTCCGAATTGTTGAGGAACAGCGCCTGGCTGTCGGGCTGGGTCATGATGCCGCAGATGGTGTAGGTGCGGCCCTCAAGCTCGACCCTATCGCCCACGGCGAGGTCGTTGTTGGTGGCAAAGACGCGGTCGATGGCCACCTCGTCGTCCGCCTTAGGCCGCCCACCTTCGCAGTAGGACGCGATATCGACCTTGGTGCGGTGCGCATAGGTGCGCAGCGTGCGCTTGGTGCCGTCGTCGCCGGACGCCTTTTTGATGATGGCGTCGATGGAGAAATTCTTGTAGAGCGTGACGCCGCCGACGTCGTCGGCCGCGTCCTCGGCTGCCTTGAGTTGCTCCTCGGTCGCCTCGAAGGAGGTGGTCACGCGGCCGTCCTCAATCGTGTACGCATCGCGCATGTCATCGATGAGGCAGCCGATGGAATGAGCTGCGAGCAAAAAGCCCGAGGTGAGAGCGATGCTTCCGCACATAAGCAAAAAGATGCCCAGGTACTTGCCGATATTGCGGCGCAGCTCGCGCGGGAGACGTTTTGCGAGAGGTGTCATGGCGCCGCCTACCAATCGAGCTCGGCGGCCGCGACGGGCGACTCGTTGAGCTCATCCTCGACGATGCGCCCGTCGCGCAGGCGCAGCACGCGATTGGCCATGCGCGCGATAGCAGCATTGTGGGTGACAATGATGATGGTGCAGCCGTAGGAGCGGTTGACATCCTCCATGAGTTGCAAGATTTCCTTGGACGTCTTGTAGTCAAGCGCGCCCGTGGGCTCGTCGCACAGCAGCAGGCCCGGGTTTTTGACGAGCGCACGGCCGATGGCGCAGCGCTGCTGTTGGCCGCCCGAGACCTGGCGCGGGAACTTGTTGCGGTGCTCGTAGAGGCCCAGCGAGCGTAGCAGGTCGTCGATGTTGAGCGGCTTTTTGGACAGGTGTGCCGTGACCTCGATGTTTTCCTTGATGGTGAGGTCGGACACCAGGTTGTAGAACTGAAAGACAAAGCCCAGCTCACGGCGGCGATACTCGCCCAGGTCGGTAGGCTTGAGCACCGTGAGGTCGCAGCCGTCCACCATGATAGAGCCGCCGTCGGCATCCTCCAGGCCGCCGATCAGGTTGAGAAAGGTCGACTTACCCGAGCCCGAGGGCCCCAGCATGACGCAGATCTCGCCGCGGTTGATGGACGTGTCGATGCCATCGAGTACCGTCAGGCGCGCATCACCGTCGCCGTAATGCTTTTTGAGATCCTTAACCTGGACATAGGCTTCCTGCGTTGCCATGGTATCCCCCGTTGTTAGCTTCGTACTACTTTATGAGCGTAATAGTAAACCTTGGCGACCTATTTTGGGGTGAGAGTGGGGATTTGTTTCAAGACTAGTCATTGGGGACGTTCTTAAATGACTAGCTGTTGCTTAAATGACTAGCTGTTGGGGACACTCTTTCGCCACCCGGCAGTTAGGGACGTTCCCTTTCTGCCGGCAGCCGGGAACAGTCCTTGCCAACCCGGCCGGTGAGCCGGCGAATCGGCAAAGACTGTCCCCAATGACTAGTCGTTTAAGTCTGTCCCCAATGACCACTCTTGGTCGTTTAAGTCTGTCCCCGATGAGTACCCAATGACTAGGTGGCTAGGCGTGGGATTTGTTGCGGGCGAGGGCCAGGCCTACGGCGGCGATGGCGGCGGCGAAGAGTGCCGTGATGCCTAGGTCGCAGGCGATGTCGCCCAGCACGGCAGACGTCAGGTCCGAGGCGAGCGCCTTGTTGATCGCGTCGTTCGCCCAATATGTCGGCACAAAGTGCGCCACGGTCTGCACGGCCGGCCCCATCAGCGACAGCGGCATCCAGGCGCCGCCCAAAAATGTCATGAGCATGCCAAGCAGGTTGCCCACACCGTTGAGCAGCTCCTCGCGCGCGCCCAGGCTCGACAGCGCAAAGCCAACGGCCAGCGGCGTACACGCCAGGGCAAACGTTGCCGCCAGCGCCAGGCACACACGGCCCACGCCGACCTCGGCGACCGCGCCGGCAAAGCCCACGACGCCCATCATGCTCGACACAAACCAGATACAGACGGTGAGCACGGCGGCGGCTGCAAACACGGCGAGTGAACGCTGGCGCTCGGAGATTGGGCCGGCATCCATGCGACGCACGCGCTCGGGCTCGTTCATGCCCGAGAACACCAACCCCACCGATACGATGACCGACGAGATAATCGCGTACGCGCCAAAGTTGAAATACGACTCGAGCGTGGCAGCGGCCGTCGAGTCGACCTTGACCTGCTCGATCTCGACCTCGGCACGCTCGGCGGCGGCATGTTCGGCAGCCTTGGCAACGTCGCCGTTGGAGGCAGTGGGCTCAAGCGCCGCCGCAGCGCCCGCGAGCGAGATCCAGCGCGAGGCCTCGGCAGACGAAAGCGCCGCCGCCATGGTGCCGGCACCGTAGGTCACATCGAGCTTGGGCAGGGACTCCCCCGCGCGGGCGGCTGCAACGAGGTCGCCCTCAAACCCCTCCGGGATAAAGAACACGCAGTCGGCGCTGCCCTTGGCGCTGTTGCTCTTGGAAAGCGCGTCCGCAAGGTCGTAGGCATCGTCGCCGACGCCCGTGACCAGCTCAAAGCGCGAACCCAGATGCTTGGTAAGCACACGCGAAAGGTCGCTATCGTCGCGGTCGACCACGATCACGTTGGCATCGTAGGGCTTGTACTCGGTGAGCTGCGACGAGTTCCAGCTCACCGATGCCGCGATAAACACGCCCATCAGCGAAATGAACACCGTGTAGATAAGCAGGTAGAACGGGTGCGCGAACGCCATGCGAAGCGCGGTCTTAAAGGTGCTCATAGCGGCTCCTTCCAAAGATCAGCGTGGCGGCGGCAACGAACAGCAGCGCCATAAGGACCAGTGCGCCGGCGCGAACGGCAAAGGGGCCCAGGTCCTCAAAGAAATACAGGCGGTTGAACATGTCACAGATGAGCTTGACGGGGTTGAGCCAGCACTCGGCCGGGCAGGCGCGGGCAACATCGTCGGCAAGCGCCATCGCCGGCTCGCCGTAGAGGCCGGCGAACAGGGCGCACGTGGTGGCAAAGCCCGTAAGGATGCCGGACTTGGACGCCTTGCCGCCCTTAACGGGAAGCGTGCCCACAAAGAGTCCCAAGCCCGTGGCGGCAAGCGCGGAAGCGGCGCCGCCCACCAAACACAGTCCCTCGCGCCCGCCAAAGTCGACGCCGACCACCAGGCGCACGTAGCCGATCGCGATCGTCATCGAGGCAAAGGAGACCAGCCACGAGCCGACAAAGATGCCGGCCAGCGACGCTGTCTTGGAAAGGCCGCCCACGCAGCGACGTGCGCCAAGGCCAGACAGATTGGGCTGCAAATCGACGGCGCTCAAGGCGGCA
This sequence comes from uncultured Collinsella sp., assembly GCA_938045065.1. Classification (GTDB taxonomy): domain Bacteria; phylum Actinomycetota; class Coriobacteriia; order Coriobacteriales; family Coriobacteriaceae; genus Collinsella. Next base: position 23,856 of record CALIOA010000001.1, read on the forward strand.
AACTCGGCAGACATCATCGCGACCAGACCAAAGAGCGCATAGTAGTAGATGACTGTGCCATCGGGCGTGGTGCGCGTAAGGCTCACGCGGCGGGTGCCGCCCTCGAGCGACAGGGCGCGCGCAACCGCCTCCGGGTCGGCGAGCGCCGCCGGGTTGTCCTGGGCAATCTGGAACATGAGCTCGGCATTTTGCGTATACGAGCTTGCCACCGTCTCCAGAATGCTGCGGTCGGTGAGCACGGACGAGGCACGCGAGCCGTCGTAACTCGATAGCAGCGTGAGCTTGGGCGTGCCCGCAGCGTCGACCGTATAGATGCCCGAGACCTCGCCGGCCTTGAGTGCGCGGTTCGCATCGACTGCATCGTCGCACTCGTGGATCTCGAGCAGCTGGTCGTCGCCTTCCTTGGCAAGCGAGGTCGCCACGTCCCTAAAGGACGAAGCGCCCCAGGCTTCGTCAGCGACAACGGCCACCGGCACCGGGTCGATCTTGCCGTCGGAGCTGAGGTTCGCAAACATAAACATGAACATCGTGGAAAGCGCGACGGGAAAGAGAGCGCCCCAGACCCACGTACTCGGCCGGCGCAGCAGCGTCTTGACCGTGGTGATGATGGTGTTGAACATGACTGCCCCCTAGTCGCGCAGCTCGCGGCCGGTGATCTCGAGGAACACGTCGTTGAGCGTGGGCGGCTCGCTCCACACGCGGCCGAGCGCAACGTCGGCGGCGCGCAGCGTGTCGAGGATGTCGACCAGGTTGTGCGGACTCGCCTCGCAGGTGCAGACGAGCTCGCCGCCGGAAAGCTCAACCGAAAGCACGTGCTCGAGGGCGCGCAGCCGCTCGACTGTGGCGGGCTCGACGGCGCCGACCTCGACAGTTACGCGCTCGCCCATCTGAATCATGCGTTTGAGCTCGTCGTTGGTGCCCTGCGCCAGCACGCGGCCGCCGTCCATGATCATGATGCGGCTGCAGATCTGCTCGACTTCCTCCATGTAATGGCTGGTATACACCACCGTGGCGCCCTCGTCGCGCAGACGGCAGATGCCCTCCAGGATGGCGTTGCGGCTCTGCGGGTCGACCGCCACCGTGGGCTCGTCAAAGAAGATGAGCTCAGGCTTGTGCGCGATGCCGCAGGCAATGTTGAGCCGGCGCGCCAGGCCGCCCGAGAGCTTGCCGGGGCGGAACTTGGCAAAGTCGCCCAGGCCGACAAAGTCGATCGCCTCGTCGACCAGCGCGCGGCGGCGCTTGCGGTCGCTGACGTAAAGGCTGCAGAAATAGTCGATGTTCTCGCGCACGGTGAGCTCGTCGAACACCGCCACCTGCTGCGGCACCACGCCGATGCGGCGCTTGAGGTCGTAGCGGGCGGGCGTCATGGGTTCGCCGAACAGCTCGATGGTGCCTTTGTCGTAGGCGAGCAGCTGCAGAATACAGTTGATGGACGTGGTCTTGCCCGAGCCGTTGGGGCCCAGCAGGCCAAAGATCTCGCCGGGGGCGATGCTCAGGTTAAAGTGGTCGAGCGCGATAAGATCGTCGTAGCGCTTGACGAGGTTTTCGACGTGGACGATGTCTGTCATGAGGCGGCCCTTCTGTTGCTTACGGCCCGGTACGATTGCATCATCGCAGGAGCCGCCGGCGCGCGCCAGTGAGCTTTGTCACGAGTGCGGGGGTCCTGGTCGTGCGGCCTGCCGACGCCCCCGCTTTGCCGCGCGGGAGGAATGTCACGGTTGCGCAGGCGGCCCCTCCACCACGCGCGGCTTCGCGTACAATACCCGTATGAACAGGCTTTTCGACAAATCGATTGTTTTGGCGTGCTGTATTGCGACCGCCATGGGTCTTGCTGTGGACGCTCGCTTGGTCGCAGCGTTTTGCCTTGGCGTTATTGCCACCTCGCTGGCCGAAGTCGCACAGGGAAACCGCGCCCGCCGTGCGAGCGAGGCCGCGAGTTACGCTTACATCATTGTTGCCATCTTCGTGCCGCCGTTTGTGCCGTTTGCGCCTCTCGCCTTCTATGACATCGCGCGGCGCGTGCGCCGTGAGCACGCCTGGGTCGCGCTGGGCATTGGCTCCATCTTTGCTTTTGCGCTTGTCGCGGACCTTCGCGCCGATGCGCTCGCCGCCCGAACGCTTCTGCTAACCGTCATCCTTTCGGTTGCCGCCACCTTGTTATCGCTACGCACCGCCCAGTTGGAGCGCGAGCAGCAGCGCATGCGCCGCATCCGCGACGAGCTGCAGGAACGAGCCCTTGCGCTCGAAGCGCGCAACCGCGATCTTGCCGACCGCCAGGACTACGAAGTCGAGCTCGCGACGCTCGCCGAACGCGCCCGCATCGCGCGCGAGATCCACGATAACGTCGGTCACCAGCTCACGCGCGCCTCGCTGCAAGCCGAAGCCCTGCGCGTGGTTCACGCCGACGAGCCCGGCGTCGCCGCCGATTTCGCCGACGTCAAACACACGGTTGACGAGGCGCTCCAGCTTGTACGCACCAGCGTCCATGCGCTCAACGACAACGCCGTTGACCTTTCCGTGCAGCTCGAACGCATTGTTGAAGGCGCGCGCTCGGACGGCGGCCCGCAGATTGAGCTTGAAGTTATGGCCGAACATGCGCCCGCAAATGTCGCCAACTGCTTTGCGGCGGTCCTGCGCGAGGCGCTCTCCAACACCATGCGCCATGCTTGCGCCCAGACCGTCACTGTACGATGCATGGAGCATCCGTCGTTTTACCAGCTCATCGTTACCGACGATGGCGCGGGCGGGGTTCTAGCAAGCAGCCGCGGCGCCGCGGAGGGCATGGGGCTCGCCTCCATGCGCGAGCGCATCGAGGCGCTTGGCGGCACCTTCACCGCCGGCCCGCGTGCCGGCGCCGGTGGCTGGCGCGTGTTTGCCACCGTTCCCAAACAGCAAGGAGATGAGGGCCGATGAGGCTCATCGTTGTCGACGACGACCGCTTGGTGGTCGATTCGCTCAAGATAATCCTGGGCGCCCAGCCGCAGATCGAGGTAGTGGGCACCGGCGCCAACGGCGACGACGCGGTGGCGCTCTACGCCGAACACGCACCCGATATTGCGCTGCTCGACATCCAGATGCCGGGACGCGACGGCCTTTCGGCCGCGCGCGAGATCCTTGAGCACGACCCTGCGGCGCGCGTGGTGTTTCTGACGACGTTCTCGGATGACGAGTACATTGTGTCGGCGCTCAAGCTGGGCGCCCGCGGCTACCTGATCAAGACCGATGTCGCTGCCATTCCGCCGGCGTTGGCGCAGGTCATGGACGGCAAACGCGTGCTCGAGGGCAAGGCGATCGAAGATATCAACTTTGATGGGGCGGACGTCGAGGCCGGCGCGACCCGCCGGCCCGCGGCCTTTGTCAGCCTGACCGACCGCGAGTTCGAAGTCGCAGAGCTCATCGCCCGCGGCCTCGACAACAAGGAGATTGCCGCCACGGCTTATATGGGAGAAGGCACGGTGCGCAACCACATCAGCTCAATCCTAGCCAAAATGGGGCTACGTAACCGCACCCAAATCGCCATCGCCTATCTGCGAGGGTAATTACCCAACGGCCAACCGCTCCGGCAGAGCAAAATAGCTGTTATCGATTTAATGCCATTTCAAAACTATGCCGGATTACGGGGCTAAACTCAGGGCCCCCATCCACACCCATTGCTTCCGCCAAATGATGGCTTGTCTACCTGCGGTTTTATTTTCACGAATATCGGTATGGTTGGGAACTCATGGCTCAGCCCCGTAAACCGGCATAGTTTTGTTCGGGCGGCCCTGGACGAGTGCCTCCGCCAGCCTCGCGGGACCAAAATGATCCCTTTTCTTCCGCTCGCGGAGATCGGCTGACGGCGCCCGCCACGAAATCGGCCCATCTACTACGTTTGACTCGATGCCCCCGACCATACCTCTGTTTTTCAGAAAACCGCAGGCGTTCTACCTGCGGTTTTGTTTTCGCGTTTTTTGCATGCTTGGGGGTAAGGGACTAAACGTAGTAGATGGGCCGATTTCGTGGCAAGCCCTTCTCGCCTACGCACAAAAGCGCCGCCACGGAGAAGGGAGATGTCTCCGTGGCGGCTGGGGGTGGGGTCGGGGCTATGTTTTGGCTCCCCGCCAGCGGCCCGGGGCCTTTTGGCCCCGGGCGCTGTCAGCGCGCCTAGCGCTTACGGATACCCCAGACTAGGGCTCCGACGCCGGCCATGGCTATGACGAATGCCATGAGCAGTGCGGCGGCCTGCTGGTCACCCGTGGTGGGCAGCAGGCCCTTAACCGTCTTGACGATATTCGTCACGGTCTTGGGCGTGCCGGGATCGGGCGTCGGCACGGGCGTCTCGGGCTTCTTGTACGTGTTGTTGAACACGATGCCCTCGACACTCTTGTCGCCCCTGGTAAAGGCAACGCTCGCCTTGAGGTTGCCCTCGCCGTCGTCGACCACGTTGACGGTCGCGGTAAAGACGGACTTGTCGTAGGTCATACCGGCCTCGTCGCCCTTGACCTCGCTGATGGTGTAGACGTACGTACCAGGCTCGTCGTACTCGAACTTGTCGAAGTTGATCTTGCCGTCGGCATCGTTGGTGACGGTGGACTCGACGTCCTCGCCAACGAGCTTAAAGCTAAACTCGTCCTTCTTGAGCTCGCGTCCCTCGAGCACCTTGATGGCGCCGATGGAAACCTGCGTGGGCATGGCGTGATACTTGTTGGTAAAGCCAGCCGACTCGGTGGTTCCCTCGAGCTTGTGCGTCGCGGTCAGCGTGCCGTCGCCGTTGTCGGAGACGGTGGTCACGACGGTGTAGGTCGTGCCGTCATAGGTGACACCCTTGTACAGGCCGAGCGCGTTGGGGCAAGCCTCGCGCAGCGTGTACGTGTGCGTGCCGGGTGCCTCGTAGCGGATCGGGCTCAACGTAACGTTGCCGTTGGCGTCGTTGGTGCCACTAGCGACAGTCACGCCGTCCTCGAGCAGCTCAAACGTGAACTCGCCAGCTGCAAGGTCGCGGCCGGTCAGACGCTTAACCGTCTTGACCTGATCGGTCACGGAAGAGTCGGTAGGCGTCACGCTGTAGGTATTGGTGAACGTGAAGGCAGCACCATCGTCGCCTTCGCGCACGACCTTCAGGTGTCCGGCGCCGTCGTCAGTCACGGTATAGGAAACCTTGCGCGTGGCGTTGGCGTCGTTGGTCACGCCAGGGGCGCTACCGGACTCGGTCACCGTGTAGGTAAAGGTGTGCGAGCGCGGAGCGGTGGGGGCTGCGGGCTCGGACTCGTCGTTGGACTCATCGGTCTCGGCAGCGTCGGCGTCAACCTCGGCCTCATCGGTGTTGGCTTCGGCGTCGCTCGATACGTCGTCAGAAGCATCGGTCGTCACGCCCAAGGCGCGGTTGAGGGCATCGAGCGTAAAGCGGATCTTGCCAAACTCCACGTTGCCGGCCGTGTCGTTGGTCGCAGTCGTATGCTCGGGCATCGGGGCGCCCGCCTCATCGGCAGTCACGGTAAAGGTGAACTTGCCCGCAATGTCTGCCGGGGTCAGGCCCTCGGCAGCCTGGAGCTTCTTGGTGCCGGCGAGCGCGGCGTCAACGGCATCGGCGCCGTAGACGTTCTCGAACACGGGCTCGACGCCACCGTAGTCAGGCTTTGCCGTCAGGGTACCGTCGCCGTTGTCGACGACGATGACCTTAAAGCTAAAGCTCGACTTCGCGGCGGTAATGCCCTGGTCGGCCAGCAAGTTCGTGTACTCAAAGGCCGTGTAGTTGATAGTCCACGCAAGCTTGCCGTCCGTGTCGGTGCGGATGGCGCGCCCGGTGCTTACCAGGTCAGCGAGCATCTTGGTGTCGTAATGCAGCGTGCCAAAGCTCACCTGGCCGTTATAGTTGAACGCCGGCGTGCCACTGATGGCTTCCGTCTCGCCCGCATAGGCGATGCCAAAGTAGAACTCACCGTTAACCATCGGACGTCCGGTCAGGGTCTTGGTGGCGACAATCTGTGCAGAAACGCCCGGGTTATCGGTCGATGCGCTATAGCTGTTTTCGAACGGGACCAAAGCGCTCTCAACCTTGTTCTCGCCGCTCTTGTGGATTGTCTCGTGCGTGCCCTCGGGACCGCCGGAGACGGTCGTCGTAGCGGTAAGCGTGCCGGCACCATCGTCGGCGATAGCAATCTTCACGGTACGGGCAGCGTCGTCGTAGGTATAGCCGGGCTGGCCGTCGTTCTTCTCGGCAACGGTGTATGTAAAGGTCTTGCCCGCGTCAGCCTGCGTAAACTTGACCTCATGGCCAGCCAGAATGTCAATCAGGCCGACGGTTCCCTCTGCTGCTGCAGGAGACTGGAAGTTGTTGGCACCCTCAAGCAAGCCGAGCGCATTGGCCGAAGCCTTGTCGGCGGGCTTCACGGTAAAGGTGAACTGGCCCTCGGTCATGGGACGCCCGGAGAGGGTCTTGCTGAGCTTAAGGCCGCCGGCCGCGGCGTAATCGAGCTCAGTGCGGTACGTGTTGGTGAAGCGGCCGCTTTCCTTCTTGGTGACGTTGGCGGTCAGCTTGCCCTCGCCGTTCTCGGTCACGGTCACTTCGGCGGTCGCGACATGTCCGTCATACGTCATGCCTGCCGCATTGCCCGCGTTCTCGCGGATCTCATACTTGTAGGTTCCGGCAGCCGTGTAGCGGATCTTGCCGAAGTTGATGGCGGCGATGCCGTCCTTCGCGTCCTTCTTGCTCACGGTCACGGTTGCGGGGTCGGGCAGCGGGGTGCCCTCGGGGGCGGTGATGGTAAAGCTGAACTCGTCGGAGCCCGTCCAAGCGCGACCATCGACAGCCTTGCTCAGGCCAAAGTCGAGCTCTGCATCGAGCGGGGTCACGCTATAGGTGTTCTTGAAGGTCGCAGACGTGGCGTCCTTCAGGACATGCTCGGCCTTGAGTGTGCCGTCGCCGTTGTCGGTGATGGCCGTCTCGACGGTATAGGTCGTGCCGTCGTAGGTGATGCCCTTGCCGGTGGTTCCGCCGTTGGCCTCGCACAGCGTATAGGTGTGCTTGCCGGGTTTGTCGTACCTGACGGCGCCCATCGTGATCGTACCGTCGGCACCGTTGGTGCCGGTGGTGACGACCTTGGCGTCCTCGCCCTCGCCCTCGACGAGCTCGAAGGAGAACTCGCCGTCCTTGAGCTTGCGCCCGGCCAGGGACTTGGTCGCCTTGATCTTGTCGGTGACGCTGGACTCAGTGGGGGTCAGATTGTAGGAATTCTTGAACTCAGCGGTCTTGGCATCCTTCAGGACATGCTCGGCCTTGAGCGTGCCGTCGCCCTTGTCGGTGATAGTGGTCACGACGGTATAGGTCTTGCCGTCGTAGGAGATGCCGTTGCTGGTGGTTCCACCGTTGACCTCGCGCAGCGTATAGGTGTGCTCGCCAGCAGCGGTGTACTCGATGGGGCTCATCTTGATCTTGCCGCGGGCATCGTTCTTGCCGGTGGCAACAACATCGTTGCCCTCGACGAGCTCGAAGGAGAACTCGCCTTCCTTGAGATCGCGCCCGGTCAGGACCTTGGTCGCCGTGATCTGATCAGTAACACTGAAGCTCTTGGGGGTTACGGTGTAGGCGTTCTCGAAGGTCGCCTTGTCAACATTCTGCAGCTTGTGCTCCACGCTGAGGGTGCCATCGTTGTTATCCTTGACGGTGGTCACAATAGTGTACTCAGCGGTGCTGTAAGTAATGCCATTTTCGGTGGTGCCGGCCTTGGTCTCGCGCAGTATGTAGGTGTGCTCGCCAGCCGCAGTGTAGGTGACAGGATCCATTACGATCTTGCCGTCGGCATTGTTGGTACCGGTGGCGACCACGTTATTGCCCTCGACGAGCTCGAAACGGAACTCGCCAGCCTTGAGGTCGCGCCCGTCCAGGACCTTGTCCGCGGTGATCAGGTCGGTGACGCTGGAGCTCTTGGGGGTCACGTTGTAGGAGTTCTTGAACTCGGCAACCTTGACGTCCTTCAGAACATGCGTGGCACTGAGCGTACCGTCGCCGTTATCGGTGATGGTCGTCACGATGGTGAACTTGGCATCACTGTAGGTGACGCCCTTGCTGGTGGTTCCGCCGTTAACCTCGCGCAGCGTGTAGGTGTGCGTTCCAGCCTTGTCGTACTTCACGGGGCTCATCGTAATCGTGCCGTCGGCGGCGTTCTTGCCGGTGGCAACGACCTTGGCGTCCTTGCCCTCGCCCTCGACGAGCTCGAAGGAGAACTCGCCCTCAGTCATGTCGCGCCCGGTCAGGACCTTGGTCGCGGTGATCCGATCCTCGACAGGCTTCACGTTATAGGCATTGGTGAACGTAAATGCCACATCGCCGTCTGGCTTGTGGGATACGCTCAGATTACCCTTGCCGTCATCGGTCACGGTGTAGGAAACCTTGCGCGTGGCGTTGGCGTCGTTGGTCACGCCAGCAACCTTACCGGACTCGGTCACGGTGTAGGTAAAGGTGTGCTCGCGCTTCTCGCGCTTCTCGCCCAGAGCCTTGTTAAGGTCGTCGAGCGTAAAGGCGATCTTGCCAAAGTCGACCTTGCCCTTGGCATCATTGGTCACGCTCGCGTTCGCGGGCATGGGTGCGCCCTCTTCACCGGTCACGGTAAAGGTGAACTTGCCGGCAATGTCAGCCGGGGTCAGGCCATCAGGAACCTGCAGATTCTTCTTGCCCACAAGCGATACCTCGACAGGCGCGGCAGTGTAGGAGTTCACAAACTCGTTGCCGGCGTCGCCGTAGACAGCCGTCGCCGTCAGGGTACCATCGCCGTTGTCGGCAACGGTCACATATGCGTCAATTGCCGCCGTGGTAGCGCTCACGCCCGCAGGCAGCTCGCCGGTCTGCTCGGCAGCAATGTAATGAATAGTCCACGTGGGCTTATCTGCGCTGGCGTCAAACAACGCCTTGTCTTCCTCGACAAGCTTGACAAGCGACTTGGTCGTGTACGTCAGCGGAACGAACTCAACCTTGCCACTCTTGTTGGTTGCGTTCAGCAGGACCTCGTCGTGCCCCGCGTAGCTCAACGTAAACTTGAATTCACCGTCGGCCATCAGGCGCCCCGTGAGTGTCTTGGTAGCCTCAAGAGTCAGCGGGGTTTCCGTCTTGGCGCTATAGGTGTTCGTGAACTTAGTCTCACCCGAGGTCTTTTCAACGTCAGCCTTAAGCTCGCCCTTGGCGTTAACCGTCACAGTCACCTTGAACGTGACAACGTTCTTGCTGTAGGTAATGCCACCGGCGTCGCCCTTGACCTCGCGGACCTCATAGGTGTACTCGCCCGGCTCGACATAAGTAATCTTGCCAAAGTTAATGGCTGCCTTGCCCTTGTCGAGATCGGCATTGGTCACAGTTACGGTCGCGGGGTCGGGCATCGGGGCATTGTTGTCGGACGTCGCGGAGAGCTCAAACTCAAACGCATCCGTATCCGCCCACTTGCGGCCCTCGAGCACCTTGGTCAGACCAAAGTCAGTCTTGGTATCCACCGTTGTCGGCTTGGTTGCAAGGCTAAAGATAAGGCTCTGTTAGACCAGGATTGACATGCCGGCCTGCCGGCTATCTCGCCGTCTCCCCGTCGGGCGCCGGCGTCTTGACCCTCATCT
>CALIOA010000002.1:0-2410 GCA_938045065.1 uncultured Collinsella sp.
CGGATCAGCATGCCGCGGTGAATACGTTCCCGGGTCTTGTACACACCGCCCGTCACGCCATGGGAGTTGGTTCTGCCTGACGGCGTTGAGGTAACCCGCAAGGGAGCCTGGCGACCACGGTAGGGTCAGCGACTGGGGCGAAGTCGTAACAAGGTAGCCGTAGGGGAACCTGCGGCTGGATCACCTCCTTTCAAAGACGAAAAGAATATTAGGTACCGTCTACGTATCCTCTTAAACTAAGATAACTGGTGAGAGATCCTTAAAGTTTAAGGGTTTGTAGCTCAGGTGGTTAGAGCGCACGCCTGATAAGCGTGAGGTCGGAAGTTCAAGTCTTCCCAGACCCACCACTTTATCGGGGGTATAGCTCAGCTGGGAGAGCACCTGCTTTGCAAGCAGGGGGTCAGGAGTTCGATCCTCCTTACCTCCACCAAGAAGTCTTAGCGGATAGTTATAAAACATTGTGAATAAGAAGAGAAAACGAATTAGAGTAAAATCTAAGGAGTAATTAAGTATAAAATATACACCTTTTAATATGAAAATATTGAAAGCGGGTAATATTTTGACTGAGAGTGTAGATAATTGCTCTTGTAAGAGGGAAATTATTTATACGTTAAGAATCAAGCGATAGGTAAGGGCATTTGGTGAATGCCTTGGCACTCAGAGGCGAAGAAGGACGTAATACACTGCGAAAAGTCACGGGGAGTTGTGAATAAGCATTGATCCGTGAATGTCCGAATGGGGAAACCCACAGAGCAATCTGTATCGTAACATGAATACATAGTGTTGCGAAGCGAACGCAGGGAACTGAAACATCTAAGTACCTGTAGGAAAGGAAATCAACCGAGACTCCGAAAGTAGTGGCGAGCGAAATCGGACCAGCCGATGGATTTGATTGTAAGAACTAGAACAGCGTGGGAAAGCTGACCGAAGATGGTGATAGTCCAGTATAGGTAGAAAGCAATTAAGTTCTTGAGTAGGGCGGAGCACGAGAAATTCTGTCTGAAAATGGGGAGACCACTCTCCAAGGCTAAGTACTACTGAGTGACCGATAGTGAACAAGTACCGTGAGGGAAAGGTGAAAAGCACCCCTATAAGGGGAGTGAAAAAGAACCTGAAACCGGATGCCTACAAGCAGTCGGAGGAGCATTAGGCTCTGACGGCGTACCTTTTGTATAATGGGTCAGCGACTTAATTTATGTAGCAAGCTTAAGCCGATAGGTGTAGGCGCAGCGAAAGCGAGTGTTAATAGCGCGTTAAGTTACATGGATTAGACCCGAAACCGAGTGATCTAGCCATGATCAGGTTGAAGGTTGGGTAACACCAACTGGAGGACCGAACCCACTCCCGTTGAAAAGGTAGGGGATGAATTGTGGCTAGGGGTGAAAGGCCAATCAAACTCGGAAATAGCTGGTTCTCCGCGAAAACTATTTAGGTAGTGCGGCAAGCGGACACGTTGAGGGGTAGAGCACTGAAAGAGCTAAGGGGGAGCGATCCTTACTAAACTTTATCAAACTCCGAATACTCAACAGTGATACTTGCCAGACAGACTGTAGGTGCTAAGGTCTACGGTCGAGAGGGAAAGAGCCCAGACCGCCAATTAAGGTCCCAAAATTATGGCTAAGTGGTAAAGGAAGTGAATTGTCCAAAACAGTCAGGAGGTTGGCTTAGAAGCAGCCATCCTTTAAAGAAAGCGTAATAGCTCACTGATCTAAACAAGACGATTTGCGCCGAAGATGTAACGGGGCTAAAGCCATATACCGAAGTTGCGGAATTGCACGTAAGTGCAATTGGTAGCGGAGCGTTCTGTAAGCCTGCGAAGGTGTTCCGTAAGGAATGCTGGAGGTATCAGAAGTGAGAATGCTGACATGAGTAGCGAAAAGAAGTGTGAGAGACACTTCCGCTGAAAGTCCAAGGTTTCCTGCGTAAAGCTAATCTGCGCAGGGTTAGTCGGCCCCTAAGGCGAGGCAGAGATGCGTAGTCGATGGGAATCAGGTTAATATTCCTGAACCAACTAGGAAGTGACGGATTCAGTAAATTGTATGTCCTTATTGGATTGGATGTGCAGTGAATGAGTCCCGGGAAATAGCCCTAGTATAGACCGTACCCGAAACCGACACAGGTGGACAGGTAGAGAATACCAAAGCGCTTGAGAGAACTATGTTGAAGGAACTAGGCAAAATACTTGCGTAACTTCGGGATAAGCAAGCCCCATTTCTGGGCAACCAGAGGTGGGGGGCACATACTAGGGGGTAGCGACTGTTTACTAAAAACACAGGGCTCTGCTAAATTGAAAGATGAAGTATAGGGTCTGACGCCTGCCCGGTGCTGGAAGGTTAAGGAGAGATGTGCAAGCATTGAACTGAAGCCCCAGTAAACGGCGGCCGTAACTATAACGGTCCTAAGGTAGCGA
>CALIOA010000003.1:0-2683 GCA_938045065.1 uncultured Collinsella sp.
GAATTTCGCTACCTTAGGACCGTTATAGTTACGGCCGCCGTTTACTGGGGCTTCAGTTCAGGGCTTCACTTGCGTTAACCCCTCCCCTTAACCTTCCAGCACCGGGCAGGCGTCACCCCCTATACTTCGCCTTGCGGCTTAGCAGAGAGCTGTGTTTTTGGTAAACAGTCGCTTGGGCCGTTTCACTGCGGCTCATATCTCTATGAGCACTCCTTCTCCCTAAGTTACGGAGTCATTTTGCAGAGTTCCTTAGCTATAGTTCTCTCGCTCACCTTAGGATTCTCTCCTCACCCATGTGTGTCCATTTTCGGTACGGGTCACATATACTTTCGTTAGAAACTTTTCTTGGAAGCTCCTCCACTGCCTTCCGTACTCGCCTTAGCTTTCCGTACGCTTCACGCCTTCTCGTTTCGGATGGTGGATTTGCCTGCCATCCCGATATCTCGCTTGCACCAGCTCTTCCAGCCGCTGGCTGCAGCTTCCTCTCTCCGTCATTCCTTCACATATATATGAGTACAGGAATCTCTACCTGTTGTCCATCGACTACGCCTCTCGGCCTCGCCTTAGGTCCCGACTTACCCAGAGCGGACGAACCTTCCTCTGGAAACCTTGGGTTTTCGGTGCGTGGGATTCTCACCCACGTTCCGCTACTCACACCGGCATTCTCTCTTCCATGATCTCCACGCGTCCTCTCGATCGCGCTTCTCCGTTCATGGAACGCTCCCCTACCATCCCTTGGGATCCATAGCTTCGGTAGTATGCTTAGCCCCGGTAAATTATCGGCGCAGAGTCATTCGACTAGTGAGCTGTTACGCACTCTTTAAAGGATGGCTGCTTCTGAGCCAACCTCCTAGTTGTCTGTACATCTCCACATCCTTTTCCACTTAGCATACATTTTGGGACCTTAGCTGATGGTCTGGGCTGTTTCCCTCTTGACAACGGACCTTATCACCCGCTGTCTGACTGCCGAGTATGTTTCCGTGACATTCGCAGTTTGATTATGCTCAGTACCCCGAGATGGGGCCATCACATATTCAGTGCTCTACCTTCACGCAACTCTCTACCTCGACGCTAGCCCTAAAGCTATTTCGGGGAGAACCAGCTATCTCCGGGTTCGATTGGAATTTCACCCCTAGCCACAACTCATCCGCCAACGTTTCAACGGGGGTCGGTTCGGTCCTCCATCGGGTTTTACCCCAACTTCAACCTGGTCATGGCTAGATCACCCGGTTTCGGGTCTACTGCATGCAACTTTCGCCCTCTTAAGACTCGCTTTCGCTTCGGCTCCGCATATCCTGCTTAACCTCGCTCCATACAGTAACTCGCCGGTTCATTCTACAAAAGGCACGCCATCACCCTTTAACGGGCTCTGACTTCTTGTAGGCATATGGTTTCAGGTTCTCTTTCACTCCCCTCCCGGGGTTCTTTTCACCTTTCCCTCACGGTACTGGTTCACTATCGGTCACAAAGGAGTATTTAGCCTTTCGAGATGGTCCTCGATAATTCCGTCAGGATTCCACGTGCCCCGACGTACTCAGGTACTGTCTCGCATCACTTCACGATTTCGGATACGGGAATGTCACCCTCTTCGTCGCTCCTTCCCAGAAGCTTCTCCTATCATGTCATGTCTGCTTCGCTGACAGCCCTATAACCCCATCTTTGCGATGGTTTGGGCTCCTCCGCTTTCGCTCGCCGCTACTTACGGAATCGTTCTTTACTTTCTTCTCCTGCAGGTACTGAGATGTTTCAGTTCCCTGCGTCTCGCCACGCATCACTATTTATTCATCATGCGCTGACATCCCATTACGGATGCCGGGTTCCCCCATTCGGACATCGACGGGTCCTTGCCTGCTTACTGCTCGCCGTCGCGTTTCGCCGTTTGCTGCGTCCTTCTTCGCCTCTTTGTGCCTAGGCATTCGCCATACGCTCTTTCTTACTTAACCTAAAGTGTTCAAGTTCTACTTGTTTTTTTGTTTCGTGATCTCTCGATCACTCAGCTTGTTATCTTAGTTTTTTTACCACTTTGACTAGATGATTCAACCTTCTCATGAATTTCTATTCCTGATCTCGTTTCTTTCATCTTATCTTTTCGTTTGTAAAAAGTTTTGTTTTTACTAGATTACTATTCAGTTTTCAATGTTCCCTGAGTTCGCCCTCTTCAAGCTCACTCAAAACTAAACAGAAACTCACGCTCTTCTCCCTAGAAAGGAGGTGATCCATCCCCACGTTCCCGTAGGGATACCTTGTTACGACTTCACCCCAATCATCAGTCCCACCTTAGACAGCTCCTTCCTTGCGGTTAGGCCACCGGCTTCGGGTGTTACCGACTCTCATGGTGTGACGGGCGGTGTGTACAAGGCCCGAGAACGTATTCACCGCGACATGCTGATTCGCGATTACTAGCGATTCCAACTTCGTGCAGTCGAGTTGCAGACTGCAGTCCGAACTGAGAACAGTTTTCTGGGTTTCGCTCCACCTCGCGGCTTCGCTTCCCTCTGCTCTGTCCATTGTAGCACGTGTGTAGCCCAGGTCATAAGGGGCATGATGATTTGACGTCATCCCCGCCTTCCTCCGGCTTGTCACCGGCAGTCTCGCCAGAGTCCCCAACTTAATGCTGGCAACTGGCAACAGGGGTTGCGCTCGTTGCGGGACTTAACCCAACATCTCACGACACGAGCTGACG
>CALIOA010000004.1:0-2641 GCA_938045065.1 uncultured Collinsella sp.
TCGTAACAAGGTAGCCGTATCGGAAGGTGCGGCTGGATCACCTCCTTTCTAAGGAATAAAAGTAAGGGTTGTTATCTATTGTTTAGTTATTAAGGCTGTCAAAAGCTTAATAATGAATTCTGGTGGCGATGCGCTTGAGGGTAACACCCGTTCCCATCCCGAACACGATGGTTAAGACTCAAGCGGCCGATGGTACTTCACTGGAGACGGTGCGGGAGAGTAGGTGGCCGCCAGGCCATAAAAAAGTTAATGAATTTATCGAAGATAAATGAATTTAGTTTTTTAGGCCGTTCGCTGACATCGGAAGCGAACTTCAATTGGGAGATTCATATAGATACAGGCAAGAGATGAGCAACAACTTATCGGTGCCAACCTCATCAGCAAGGCAGTGCTGTTGCGATAGCTGGTTTTACCAGTGATTAGAGAGTTGAAAGTAAGCTTTCAGGTTTCTAATGACTGATAAAAATTCAGTCAATTGAATAAGATGCAGAGTTCGAAAGAATGACACATCACCATGTACCTTGAAAATTGCATATAAGAAATAGAAATGATAAGATTTTTAAATATCTTAATCAAGACATCCGAGGTAATTGTTATAAACAGAGTAATAATTACTGTCTGAAGAAAACAGACTTAAATAAAATTGACCTTAAGCCAACGCCGATAACGCTATATCGGTGTAGCTTTTCATTCATTCCCGTGAATGAAAGCAAGTTGGTCATGCTAGAAAGAGCGTATGGTGGATGCCTTGGCACTAAGAGCCGATGAAAGACGTGATAAGCTGCGAAAAGCTTCGGGGAGGAGCAAATATCCTTTGATCCGGAGATCTCTGAATGGGGAAACCCACTTGAGCAAACCTCAAGTATCCTAACGCCAATACATAACGTTAGGAGGGGAACCCGGTGAACTGAAACATCTAAGTAGCCGGAGGAAGAGAAAACAACATGTGATTCTGTGAGTAGCGGCGAGCGAAAACGGAAGAGCCCAAACCGGGATGCGTGCATCCCGGGGTTCGGACCGCATAATTGATTCAACAAATTTAGCAGAACGGTTTTGGGAAAGCCGGCCAGAGAGGGTGAAAGCCCCGTAAGCGAAAGATGAGTTGACATGGCGGTATCCAGAGTAGGTCGAGACACGTGGAACCTTGACTGAACATGCGGGGACCACCCCGTAAGGCTAAATACTCCTTAGTGACCGATAGCGCATAGTACTGTGAAGGAACGGTGAAAAGGACCCCGGGAGGGGAGTGAAACAGAACCTGAAACCATATGTTTACAAGCTGTGGAAGAGCTTTATATGCTCAACCGCGTACTTTTTGTAGAACGGTCCGGCGAGTTGCGCTGGCTGGCGAGGTTAAGCACCAAAGGTGTGGAGCCGAAGGGAAACCAAGTCTTAATAGGGCGAATAAGTCAGTCGGAGCAGACCCGAAACCGGGTGATCTATCCATGTCCAGGTTGAAGTTGCCGTAAAAGGCAATGGAGGACCGAACCCACATCCGTTGAAAAGGGTGGGGATGAGGTGTGGATAGGGGAGAAATTCCAATCGAACCCGGAGATAGCTGGTTCTCCTCGAAATAGCTTTAGGGCTAGCCTCATACAAGTCTGCCGGAGGTAGAGCACTGAATTTCCGCGGGGGCGTCAAAGCCTACCAAAGAATATCAAACTCCGAATGCCGGACAGATGGTGTATGGGAGTCAGACTGTACGAGATAAGTTGGACAGTCAAAAGGGAAAGAGCCCAGACCTGCAGCTAAGGCCCCAAAATGTGTGTTAAGTGGAAAAGGATGTGGGATTTCAAAGACAACTAGGATGTTGGCTTAGAAGCAGCCATACATTCAAAGAGTGCGTAATAGCTCACTAGTCGAGAGGTCCTGCGCCGAAAATGTCCGGGGCTGAAACACACTGCCGAAGCTCAGGAATGATCCTAGATCATTGGTAGAGGAGCATTGTATACGGGACGAAGCAGTACCGATAAGGAGCTGTGGACTGTATAGAAGAGAGAATGCCGGAATGAGTAGCGAGAGGAAGGTGAGAATCCTTCCGGCCGAATATCTAAGGTTTCCAGAGTAAAGCTGATCTGCTCTGGGTAAGTCGGGGCCTAAGGCCAGGTCGAAAGACGTAACCGATGGACAACAGGTTGAAATTCCTGTACCTTAAGTAAACAGAACTGTGGGGACACGTGTGGAGAGCACAAGCCGGAAATGGAAAAGCCGGTGCAAGCGGGGTAGGAGATGAACAGGCAAATCCGTTCATCAATCCGAAGACGTGATGCGGACCGAATTAAGAGTAGGGAAGTGTGTGAGCCATGCGTCAAGAAAAGCCGCTATTGTTTTACTTAAGCCCGTACCGTAAACCGACACAGGTGGATGAGGAGAGAATCCTAAGGCCGACGGGAGAAGCATTGTTAAGGAACTCGGCAAAATGACTCCGTAACTTCGGGAGAAGGAGTGCCAGCGAGAGCTGGCCGCAGAGAATTGGCCCAAGCAACTGTTTAGCAAAAACACAGGTCTATGCAAAACCGTAAGGTGAAGTATATGGGCTGACGCCTGCCCGGTGCTGGAAGGTTAAGAGGAGAGGTTAGCGGTAACGCGAAGCTTTGAATTTAAGCCCCAGTAAACGGCGGCCGTAACTATAACGGTCCTA
>CALIOA010000005.1:0-1849 GCA_938045065.1 uncultured Collinsella sp.
CCAGGCGGCCGAGCATGGCGAAGCCCATGGCAGGCAGGATGTTGGCGGCAACGCCGCAACCGTCGATCACAAAGGTCGGGATGAAGTCGAGCAGGCCCTGGATGGCATCGGAGCCCAGGTAGAATGCGCCGCCGCACAGCAGGAAGTACTCAAGGCAGCCAAAGAGGCCCATGCTCCAATGTGCCGCGTAGATACCCTTGAGGTTGCCCTTGGCAGCGCACTTGTCAGCAATGTCAACAATGATCGAGAATCCAGCATCCGTAATGTTGCCGATCGTCAGCGAAAGGACGGCGATAGGCATGGCGAGCGCGATGGCCGTCTCGGTACCCTGACCGAGCTGAATGGCAAACGCGCAGGCGAGCACGCCGCCGACGGTTTCGTTAGGCGGTACGTAGGCGCCGATGGAGATCGAGCCCATGAACAGCAACTCCAGGCTGGCGCCAACGGCAAGGCCGGTCTGCAGGTCCCCCAGCACCAGGCCCACGAGCGGGCACAGGACGATGGGGCGGAACGCGTAGAGGGTGCCGAGCTGGTAGTCGAGACATCCAAACGCTCCGACTAAGCCGACGAGGATTGCTTGGACAAGCATAATTCCTCCCAATAAGGAATCTCGAACCGTCGTCACTCCCGTCGCGCGCGTTGTTGATATCAATTCCGGGAGTTCGATTCCACGGCTCGAAGCGTACCTGGTGTGCTGCTAACACCCATGCCAGGCACAAATGATTTGATACCAATTATAGGTATGCAGGTCCTCACTATTTAATACCACTCGCTCAGCGGGGTGTTTTTTACCGTAAACGGCAGACGTATCCCATCAGGCGCGCTCTTTGTTTCGATGGCGGACAAGCGCCACCAGAAAGCCATCGCCAAAGGCATCGTATGCCAAGTTGCCTACAATCACCAAAACGATAATCGCCGCGCCCAAAAACTCGTTCCAGCGAAAGACCTCGCCAAAGAGGAGCGCCGACCAGCAGGGAGCGAGCACGACCTCGCTCATGCAAACCAAGTTGGCCGCAAACGCGTTAGTGCGCGCAATCCCCTTGGCATATAGCACGCTCGCAAGGCCACTGCAAAAAAGGCCATGCACCAGCATGAGCCCCCACTCAAATGGTCTCACGGAGTCTAGGGCGCCAGCAAAATAGACGATCGGCAGCATCGAGATACCGCAGGAGATGAGCGAGGACACCATGGGCGACGCATCGGGGCGAGAGTTCAAAAAGAAACACAGCCCAAAGGTGGCGCCCGAAATGACGGCAAGCAGGTTGCCGAGCATGCCCTCGGCGCTCAAATCACCTAAAAAGAAAAGTCCCATACCCGTAAAAGCAACCACCACGGAGGCAATCTTCGCAGGCGAGGGCAACGTGCGAGTTGCGAGCGATTGATACACGATAACGAAAATCATCGAGGTGTACTGCAGAACGATCGCGTTGCCGACCGTCGTGAGCTTGTTGGCAAAGTTAAACGTGGTGCCCGTCACGAAGTTGCAGACGGCCACAAGGACAATAAGACGGCTGACGCGAAGGACGGGCCTGCCGACGAGCAGGATAAAGAGCGCCATAAATATTGCCGTAACGGCACCGATCAAAAGAGCTGACTGCGAATTGGCGCGAACGAGAATGCCGATAAAGCTCCACAAGAGCGCCGTGCCAAATAGATACATCGCCCCGCTCACGCCATTATCGGGCGGATTGTCAGATCGAATCACGAAGCACCTCCGGCTAGCTTTCGGTAATAAAAAACGGCGACCGCAATGGGTCGCCGTTTCCCTTGGGGGCAGAATAGAACGCAGGAACCTACGCCAGCACGCCGAAGAACGCGCCGATGATGCCCACGACCATGGTGGCAACGA
>CALIOA010000006.1:0-1238 GCA_938045065.1 uncultured Collinsella sp.
CGTATGGTTTCAGGTTCTATTTCACTCCCCTGTTCGGGGTTCTTTTCACCTTTCCCTCACGGTACTGGTTCACTATCGGTCTCTTGGGAGTATTTAGCCTTACCGGGTGGTCCCGGCAGATTCAGACAGGATTCCTCGTGTCCCGCCCTACTCAGGATACTGCTATCGCATAACGAACTTACCTGTACGGGCCTTTCACCCTCTATGGACGAACTTTCCAGATCGTTCCAGTTCATTGTTACTTGAATATTGCAGTCCTACAACCCCGGCATTGCCGTAACAATACCGGTTTAGGCTTTTTCCCTTTCGCTCGCCGCTACTCAGGAAATCGATGTTTCTTTCTTTTCCTCCTCCTACTAAGATGTTTCAGTTCAGAGGGTTGGCCCATCTTACGATGTGTCAGGTCTTCTACCTGACGGGTTGTCCCATTCAGAAATCTTCGGATCAAATCTTGTTTGCAAATCCCCGGAGCTTTTCGCAGCTTACCACGTCTTTCTTCGCCTCCAAGAGCCTAGGCATTCCCCATACGCCCTTATTTACTTTCTTACAACTTCTCACACAGCCTATTCCCGCGTGAGAACTTTATCTCATCTCCTTAAATATGTCAATGAACGTCGAATCTTTCGATCCATGAGTGGAGGATAAGGGAGTCGAACCCTTGACCCCCTGCTTGCAAAGCAGGTGCTCTAGCCAACTGAGCTAATCCCCCGAGTGTAGCATCGGTGTAGTCCCGTGCGGACTTGAACCGCAGACCCCTACATTATCAGTGTAGTGCTCTAACCAACTGAGCTACGGGACTGTATCCGCGGGAAAACCCCACTCGAGTATAACATTAAAAATTACTGATTATTTCGAGAGAAAATCGCAGACCTATCTGTCGACGAAATAGTCACACTCTCCAGAAAGGAGGTGTTCCAGCCGCACCTTCCGGTACGGCTACCTTGTTACGACTTAGCCCCAGTCACCAGTTTTACCCTAGGGCGATCCTCGCGGTTACGCACTTCAGGTACCCCCGGCTCCCATGGCTTGACGGGCGGTGTGTACAAGGCCCGGGAACGTATTCACCGCGCCATGGCTGATGCGCGATTACTAGCGAATCCAGCTTCACGAAGTCGGGTTGCAGACTTCGATCCGAACTGAGAGAGGCTTTTGGGATTAGCATCCTGTCACCAGGTAGCTGCCTTCTGTACCCCCCATTGTAACACGTGTGTAGCCCCGGACGTAAGGGCCGTGCTGAT
>CALIOA010000007.1:0-2343 GCA_938045065.1 uncultured Collinsella sp.
ACAATGCTTCTCCCGTCGGCCTTAGGATTCTCTCCTCATCCACCTGTGTCGGTTTGCGGTACGGGCACATATAAAACAATAGCGGCTTTTCTTGACAGCCAGGGGCCTGGACTTCCCTACTTATGTTCGGTACGCGTCACGTCTTCAGATCGTGCTGCGGATTTGCCAACAGCACTCCTACCTCGCTTGCACCGGGATATCCATTCCCGGATTCCATTCCCTGTCTGTGTCCCCACAGTTCTGTTTATATGCGGTACAGGAATTTCAACCTGTTATCCATCGACTACGTCTTTCGACCTCGCCTTAGGTCCCGACTTACCCAGAGCAGATCAGCTTTACTCTGGAAACCTTAGATATTCGGCCTGAAGGATTCTCACCTTCATCTCGCTACTCATTCCGGCATTCTCTCTTCCTAGCAGTCCACCACTCCTTACGGTATGGCTTCATCCCGCTAGCAATGCTCCTCTACCAATGTTTACACATTCCTAAGCTTCGGTGTCGTGTTTCAGCCCCGGACATTTTCGGCGCAGGGACTCTCGACTAGTGAGCTATTACGCACTCTTTCAATGAATGGCTGCTTCTAAGCCAACGTCCTAGTTGTCTTAGAATCCCCACATCCTTTTCCACTTAACACGCACTTTGGGACCTTAGCTGTAGGTCTGGGCTCTTTCCCTTTTGACCATCCAACTTATCTCGTATGGTCTGACTCCCATGAATCATCTTGATGGCATTCGGAGTTTGATATGCTTTGGTAAGCTTTGACGCCCCCTAGGCAATTCAGTGCTCTACCTCCATAAGACTCTCATGAGGCTAGCCCTAAAGCTATTTCGAGGAGAACCAGCTATCTCCGGGTTCGATTGGAATTTCTCCGCTATCCACACCTCATCCCCACCCTTTTCAACGGATGTGGGTTCGGTCCTCCACTTCCTCTTACGGAAGCTTCAACCTGGACATGGATAGGTCACCCGGTTTCGGGTCTGCACTCACTGACTTGACGCGCTATTAACGCTTGCTTTCACTTCGGCTCCAGACCTTAAGTCCTTAACCTCGCCAGTACGCACAACTCGCCGGACCGTTCTACAAAAAGTACGCAGTCCCTCATATAAAGAGGTCCCACAGCTTGTAGACACAGGGTTTCAGGTTCTCTTTCACTCCCCTCCCGGGGTCCTTTTCACCTTTCCTTCACAGTACTATGCGCTATCGGTCACTAAGAAGTATTTAGCCTTACGGGGTGGTCCCCGCTCGTTCAGACAAGGTTTCTCGTGTCTCGTCCTACTCTGGATCCTGCTAGGCGACTTGGGATTTCGGATACGAGGCTTTCACTCTCTCCGGCCGGACTTCCCAGTCCGTTCTCCTATCTTACGTCTGCCACAACGCAGTCCGAACCCCGCGATGCACGCATCACGGTTTGGGCTCTTTCCATTTCGCTCGCCGCTACTTTGGAAATCGATAAATTTTCTTTCTCTTCCTCCGGGTACTTAGATGTTTCAGTTCCCCGGGTTCCCCACGTACAGCTATGTATTCACTGCACGCTGACAGAGGTTTCCTCTGCCGGGTTTCCCCATTCAGATATCTCCGGATCATTGGATATGTGCTCCTCCCCGAAGCTTTTCGCAGCTTATCACGTCTTTCATCGGCTCTTAGTGCCAAGGCATCCACCCTGCGCCCTTACTACTTTAACCGTAGCAGGAACGATCGAATCTCTTGATTCTCTGTTTCCTCACTGATGTATAGCGTTACATCAGCGGGCTTTGTGTTTTTTCATTTTCCTATCTCGTTATTAACGATGAAATTTGAATTTCTTTGATGTCTTGACTCATTTCCATTTCTGAAAATGAATTCTATCTTAATTCTTGTATGAAGTTTTCAAGGTACATGCTGAGAACAATAAGTTTTTATCATTCTCGATGGGCTTGAGTGGACTCGAACCACCGACCTCACGCTTATCAGGCGTGCGCTCTAACCACCTGAGCTACAAGCCCATTCGGCTTATGGTCGTTTCCACGACCCGCTTATTCAATTCGGATGATCTCTCATCCTAGTGGAGAATACGAGATTCGAACTCGTGACCTCCTGCTTGCAAGGCAGGCGCTCTCCCAACTGAGCTAATCCCCCATAGATCCGGCAACCACCTATCTTCCCGGGTCGTCTCCAACCAAGTATTGTCGGCCGCGTCAGTCTTAACCAACGTGTTCGGGATGGGAACGGGTGTGACCCCGACGCGCATCATCACCGGAATATTTAATTTTAAGCCTTTGACAGCTCAACAATAAAACAACCTTTACTTCTTCTTCCTTAGAAAGGAGGTGATCCAGCCGCACCTTCCGATACGGCTACCTTGTT
>CALIOA010000008.1:0-11502 GCA_938045065.1 uncultured Collinsella sp.
GGATTGGTCAATCTCGGCCGACTATATTTGGCTAAATTATTCCGGCGCTAACAGCGTGCTGCGGCGATTTGCGTCCGCGCTGCACGGTATAATAAATCCGTTCAACAGATCTACCTGCCGAAGCGGGCATACACAGAGGACTCATCGCTATGAACCGTGAGAGGTATCGCGGCGACCTGCCCCTATCGGGGGTGGGCGCCTATGTCATCGCTTAAGACGACGCATCGCTGGGCGGTCGCTCAGCAAAACCCCGAGCTCGAAAAGGAGCTTTCGGCTGGCCTGGGCATACCCGGGTTGGTTGCGCGCATTATGGTTGCGCACGGCATTGCATCCATCGAGGAAGGCCAGCTGTTTTTGACGCCTTCGCTCGATCGCGACTGGGCCGACCCACTCATTATCCCGGGCATGTCGGTCGTCGCCGACCGCGTCGAGCGTGCTATTCGCAACCACGAGCGCATCGCGGTCTTTGGCGATTTTGACGTTGACGGCATTACGTCGACCTGCCTGTTGACCGAGGCACTGCGCACGTTTGGAGCCGATGTCACGCCGTTTATTCCGCATCGCTTTGATGAGGGCTACGGTCTTTCTCGCGCGGCGCTCGACCGCGTTAACGAGCTCGCTCATCCTCAGCTGATCGTGACCGTTGATAACGGCATTGCCGCCAAGGAAGAAGTTTCCTATCTGGAGAGCCTGGGGATCGAATTGGTGGTCACGGACCATCACGAGCCGTCCGACCAGGTGCCGCAGGGCGTGCCCCTGACCGACCCTAAGCTCGAGGACGAGGGTCCCTCGCGCGAGCTTGCCGGTGCCGGCGTGGCGCTCAAGCTGGTGCAGGTCCTGGGCGAGCGTTTGGGCAAGCCGTCGTATTGGCGTTCGTTGATTGAGGTCGCGGCGCTTGGTACCGTGTCCGACATGATGCCGCTCACGCCCGAGAACCGCGCGCTGGTCGCCGAGGGCATCCAGCAGATGCGCGTGACCGCGCGCCCCGGCTATATCGCGCTGGCCGCGCTCGCCAAGGCCGACCTCTCTAGCATTACGGCCGACGGCCTGTCGTTTTCGCTCATTCCCCGCTTGAACGCCGCGGGCCGCATGGCCGATCCCAAGCTGGCGCTCGACCTGTTGCTTGCCCGCGACCCTATCGAAGCGAGCACGCTTGCCGCCGAGCTCGAGGAAATCAATCGTCAACGCCGCGAGATCGAGGCAGAGCTCACGCGCGATGCCATGGCAAAGGTCGAGGAGACCTATGATGGCGGTCGCGCAATCGTCGTGGGTGGCGAGGGCTGGCACGAGGGCGTCAAGGGTATCGTAGCGAGCCGCCTGACCAACCGTTATCACGTGCCGGCGCTGCTGTTCTCGATCGAAGACGGTATCGCTCGCGGTTCGGGTCGCTCGGTGGGCAAGGTCAACCTGTTCGACGCCGTAGAACGCTGCTCGGATCTGCTGATTCGTCGCGGCGGGCATGCGGGTGCGGTGGGCGTGACCATCGAGGCATCCAAGCTCGACGAGTTCCGTCGTCGCCTTTCCGCCGTGCTGTCCGAGCTTCCCGCCGAGGACTTTGAGGACACCGACGAGGTTGCCGCCACCGTTGACCTCTCCGAGCTAAATATCGAGACCATCGAGCAAATCTCCCGTCTTGAGCCGTTTGGCCAGGGCAACAAGGTGCCGCTGTTGGCGGCCGAGGGCGTGACAATGTGCGATCGCGCCGTGGTGGGC
Organism: uncultured Collinsella sp.; assembly: GCA_938045065.1. GTDB lineage: Bacteria > Actinomycetota > Coriobacteriia > Coriobacteriales > Coriobacteriaceae > Collinsella. Next base: position 1,714 of record CALIOA010000008.1, read on the forward strand.
AAAACCGGCGAGCACATGCGCTTCGTGGCGACCGATGGCGCTGCGAGTTTGCCGGCCATTATGTTCCGCGTGCCGCAGATCGATAAGCTCATCAATTGCGATAGCGCCGTCGACCTGGTATTCGAGGCCGTGGCCGAGCATTGGCAAGGCCGCGTAAAGCCCAAGCTCATGATCAAGGACGTCTTGGTCCGCGATACCACGGTGCCCAGCGTTGACGACCCGGCATGTGAGCTTCGCCGCGGCGTGGAGCCTGCGGACGCCGGTCTTCGTCTGGAGTCCCGCAAGCGCCAAACGCTCGCCCAGCTTTCCTATACCGAGCTGACGCGCTCGCTTATCCATAGCTTTATCGGCTCGAACCAGCCGCACCGTGCGCAGGTCGAGGCGCTCGATGCCCTGGCCGATCACCAAAGTGTTCTGGCCGTTATGGGAACGGGACGCGGCAAGTCTCTTATCTTCCATGTGCATGCCGCGCGCGAGGCGGTCCTTCGCGGGCGTGCGAGCATCTTTGTCTATCCGCTGCGCGCGCTCGTTGCCGACCAGGCCTATCACCTCTCGTCGACGATGGCCGCGCTCGGCATTGGCGTGGGCGTGCTGACCGGCGAGACCGTGGAGGCGGCGCGCGATGACGTGTTTGCCGGCTTGGCTTCGGGCCGCACCGGCATCGTGCTCACGACGCCCGAGTTCCTGTCCATTCACCGCGACCGCTTTGCGCGTTCGGGGCGCATCGGTTTTGTCGTTATCGATGAGGCGCACCACGCCGGCCTTGCCAAGGGCGGCGATCGCAGCGCCTATCTCGACATGCCCGATATCCTCAAGGCCCTGGGCGACCCGGTCGTTCTGGCCACGACTGCCACCGCAACGGCTCCGGTTGTGGCCGAGCTCGCCCGCGTGCTACCGATTACCCGCACGGTGGTCGACGAGACGGTGCGCGAGAACTTGCAGCTCGAGGATGACCGAGACCTTGCGAGCCGCGAGAACCGCCTGGTGTCAATCGTGGCGACGGGGGAGAAGACCGTCATCTACGTCAACTCGCGCGACCAGTCCGTGGCGCTTGCTAAGACGCTGCGCAAGCGGGTACCCGATTGCGCGACCCGCATCGCGTTCTATAACGCGGGGCTTGCGCGCTCCGACCGTCGCCGTGTCGAGGAAGCGTTTCGTGACGGAAGCCTCAGCTGCATCGTTTCGACCTCTGCCTTTGGTGAGGGCGTCAACCTGCCCGATATCCGCCATGTCGTGCTCTACCACATGCCGTTTGGCAGCATTGAGTTCAACCAGATGAGCGGACGCGCCGGTCGCGACGGCCGACCTGCCGTGATTCACCTGCTCTATTCGTCGCGTGACGCTCGCATTAACGAGCGCCTGCTCGACTGCTACGCGCCCGAGCGCGACGAGCTCGTCACGCTCTATCGCGCGTTGCAGACCATGTGGCGCTCCAACCGCGGCAAGACGGGGGACGATTCCTTTAGTGCGAGCGATATCGACATCGCGCAGATGTGCCTTGCCATCGATGCCCGCACCCCGGTCGACGAGCGTTCGGTGGCAAGTGGCCTGGGAATCTTCGAAGAGCTTGGTTTCTGTCGCGTTTCGGGGTTTGACGACACCCGCCGCATCGCGATGGCAGAAAACCCCGGCCGTGTGCAATTGAGCAGGTCTATTCGCTATTTGGAGGGCTTGCGCTCGCGCATGGAGTTCTCGGCTTTCCGGAGCTGGGCGCTCGATTCGTGCGCTTCTGATATGCTAGCCAAAGTTAACCGCCCGATCGTACCGCGGGCCTAGGGGAAGGGGACCTCGATGGATGCCGCAGCCCGTACCGCCCATGATTCCACCCTCCAGCCGTTTTCGGAGATGGAGCACTATAAGCATGCCGATGAGCTGCCGCCCGAGATTATGGCGGACAGCTACGACAGGCTGGAGCGCCTGTGCCTCAAATATATGAATGAGGACGACTTCTCTAAGGTGGAGCAGGCCTATTGCTTTGCTGCCGAGAAGCACTGCAACCAAAAGCGCCGCTCGGGTGAGATGTACATCAACCATCCCGTCGAGGTGGCCATCATTTTGGCCGATCTCAAGATGGACTGCGATGTGGTGTGCGCCGCGCTGCTGCACGATACCGTCGAGGACACCGAGACCTCGCTTGCCGATGTGTCCGGCCTGTTTGGTGATACGGTGGCCGAGCTCGTCGATGGCGTGACCAAGCTCACCAACATCGAAGTCGATAGCATGGACGAGAAGCAGGCGCTTACGCTGCGCAAGATGTTCCTCGCCATGTCCAAGGACATCCGCGTTATCATCGTCAAGCTTGCCGACCGTCTGCACAACATGCGCACCCTTGCAGCTCTGCGCGAGGACCGTCGTCTGTTTAAGGCCCGCGAGACCATGGACGTGTATGCGCCCCTGGCCGACCGTCTGGGCATGAGCTCTATTAAGTGGGAGCTCGAGGACCTGTCCTTCTTCTACCTGGAGCCCGATGCCTACCAGCGCATCGCGCGCATGGTGGCGGAGTCGCGCGAGGTCCGTGAGCGCTATCTGGCCGAGACCATCAAGACGCTCACCGACGAGCTCAACCGCATTGGCCTGGAGGGCTTCCAGATCAATGGTCGCTCCAAGCACTATTGGTCTATCTACCAAAAGATGAAGCGCAAGGGCAAGGAGTTCTCCGAGATCTACGATTTGGTGGCGCTGCGCGTCATCACGCATTCGGTGCGCGATTGCTACTCCACGCTCGGTGCGGTGCATACGCTGTGGCACCCCATGCCCGGTCGCTTTAAAGACTATATCGCCATGCCCAAGGTCAATAACTACCAGTCGCTCCACACGACGGTTATCGGCCCCACGGCCCGCCCGCTCGAGATTCAGATTCGAACCTATGAGATGCATGAGCAGGCCGAGTACGGCATTGCCGCCCACTGGCTCTATAAGAAGTCGGGCGGATCGTCTGCGTCTAAGACCAATGATGCCCAGCGTCTGGACGACCAGATTAACTGGCTCAAACATTCGCTCGATTGGGCAGCGTCTGATGAGATTACGGACGCCAAGGAATACCTGCACTCGCTGAAGGTCGACTTATTTGACCAGGAGATTTTTGTCTTTACGCCCAAGGGCGAGGTCATGGCGCTTCGTGCCGGCTCCACGCCGCTCGACTTTGCCTATGCCGTTCACACCGAGGTGGGCAACCACTGCGTCGGCGCTAAGATCAACGGTGCGGTGGCCCCGCTCACGCACGAGATCAAGACGGGCGACCGCGTTGAAATCCTGACCAACAAGAGTTCCAAGCCGTCGCGTGATTGGCTCAAGATCGTTAAGACACCTTCCGCCAAGTCAAAGATCCGCCGTTACTTTGCCGCCGCGACCAAAGACGATGACGCTGCTGCCGGCCGCGACATACTGGCCAAGGACCTGCGCAAGCGCGGGTATGGCATCTCTACGCCGCGATCCACGCGTGCGCTCAACGCCGTGGCGGAGCAGTTTAACTACAAGCAGCTCGAGGACCTGTTTGCCGCCGTCGGCGCCGGCAAGGTTGCTCCGCGCGCCGTGAGTAACAAGGTTGAGCAAATCTTGGACCCCAAGCCCGAGGAACAGCTCACCAAAGCCGAGGCTATCGCCGAGGTCGTGAAACAGCCGGCCCGAGGCTCCAACCGCAAGCCGCAAAAGCGCGGCAAGAGCGCCAGCAACGGCATTATCGTCAAGGGCGAGAGCAACAGCGGTCTGCTGGTCCGTCTGGCGCATTGCTGCAATCCGGTGACGGGCGACGATATCGTCGGCTTCATCACGCGCGGTCGCGGCGTCTCGGTGCATCGCGCTAACTGCCCCAACGTCAAGGGTCTTATGGAACATCCCGAGCGCATGATTGAAGTGGAGTGGGACGGCGCTGCCGACACCCTCTTCCAGGTCGAGATCGTGGTCGAGTGCCTGGACCGCATGGGCCTTCTCAAGGATGTCACCATTGCCATTGGCGATGCGGGCGGCAATATCCTTTCTGCCGCCACGTCGACCAACCGCGAGGGTATTGCAACCCTGCGCTTCATGGTCGAGATCTCGGACGCGAGTGGTCTGGATCCGCTGCTGGCCTCTATCAGCAGCGTTGACTCGGTCTACGACGCGCGCCGCCTGATGCCCGGCGAGGGTGGAGCCCAGCTTAAGCGCCGCATTTAGTCGCGACGAACGCGCCATATTATCGATATTCGCTACACTCGAGGCATCGTTTGATGCCTCGAGTTCTATAGAGAGGAGAGGGACATGAGTGCTGTGTCCTTGGATGTAACTCCCAAGGGATCGGTCGAGATCGAGACGCTCGTAAACGGTCCCATTCAGACCAATAGCTATGCTGTTATTTCGGACAATGAGTGCGTGATTATCGACCCCGCATGGGAAGGCGAGCGCCTGGTGGAGCATATTCGAGCCGAGCATCCCAGCGTACGCGTGCTTGGTGCCGTATGCACTCATGGCCATGCCGATCATGTTGGTGGTGTTGCCGGCGGGCGAACCACCGTTGGCGAGGGCTGCCAGTATGAGCTGTGTGCTAAGGATGCGGCGGTACCGCATGCGAACATCGAGGAACAGCGAGCTATGTGGGGCATTGAGACGCCCGACCCCGGGGAGCCGACGCGTCTGCTCGCCGAGGGCGATGCTATCGAGGTGGGCGATATCTGCCTGCAGGTGATCGAGACACCAGGGCATACGCCGGGCGGGATCGTCTTGTTTGCTGCCACCGAGCAGGGAAGCATCGCCTTTGTTGGCGACACCCTGTTCCCGGGCAGCCACGGTCGCACCGATCTTGCCGGTGGCGACGAGGCGGCGATTCTGCGCTCGCTCTCCAAGCTCGCCCGGCTTCTCCCGCCCGATACCGTTTGCCTAACCGGGCATGGCGATTCGACCACCATGGCACGCGAGCTCATGCAGAACCCTTTCATGCAGGTGTAGCTTTATAGTCAGCTTCTAAAGCACGAGAAGCGTCCAAACGTCAAGCTATTTTTCCCCAACGGGTCAATTTCGTAGGGCAAACGGTCAAAAAAGTCTGTTTGGACGATATTCGTGAACAAACGAACGTTTATGCTCGGGTGCGCCGTGGTAAAATCACAGGCGTTATCGGAGCAACCTTACAGGAGGTTTCTTTTATGCTCGTCAACGCAGCAGACATGCTCAAGAAGGCCGAGGCCGGCAAGTACGCTCTCGGTGCCTTCAACACCAACAACCTCGAGTGGACCCTGGCTATTCTCCAGGCCGCCGAGGAGGCCAAGTCTCCGCTGATCCTTCAGTGCACCGCTGGTGCCGCTAAGTGGATGGGTGGTTTCAAGGTCTGCGCCGACATGGTCAAGGCTGCCGTCGAGGCCACGGGTGTTACCGTTCCCGTCGCCCTTCACCTCGATCACGGTTCTTACGAGGACTGCTTCAAGTGCATCGAGGCCGGCTTTACGTCCATCATGTATGACGGCTCTCACGAGGAGACCTTCCAGCTTAACCTCGACCGCACCAAGGAGCTCGTTGAGCTTGCCCACTCCAAGGGCATGTCCATCGAGGCCGAGGTCGGCGGCATCGGCGGCACCGAGGACGGCGTGACCTCCAACGGCGAGCTCGCTGACCCCGCTGAGTGCAAGCAGATTGCTGACCTGGGCGTCGACTTCCTCGCCTGCGGCATCGGCAACATCCACGGCGTCTATCCCGCCGACTGGGCTGGCCTTTCCTTCGAGCGTCTGGGCGAGATCAAGGCCCAGACCGGCGACCTGCCCCTCGTCCTGCACGGTGGCACCGGCATCCCCGAGGATCAGATCAAGAAGGCCATTTCCCTGGGCATCTCCAAGATCAACGTCAACACCGACCTGCAGCTCGTCTTCGCCAAGGGCGTCCGTGAGTACATCGAGGCTGGCAAGGATCAGCAGGGCAAGGGCTTCGACCCCCGCAAGCTCCTCAAGCCTGGTCGCGACAACATCGTTGCCCGCACCAAGGAGCTCATGGAGGAGTTTGGCTCCGTCAACAAGGCGTAAGCGTCGCTAAACTTCCCGCCGGAAGCCCCGTCCCCCTACACTGTTTCCTTTGCGCTCACCTGGCTTTGCCAGAAGTCGCGCCAAGGAAACAGTTCCGGGGGACGGGGCTTCCTTTGTTTAACGCCGCAGGGTTACAAGTCTGAATTCATTTTTATAGGTACCGTTTATCGGCGTTGAGAGCTCCTTTGTTGGGGGCTTTCTTTTTTATCTCGGTACAATGGGGGTTGTCTATCGTTCGACGCGGGAGTGGTTATGGCTGTTGTTGATGTTTTACCTGCTGATGGGAAGGTTATTGACGAGGGTCCCGTTGGTTGCTCTGTTGATGTTTGTTGTGATGATTTTCGTCATCTCGATATTGGTCTGCCGCCCGAGATTCTTCGACTCAAGGATGCCGGGTATTTGACGCAGGCTGTTGCTGCCTGCGATCGCCTTCTGGAGCAGAGTCCTGAGCCTTCGCTGGCTGCTTGTGTTCGTGCCGAGCGGTATCGCATGCTCGAGACGCCGCTTCATTTTTCGGTGTCGCGCGATCAGGCTATTGCGATGATTCGCGAGGAGTGGTCAGAGTTTACCGAAGAGCAGTTTGATGACCTGATTAATCGCAAGCGTATTGACTGGCGCTTTATCGATGGCGAGCTGTTCGTACTCGACAACTTCCTCGATTCGCTTCGCGTGTACCCTAAGGAGGTTCCGGGCCTGTGTCCCGATTCTGCGGACGGCATCGCGCTTCGCAACCAGATGCTCAGGGAGATGGAGTCGCAAAACGGGTTGACGCGCGTCATCACGCTCAAGGCATCCGTGTCTGTCCCCGGGGCTCTGGGGGGAGAGACTGTTCGCGCGTGGCTACCCGTTGCCGCCGCCTGTCGTCAACAGTCTCATATCGAGGTTCTCGATATGACGTCGGGGGGTACCGTTGCCTCTGAAAACGTTTCGGCTCGTACTGCCTCTTGGATATCTTCGACTGAACATTCATTCTCGGTGACCTATCGCTATCACATCGATGCCGCCTATTGCGATATCTATGGTGGCGCGCTCCCATCGCATACGTGCATGGACACGCCGCTGCCCGAGGACACTTCCGAGGACCGTCCGCACATTGCGTTTACGCCGTACCTGCGACAGTTGACGGAGCGTGTTGTTGACGGGCTCGAGGATCCGCTCGATCGCGCTCGTGCTATCTATGATTACCTGACACAGCATATCGACTATCGCTATCAGCCACCGTACCTGCTTTTGGGATCTATTGCCGACGACTGTGCGCATTCTTTACGCGGCGATTGCGGCGTTATGGCGCTCACGTTTATCACCATGTGCCGCATCGCGGGCGTGCCTGCCCGTTGGCAGAGCGGCCTGTATGTTGCTCCCGATTCGGTGGGGCCGCACGATTGGGCTGAGTTCTATACGCCACAGACCGGTTGGCTTAACGCCGACGTATCGTTCGGTTCCTCGGCGCGCAGGATGGGGGAGGAGTGGCGTCGCCAGCACTACTTTGGCAACCTCGACCCGTGGCGTATGGTGGCCAACAATCGATTCCAGGCTGAATTTGTGCCTGCTTTCGATGGCATGCGCGAGGATCCCTATGACAACCAGATGGGCGAGGCCTCGGTTGACGGACGTGGATGTCGTAAGCGGGAGATGTTGCGCAAGGTTGAGCTTATCGAAATGCTCGAAGTACCATTTTCGGACTAATCAACAGAAAGCTGTGATAAACTAACTCACGCATTACGTGCCCGAGTGGCGGAATTGGCAGACGCAGTGGACTCAAAATCCACCGTTGGCAACAACGTGCGAGTTCGAGTCTCGCCTCGGGCACCATACATGCAAGTGGGCGTTCAAGGGGGTCAAGGCCCCCTTTTTCGTGCCGAACTCGCGTGAGCGCGCGGAGCGTTAAGTAAACAGGCCTGTGGCCTGTTTGTAGCGGAGCGTGGTGAGGGCGCCATGCGCCCGAAGCCCGGGGCTTCGCGAAGCGAAGGCCCTTCGAGTCTCGCCTCGGGCACCATACATGCACCTGCGCTTTGAGGGGGTTGTGGCCCCCTTTTTCGTGTACGTAATGTGATAATGCGCTGTACGTGTTATTATTCGCAAGGCGTTGTTCCCACAATGCCCTAAAGAGGAACCCGAGGGCTCCCACCTTTTGGCGCCAATGAGCAGCTGACTGGTCATACAACTTAGATTCCCTTCCTCAAATCGAGGAAGTCTATGTGTATGACCTGGTTGCTGAGAAGCGCCGGGTTATTTTTTTATGAATGGAGGTAGGGAAAATAGCTAAGTCTGATGACACCCGCATCAACGACGAGATTACTGCATCTTCGTGCCGTTTGATTGGCGTCGATGGCTCTCAGCTCGGCCTGTTCGCCATCCGCGATGCCCAGCGCGTCGCCGACGATCAGGGTCTCGACCTGGTCGAGATCGCTCCCAACGCGGAGCCGCCGGTCTGCAAGGTCATGGACTACGGTAAGTTCAAGTACCAGCAGGCCATGAAGGCCAAGGCTGCTCGTAAGAACCAGTCCAAGGTCGAGGTCAAGGAAATGAAGTTCCGACCCAAGATCGACGTTGGCGACTACGAGACCAAGAAGGGCCACGTTCTGCGTTTCCTCAAGAAGGGCGCACGCGTTAAGATCACCATCATGTTCCGCGGCCGTGAGATGGCTCACCCGGAGCAGGGCCTTAACGTTCTCGAGCGCCTCGCCGAGGATCTCAAGCCTTACGCTACGGTCGAGTCCAAGCCTAAGATGGAAGGCCGTAACATGCTTATGCTGCTCGCCCCGATTAAGGGCGCCTTCGATGAGGATAAAGCGGCAAGCGATACCAAGTAACTAGTGTTCTGTAACCGATTAAGGAGTATTTCATGCCTAAGATGAAGTCCCACAGCGGCACCAAGAAGCGTTTCCGCAAGACTGGTACCGGCAAGCTTATGCGCGCCAAGGCTTTCAAGAGCCACATCCTGAGCAAGAAGTCCACCAAGCGTAAGCGTGGCTTCCGTCAGGAGACCGAGATCGCCGCTGCCGACCGCAAGGTCATCAAGTCGCGTCTCGCCTAAGTTCGCGTTCCCGTTTTTCGTTTTACCGTCTAGGAGTTGATAGAACATGGCACGTATTAAGCGCGCTGTTGCCGCCAAGAAGAAGCGCCGTACCGTTATGCACCGTGCGAAGGGTTACTACGGTGCCGCTTCGCGTACTTACAAGCATGCTAAAGAGCAGGTCCAGCACTCCCTGCAGTATCAGTATCGTGATCGCCGCAACAAGAAGCGCGAGATCCGTTCTCTCTGGATCACCCGTATCAACGCTGCTGCTCGCCTGAACGACATCTCTTACTCTCAGTTCATGCACGGTCTGAAGGTTGCCGGCATCGAGCTCGACCGCAAGGTCCTGGCTCAGATGGCTTACGAGGACATCGAGTCCTTCAACGAGCTGGCTACCATCGCCAAGAAGGCTCTCGAGGCCTAATAGATTCTCTTGAATCGCTGGGGGAGTGTCGCGTTGTGCGCGGCGCTCCCTCTTTTTATCTGAAGCGCGGTTTACATTGCTAAAAGCGCGGGTAGATAAACACTTACAGGTGACCGATCTCTATATATTCCTGAACCAAAGGGTCATCATCTGATACGTGCGGAAGATCCGCACCAGTCTTTCTATTACCTATAGAAAGCAATATATTGTGTAGGACTTGTGAAGAGTGGAATTGACGTCCCACAGGGCTTCGCGGTCTGGCAATATATCTCCTTGCCGCGCGGCCCGGTGGAACCGGGAACCAGCGCAGGCGTGCACCTTGAGAACCGGATACTGCGAGGATGGACACACCAGATGTGTCGCAT
>CALIOA010000009.1:0-24385 GCA_938045065.1 uncultured Collinsella sp.
GCCTCGTTGCGGTCGATAGGACGGCGGAGCAAACGGATATCAAGGTTCCGCCCGCAAGAAGCGCGATAAGCAGGGCTGTGAAGACGTTTCCCGCGGTCGTGGTGGCAAGCGCGCCGTCATGGAAGAAGGCGATCGGGTACCCAATTTGCCCGAAGCCGTTTAGGGCCAAGGCGTAAATGCCCCCGGGTGCGAGGCCGGCGAGGAGCATCGCGGTCCCCGCGGCGATTATCGAAAACACGGTCTGGATAAGGCGCCGGAATTTGGGCACGGGCGCCTTCGCCGCCAGGGTCGCAGGCCTTGTGGCCCCGAGCAGGAGTATCGACGAGAGAAGGAAGGGGATGAAGGGAAGGAAGGACGGCGCCGTGGCAATGGCGTAGGGCAGGAAGGAGAGGAATGGCAGGTCGCTTGCGGAGGCCGGGATATCCGTGATGCCGGAGCTGTTCAGGGCACGGCAATATGCGAGCGCCGCGTCATTGGTCTCTCGGTCTCCCACGATGGATCCGGATTGGAAGCCTTCGCCCATGAGCGCGTAGTAGCTCTCGGCAGAATCGAGAAAGGCGGCGTCGGTTTGAGCGGCAAGGGCGGCGTTCGCGTATCTTGCAAGCTCCGCGTCGACTTGCTGCTCTGGCGATAGGTCTATGCCGTTGGCTTGGGGTGCGCGCGTATTGAATGCGTCGACAAGGCTCTGCATGCCCTGCTTCATAAAGAAGGGGCCGTAAATGGGTGAATTGAACGCAATGGGGATGGAGAAGGCTGCAGCAAGAACGAGCGTAGAGATCCATACGGCCCTGTCTCTTAGGATTAGTTTGAGAAGAAGTCGACAGTACATTTAGAAGCACCTACATTTCCCAAAGCATCGTTAGATTAAAAGTAACAGACCGGATGAAGATACGTGCGACGGGGGCGAGGCGAATGGCTGAGCGGTATCGATATGCGGGTTCAACGGTATCACATTGGCCACATAGATTTTTAACTTGCATTTCTACCCGCCCTTTTCGTAGAGTCGCCGATACGTGCTTAGCGCACCCTCGGCGCGTCCGGCAGGCTTTGCGAAATGGGATCCAGGAGACTTCGGCGCAGCATCATCTTGCGGAATGCTTATAATGAGCCTCCCATCCTTCAAAAACAGAATCTCATCGCACAGCCTATCGACCGAATCCAAGATGTGGGATGACATGATGATGCACGTACCAGAATCGGCCAGCTTCCTGAGAATCTCGGAATGCAAGTCCACCCTGCTGGGGTCGAGCGCGTTCATGGGCTCATCTAATAGAAGGTACCGCGCGCCCGTCGCATACGCAATCGCCAGGGTAAGCTGCTGCTTCATGCCCTGGCTCAGAGTGCGGATCCTCATCTTCGCGAACTCGCCTATCTGCGTTTGTTCCACTATCTCTTCGATATCGCGAGCATGCGGCCACATATCGCAAACCATCTTGAGGTGATCTTCCGCACGCAATCCGGGATACAGCAGCGTCCCCTCACCAGGTGCATAGAAGATCATAGAACGGACCTCTCTCGCACCCGTACCCTGCACCTCATCCAGAACGATGCTCCCGTCCACGCGAGGACCCGGCAAACCTGCCATCGCACGCAGCAACGTCGTCTTTCCATGCCCGTTCGGAGCGACGAGACCGTAGACCGTACCCGGGGCAAACTCAGCGTTCACCGAATCTACGAGCACCTTCTTTCCATAAGAGATCGTCAGCGTTTGAAGGTCAATCATCGAGATCATCCCCTTTCGATCTTTGGAACACTCAGGCGCACCATCAACGGAGATACGGCGCCCAAGACCACCAGCAGAGCGCCCGATGCGCCGACGACCTCTCCAAAAGGCATCGCGTTCGTCCCTCGCCCAAGGAACCCAATCGTCCCCACCTGGGAAGCGGGATCAAACGAGGCGAATGGAGCCAGCAGCGCGACGCCCATGCCCACGCTTTCAACATGAGCGCTCAACGAACCCAACACCAAGAGAACCGCGCAAACCATTCCGGTGACAACGGGGTTGCGGCTAATCGCTGCTGTCAACGCAGCGACGACGGAAATCACGCCGTATGCCATGACCAGCAACGGAATACTGCACAACACCGCCTCCCCCACCATGGACGTTGTCGAAGCTCCCGCCCGAATGAGAGCGACGGGATACTCCGATCCACCCGCACCGTTCTTAATCACGGACACAACGACAGCGGGAACCATCGACACCAAAAGCAGCACCAAGCCAAGCAGGAGAGCCAGCGCAACAGCCGTCAGAAAACGCACATGCGCTGTTGCGGGGATCTGGAGAACCAGAAGGGAACGACACTGCAGGTGGGTGCACGCGAGCGATGTGACAACCACGGGCAACAGCAAAAATAAGGAGGGAAGCGCTGCCTGGAGATACGAAAGGAGGATTAATGGGGGCATCTTCGTACTTAACTCGTAAACCTTGGGGTCCGGCAAGCTCGCGATCGACTCAAGCAGAAGGGCGCGCGCCTCCGCACGAGAAGGAGTCTCCGGCTCGATTCCGATCGATTGCAGGAGAGTCGCATCTGCCGCGCCCAGCTCACCTCGAGCGCGCTCGTACGTCGCAAGGCTTCGAAACCCCTCCGCAGGCATAGGCGCGTACACGAAACCCGAAAGAGCATCCCGCATGTCTTCCAGGGCCGCTTTGCCCTCGACGTCCATATTCGCAGCGTTCTGCTCTAGATACCGATCTATTGAACGGAGCTCCCCATCCCTATACCGAACAGCGGAAACGTTATCAGCGTCAGGAAACATCTCGACCAGAGCCGGGGCCAGCATCGTCGTCGACATTGCAATCGCGCATACGGCGAGGGTAGGAGAACGCAGGAGCAGTTTCCCCATCGTTCTTACGTATGCAACGGCGGAGGCACAAGCGCTCGAACGAGTTGCCGTTCTCGATGCAGTGAAGGAACCTCTCTCAAGACAAATCGGGGATATCGGGCACGCGCAGCCGCTCTTTCCAGCAACGCAAAGCAGGCTAATTGCCAGCACCTCGATCCCGATTGCGCATACGAGGGCAATCGCGCCACGCTCGAAGCAAAGTCCAGGCAGATTCACTATCTGCGTTGTCGGGTACGGGCTATAGGCGCCGACGGTCAACTCAGTGTTCGCATACGTAAGGGGATTCAACAGGGCGAACTCACGTAAAGCGATGGATCTTCCGTAATACCCGGGAACCATCGTCACCCCCATCAGGGCACATACGAACACGATTCCAAGCGTAGGGTTATTGGCAATCTTCACGGCAAGGTGAACGACAAGCGAGATGAACGCTGCCACCAAGAATTGCAAGATGGCCGTCTGCGCGAACACCAGCCAAGCCGGTTTGATAACCGGAGTCGCATATTGAATGTAGCCTATCGGATAGAACGGCGAGCCCGGGCCATTCTTCACAAGCGCGGCGATTATCCCTGGAAGATTGATGGCGAGGACGGCAAGCATTGCAAAAACACTCGCCCATACGCTCGATGCAACAAGTCTACCCAGCTCGCCCATCGGTGCCTGGATGATGAGCTTTTCACGTTTGTTAAGACGCGCGGCAAGGAACGAGACGGCAACGGCCGTTGCGACCCATAGCAAGTACTCCTTCGATCCGTCATAATAGGTGTACTCTCCATCCGATATCTGCAGAAACGGAAGTAGGGGAGAGAGCGGTGCCAAGATAAGACGTCCCGCGGCAAGAGGGTACAGAAGCGCGGGCATGCTTGATGAAGAGGTATAGACACCGTCCTCCCCCGCATTCACAAGCGCATCCGCATAGGATGCTGACAATTCCTGCTCAACACGGGTTATTCCCGACTCGAGGTATTCGACCCGTCCGTCGATGCCAGCCGCGCTCCTGAAGACGGGCAGAGCACAAAGAACCATCAACGCAACAACGACAACACAGAGCGACCTGGAGGAGAGAAGCGACCTAAAGATCGCCTTCGAGATTTTGAGCATATTCATCGCCAACCTTAACCTCATCCAGTCGGAACAGAGGGGCCGAACAAAATGCGCGGCCCTTCCTCGCATCTAGTAGGTGCTATAGACAAATTGCCATTTATCAGTTGTGCCAAGAACACCACAGGAGCACATTGCAGCGAGGCGGGATTCCCTATGATGCGCGGATCGGCGATAGCCATTTCGGTAGGAGATCGTCTTGTAAGAGATGTTGAACATCGAGATGCTGTGCCCGCTTACGCCGCGAGGACAGCTGTAGCTCCAGTAGGTATCGACGACGTCGTCCGTATACCCGAGGGGCTCAACGAGGGCACACTGGCTGCTCTCCTGGGAAGGAGGCATCGGGGTATCCGCAAAAGCGGGGGCTCCCGGCAGCAACAGACAAAGAGCGAGGCCGAGGAAAACCAAGAGCTTACACGACTTAACAGTACTGAACATAATCCTCTCCAATCTAGAGGGGTTTCGGTTGCAGCATACTGTGATTACTTGCCGGCAAAGTCAATTTAACATAAACTGTTAAAAAGTAATCTGAGTTTTTTAAATTCTTCGGAGGTTATTATGAGTTCCGACAATCGCACTCCCCGGCTTCATTCCTTCCGCATCGCATGTGCGATAGCCTCTGCGACCCTTTGCGCCACCGCCATCGCACAAGTGGCGTTCTCCTTAAAGCCAGCAATCGAAGTGCTCGACAACCCTGTAATTGCAGACTCCCCCGCGTATCCAGCCCTTGCGATCTCGACATTGGCCCCTGCCGTCATCGGTATCGCCACGACCGTCCTCAGCGCCGTTCTCGTGTGGACGATCAAGAGCGGAGACCCCTTCAAGAAAGGCTCTGCGACATGCTTGAAGGTGCTCGGCATTCTCTTCATTGTTCAAGCTGCCACCAGCCTCTACGCCGGCTCACTCAAAACCTCCGTTTCGATGTTTGGCGGCGAGGGGGCCGTCGGCGCCCAAGAGATCGCTTCATCATTCGATTGGACCTCTCTGGTTCTCGGCATCGTCCTGTTCATGCTTTCCCAGCTCTTCTTGTACGCCCGAGAGCTGTACCTCGACTCCGACGAGATTGCGTAAGGAAACGCCATGCCCGTAATTGTTCGCCTCGACAAGATCATGGCCGAGCGAAAGATTTCCTCGAACGAACTTGCCGAAAGGATTGGAACCACGCCCGTGAACCTGTCCCGTATTAAAAAAGGGCATATTCGCGGCATTCGCTTCAACACGCTCGAGCAGCTATGCCTCGCCCTTCGTTGCCAACCCGGAGACCTTCTCGAAGTCATGAGCGAAGAGGATGCCCGAAAGGAGTTCGGACTCGATTGGTCCGCCGAGGATTAGAGGGCGGTCGTACTCGCCCTGCACACGGGGATGCGAATCGGCGAGGTCTGCGGCCTTCGGTGGTGCGATGTGGATTTCGAGACGGGCCTGATCTCGATCAGACACTCGGTGGCGTACGCGAAGGGAATGGGTTCGTTCATCAAGGACACCAAGACCCATGACGCCAGGGGTATCCCCATCGACCCGGTCGGCCTACTCCCCTTCCTGAAGGAGACCCACGAGATCGACTGCGGAAAGCTGCGCTTGCGCGGCCTTACCGGGGCGGTCGAGATCGGAGACTGCTACATCCTGTCGGAGCCGGGCGCGACCTTCGCGACGACAAACTATATCCGCAGGGCGTTCAAGACGTTCTCGGAGACCAACGGCCTCATGGGCACCAACGACGAGCTGATCACGTTCCACGGCCTTCGCCACACGTTCGCAACGCAGTGGATCCGCCAAGGCGGCGATATCAAGGCGCTCCAATCGATCCTCGGCCACAAGGACGCCATGGCGACGCTCAACGTCTACGCCGACATCGAGCCCATCTCCAAAATCCATAACATGCTGCGCGCCACGCCGTGCCTTTGGCGCGGGCACCTCGGGCCGAGGGTCGATCCGGGTCCCATGTTCCAACAGAGGATCCAGGAGTCCATCGAGACGCTCCAGGCGTTCGGCTACGGCATCACCGAGCCGGACGACCGAAATATCGCCATACGCGACGTGAAGATGAACAGTTGGCTCTAGCTCACCGAGTACGCGGCAGTGCTGGGCCCATCCCAACTGAGGTCACGGTGGTCCGATAGGGGCGCCGCCCGCGGCATGCGCCGCGGAGCGGTATCCCCTACCGAAGGGCGGGGATGCCCTCCGCTTCCAGTTCGGAATCAGCCGTCGGAGGCGTTCGGCTGACTGCGGGAACGGCCTGTCCGCTCAATGTGTTCGGCTGAGATCGGAAATCAACCCAACACGAGCCGGACACGCGCCAGACGGCTCTTCCCCGTACGGCCTTCCCCCTTACGCTCATGTTGCAGGCATGTAACGCCGCAGCGAGCGCGCCTTTTTTGCGCCAGACAGGTACAATGATGAACACTGTACCGTAGCGGAGCGCCCCGCGCGCGCCGCAACCACGCGAAAGGGTTTCCCATGGCCGAGATCTCGTCCTCCCGTATCGTCATCACCGTCCTTGGCAAGAACCGCCCCGGCATCGTCGCCGGCGTCACCCGCGTTCTGGGCGAGGCCAACGTCGACATCCGCGACATCACGCAGTCCATTATCGAGGACATCTTCACCATGACCATGCTGGCCGACACCGCCGAGTCCAAGCTCGACTTCGCCGAGCTGCAGAAGGCCCTGGCCGAGGCCGGCGAGCTTTCGGGCGTCAACGTGTCCATCCAGCGCGAGGACGTCTTTAACTTTATGTACCGCCTGTAGCGAACAAGCCGCTCGGGGCAGCTTGACGTCATATCGTCCAAGCGCGCGGCCCCAAAGCGGACCGGAGAGGAGCGCGCATGGCCTACGACGCCAAGAAAATCTACTACCGCTTCGACGATCACCTGAACCGCCTGGTTCTGGATTACGAGGCGAGCCGTCAGATTTCGCCCGAAAGCGAAAACCTCTACCACGGCCTGCCGACCGCCCCGTACGACGAGGGCCTGTTCGTAGAGCACAACGTCAAGCGCGGCCTGCGCAATGCCGATGGCTCGGGCGTGGTCGCGGGCCTTACCCGCATCTCGGACGTGCACGGCTACAACAAGGTCGACGGCAAAGTCGTGCCCGACCAGGGCAAGCTTACGCTGCGCGGCTACAGCATCGAGGACCTGGTCAACAACGCCCAGGCCGAGAATCGCTATGGCTACGAAGAGGTCGCCTACCTGCTCATCACGGGCTCGCTGCCCAACAAAGAGGAGCTCGACGGTTTTTGCGGACGTCTGGGCGCTTTTAGGCACCTGAGCGATGAGTACGTCAAAGAGTTCCCCATGACCACGGTGTCGTCGAGCATCATGAATGTGCTTCAGCGTGCCGTGCTGCTGCTCTACGCCTTCGACGTCGAGCCCGACGCCATTACGCCCGAGCACGAAATCGACGTCGCCATCTCCATGCTCGCACGTCTCCCCCGCATCGCCGCCTTCGCGCATATGGCCTCGGTCGCCAAGCGCCGCGGCTCCGAGGTTCATGTACCGCACCCCACACCCGGTCTCTCCACCGCCGAGACCATCCTGCAGGTGTTGCGCGGCGGCATGGCATTCACCCGCGACGAAGCCATGCTGCTCGACGTGATGCTCATGCTGCATGCCGAACACGGAGGCGGCAACAACTCCACGTTTGCCTGCCGCGTGCTGTCCTCCTCGGCCACCGACCCGTATTCCGCCTACGCCGCGGCTATCGGCTCACTCAAGGGCCCGCGCCACGGCGGCGCCAACGCCAAGGTCGTGTCCATGCACGAGGACATCCGTGCGCACGTCTCCAATTGGGAGGACGAGGACGAGGTCGCAGCCTACCTGGGCAAGATCCTCGACAAGCAGGCCTTCGACGGCACGGGTCTCATCTACGGTATGGGCCACGCCGTCTACACGCTGAGCGACCCGCGCGCCGAGGTCTGCCGCCGTTACGCGCGCACGCTTGCCGCCAAGAAGGACCTGGGCGAGGAGTTCGCGCTCATCGAGAGCATCGAGCGCCTGGCTCCGCAGGTGATGCGCGACCACGGCATGACCAAGCCCATCTGTGCCAACATCGACCTGTACACGGGCTTTATCTACAAGATGCTCGGCGTACCCGAGACGCTTTTTACGCCGCTATTCGCCGTCGCCCGCATGGCCGGCTGGTCGGCACACCGCATGGAAGAGCTCTTCTGCGCGCACCGCATTATTCGCCCCGCGTATCGCCCGGTTATCGAGCCGCTGGAGTACAAGCCGCTCGCCGATCGCTAGGACGCGGACCGTTATAGAACCCGAGCGTGGCCAGGGCATCATCGCCCTCGGCCACGCTTTTTATGCCAGCAGAAAGGGCTGCATCAAATGATTGTGTTTTCCGATATGGATGGAACGCTGTTGACGAGCGATAAGCAGATGAGCGACGCCACTTGGGCAATGCTCGACGAGCTTGCGCGCCGCGGTATTGAGTTTGTGCCCTGCACGGGGCGCCCGCTGTCGGGCATCTTTGAGCCTATCCTCGCCCATCCTGCCGTGCACTACGCGGTCTGCGCCAATGGTGCCAGCGTCTGGCAGCTCGACGAAGATGCGCCTACCGATGCCTCACGCGCCAAACGTATCTTGAGCCGACCGCTCGACCGTGGCATCGCCCATCGCATCCATCGCATCGCCGCCGGCCACGATGTGACCTTCGATATCTTCGCCGACGGCCAGTGCTTCCTCCCCCGCTCGCTCTATGAGCGCCTAGACGAGTTCTGCGGCGGCGACCCCCACATCGCGGCTTCGCTCAAGCGCACACGAACACCGATCGACATGGATATCGACAGTAAGATCGACGAGGTCGAGACACTCGAACGCATCGCCATGTACTGGCACGACCCGGCCGATCGCGACGCCATCGCAGCAGAGCTCGACACGCTCGGAGGCATTGAGGTCACTCGTTCTTACGCCATGAATATCGAGGTTATGGGCGAAGGCGCTACCAAGGGAACGGCCCTCACGTGGCTATGCGAGCATCTGGGCGAGTCTCTCGCCGACGCCTGGGCCTTCGGCGACAACATCAACGACATTCCCATGCTGCAGGCAGCAGGCCACGGCATGGCCATGATCAACGCCGAGCCCGAAGACCGCGAGGCCGCCGACGCCATCACCGAATACGACAATGACCACGACGGCGTCGCCCGCACCATCATGGCCGCCCTCGCCTAGTCATTGGGGACGTTCTTAAACGACTAGTCGTTGGGGACACTCTTCGCAAAAAGCTGCAAGGACTGTCCCCCACTGTCGGCAGAAAAGGAACATCCCCATCTGCCGGATTAGGAGAGACTCTCCAGCACGCGACGGAGCTCATGCTGAACGGCGTGGTCGCGGTTGCAGCCTACGACGCGATCGGCCACCGCCTTGAGCGCGGGGCGCGCGTTTTCCATCGCGCAGCCCGTGCCGACAAAACGAATGATCTCGTAGTCGTTCATCGAGTCGCCAAACGCCATGACCTCGTCGCGTCCAATGCCGTAATGCTCCGCGAGCTGCGCGATACCCGAGGCCTTCGACACACCAGGCTGCATGGCATCGATCCACGCGTTGCCCGAAGGCGCAAAAGTAAAGAGCTGACCAAGTTCGCGCTGTAGCACGTACGCACTGTCCATAACCGCACTGTCGTCGCAAAAGATACTCGCTTTGATGATATTTACGCTGGGATCGGGCAGCTCCCAAATGCGCTCGGCATTGGGAAGGTCCTTATCGACCTCACGCACGAACTTGCACTCGTCATCGAGCAGGAAGGACTTGGTTCGGTCAAAGAGCGCAAGATGCAGATTGGGAAACGTCCTGACGGCTTGGGCGAGCCTTCGAATCGCCAGGTGGGAATACACCTCACGGTCTACCATCTTACCGTCGGCGTAGACCTGGGCGCCGTTAGCGGCGACAAAGTCCATCTTGTCGCGAACGGGCGCAAAGAGCTCGCACAGGCGATCGTAGCGACGACCTGACGATGCGGCGAAATGCACGCCATGCTCGTGTAGCGCCAGAATCAGTTCGTAGGTCTCGGGAGGCACCTGGCCGTTTTCGTCAAGCAGTGTGCCGTCCATATCGGATGCAATCAGTTTAAACATAGAAAAGCTCCCTTCGGGCTTGTTGGAATCGAACGTGTATCCGATTCCAACGTACCCAAAGGGAGCTCAAATAAGACTCCGCGGGCGTAAACGTTACAAGGACCTGGCAAATAGCTCACACATGCCAGAGGTCCTACGGTCGCGGCGTCAGGCAGCCCGCCAAAGAGTGTCCCCGATGACTAGTCGTTTAAGAACGTCCCCGATGACTAGTCGGCGTAGGTGAAGGTTGTAACGTCGAACATGCCCTCGGGGCGGATGCGGAGCGTCGGAATCACCGGCAGGGGCAGGAAAATGATGCCCATGATGGGGTCGAGCGGCGGCTCAATACCCATGGCGCGCGCCTTGACCATAAAGTCATCGTGCTGCGCCGCGACGTCTTCGGCAGTGCCTTCGCTCATCAGGCCGCCGAGCGCCAGAGGAATACGAGCCACGACCTCGCCGTTGTGCACCAGCACGTGGCCGCCCTGGCCCACGGCTTCAACAGCAGCCATCATATCGGCGGCGTTGTCGCCCACTACGCACACGTTGTGCGAGTCGTGGCCAATCGTCGAGGCGATAGCGCCGCCCGTAATGGTAAAGCCGCGCACCCAGCCACGACCGATATGCTTGCCAACAAGACCCAGGCCCGCAGGACCATCGCCGTCGGCGCCCTCGGCCTGCTGTGACACACCGCGGCCGTGGCGCTCAATCAGCATAATGCGGCGCAGGCCCTCGGCGTTCTCGGGGCGAGCCATACCCGTGATGGCCTTACCCGGCACCACGTCGATCACGGCCTCGCCCGGCTTAAAGGCATAGTCGAACACATCGAGCGATAGCTTCGGCAGTTTAACGGAAGCACGCAGTTCATCGGCAAGGGCCGCAACCTCGGCCATCTCGGGTGCGATCTCGCCCACAAAGGTGCCGTCCTGCGCCACCAGGGCACCGGCAGCATATACGCGATACGGAGCCGTGGCAAACGTCAAGTCATTGAGCACCAGCAGGTCGGCACGCTTGCCCGGGGCGATGGCGCCACGCAGCTCATGCGGGTCGCGACAGCCGTGGTCCAGGCCAAATGCCTCAGCCGTGGAGAGGGACGCCATGGAGATGGCGACCACCGGGTCGATGCCGGCCTCGATAGCCACGCGGCAGGCATTGTCGATCATACCGGTCGAAAGAGCATCGGAGGGAGCGCAGTCGTCGGTCGCAAAGCAGCAGCGGCGGGCGCGGGCAGGGTTCTCCAGCAGCATCGGCGACAGGTTGGCCAGGTCGTGGCTGCACGTGCCCTCACGCAGCATCACATACATGCCGCGGGACAGCTTGTCGAGTGCCTCCTCGGGAATCGTCGACTCGTGGTCGGCGATAATGCCCGCTGCGGCATAGGCGTTGAGGTCCTTACCGGCAACGAGCGGCGCGTGGCCGTCAACCTGCTTGGACGGCGTCTGGTTGGCAGCATCGATGCGAGCACAGGTCTCGGGGTCGGCCATAAAGACGCCCGGCAAGTTCATCATTTCGCCCAGACCAAAAACATCGCCCGGATGCTCGGCAAAAAACGCCTGCATATCGGCAGCCGAAATAACGGCACCGGCCTGCTCGTCGGGCAGCGCGGGCACGCACGAAGGCATCATATACTTGATGGAGATGGGTGCGCGGCGGCCGTCCTCGATCATAAAGCGCAAGCCGTCGAGACCGGCAACATTGGCAATCTCGTGGCTGTCGGCAATGGCGGTGGTGGTACCGCGCGTCGCGGCCATGCGAGCATACTCGGCGGGACGGATGTTCGAAGACTCGATATGCAGATGCCCGTCAATAAAACCGGGAGCGAGATAGCGACCCTGGCAGTCGATAACCTCGGCAGCCTCGTAGGTGCCAGCGGCATCGTCGCGACCATCGTAGAGCACGCCGACGATCACACCGTCCTTGACGGCAACGCTGCCGGGCGCCACACGCTGGCCATACACGTCGACAATCTGCGCATTGGTAAACAGCGTGTCGACGGGCACGCGCCCCTCGGCAGCATCGATCACAGACCTCATGACCTCAACGGACATACATTCTCCTTTAACTGTAGAAATAACTGCGGAGCGGACGAGCCTTCACCGCAGCAAGCCAATAGCAATTGTATGCCCAAAAGGAGGTCCCGCTAACACCCCATCCGCTTAACGGCACCGCCAAATGATCCCTTGGGTGCGGAAGAAAAGTTGCGGTGGAATAGTTCCTGCCTGGGCGCCGTATGGCATTTTTAGGAACTATTTCACCGCAACTCAAAAGGCCACAGTCGGGATTCCCGGCTGCGGCCTTATTGCACTTGTGAGGTCAACTCGCTCGTTAGATCAGCTTGAAGCCCTTGCGCTTGCCCACGGAGAGGGTGTCACCCAGTTTGAGGGCGCTGGGATCGATGTTATAGCTCTTGGGAGCCACGGCCTTGCCGTTGATTTTGACGCCGCCGCCGTCGATATCGCGGCGGGCCTGGCCGGCGCTGGCCGAAAGACCCAGGTCCTTGAGCAGGCCGGCGAGGTAAATCTGGCCCTCGTCATTGACAGTCAGCTCGGCATGCTTCTCGGGGAAGTCGGCGAGCTGGCCCTCCTTGAACACGCGGTCGAACTCGGCCTGAGCCTCGTCGCCGGCGCCGGCACCGTGGTAGGTGTCGCACAGGTCGCGGCCCAGAGCGCGCTTGAGCTCGTAGGGGTCGGCGGAGCCATCGGCCAGGGCGGCGTCGATCTTGTCGACCTCGGCAGGGGTGAGCGAGCTGGCCAGACGATAGTACTTGCCGATCATCTCGTCGGGGATGGACATGGTCTTGCCGAACATGTCCTTGGGAGCGTCGGTCAGGCCGATGTAGTTACCATAGGACTTGGACATCTTGCGCACGCCGTCGGTGCCCTCGAGCAGCGGCATGGTGAGCGCGATCTGCGGCTCCATGCCCATCTTCTCCATGAGCTCACGGCCGGCGAGCAAGTTGAAGAGCTGATCGGTGCCGCCCATCTCCACGTCGGCCTTGATCTGCACGGAGTCGAAAGCCTGCATCACGGGATACAGGAACTCATGCAGGGCGATCGGCGTCTGAGACTGGTAGCGCTTGGTAAAGTCGTCGCGCTCGAGGATGCGGGCGACGGTGAACTTGGAGCACACCTGCAGCAGACCGGCCAGATCCATCGAAAGGATCCAGTCACCGTTGTGCACGATGGTGGTCTTCTCGGGATCCAGGATCTTCATGGCCTGGCTCACGTAGGTCTCGGCATTGGCCTCGATCTGCTCCCGCGAAAGCTGCGGACGGGTGGAATTCTTGCCCGAAGGGTCGCCAATCAACGCGGTACCGTTGCCGATGATGAGGGTGACGTTGTGGCCCAGGTCCTGGAACTGGCGCATCTTGCGCAGCGGCACGGCGTGGCCCAGGTGCAGGTCGGGACTGGTGGGGTCGACGCCGAGCTTGATGTTGAGGGGCTCGCCCTTCTCAAGCTTCTTGCGAAGGTCGGCCTCGGGAACGATCTGCGCGGCGCCCGAGGTGATGATACGCATTTGCTCGTCAACAGACAGCATTGGGTATCCTCCTTTTGCTATAGCACCCTCGCCGAAAACGGCGGTGCTGGAAGTCCATAAACTCTCATATGATAACAAACTGACGCGACGCGGCACCTACGACAGGAAAATCCTCGTCCTGCCGCACGCGTCAACGGCGACCGGCAGACGCGTACCGTCACGCTCGACCAGATAGCGTACCTGCCGACGACGCAAGCAGTCGCGGCAACGGACCTGTCCCGTCGCATCGGTAGCGCAGACGCCCTCGGCGGTCAGCAGGCAGTGCTCGCACACCATAAGCTCGGGACGGTCAGCGTCGACCGGACCCCAGACGCCGGGTTCAGCAGCCAGTTCGGCAATACGCTCCGCATCATTGCCGAGCAACTCGGCCGGCAAGTACACCCGCCCCGCACCGAGTTCGCGCAGCCAGGCAAGCGTGCCCCGATTCGCGCAGAACACCGGCGCCGCCACGTCAAACGTCACGCCCAGCTCGCGAGCGATCACCACCTGTCCCAGGTTGCGGCAGACGACGCGCCCGGCACGCTGTATCAGTGAGCGGGTCCGGTCAGCGTCACCCGTGCGGCACACCTCGTCAAGCACCACAACGGCGTCGGACAAATCGAGTTCTCCGCGCGGGTCGGCATCCATCAGCTGCCAAGCAAAAACCATGCGAGCGGGAACCGCGCACTCCACCAACTCCGTCGACGCACCGCCATCCACCGCAACGTCCTCAAAGGGCAGCACCTCAACGGCACGCGCAACGGGCGCAATCGCATCCGCCTCGGCCCGCATGCGCTCCAACACCGCCGCCGTCTGATCCAACACGCCGGCGCTGCGAATCAGGTACACCTCGCAGCCCGTGTCAACCTTACGCTTGCAATGCACGACGACGCGCTCCCCCGCTGCGGCATCCACCGGACAGGGCACCTGCGGCCAGCGCTTGGGCACATCGGGACGCGCGTCGGCACCCGGATAAAACCGGATCTCGAGTGTGTCACCCGCCGCCACGGCGGCGTCGAGCTCAACGGTCACCTCTTCGTGGCCCACAGCGACCAAGCGCCCCACGCGCACGCCCTGGTTAATCGCACGCTCAAAGCTCATCAGCTCGGCACCCGAACGCCCTCGCAGGTACGCATCGGTAAACCCACGGTTAAACGACCTTCCCAGCTCGCGCTCAAGCTCTTCCACGGCACCGGGGTCCCACGCGCCGTCGTACAGCATATCGAGTGCCCGGCGCCACACCCGCACCACGTTGAATACGTAATCGGGGTTCTTCATGCGCCCCTCGATCTTGAGCGACGCCACGCCGGCATCTACAAGCTCGGGCAGATGTGCAATACCCAGATAGTCGCGCGGGCACAGCAGGCGATCTCCCTCGACGGCGACAACGCTCTGCCCCGCCTCGTCCACCAGGTCGTACGCCAGACGGCACGGCTGCGTGCAGTCGCCGCGCATCGCCGAGCGCCCACGCCGCAGGGCCGAGAACTCGCACGCCCCCGAATAGCCGATGCAAATCGCACCGTGGCAGAATACCTCGATGGGCACGCCCGTGGCACATAGCGCCGCAATCTCGTCGACCGTCAGCTCGCGTGCCGTCGTCACGCGCTCGACCCCCAGCTCATCGGCGGCAAGTCGCACGGCGCCTTCGCTATGAACGCCCGCCTGCGTGGACAGGTGAATCTCGACCCCGGGAATCGCCGCGCGCAGCGCGCAGGCCAGCCCGGCATCGGCGACAATCAGAGCATCGGCGCCCAGCTCCAGTGCATGAGCTCCCAACGCCACCGCGTCGGACAACTCATCGTCAAACACGAACACGTTGAGCGTCACGTACACACGCACGCCATGGGCATGCGCCACGGCGCAGCCGCGCGCAAACTCGTCGTCGGTAAAACCGTGCGCACTCACACGGGCGTTAAAGCCGCCCAACCCCGCATAGATGGCATCGGCGCCCGCGGCGATGGCCGCAAACATCTGGTCGAGCCCGCCCGCCGGCGCCAGCAGCTCGGGCAGCGCCGCACCGGCAGCATCCAATCCAGTCTTGTGTTGTCCGCTCGGCCCCATCGCCCGAATCGCCATCGGCAAACTCCTTACCAAGGTATGCATTCACTCTGAAAAATGCCGTCTTCCAGCATACACGAGGCCTCGCGCGCCCCGTTTGGTTTATCGTGTAATAACTTATGTCCATCCTGCCCCGACGGCACATCCGCCGTCCGGCACGACATACCTGGAGGTCAATATATGGGTCCTCGCCAACGACAGGGACGCAGCCGTTCAAAGACGCATGCCCTGCCCATAATCCTGCTCTCGTTTTTGGGCTTTTTGCTGATTGCGGGCGTGGCATTTGGCATCGGCATGGTCGGCAACGTCAACCGCTGGCTGTCCGATCTGCCCGACTACACCGACGCCAACGCGTATCTGGTGAGCGAGCCCACCGAGATCGTCGACTGCAACGGCAACAAGATCGCGAGCTTCTACACGCAAAACCGCAAGTCCATCACCAAGGACGAGGTCTCCCCCTACGTGCTACAGGGCACCGTTGACGTCGAGGACGAGCGCTTCTACGAGCACGGCGGTATCGACCTGTGGGGTATCGCGCGTGCTGCGGTGGCAACCCTCGGCGGCGGGCACGAAGGCGCCTCGACTATCACCCAGCAGCTGGTGCGCAACACCATCCTGCAGGAGGAGCAGTTCGACTCGACCATCGAGCGTAAGGTGCGCGAGGCCTACATCGCCGTAAAGATGGAGGACATGTACTCCAAAGACGAGATCCTCATGATGTACCTCAACACCATCTATTACGGTCACGGCGCCTACGGTATTGAGGCCGCCGCCGAGACCTACCTGTCCAAGAGCGCCGCAGACCTCACCCTGAGCGAGGCCGCGCTGTTGATCGGCCTTCCCAACTCGCCCTCGCAGTACGACCCCACGGTCAACCCCGACCTGGCGCTGTCCCGTCGCAACAAGGTCCTCGACAACATGCTGCGCCTGGGCCACATTACGCAGGAGGAGCACGATGCCGCACAGGCCGAGCCCATCACCCTCAACGTGACCGAAATCTCGGGCAGCGGCGTTGACGTATACTCGCAGCCCTACTTTGTCGCCTATGTTAAGCAGCTGCTGGAGCAGGAGTTCTCGACCGACGTGCTCTTTAAGGGCGGCCTGACCGTCAAGACCACCATCGACCCCACGATGCAGCAGGTGGCAGAGAATGCCGTTCGCGAGCAGCTCGACACGCTCTCGCTCGACGGCCTGGACATGGGCATGGTCGTCGTCGACCCCAAGACCGGCTACATCAAGTGCATGGTGGGCGGCTACGATTACAACGCCGACGAGAACCACGTAAACCATGCCACGGCCAAGCGTCCCGTCGGCTCCACCTTTAAGGCCTTTACGCTGGCAACTGCCATCCAAAACGGCATGAACCCCAACGTCACCCTCAACTGCAACTCGCCGCTCAAGGCCAAGGGCACCACGACCGAGGTCCAAAACTACGCCAACCATAGCTATGGCAACATCACGCTTAAGCAGGCGACGGCATACTCCTCCAACACCGGCTACATCCAGGTGGCGGAAGCCGTCGGCAACAGCAAGATCATCTCGCTCGTCAAAAAGCTCGGCATCGATCCCGCCAAGGACAACATCGAGGACGTTCCCGTCATGACCCTCGGCACCGGCTCGATCTCGCCGCTCGAGATGGCCGCCGCCTACGCGACGTTTGCCAACGGCGGCTACTATCGCCAGCCGATCGCCATCACCGAGATTGACTCTCGTACCGGTTCGGTGCTGTACCAGCACACCGACAATCCCTCACAGGTACTTACCGAGGGCGAGGCCGCCGCGGTCACCGATGTTCTGTCCGGCGTCATGAAGGGCGGCGGTACGGGTGCTGCCGGCGCCCTGAGCGTCAACCAGCCCTATGCCGGCAAGACGGGCACCACCGACAACACCACCAACCTGTGGTTCTGCGGCTATACCCCGCAGCTGGCGTGCGCCCTGTGGACCGGCTATTCCGCGGGCGAGATTCCCATCCAAAAATACGGCACAGACCTGCTGGGCGACAGCACCAACCTGCCTGTCTTTAAGCGGTTTATGAACACCGTTCTGACCGGTACCGAGCGCGAGGAGTTTGCGACCGGAACGGCGCCCACCTACAAGAACAACAGCGTCTGGAAGTTCTACGGCACCAACAACACCAAGAAGACGGAAAACGACGACAAGGACGAGAACGAGGACGAAGAGGAAACCACTACCACAACGACTACCACGACGACCACGACCACCGAGACCACGGGCGGCGACACCACCGGCGGCACCGGTACGACCGGTGGCTCGACGGGCGGCTCCACTGGTGGTTCGACCGGCGGCGATGGCGGCACGCCTACGCCTACGCCTACGCCTACGCCTACACCCACTCCCGACCCCTCGCCCACGCCTGACGATACGGTCGGCTAGAAATCATCCGGCCATAAGCAACAAGGCCCCCGAGCAGCTTATTAAACTGCTCGGGGGCCTTTTTAGTTTAAGCGACCTGATGGGCGGTCTTTATACCGGCAAACAAAAAGGGGGTACCGACCAACGTCGATACCCCCTTACAAGCCACTATGTCACGCACACAGTGCCGAGCGCACGACCCGCACGCCTACTTGCGAGAATTGCTCAGCTTATTGATCAGCGCCTCAAGACGCTCGCCGTCCTCGGCCGTCTGGGCAATAACCAAAATCGTATCGTTGCCGGCAAGCGAACCAAGCACATCGGGCAACTCTGCCGCATCAACGGCGGCGGCGATGCCGGAAGCCGTGCCAGGCTGAGCCTTGATCATAACCAGATTATCAGTACGCAGAACGCCCGTTACGAGCTCGGAAACCATACGCTGCAGGTGCAGGTCCTCTGCCAGAACATAGATGCCCTCAGGGAGTTTACGCAGCCCCATGTCGGCAATATCGCGAGAGACAGTCGCCTGCGTGCAATCAAAGCCCCTAGCACGGAGCTCATCGACCAGCACGCGCTGCGTGCGGACGTCCTTATTGCGCACAATATCTCTAATGGCATCCTGGCGCCCATTGCGTTTTTTAGCCATACAAACCCTCTCTCCAAAAGATGGCGGAGACAATCAATCAGTGATTGAATAGTTTAACGCTATTTGAAGGCTTTTGTGTATAAGAACGCATTTCGAAACAATTCTATGCAAGTTTGTTTCGAAATGAGCCGTTTAGGCGGTTTTTGCGCCCGTCCGGTTAAGAAAAGCTGCCAGATGCGTACACATCACGCAGCGCGCGGGCTTGGCGCTGGCGATCGGCCCAAACAACAGACCGAGCCCCCGATGGTTATCCTTGAGCGCGGCGACCATCTGACGGGTTCGAGGCGCCTCGAGCATATCACGCATGCGGGCGGAACGCTCGATTGACGACACTCCATGCGGGCTCAGACACAAATTCTCGATGCAGGCGACCAGTCCGGTAAAGTAGAACTTTTGGCTTGCTAGCTTGAGCCGACCACCGCTATCTGCTTCCGAGAGTGAGTCCGCAAGCTCGTCGAGCGCTCGGGTGTCATCGGATACCTTGGCATACATGGTGGGATCAAAGGCATCTGTAAGCTTAGGTGCCGCCGCGTGGAAACAAGCATCGCCGCAGCCGGAGACGCACTGCGCCCGCGAGAGCGCGCACGCCATAAACCCAACTGTGCGAAACACCTTGTCGCACAAAAGGCATGCCTCAAACAGCGAGCGGCTGTACATCACGCCAGAGGTCTGAGCGACTAGGCCGTCTAAAATCAACTGGGACAGCCCGGTCACCATCGAAGACTTGTCTTCAATGACAATAGGGGCAACATCCAAGACGCGCGAATGGCGCTCTCGATGTGCATCATAGCGGTCGAGCGACACCGTGGGGAACACTATGTCTGCCGCAGTATCGCACGCGATATCGACCATCTTGGAAAGGGACTGCGGAGCGAACCACTCATCGGCGTTCATAGCGATGATTTGAGAGCCGCGCGAGGCAGCAAAACCGGCACGAAGACAAGCGCCGCGCTTCGCGTCCTCGACGTCAATCAAATCAATATGGATGTCCCTGTCGGCAGCAACTTGAAGCGAATGGCGCACACCGGGCGCAGCATCGCGGCAGACAACGACAATCTGCAAATCGTAGAGGTCTTGGTTCTGGATACTCTCGAGCGCACGCATCGCATAGCTGGGCGAACCTTCTACCACAAGGATCACCGAAAGTCGCGGATGCGAGCCACGTCGAACCAAGTTATCCGTCCTCTCGACAGCAATGAATCAAATCGTGGTTCATGGTACACCCCGGCAATAAAAGCAATGAGACACCGGTTGTATTGCACGCCAAGAACAGATGTTGCACACGTGCAGCCCACAGATGACAGGCGTCGACGAACGGCGCGTCGAGCCCTCCCCTAGTCGAGCACGACAAGCTCGGCGGGATCGTAATCCACGCCCATAAACGTAAGGCCGCAGGCAGGAGCCGTGGGACCCGCAGCGGTGCGGTCGCAAGCATCGATGACCTCGCGCATCCACTCGGGTTCACGGCGATGCATGCCAATCTCGACAAGCGTGCCCACGATCGTACGGACCATCGAATGCAGAAACGCATTGCCCTCGATGGTAAACGTCAGGATGTCCTCGCCAAACGCAACCTCATGGCCAAACTCGGCACGCATCACGCAGCGATGCGTGGGCTTGCCAACGGCCGAGGCAACCTTGCAAAAGCTTTTAAAGTCCTGCTCGCCCAGCAGCGCGGGGCAGGCAGCAGACATAGCCGCAACATCCAAGGGATAGCGATGCCACCACACAGCACCACGGGACAGCACGGGGCGCGCATCACGATCGGCAATGCGATAGGTGTAAGTGCGAGAGCGCGCGTCAAAGCGCGCAGAAAAGCCCTTACGAGCCTTGCAGACCTCGTTGATGGCGATATCTTTGGGCAGCAGGGCATCCATAGCCCGCAGCCACCTACGGCGCGTACACGCGAGCTCAGCGTCCGTTACGGGCACGCTGATGTACTGAGCCACGGCATGCACGCCGGCATCGGTACGACCCGCGCACGTCAGATCGATCGAACGGCGAAGCAGCGTCTCGATGGCTCGACGCAGCTCACCCGCAACCGTCGTCTGTCCCGGCTGCTCGGCAAATCCGCTATACGACGAGCCATCATAGGCCACGCGAAATACGAGCGTGGCGTCAAGCTCGGAGGTCGAATTGAAATCAGACGGCGCAGTCATGGGCGCTCCCAACAAACAAGTAACGGTATCGCGACAAAAAAAGAGGGGTACGCGAACGTACCCCTCGAATATAGCCTATGCAGACGGAATGTCTACTCAGCGGTCTCCTCAGCAGGAGCCTCCTCGACAGCCTCGACCTTCTTGGGAGCAGCGGCCTTCTTGGGGGCCGGAGCAGCCTTCTTGGCCTTAGGCGTGCAAGGCTCGGTGACGAGCTCCATGATAACGATAGGAGCGTTGTCGCCCTTACGGTTACCGAGCTTCATGATGCGGGTGTAACCGCCGTTGCGGTCCTGCCACATGCCCTGGGCAGCCTTGTCGAAGATCTCGGCAACGAGCTGCTTATCGCCGAGCTTGGCGATAGCCAGGCGACGAGAGTGCAGGTCGCCCTTCTTGGCCCAAGTGATGATCGGGTCGACGACCGAACGCAGCGCCTTAGCGCGGGTCTCGGTGGTCTTGATGCGGTCGTTCTCGAAGAGGGCCTTAGCAAGGCTCTTCTTCATGGCCTTGGTGTGGCTCGCATCGGTGCCGAGCTTCAGGCCCTTCTTAACGTTGTGACGCATGGTCTAGTTTCTCCTCAAATATGCGAAGCATTAAGCCTTCAGGCTCAGGCCCATGGACTCAAGCTTGTCCTTCACTTCCTCGATCGACTTAACACCGAAGTTACGGATGTTGAGCAGATCGTTCTCCGAGAACTCAACGAGCTGACGGACCGAGTGAATGCTGGCGCGCTTAAGGCAGTTGTAGGAACGGACGGAAAGGTCCAGATCCTCGATCTGCTTGTCCAGCTCGGCGTTGTCGTTGGTGACCTCGGGAGCGAAGATCGAAGCCTCCTCCTCGACCTCGGGGGTCTCGGCAAGGTTCATAAAGGCGGCCATATGCTGGTTGATGATATTGGCAGCCTGGACCACGGCGTCGCGCGGGGCGATGGAGCCGTTGGTCTCGATCTCGAGGACAAGGCGGTCGTAGTCGGTGTGCTGACCGACACGGCAAGCCTCAACGAGCTTGGCGCAACGGGAAACCGGCGAGTACAGCGAGTCGACGTGGATCACACCGATGGGATCGTTGTCGCGCTTGTTGGCCTCGCCAGAAACATAGCCGCGGCCATAGCCG
Source organism: uncultured Collinsella sp. (assembly GCA_938045065.1). Classification (GTDB taxonomy): domain Bacteria; phylum Actinomycetota; class Coriobacteriia; order Coriobacteriales; family Coriobacteriaceae; genus Collinsella. Next base: position 21,857 of record CALIOA010000009.1, read on the forward strand.
ATGCGCATGCTCATGGTGAGATGGCCACCCTCGGTGAGCGTAGCGATGTGCTGCTCGGGGTTGACCAGCTCAAACTCGGACGGAATAAAGAAGTCCGCACCGGTGACCTCGCAGGGGCCGTCAACCGAGATGGTGGCGGTCGCCTCGTCGGTCGTGCCGAGAGCCCTGAAGACAAGACCCTTGACATTCAGGACGATGTCGGTGACATCCTCGACCATGTTAGGGATGGTCATGAACTCGTGCTGCGCACCATCGATCTGAATAGCCTCGACGGCGGCACCCTCGAGCGAGGACAGAAGAACGCGACGAAGGGAGTTACCCAGCGTATCGCCGTAGCCACGCTCGAGCGGCTCGACGGAGACACGAGCAGACGTCTCGTTGATCTCTTCGACCTGAACCTGAGGCCTAATGAATTCTGACATGTATTACCTCCAGCCTCAGCAGCCCGGATGGACTACTTAGAGTAGAGCTCGACGATGAGCTGCTCGTTGATATCACCGCTGATCTGCTCACGCGTCGGCAGAGCGAGCACGTTACCAGACAGCTTCTCGATATCGACCTCGAGCCAGCCAGGGACCTCAAAACGCTCGGAGGAAATCAGGGCCTCCTTGATGGGGAGGAGGTCACGGAACTTCTCGCCGACAGCGACGACGTCGCCGGCCTTGACGCGGTAGGACGGGATGTCCACGCGCTTGCCGTTCACGGTGAAGTGACCGTGACGGACGGACTGACGAGCCTCTTTGCGGGTGCGGGCGAAGCCAAGACGGAAGACGACGTTGTCGAGGCGAGACTCAAGGATGATCATGAGGTTCTCACCGGTGACGCCGTTCATCTTGCGGGCCTTGTTGAAGTAGCCGTGGAACTGCTTCTCCAGAACGCCATAGATGAACTTGACCTTCTGCTTCTCGCGCAGCTGCATGCCGTACTCAGATTCCTTGCGACGGCGCTTGGGCTGACGGATAGATTCCTTCTTGCTGCTGTAACCGAGCTCAGCGGGATCGATCCCGAGCTGACGGCAGCGCTTAAGAACAGGAGTCCTGTCGATTGCCATATTGATACGATCCTTTCAGTTACACGCGGCGACGCTTCTTGGGGCGGCAGCCGTTGTGCGGAATGGGGGTCTTGTCCTGGATGCTCGAGACCTCGAGGCCAGCAGCCTGGAGGGAGCGGATGGCGGTCTCACGACCGGAGCCGGGGCCCTTGACGAAGACGGAAACCTTCTTCATACCGTGCTCCATGGCCTGCTTGGCAGCAGCCTCGGCAGCCATCTGGGCAGCGAACGGCGTGGACTTACGGGAGCCCTTGAAGCCCACCTGGCCAGCCGACTTCCAGGAAATGACGTTGCCCTGGGGATCGGTGATCGAAACGATCGTGTTGTTGAACGTAGAACGAATGTGAGCCTGGCCCACGGAAATGTTCTTACGGTCCGCGCGCTTCAGACGGGCAGCGCGAACGTTCTTCTTAGCAGTAGCCATCTATCTAGCGCTCCTTATTTCTTCTTCTTAGCACCGATCTGACGCTTCGGGCCCTTGCGGGTACGAGCGTTAGTGTGGGTGCGCTGGCCGCGGACCGGGAGGCCCTTGCGGTGACGAAGGCCGCGGTTGCAGCCGATGTCCATAAGGCGCTTGACGTTCTGGTTGCGCTCACGGCGGAGGTCGCCCTCAACCATGATCTGGTTCTTATCGATATAATCGCGGATGGCGTTAACCTCATCCTCGGTGAGGTCCTTAACGCGCGTATCCACGTTAACGTTGCACTCGACGCAGATCTTCGTCGCAGTGGTGCGGCCGATGCCGTAAATGTAGGTCAGACCGATCTCAACGCGCTTCTCACGCGGGAGGTCGACACCATTAATACGGGCCAACGTAGTCTCCTCTCTTAACCCTGACGCTGCTTATGACGGGGGTTCTCGCAAATGACGAGGACCTTGCCATGGCGCCTAATGATTTTGCACTTATCGCACATCTTCTTGACCGAAGGACGTACCTTCATCGTTCTTCCTTTCGGTAGCGCTCAAACTACTTCCCTACTATCTACTCGCCCAGCCGCAGGCGTTTAAAACTATGGCTGGTCTTCACACACAATCCGACCGTAGGTTGAGCTAAGCCTGCAGCCGGAAATGGAGTGCGTGTATGCGTGCCGCTATTTGTAGCGATAGGTGATGCGGCCGCGGGTCAGGTCGTACGGGGAAAGCTCCACGACAACCCTGTCACCGGGGAGAATGCGGATGTAATTCATTCGGATCTTGCCAGAAATGTTGCACAGAACCGAATGACCGTTCTCGAGCTCAACCTTAAACATGGCATTGGGCAGCGGTTCCTTTACCGTACCCTCGAGCTCAATTGCGTCTTCCTTCTTCACAAGCAATCATCTTTCTCTAGAAAACGACAGCGATTGAGTATTCTACAACACGTATGCACGCATCGTAATAACTTCGTAATGGCTCCACAACTAAGTGGAACTTGTTACATTTGCCTTGATTCTCATTTTCATTGCAACAGCCTCAGGACTCAGCGCAACGCGTTGCGC
>CALIOA010000010.1:0-36908 GCA_938045065.1 uncultured Collinsella sp.
TCGCGCCCTTGAAGTTGAACGTCAGATTGTCCAAATGCGGCCCGCGCAGCGTCGAGCAGTTACGCGGTTCGTAGAACCGCGTAACTAACAAATGAGCATCGCGTCGCCAAAGCTGAAGAAGCGGTAGCGCTCCTCGATGGCAGCGGCGTAGGCATCCATGATCTGGTCGCGGGTGGCAAGCGCGCTCACGAGCATCATGAGCGTGGAGCGCGGCACATGGAAGTTCGTGATCAGCGCGTCGACCACGTGATAGGTCGAGCCGGGCATGAGGTAAAGCTGCGTCGTGGCGTTCTCGCGCACCACGATGTCACCGCGGCCAAGCGTATCGGCCCCGTCCTCGCGGCCTTCAAAATAGCGCGCCGTCACGGCCGGATCGGACACCGGCGCGTCCGTGTCAAACGCGCTCTCGAGCGAGCGCACCGCGGTAGTGCCGACGGCGATCACACGATGACCCTCGGCCTTGGCCTTATGCACGGCGTCGACAACCTCCTGCGACACGTGGTAGCGCTCGGTGTGCATGACGTGCTGCGTGGGGTCGTCCTCCTCCACCAAGCGGAAGGTATCGATGCCCACCTCGAGCTCGACGGCGGCAAACTTGGCACCCTTGGCCTCGATAGCGGCCATGAGCTCAGGAGTAAAATGCAGGCCCGCCGTGGGAGCGGCAGCCGAGTGCTCCTCCTTCATGGCGTACACGGTCTGATATTTCTCGGGATCGCCCTCGTAATCGGTAATGTAGGGCGGCAGCGGCACGTGACCGGCAGCATGGATGGCCTCGTCGAGCGTACGCGGGTCGCCGGCGGCATTGCAACCGGCCGGCTCAAAACGCACCAGGCGGCCGCCGCGACTATCGGTGACAAAGTCGACGACCTCGGCCGTCAGCACCACGGGAGCCCCCTCGGGCGCATGAGCGCCACCGGCGCGATACTCAATCTGAGCACCGGGCTTCAGGCGCTTACCCGGCTTGACCAAGCACTCCCAGACATGGCCCAGCGGATCCACATCCTCGCGACGCTTGAGCAGCAGTGTCTCGACCACGCCGCCCGAGCCGGCCTTGCGACCGATCAGGCGGGCCGGCATCACGCGCGTCTTGTTGATGACGAGCACGTCGCCCGGCTCGATATAGTCGATGATGTCGCGGAAGATGCGGTGCTCGACGGTGCCGCCATGCTCCAGCGGCGTTCCTGTCTGGGAGCCCTTGCGATCCACCACCAGCAGGCGGCAGGAGTCGCGTGGCTCGGCAGGAGCCTGGGCGATGAGCTCTTCGGGCAGGTTATAGTCAAAATCATCGGTACGCATAGACACGTCGGATACTCCTTATATAGCTAAAGTCCGCTCTACATCCTAGCAGGCTGACGTCCCAAATGAACTACTTTTTGGCGGCTTTGCGCTCGTCGCGGATGCGGGCGCGGTCCATGGCCGCCTCGACGGCCGAGAAACGGCAGCCGCAGTAGTTCTGCCGATACATGCCCAGCTCGCGCGAACGACGTGTCGCCTCGGGGTAATACGTGCGAAAATCGCGAATCACCGGAGTGAGACCGCGGGCAGCAGCCAGACGCTCCAACACATCATTGCAGGTTTCGAACAACTGGTACGGCGAGACGGCGAGCGTCGTGCCCACAAACTCAAACCCGCGCTCCTGGGCCACACGGCACGCCTCGGCCAGACGCAGGGCATAGCATGCGCGACAGCGACGGGCTCGATCGGCGCCCAGCGGGGCCACGCCGGCCTCCCAGCGCTCCCGGTCCTCCCCCGCCTCGATAAGCTCGATGTCGCCATCGGCACACCACCGGCGCAGCTCGTCCAAACGCCGCTGCCATTCATCGTGCGGCTGAATATTGGGGTTTGTCCAGCAGATTGTGGGCTCAAACCCTTCCTCGCGCAGCAGGCGGACCGGCTCAAGAGAGCACGGCGCACAGCACGCATGCAGCAACAACGGCTTCATCGACATCTCCTCACCCGAAAAAGCGCACGCCAAAGGACGTATCCTCGCAGGCGACAATGCGGCGGTCGCGCAAAATGGTCCGCACGTAATACCAGTCGCCCACACAGCCCGACAAATGCAAGCCGGCCGCCAGGTAGCACAGCAGCGGATAGCCCGAAAACGCAAACCCCAGGGCAAGCGCCGCCGTCACAACAACCGTCGGCGCCAGGCAAACCGCCATGTACCGCCGGCGCGAATACACAACGCCCTCGGCGCAGGCATAGATCATCGCCGTCTCGCGATTCGCCCCAAAGGTCACCTTCGCGCCCGCAGGCGCCAGCAGCTTAAAAAACACACCGTGCACCAGCTCGTGCACGGCGAACGACGCCATTGAGATCGCAGCCAAGCCGACTATCCAGCCCAAGACGGCCATCCAACCGCCCGCGTCAGCCGCGTCCAGATCCGCGGGCCCACCCAGCAGCATAAACACCGGCACCAGGCACACGGCAAATGCACCAAGCACGGCCATCCCCCACACAAAGCAGGCGTGCAGGAAATCCTCGTCTTCAAACGCATGTATGTTGGAAATCTCATTCATAGCATCTTAGGATAGCGCCCCTGCCACGTACCCGTCCGCATGTGCGATAATGTCGAACGATATGCACGAATTGACCACCGCGCCGCCGAGCCCCGCGCCCGGCCGCGCCCTCACCATATGCGAAGGAGTCCCATGGCATCCAAATACTCCATGAATGACCGTCCCAGCTGGCCTCGCCGCGCCATCGTTACCGCCGGCGAGCCCTACGGCAACAAGGGCCTTCACTTTGGCCACGTTGGCGGCGTCTTTGTCCCTGCCGACTTCTTCGCCCGCTTCCTGCGCGACCGCCTGGGCCGTGAGAACGTCATCTTCACCTCGGGCACCGACTGCTATGGCTCGCCCATCATGGAGAGCTACCGCAAGCTCAAGGAGAACGAGGGCTACGACAAGTCCATTAGCGAGTATGTCGAGTCCAATCACTCCCGCCAGGCCGCGACCCTCAACAACTACAACATCAGCTGTGACATCTACGGCGGCTCGGGCCTTGAGCCGGCGGCCCAGATCCACAACGAGGTGACCGCCGAGATTATCGAGCGCCTGCACGAGCAGGGCACCATCTCCAAGCGCTCCACGCTGCAGTTCTACGATGCCAAGGCCGGCACGTTCCTCAACGGCCGTCAGGTGATCGGCCGCTGCCCCATCCAGGGCTGCAAGTCCGAGAAAGCCTATGCCGACGAGTGCGACCTGGGCCACCAGTTTGAGCCCGAGGAGCTCATCGCGCCCAAGAGCCAGCTCACCGGCGAGGTGCCCGAGCTGCGCCCGGTAGACAACCTCTACTTCGACCTGCCGGCCTACCTCGACTTTATGAAGACCTACACCGCCAAGCTCGCCCAGAACCCGCAGGTTCGTTCCGTGGTCTCCAAGACCATGGAGGAGTGGCTGCTGCCGGCTCAGCTCTATATTCAGAACAAGTTCCGCGAGGCCTTCGATGCCGTCGAGGATCAGCTTCCCGAGCACACCGTCCTGGAGCCCGAGGGCAACAAGAGCAGCTTTACCGTCACCTTCCCCAGCTGGAAGGAACGCGACGATGCCCACGCGGTGCTCGCCAACGGTGGCGTGCGTTTCCGCAGCGGCAAGGCACTCGTGCCCTTCCGCATCACTGGCAACATCGACTGGGGCGTTCCGGTGCCCGAGGTCGATGGCGTCTCCGACGTCACCTGCTGGTGCTGGCCCGAGAGCCTGTGGGCGCCCATCAGCTATACGCGTACCGTGCTCGCACGCGATGCCAAGGCCGCCGGCGTAACCGAGGGCGTCGCCGCCCAGGATGCCGCCCTCATGGGCGAGCCCGCTGCCGATTCCACGCAGGTACCCGCTCCCACCTACCAGCACAGCTCGCTCGACTGGCGCGACTGGTGGTGCTCTGACGACGCTCAGATCTACCAGTTCATCGGTCAGGACAACATCTATTTCTACTGCATCGCTCAGACCGCCATGTGGGAGGCCCTGGGTTGGGACCTTACGCAGAGCACCGTCAGCGCCTGCTATCACCTGCTCTACATGGGCAAAAAAGCCAGCTCGTCCTCGCAGACGCCTCCCCCGCCGGCAGACGACCTGCTCAACCACTACACCTGCGAGCAGATGCGCGCGCACTGGCTGTCGCTCGGCCTGTCCGAGAAGCCGGTGAGCTTTAGCCCCAAGGCATACGACACGCGCGTGACCGGCAAGGACAAGGACGGCAACGAGGTGCGCGCCTGCGACGACAAGCGCGTTATCGATCCGGCCCTTAAGGAGAGCGCCCTTTTGACCGGCGTATTCAACCGTCTGGCCCGCAGCTGCTTCTACGGCGTCGCCGTCAAGGAAGGCGACGAGAGCCCCTATCGCAACGGCTGCATCCCCGCCGGTGCCGCCTCTGCCGCCGTGGTCGAGGCTGCCGAGCAGGCAGCTCTTGCCTTTGAGCAGGCCATGTACAAGTTCGAGACGCACCGCGCGCTTGCCGTGTGCGACGACTACCTGCGCGCCGCCAACAAGCGCTGGAGCGACGCCTCCAAGGCCGCCAACAAGCTCGAGGGCGACGAAGCAAACGCAGCGATGACGCAGGCCCTGGTTGATGCCTTTACCGAGCTGCGCGTGGCGACCGTGCTCATGCACGGCATCGTCCCGGCCGGGTGCGAGCTCATCTGCGAGTACTTCGACGTCGATCCGGTCGCTTTCTTTAGCTGGGATAACATCTTTGCCTCCACGGACGAGTTCGTAGAGAGCCTGGGCGAGAAGCCCGGAGACCACCGCGTGAAGCCGCTGCCCCCGCGCTTCGACTTCTTTAGCAAGCACGAGAGCCAGTACTAAGCCAACACCAAGGCAGAGTAGTCAATTTGGGACGGGGCTATTTTAGCTACCCCGTCCCAAATTTAACTGCAACGCCTGCCGAAACGGACGGGCAGCTAAAATAGCCCCGTCCCAAATTGACTACTTTTAATGGAATGGGAAGGAAAGACGGATGTCCAAGCCGCGTCGTCGTAAGCAGAAAAAGCAGGTCAAGCCCGAGATCAAGCTCAGGCAGTTTGCCTCCACCGAGCTTTCCGACCAGCTTGCCGCCCAACACTCCGCCGCCGACCTGCCGCGCTTTATGGTCGACACGGTCGCCGGCGCCTATGCGCCCGCCGATGCCGAGCTCATGATCGAGGGCTTCGGCGCCGCGGTCACACGCCCGGTCACACTGCGCGCCAACACGCTCAAGGCAACCGCCGAGGACATCGTTGCGGCGCTCGATGCCGCCGGCATCGCGCACCAAACCGTTACCTGGTATCCGGACGCCTTTATCCTGCCCGAGGCCCAGGTTTCCGACCTATGGGACCTCGACATCTACCGCGACGGCAAGATCTACCTACAGAGCCTGTCGTCCATGATGCCGCCTTTGGTGTTGGGCGCCCAGGCAGGCGAGGACATCCTGGACATGTGCGCAGCCCCTGGCGGCAAGACGACGCAGATCGCCGCCCTCACCCAGGGCCAGGCACACCTCACGGCCTGCGAGATGAGCATTCCCCGCGCCGAAAAGCTTGAGTCCAACCTCCACCGCCAAGGTGCCAAAAACGTACCCGTCATGCGCATCGACGCACGCGAGCTCGACGAGTTCTTCCGCTTTGACCGCATCCTGCTCGACGCTCCCTGCACCGGCACGGGCACCGTCATCAGCGGCAACGAGAAAAGTCTGCGCGGGCTCACCGAGCAGCTGCTTTGCAAGTGCGCCCGCTCGCAGCGCGCGCTTCTGGACCGCGCCATGGGTGCCCTCAAACCGGGCGGCACGCTCGTCTATTCGACTTGTTCGATCTTGCCGCAGGAAAACGAGGACGCCCTGCAAGAGGCCCTCGACAAGCACATGGACTGCGAGCTTATCCCCCTCGACGGCACACCGAGCGAAAGTGAAGCGCGTCGCGCCCAGGATGCCGGCGAGGAGCCGCATATCGAGTGCAACGCCCTCACCGAGGCCATCGCCGCCGGCCATGTCTCGGCCATCGCCAACGGTATGCCCGGCACGCTGACCATTCCGCCTAGCCGCGATTTTGAGGGCTTCTACATTGCCCTGATCCGAAAACGCAGCTAGCGCACGGATCAAAAACTCAACAAGCTATCTCTGTGCGCGTTTGCCCTGCTGGTCGCGATGCTGTTTAAGCATCGCGCGCTCCTTGCGATCGGCCCTTTTGCCCTTAATGGCCGTGACCACAAAGTAGATGACCGCGGCGGCAACGATTGCGCCCACGCACAGGCCAATCGAGCCAAACATTGCTGTCAATTCCATACCGCGTCACCTCTCTTTTAAACGGGACTTTCAAGATAGCACCTCGATCCTCGCCACCACAGCTCCTTCACGTTCTCCCGCCCTTCGGTCTAACGGATGGTGCGGCGGGGAAAAATCAACTCGTCAAACGATTTAGCATTCGCAATTCCGGCTGCATCGCGCCGGCCACCATCGCATAGAATCGAGCCTCCATGGATACCCTCAACGACCTAAACGAACGCGTCGACGCCTTTGTCGGCACCAGCTCCTTCGACACGCCTGCCGCGGCAAACGACCAAGCTCCCATCGATGTACCCGCCGAGGTTCACGAGGACATCGTCGCCTCGGTCGATTTCTCCGAGGTCGAGCTCGCAGACGAGTTCACCGAGCCCCAGGTAGCCGTGACCCCCAACGGACTGCTCCCCATGGAGCCCCTGCCCATCGACGGACGTCTGCGCAAGGCTGCTCTTCGCATGCCCGACGAGATCGAGGAGGCCAGCGGCTTCACGCTCTTCGGCCGCCGCATCAAGTCGCTCATTTACACTACCGATGTCGCGGTTATCCGCAACTCCAACGCCGATGCCGTTTTTGCGGTCTACCCTTTCACGCCGCAGCCCGCCATTACGCAAGCGCTGCTGACCGTCGCCGAGTGCCCGGTCTTTGTAGGCGTGGGCGGCGGAACTACGACCGGTAAGCGCTCCGTGCAGATGGCAGCCGTCTCCGAGATGCAGGGCGCGGCGGGCTGCGTGGTCAACTCCCCCGCTACTGCCGAGATGGTCGAGCACATCACCAACATCGCCGACATCCCCGTCATCGCCACGGTCGTACGTTGCGACGACGATGCGCATGCCAAAGTGCGCGCCGGAGCCAAGATTCTCAACATCGCCGCCGGCAAAAACACGCCCCAGGTCCTGCGTGAACTGCGCGAGCACTATCCCAACCTGCCGCTCATCGCGCCGGGCGGCAAGACGCCCGAGAGCATCCGTGAGACCATCGCCGCCGGCGCCAACGCCATCATCTGGACGCCGCCTTCGGCACAGCAGCTACAGGCCGACATGATGCAGCGTTATCGCAAGATGAAAGAAGACGCCACACCTGTCATCTCGCGCGACGATGTGCCCATTATCGACCAGGTCGCCGCCGCCGAGGTCAGCCAAGTCGAGAACATGAATCCCGATGTGCCGATTCCCGACGAAGTCATCGAGCGCGTCGCTTCGATCCACGAGCGCGTCGAGGAGCATCGCGCCAACCGCGGCCTCAAGCCGTCACTGCACGGCTTTTTCTTCCGCGGAAAGAAACGCTAGCAAAACATCTTGGCCCGCCCCACAAACGTGAGGCGGGCCGTTTTCGTTTGAGCAATCATGCAGCGACGTGATGGGGCAAATTAATCCACGCGCTTGTCGCCCATAAAGAAGAGCGCCACCGTACCAGGTCCGGTATGCGAGCCAATCAGAGTACCGATGTCATTGATCTCAATCTTGCCTTTAAGCTGCGGAACCTGTTCCTCAATCAGCGCCGCGACCGCCTCGGCATCCTCGCGGCACGCCGACTGCGACATGATGCACTTACCCGAATAATCTGCACCGTCCTGTACGTGTGCCATCATGGTCTTAGCCATCTCGGAAATCGCGCGCTTCTTAGTGCGAATCTTCTCACGTGGCGACAGCTTACCTTCGCAATCGACCGTCATAAGCGGGCAAATCTTAAGCGCCGTGCCGATGATCGCGCTCGCGGCCGAAATGCGACCGCCGCGCAGGTAGCTCGACAGATCGGTCGAGAAGAACCAGTGGTGCAGGTTGAGCTTGTGCTCCTCGATCCAGGCAGCCGTCTCGTCGAGTGAAGCCCCACTATCGCGCACATCGGCGGCATATTCCAACAACAGGCCAAAGCCCGAAGACGCCGCCAGCGAATCGATGACGCGCACCTTGCCGCCCTCGGGATAGCGATCCGCAAGCATCTGCGCCGCGACGCAGGCCGATCCATACGTGCCCGAAATACCCGACGACAACGTCAGGTGCAGCACGTCTTTACCCTCGGCAACAAACGGCTCCCAAAACTCCTCGTACTCACCCACGCTCACCTGAGACGTCTTGGGCATGGCGCCCGCGGCAATCTGGGCAAAAAACTCGTCCGGCGTAATCGACTGATACAGATCGTCCGTATAGACAACATCGTCGATCTCGTAATGAAAACACACGACAGGGATATTGCGCGACGCAAAGAACTCACGGGTTCGATCGGCGGCGGATTCACAGGTCAGGACAAAATCACTCATATGAGGCTCCTTACTCATTGCTGCGCAAATTATTGCACAGTGAGCCTACATGCGGTACATATGTCCACTATTTACCAAATCGAACCAAAAATAGTGAACATCTTTACCACCATCGTCTCCACCGACCCGACGCATAAATATCTGAGAAAACACCCTCTGTCGTCTCCACCCGACCAACACATCTACCTTCACTAAATCGATTTACCAAACCGTTCAGCCGACAATTCAGCCGCTGGCGCAAAATCGAAACAAAAGCGGCGCATACTGGTAAACGTTTGACGCTGTTTATCAGTTTTACCAGCCCCATCGGAAGGTGTTTCATGGTCGCATTCGATCGCAACCCGCAAGACTTCAAGTATCTGCGCCTGCTGTCGAGACAGTTCCCCACCGAACAATCCGCGTTTACCGAGATCATCAATCTCTCGGCCATCCTCAACCTGCCCAAAGGCACCGAGCATTTTATGAGCGACGTGCATGGCGAGTACGAAGCCTTTATGCACATCCTCAACAACTGCTCGGGCGTCGTGCGCGAGCATGTCGACGAGATTTTTGGCGACACGCTCACCTTTGACGAAAAGGGCGAGCTGTGCACGCTCATCTACTACCCGCACGAGAAGATCGAGCTGGTCCGCAGCCAGCGCGAGGACTCGCCCACCTGGTACAAGACGATGCTTGACCAGCTCATCATGGTTGCCCGCTCGCTTTCGAGCCGCTATACGCGCTCCAAGGTGCGTAAGGCCATCCCGCGCGATTACGCCTACATCATCGACGAGCTGCTGCACACGCATCCGGATGAGAACAACTACCGCGTGCGTTATCACGAGCGCATCGTGGAGTCCATCCTAGAGACCGCAAGCGCCGACGACTTTATCGAGTCGCTCGCCTCACTCATCAAGCGCCTGGCCGTCGATCACCTGCACCTGGTGGGCGATATCTTCGACCGCGGCGGCGGCGCGGCCAAGATTATGGACCGTCTGCTCACCTACCATTCACTCGACATCCAGTGGGGCAACCACGACCTGCTGTGGATGGGCGCTGCGACCGGTGAGCCCGCCTGCATCGCCACGGTGTTGCGCAACAACCTACGCTACGACAACTACGAGATCCTGGAGAACGACTACGGCATCTCGCTGCGTGAGCTTGTCGCCTTTGCCGATGCCACCTACACCGCCGGTGAGTCCATCACCCCGCTGATCAAGGCCATCAACGTACTGCTCTTTAAGCTCGAGGGCCAGATTATCCAGCGCCACCCCGAGTTCGATATGACCGACCGCCTGTTACTCGACAAGATCGACCACGACACCGGCACGGTCACGCTCGCCGACGGCAGCGTGTGGCCGCTCACGACCAACGACTTCCCCACCGTCGACCCGGCGGACCCCTACACGCTCACGTCTCAGGAGCAGCACATCATCGACAAGCTCGTGTCCGAGTTTGTCACCGCCGATCACCTGCATCGCCATATCGATTTCCTCTACACCCACGGCTCGATGTACAAGGTCGCCAACGGCAACCTGCTCTTCCACGGCTGCGTTCCGCTCAACGAAGACGGCACCTTTAGCAGCATGAACTGCCTGGGCACCTGGCACGCTGGCCGCGATTATCTCGATTTTTGCGACCACATCGCCCGCCGCGCGTGGCGCGTGGGCGACCGCGATGCCCTCGACTGGATGTGGTACCTGTGGATTGGCTTCAATTCACCCGCCAGCGGACGCCTGGTGCGTACCTTTGAGCGCGCCTATATCGCCGATAAGAGCACCTGGGTCGAGCCGATGGACCCGTACTTTACGCTTACCAAGTCGCCCTCGGTCTGCGATGATATCATGCGCGAGTTTGGCGTCGCGCCCATGGCATGCTCGCCGACCGGCCACATCATCAACGGCCACACGCCCGTTAAAACCACCAAGGGCGAGCAGCCCATCCGCGCCGAGGGCAAGCTGCTGGTCATCGATGGCGGCTTCTGCCGCGCTTACCATCCCAAGACGGGCATCGCCGGCTATACGCTCATCTCGAGCTCGCGCGGCTGCCGCCTCAAGTCGCACCGGGCCTTTACGACGGTTGCCGAGGCACTCACGCGCAACGTGGACATCGAAAGCGAGACCAACCGTTTTGACCAAGCGGACCGTCGCCGCATGGTGAGCGACACCGATACTGGCGCCAAGATCCGCAGCCAAATCCAAGACCTGCGTCAGCTGCTCGATGCATATAGAAACGGTGCTATCGAGGAGCGCGCCTAGCACCACCCGCGGGGATTGGCTAAACTTGCTGAGTTTGTCATCCCCGCGGCGCTTCGGCGCCAGCTTAAGGCAGGTACCATGCAAAAGCTCCTTGCGCAGATCATGAAATTTGGCGTCGTCGGTGTCATTGCCACGGTTATCGACTTTGGCATTATGAATCTGCTCCACTACGGTCTGGGCCTCAACATCCTAATCGCCAACACCAGCGGCTTTATCATCTCACTCATCTTTAACTACCTCGCAAGCATGAAGTACGTGTTTGCGCACAAGGAAGGCATGAGCCGCCGCCGCGAGTTCATCATCTTTGTCGTGCTGTCCGTGATCGGCCTGGCACTCAACGACGGTATCGTGCTGACACTCAACGCCGGTCTGGGGCTCGAGGCCAATATCGCCAAGATCTGCGCCACCGCGCTTGTCATGGTCTACAACTTTGTGACCCGAAAGATCTTCCTGGAGGGTGACGAGACCAAGTAACTCGCAACCTTACAGCCTTACGATGCCCACGGACAATGCGTGCTCAGTACAGTATCGCCCGTGGGCATCGTTCGTTTACGGGCAAATTTTCAACGTTTGCGGATTAGCTCTTGAAAATTTGGCGAGTTCGTATAGTTCTTGGCAAAGACCTTACGTTTCCCTTGCAAAAGCTCTAAAGTATCCTCTGCTCGATTCATCAACGCATTGGATGTGATTACGTGCGCAAGGCACTGGCACAACCTCATACCAAGCAATTCCTCAAGTTCGCTGTCGTGGGTCTTATCTCCTTTGGCATCGACTGGGGCATGCTCATTGCGCTCGTCGAGCTGTTTCACCTTGACTTTTTGATGAGCACCACGGTTTCGTTTATCACATCCGTCGTGGTCAACTACTGGCTCAGCATGAAGTACGTGTTCGACCACCGCGAAGGCATGAGCCGCAAGCGCGAGTTCACGATCTTCACCATCCTGTCGGTGATCGGCCTGGGCCTCAACGACCTGTACATGTTTGTGGGCGTCACGTTTTTGAGCATCGGCTACCAGGCCATGAAGGCCATCGCCACGTTCCTCGTCACCTGGTACAACTACTTCAGCCGCCGCTTCTTCCTCGAGGGCGCACGGTCGTAGTCGATTCACTATTTGCTTGAATGTATAACCGGTTGGAATTCCCGTTCCAACCGGTTTTTTGTTTGCAGAGAGACCCGGTGATCCAGTCCAATTCGCGTTAAAAACGGGCGGCCCGGATGTTTGTCCGAACCGCCCGTTTGGTGCGATATGTCGAGGTCTCTAGCCTGTAACGTAATACCAGACCACGTTGTCGCCATTGGAGAGAACGTAGTTACTGCAGGCCGTCATGGGCGTTGTGCCGTTGACGGAGTACATCCAGCCGCTCGTGCCGCCGTACTGTTTCTCGGCCAAACCACCAATCGCGGAGACATACGTACCGTACGACGAGCCATGTGCGTTGACAGAAAGGCCCAGCGCGCACAGGGCATCGTAGACGGTAGCGCCTTCGTTAAAGGTAAAGGTGCCACCAGAGGACACAGGATTGCCCACAGAGCTCGATGTGACCGAAACCGTCACCGTAACGTAGTTGGACTCCTGCGAGCCGCTCTGGCCGCCCGAGGAGGCGTTTCCACCATTAGAGGATGAGGCTCCATTAGACGACTGGCCACCGCCCGAAGAAGCACCACCAGACACCTTGGAAGTATCGCCGGCTCCCGTATTCTGGGCAGCGGATTTATCGCCAGACTTCTTGCCGTCCTGGTCCTCGGACTTCTTGCTATCCGAGTTTTTGTCCGATTCCTTGTCCGAAGACTCGGAATCGTCCTTGCCGTCGTTCGAACCCTTGGACTCATCTTTTGCGTCATTCGATGACTTGGAATCCTTGGAACTGGCCTCGCCCGAAGCGGTAGACGAGCCAGACCCATTGTCATCCTTGGAAACGACGCTCTCCCCCGTCACGGACTGAAAAATCCAATCAACGGACCAGGCGCCGCTCTCGGAGGGATGGACAAAGCCCAGCGAGACGACGATCAGAATGGTGCACGCGGCAGTCAGAACGCCAAGGAGCGCTTTGTGCCGTGGGGCGGGCGCCGCCGAAGCGGCGCCCTTTTGCTTTGGATCATCGAGCTGGATAAACGAGGAGTCGGGCTGTTGCCCGCTGGTCTCCTTGGGCTTATCGGGCATTACCGTCACCCTTGCCGCGCTTGGTCAGCACGAAGACGGCGATGAGCGCGAGGCCAATCACGCCGGCGGCGATGCCAACGATGGCGAGCGGATTGGTGCCAGTCTCCTGCTCGGCAGCACTAGAGGACTTCTTAGCGGCGGTCGTGGAAGCAGCACCCGTATCGGACTTGGAATCGGACTTCTTGTCGGACTTGCTGTCCTTCTTGTCAGACTTCTTGTCAGACTTCTTCTCGTCCTTCTTATCGGACTTATCGGAGTCCTTCTTGTCGGACTTGTTGTCCTTGGTCTCGGTCTTGGTCGACACCGTCGTCTTGGTCGTTGGCTTATGACCCGGGGCGACAGCGCCGCCCTTCGAGCCGGAGCCGGAACCCGTGCCAGTGCCAGCGCCAGTGCCGGAACCAGTACCGGTACCAGAACCGCCGCCGCCATTCGAACCTGCGCCGCCATTACCCCCAGGGTTAACGGCATTCTTGGTCCACTTGGCATACAGCGTCAGATCGGCCGTCACCGGCGTGCTAAAGTCATACGCCTGCGTGCAAGCCTCATCGGTATACCAACCGCCGAAAGTGTAGCCATCGCGCGTCGGATCGGCCGGCTTGACCAGCTTGCCATCGGCCGTAGCAACAAACTTAGTGTCGCAAGCAGACCCGCCGTTGGAGTTAAAGGCAACCGTCCAAGACTCGACAGCTCCAAGTTTAAACAGCGTGCCCGAATCATTAATGTAGTAGAGATTGCCAGAAGCATCGGCAATGACCGGAGAGTCACAGTACTGGTAATGGCCAGCCGCATCATAAATCTGCGTCGCCTCTGCATCGCCGAGCGTATAGCGATACACGCCACCACCAGAAGAGTAGTTGACGTAATCCTTGCTATCCGCGCTGTTAACGGTGAAGTACACATAGGTCTTGCCGCCCTGAACACTCACCAGCGGAGTAGCAGCAATACCGTTGAGGCCAGCCGGCAGCGCCTTGCCGTCGGCAGCAGCGACCATCGTGGCCTTACCCGTCTTCAGGTTATAGAGAACCAGAGCAGAGCCAGTAGCCGTCTGTCCGCCGACAATCAGATTGTCACCAGACACCGCAGGGGCGCTCAGATTATTCGTAAGGCCCAGATCAACCGTCTTCTGTTCACTCAGCACGCCCTTCGCCGAAAGCGAAATCACATGGAGCTTTCCGTCGTGCGTCATCTGATAGAAGGTCGAACCATTGGACGGATCGGCAATGCAATCGGCATTTGCGACAGCGCCGAGCTTCATGGTCGAAACGACATCGCCCGTCGTCTTATCAATGCACTTAAGCGTACCCGCGCTCGTAGGAACGATGGCATACTTATCCGTCAAAGCCGCACCAGTCCAGTAATAGCCCTCGGCAGGGTCGATGTTCTGCCAAGAAACTTCGCCCGTGGCAATCTTAATGCGCGCAAAGGAGCCGTTGCCGTAGGTCGCGTTGTAATTCTCGTCATACGAAATATCGACCGAGCCTACATAGACGTACTCGCCGTCCGAAACGACGGTGCAGGAGCTCTGCGTCAAGTCCGTCAAACTAGGCGTCAGCCACTTGCAGATCAGCTTGTCTGCAGTAATCGCCTGGACCGCACCGCCGTTGAGCGGAACGATGATAAGGCCATTGGTATAGATCGGACGAGAGGTATAGCTCACCTTGGAGGCAAGCGGCGCAGAGGCAACCTTTTTGCCCGTGGACGAATCGATCTTAATGAGCTCGTTCTCGGTCGCGATGTACACAAAGCCGTTAGCGATGACAGGCTCGCTGCAGTTGGCATACTGCTGACCAGACTCGGCCTTCCAATCGAAGGCCCACTTAAGACCGGCGGCCTGCGCAGGCGTCTTGGCATCCGTTACGGTCGAACCGTTGCCACTGTTGCCGTAGCCGGCCCACTCGGCATCCCAATCAGGAGTCGTCGCGCTCGGATCCACGACAATCTTGTCGGGATCGGGCATGGGCGAATTATCGGTGGCATAGGCAAGCGTGACCTTATCGCCGCTCTTGAGCGTAATCTGGTTGGCACAGAGAGATGAGGACTCTCCGTTGATATACAGATGCCAGTATTTACCGGTCGCACCATCATAGCCGTAAGACTTGTCTTCGAACGGCGAAGTAATGGACCAGTATGCACCATTCTGGGAGGCGTTGTAATCAACGCCCTTCGCCTTCAGAACCGCCTCAATAAGGTCCTGGGCCGTAGAACCTTCGGGCAGGGAAACATTGCTTGCCGAGCCCCAACGAGTATTGTTGCCGTTGACATCGGGGCCGATAACATCGGCGGATCCAAGCACCTGACCAGGGAGGGCATCGGCGTCAGCACCATACATAAAGGTGACGGCATCGCCCTCTTGGAGCTCGTAGGCACCGGCGCCAACGTCGGCGAACTTGCCATTTACGTAGAAGTGCCAATAGCTCTTGGTCGCAGCATCCCAACCATAGGACTTACCATCGAACGGCGAAGTAATGCCGTTGAGGAACCAGCCCCAAGACGATTCGCCAGCATCGAGCTTAAGGCCGGTCTGCTCAAGGAGATCCTTGGCAGTAGAGCCCGCCTTGAGACTCGTCTGGCCCGTCGAAGCCCAAACCTGCTGCTTGCCGTCCTTGTCCTTACCGAGAACCTGAACGGAAGCATGGACAGAATCGGAGGGCAGCTGGTCGCCCCAGCCGCCGTAGAACCACGTAACGGTATCGCCGGCATGAATGGTGACATTGTCTGCCGTGTAGTCGCTCGACTTGCCGTTGATGAACAGCTGCCAATAGGTCGAATAATCAAGCGGCGTACCCAGCTCAACACCGTTGTACTTAAGGCTCAGAATGAAGGAGCCCGCAGCAACGGCGTCAATGTCATTCGCCTCGAGCGCGACCTTCGTAAGATCAAGCGCGCTCGAGCCGGACGTCACCACATACTGCGCGTTATCGACCCAAGTCTGAGTCTTGCCCTGGGCATCGCGACCAATGACGGTCACATTTGCGGCAACCTGGTCCTTAACGACAGGGGACGCGCTACCAGCCGTATAGGCAAACTCAACCTTCTGCCCCTGGGTGAGCTTAACGCTGCTCGCGCCAACCGAGGAAGACGCACCGTCGACGAACAGCTGCCAGAAGGCATAAGTCGTCGGATCGAAGGCAAGCGTACGGCCATCGCTCGGGGATGTGATGCTTTTGAGGTAGAAACCGTATGCCGTGTTCGGATCGTAATCCGCCTTGAAGCCCGTCTTCTGCTGCAGCTTAACGAAGGCATCCGCAGCCGTCGCGCCCTCGTCGAGCTTGAGCTGCGTGGGTGCCACCCAGGTCTGAGCCTTGCCGTCGGCATCGGTGCCGATAATCGAGAACGAGACCTCGACTTGCTTCTTGGCGACATCGCCGGTTTCTGTCGGGTTCTCTGTCTGGACGGCAGTCGCGGCGGCAGATCCTGCTTGGCCAGCGGATGCCGTCGAAGACTGCTCGCTCGTGGCAGGGCTCTCCCCCGTCGCCGAGTCTTCGTCGCCAGTTGCCGCCCCTGTTGTGTCGGCACTAGCTGCAGGCGCGCTCCCAGAATCCGAAACCTCGGCCTTGCCCTGGTCGGCAGCACCGTCCGTGGCCCCCGTGCCCTCACTCGACGTCGCAGTCTGAGCCACAGCCTCGGCAATGCCCTCGGCGCCCTCGGCCCACAGCTGAGCCGGCGTGGTGCCAAAGGCCATCGCGAAGGCCAGGAATGCCACCAGGCCGCGCTTGGCTACACCGCGTGCAATCGCGCCACGACGATGCAACGAGGCGCGCTCACGCTCGTCCTCAAACATATCCATTTGTCTCCTACTGTCTGTACTTGGAGCGTTGCCTTGAAGCTGCCCCACGTCATCGCGCATGTTGCGCTCGAGTTCCCCCATCGGGGTCCCCCTTCCCTCCAGAGCCCTATGCACACCGGCGGCATACGCCGCAGCCGCATGCAAGATGGGAGGCGATCCGACTTAACCTTAACGACTCGGGCGCGCCGTCCGATCTGCGACGCAAACATCCCGAGCCAAGAGGAATTACGGTTACTGGTACAGCCGGGGACTTGCACCCCGATTCTCCCAAACGCGCAGGAAAACCGCGCATTCGTGCGTCTCCGCACCACCATCTAGGCCATCGATTAAAACCGTCAATATGCTATCACGCAAAAGGGCCTCGCACGCAGGCGAAGCCCAAGGTAAAAGCTATTGTTTGCGATAGGAAAATGCGGCGACGGTCGCAGCCTCTAGTGCTTGCCGCCGTGACTGTTGAGCCAGATATTGCGGCCCAGCATAAGCGCCAGCACCAGCGCGCTCACGTAGCCCATAAAGCCAATGACCGGGATACCAAACACAACCGGCTCGATGCGTGCGTAGTACACCACCGACGAACCGATAAACAGGCCGGCGATAACGATAGCCATCGACATGCGGTCGATAATTCCGCCCAGCTGTCGCAGTGCCTTATCGCTGCTCATGATCTGCGTGTTCACCTTAAGCTGGCCGCGCGTAAGCATGCGCGAAGCCAGCCCCAGGTACTCAGCCGCCTCGAGTGAGCCCTTCGCCGCGCGATAGCTGCTCGCGGCAAGATCGCGCCCCATGTCGCGCACGCGCGCATAGGTGCTTGTCTCGTTTTTAATGTGGGTTTGGATGATCTGGATCATGTTGACGTTGGGCATGTACTCGGTCAGCAAACCCTCGAGCGTCACCATGCCGCGCGCGAACATCGTCACCACGCTCGGCAGCTCAACGTCATTCTTACGCGCGAGGTTTAACAGCGAGGTCAAAAACTCGCCGATATCCAAATCCTTCAGGTCAAGGCCCGCAAAGTCAGCCACGATAAAGTCAAGATCGGACAAAAACGCTGAATGATCGAGCTCGGCCGAATCGCCACGCGTCACGGCAAAGCGCATGAGCGAATCCTTGAGCTTTGGCACGTCGCCCTCGGCCACGGCGAAAATCATGTCCTTTACGATACCGCGATCGTGGCTCGACATGCGTCCGACCATGCCCAAGTCGATAAAGTAAACGATGCCGTCCTTGAGGATGATGTTTCCCGCATGCGGGTCGGCATGGAAAAAGCCGTCATCGAGCACCTGCGTCGAGTAGTCCTCGACGATTGCGGCACCGATCTTTTCCAAGTCATAGCCCTCGGCCACCAAGCGTTCAGGATCGGCGATCGAAATGCCGTCGACGTAGTCCATAACCACCACGTGCTCGGTGCACAGGTCCAGATAGGATTTAGGGCACGTCACGCCATGAACGCTCTTATGGAACTCGTAGAAGTCGTTGAGGTTTTTGGCCTCGGCCAAAAAGTTGGTCTCCTCGCGAAACGAGGTCCACAGCTCCTCGACCACGCCGTGCAGGTCAACGAATTGATCGGTGTTGACGAACTTGGAAACGATACGCACCACCGAGCGGATGATATCGATGTCCTGCGCCATAACCTGTTGCGCACCGGGGCGCTGCACCTTGACGGCCACGTCCTCGCCCGTCACCAGACGAGCGCGGTGCACCTGCGCGAGCGATGCGCTACCAAGCGGATTGGGATCGATCGCATCGAACATCTCCCCCAGGCGCAGGCCGTATTCTTCCTCCAGACAGCGAAGCACTACCTCGTACGGCACCGGCTCCACGTCGGAGCGCAGACGACGCAGCTCGTCGCAAAAGCGTTGCGGCAGAATCTCGGACCGGTTGGCCAGAATCTGCCCCATCTTGACGAACATGGGGCCGAGTTCCTCGAGCAGGCGGCGCAAACGAACCGGCGTGAGGTTATCCCACACGCGGTACTTTTTGACCAGGCGAACAATCTGCCCAATGCGTTCGCGACGACCCGCCGGCGTGAGCTGGTATTCCTCGTCCGGTGCCATCGCGTCGGGCTCCTCGGGCACCATATCGACAGCGCGTGGCTTCTTGCGAGCGCCCGAGACGGCAGCGTCGACCTCATCGACAACCGCCGCCTCGTTACCCAGAGGATCTAGATTGTTGTAATCGGTGGTGGAATCTGCCATCTGCGCTGCTACTCGGCCTCTTCGGTATCCTTCGCATCGTCGGCCTCAACAGACTCGACGGGCACCGAGGTCACGTTGTCCTCGACCGAATCGACGATGTCGCGCACATGAGCCAGGAAGGCCGTGCGCTCGGGCGCGGTCATAACGCGGACGCGAGCCAGAATGAGCTCGTCGAGCACGCGTTGGGCCGCGGTCTCGCCCTGCATGCCCAGACGCTCGGTCAGGTCGGAGATGGTGCCGCCGGCCTGCTCGAACATGTCGGACACGCTACGGGCGATATCGGGGGTGCCGGCGTCCTTGCGAACCTGCTCGCCCTTGGTATTAAGGTCGTCGAGGACCTTCTTGCCGCCTTCGACAGCAACGGCGGCAGCGCCAAAGCCCACGTTAATGGCGCCGTTAACAAGCTGATCGAGTTTCATAACCATGGTTGTCTCCAATCACAAACAACTGCATTGGCGTTCTTGTACCCAAGATTGAGCGAAAGCGACAAAGCGTTTTAGCACTATTCGATCGACGAGAAATCCCTACCTCACGTTGTCGTTCATCGCGAAAGAGTTCTTCATGGCGCAGCTCGTGGTGAAGAGCACCTTGCCCAGCAGGGCATCGGTCTCCACGCGAACACGCTCGGCAAAGGCCTCGTTGGCGCGTGCAAGCTCGGAAGGCACCTCGGCCTCGGGCAGAGCGGCTACGGCAGCGTCGACGTCATGGATCTGCTTGTGACCCATGCCACCGACCTTCTCCTGATAGTCCTCCACAGCGCGGCCGCACTCATGGAAACGGACGTCGGCCAGGGCGCCGATCAGGCGGTTGGCCCAGTAGAAGTTTTCGGACGTTACGCGAGCCTGCGTGTCGGCATAGTACTCGGGCATGGTCTCGACGTTGGCGTACAGCGGAACCAGCGCGTTAAACGAGTTGGAGCCAAACGCCATCCACTGCACGGCGCGATAGGCCGGCTGCGCATAGGGGCGCAGCTGCAGCACGGCGAGCTGGCTGTTGCGGTTGATGCCGATGGGGCGATAGGCGCCGCGCGTGGCGGGCGTGCCCTTGCTGCCGTAGCAGTCGTACTCCGTACCCTGGTAGTGGCTCGAGAGTACGTACTTGATGTCCTCGATGGTCACCTTACGCTCGGGCACGCGGCTCCAGGGGATATCGTCGCTCTCGGGCGTGTAGTCGGCGTCGGGGCCATCCCACACGTCACTGGGGTTGAGGCAGCGCTGCATGTACCAGGCGCGCGGCGTGTTGTAGACGTGGTCGCTGTCGCTGTGCGAGCCAAAGGCCTCGCGCGGGTTAAAGACCGCAGCCGAGCCGTAGCCCTCGACGCCCAGCGTCAGGTCCAGATGCCACTCGGCCATCCAGGAGCGCAGGTCGGCGGAACACATGTGGTCGGCCTGGGCGCCCTCGGCGTCATCCAGGTCAAAGCTGTCGATACCCAGTTGGTTGGGCATGGTCACATAGGCGTCATCGGGCACACGCTTGGCAATCCAGTGGTGGCCGCCGATGGTCTCGAGCCACCAGATCTCGTCCACATCACTAAAGGCGATGCCGTTGTTCTCGTAGGTGCCGTAGCGCTCGAGCAGGTCGCCCAGGATACGAACGCCGTCGCGAGCGGACTTGGCGTACGGCAGGACCAGGGTCACCATGTCCTCCTCACCCAAGCCACCAGGCTGCGCCGGCACATAGCCGTCCTCACCCTCGTTACCCTTGGCGGGCACGTAGTCCACGAGCGGGTCGGCGCCGCGAACGCGCTCATTGGTGGTGAGCGTCTCGGTTGCGGACATGCCCACATTGAGCTCGTTGAAACCGGCCTCGGCCCAGATGCCGTGGCCCGGGACAACATCGGGGACGCACGTGTAGCGCATGGGGTTATCGGGCAGTTCAACGGTCAGGTGGCTCAGGACGCTCGTGTAGACGCGCGGCTGCTCGTCGGGATGCACCACGCGCATACGCTTGGGCTCAAACACCCCGTTGGACGAGTCCTCGTTACGCGCGACCAGGGTCGACCCGTCGTAGCTCGCGTTCTTACCGACCAGAATCGTTGTGCACGGCATGCGCATCCTCCTTGAGCGAAGAAATCAAACGGCAACAGTGTATCGCTTCGACGCAAAAAGGGCGAAACCGCAACCCTTCAGGACCCCTCGGGACCCCTGTGTGCAAAAAATGCCAAATATGAGTACTGTCACCAATTTAGTAGTAGCAAATTTCCTTATAACGAGTGCCAGAAATCCCCATTTGTCCAAAAGCAAGACAACGTTATTCCCCATAGGTTCAATAAAATGGGCTCCCTAGCGATAATGAATATCGCTAGGGAGCCCAAATCTCATAAAATATATGTGACTATCTTGGCAACAGTACTCATATTTGACGTTTTTTGCACAGCGGGTATATAGCTGACCCTCTATACAGCCCAAAACGCCTATTTCGATGCACGCTCCGCTGCCTCGATCACGTGTTTGGCGAGAATCGCCGTCGTTACAGCCCCCACGCCGCCCGGCACGGGAGTAATTGCGCCAACAACCGGCTCCGCAGCATCAAAATCAACGTCGCCGACCAGTTTTCCAGCGGCCTCATCCCAATTAATGCCAACATCGATGACTGTCTGGCCCCCACGAACCGCATCCGCGCCAATCGTGCGCGCGCGTCCAACGGCCGCAACCACAATATCAGCCGCACGGCACTCGGCAGCCAAGTCGCGCGTATGCGTGTGGCACGTCGTCACCGTGGCATTGCGAGCCGTAAGCATGGCGGCAACGGGACGACCGATCACCAGCGACCGACCGACGACCGCGACCTTTGCCCCATCCAGCTCAACGTCGTAATGGTCCAGCAACGCCAACACGGCCTCGGCCGTGCAGGGAGCAAAGCCCTCGCCTCGCCCCGAAAGCGTGGTAAGCAGCGAGGCCGGTGTCATGGAGTCAACGTCCTTGGCGGGATCGAGCGCTGCGGCGACGGCGTTCTCGTCAAGGCCGGCGGGCAGCGGGCGGAACATCAGACAGCCATGAACAGCCGAATCGGTATTGATGTCCTCGACGGCCATCAACAGCTCGTCCTGCGAAACATCGGCAGGAAGCAAAACGCGGCGAGCCTCAATGCCAACCTTCTCGCAGCGCTTGAGGGCACCGCGCTCGTAGGACAGGTCGTCCTCGCGCTCGCCCACACGAACGATGGCCAGCGTCGGTACAACACCGCGCTCGCGCAGGGCTGCACAGCGAGCAGCAAGCTCCTCGGTCAAAGCGCGAGCAACGGGAGCACCCTTCAGCAGTTCAGCCATGGCTATCCTCTCTTCCTTGCAGCGTCGGAGGCGCGGCGCGCCAGCGCATCGGCGCGCGGCAACCATGTGTCGAGCAACTCATCACACGCCGTCTCGAGCTCCTCAGCACGAACGCGATCTTTCATAGACGTGGTGTTCGCAAAGAGCGTCAAGCTCGCGCCCTGCATAGCGGCACGGCAGAACACGGCGCCGCACGCCACATCGGACAGCAGCTGACGTGAACCCTTGTCGGCCATGTCCTCGAGCAGCGCCAGCGCACGCCCGCAGGCATCCATAATGCGATACGGCGGCATAGCGGCCACATGCAGCGCATCCTGAATCGCGGTCGCTCGAGCCGGATCGTCACGCGGAATACCGTACGCCGTGGACACCTGCCCGTAGGCACGAACGTCCTCGGCGACCAGACCCACAAGTTCCTGCGCCAACTCATCCGCCTGGGCAAACGAACGCGTCAGATCGTCTGCGCGATCGGCAAGCGCAGGGTTTGTCGCCCCATAGCGAGCAACCATCCCGCAAAGCGAGGCGCCCAGTGCACCTACAAAGGCGCTCGCGCTACCGCCGCCGGGAACCGGCTCGCGTGCGGCAAGCGCCTCGGCAAAACCGCGACAGGTTTTATCCATCATCTCTTGGCTCATACGCACACGCACCTTCAAGTCATATATATCGGTCGGGCGGCCGACGTCGGCCGACCGCATCGATCACGTAATGGTGCTAAGTCTAGCCCATAAGTACGCGAGCGTCAGCGCACCTGGCCATCGCGGATTTCTATGGCACGCGATAGGCGGCGGCAACGCAAGCATGGGACACATGGCCCACCTTTCGGGACTTCCGGACGTCACAAACTGGGGCATATCTATAAACAAGGAACCTGTTGGGGCAACGCCCGCGTACACGCGTCCCTTTAAAACAACGGACACCTCACCCCGGGGAGAGCCGACAGCACCGGCCCTCCCCTCTTTTGGACCCGTGCATATTGCCACTTAACGGCGCAAATCCGGCCCTCAGAATGGGACACATGGCTCACCCGAAGGAGCCGTCCACGCGTACAGTAAAGGCAGGTAATCCATGGACGATTACAGATCGAGGAGGACACGACCATGAAAAAGAAGGCCTTTGCGATTCTCACCCTCTGCATCAGTCTCTTTGCCGCGGTTGCCTTGGTGGGTTGCGGTGGCAGCGGCGGCGCTACCGGCAGCGGCGGTGGCGGTGGAGCGGAAAAGCCAGCCGTGGATATGAGGACTGACTTCATTTGGTTTAAGGTCGAGGTTCCCGAGGGAGTCGAGATCACCGACGTTGCCGGCGACACCGCCGACAGGGCCCAGTTTAAGTTCACCGAGAGCGAGCACGCCAGCGATCGCTTCATCCCTGTCTTCGACTCTGACAAGAACGCCGATGAACTGTTCGACTACGAGGCAAAGTGGAAGGCCAACTCCGGATGGACCGAGAGCGATCCCGTTAAGTACAACGGCAAGACCTGGCGCAACGCTTCCTACACACACTCGGGCGGCGTGACGACCGAGTACTTCACCGACGTTGACGGTGGCAGCGTGTATGTGCGCATCGACAACGTCGAGGAGCACAAGGACGCCGTCGAGACCATGATGAAGTCCCTGGAATTTGCCGATGACATCGCCGAGGCCAAGACCGAGGCCATGGACGTCAAGCTCGACGATATCGAGGTCAAGCGTTAAGCGACTGGCGAGCGCAGCGGGAAACACGGGCGCAGTGCAAACAAGCGACGGTACCCCAGCGCTTCGTACCCAGGGAGGGCCGGTAAACCGACCCTCCCTTTCTTATGCCAGTAGCCAACGAACGCGAGGATGCCGGACGCCGGAACCGCTCCAAATGTAGCAACAGTACGAAAACGACAAACGCCCCAACACGTCCGCCCGCCGATTTATTGTGCCGCGCAGGCAATTAAACCAGCATCTTTAAACATCTGAGCAGTATAGTGACCAAAACTATCGCATAACCGCACTCTACGAATGGAGAAGTTATGACCGAACACCACGCCATCAGCCGCCGAGCATTCACGTTGGGCCTAGGACTCGCCGCGTTGTCGCCATTTGTAAGCCTGCCAGAAACCGCGGGATTGGGCCTTCCCGTGCGCGCGGCATTTGCAGACGACGCTGCCACAGCGTCGGTCAGCCTCGACAATTTCGTCATTCGCCTTCGCCCCGCGGGCTATTTTCGTACCGCAAGCGTTAACGAAGACGGCAACGTCATCGGCAACGTCTGCCATCTGTTTAATGACGGCACGTCCAGCAAGCTCATCCTTGAGAACGTAACGACCAAGAATGACGATACAAACTGGTATGCTATCCGCACCTTGCTCAATTTCGAAGAGCATAAAAAGACGGGCTACAGCATTTGGTCGGTCGATGGCGACTCGGACAAAGACGGAAAGGTCATCCACGTATGGAGTGGCGAGCATGACGGCAAGCCCAGCCGCTCTTTTGCGTTCGAGCGTCAATCAAACGGAACCTATATCATCCGAGACCGCACGGTCGAGAAAGAAACCGAGAAAAAAGACATTAAGTACCTGGCAATAGAATCGAACGGCGAAGACCAGGACAACAATAAGATCTGCCATAAGAGTAAGAGCATTCCGTGGGAGCTCGAACTTATCGGTTACGACATGAAAAAGAACGATGCCACGGTTAGCAGCCTCGACTGGATCACGTACAGCAGCTACGTCGATGGGCCATGTTGGATGAAATACGTCGACGACAGCAAGTTCCTCGACGAGCTGAGCATCCCGGGTACGCACGATTCGGGCACCTGTAGCGTGGACAACGACACCGAGCCCCAATCCTCGCAAGTAAAATGCCAGCAGGATTACATTCCCACGCAGTTGCTCGAAGGCATTCGCTATTTTGATATCCGGCTCGGAAAGGGCGACAACCCCGGTATCGACCACGGGGATTACTACCTGCTCAAAAAAGACGCGTACTTTATGCATCTTTCCGATGTCATAGGCTACTTCAAAACGTTTTTGAACGAAAACCCGACAGAAGCGCTCATCATGCTTGTATCACGAGGCAACGACGAGGCTACCGACGAAAGTGTTACGACGGCTTTCGCCAAGGTTTTGGACGACAACCCCAAACTGTTCTATACGTCGAGCCGAATCCCCACGCTACATGAGGTGCGCGGAAAGATCGTTCTGCTGCGTCGATTTAGGCTCGCCGGCAACAGTGTAAGCGGCCACACGTGGGGCCTCGACCTTACCGAATGGGATGACAAGATCAAGGCTCACTCCGACAGCGCCACTATGTGTCTCGTCCAAGACGCGCGGGGCTTTGAAGCCGC
Source organism: uncultured Collinsella sp. (assembly GCA_938045065.1). Classification (GTDB taxonomy): domain Bacteria; phylum Actinomycetota; class Coriobacteriia; order Coriobacteriales; family Coriobacteriaceae; genus Collinsella. Next base: position 25,468 of record CALIOA010000010.1, read on the forward strand.
GGGGGAAACAGGCGATAAAGAGCCCTATTGCACCAAGGTATACGCCCAGGACAAGTACAAACTCACGGGAACCGACAAGCTCAGCTGGGTCGATAATGCGCTGAAGGAAACGTCCGGGCGCACGCGCAACGAGGTAGATGTCGAGGACGATAACGGGGCCAAGGAGAAAGTCCTGGAGCGTTGCTGGTCTATCAACTACACCAGCTGCACGGGCTTGTCGCACGGAGGCAATCCTTTTACCTCGGCACGAGTAGTCAACGAGCATCTGTATAAGAGCCCGTACATCAATCCCAGCGGCATCGAGGATACAAAGTCAGATTACCTCAAGCACATTGGCATCATCGCATCCGACTTTGTTGATGCGGCGCTGGCCCGGAGCATCTATCAGCGCAATTACGATACGGAGCACAAGCAGACGGCTTCGTACTATCTCCCGTACTATCTCCCGACCCGCATGCGCATGACGTACGGCGACTCGCTGAGCGATGCCTCATTCCAGGATGGCAAGACCGTTGGCGAGGGTCATTTCCGCCTTGCCGACAGCAGCAACGAGCTCAACGCGACAGCTTCGGGCCATGCGTTTGCCATCGAATACGTGGATGTCGACGCCCTGGGCAACGAGACCGCTACAGGGCTGCAGGGCTCCGTACCCATCGATATCGACCCACGCGCGCTGACGCCCCATTTTGAGGGACTCGAAGGCCTTAAGGCCGGCGAAGACGCGCGCCAAGATTGCGGCATCACTCGAGGGCAAGCTCGAAACCGATGCCTGCACAGCCCAGCTCGAGTTTGTGCACGACGCGGACGGCGCTCCGGGCACGGCAATGGCCGAGGGAGAAACATTTGCCGCAGGAACGTACTGGGTGCGCGTGAACGGTCTCTTGGGCGACGCGGCGCAAAACTACACGCTTGCCACCGACGGAGCCGCAAGCTTTACCGTAGCGGCCTCGGGCAGTGCAGGCGGCGCCGGCACCGGCACTGGCGCCAACGCGGGCAGCGCGGACAAGAACGGTAAGGGCAACAAGGGCAAGGGCTCGGGCGGAAAACTCGCCGACACAGGCGACGGTTCCGGCATTGCCGCCGGGCTCGCCGCTGCCGCCGTGGCAACAACGGTTGCCGGCGCAGCAATGCTTGCCAATGACCGCGAAGACAACGAAGGTGCTAGCGAATAGGCAAGCCAGTCTTTTGGGCGCATCAACTCAATCGGGGCGTAGAATACCGTTCTGCGCCCCGATTTTCACCTTGGCCCGTACGCCGTTATCGGCTACATCACCATGTTCAGCGCGTTAACAAACTCCTGGGCCTTCGCACGACTGCTCGGGCTAAAGACGCAAGCGGTTAACAGTCGATTGCGCAGAAAAACGTCGCGGCCCTTGATCCTGTTGACCCCCGTGATGTCCTTAAGGTAAACGATCTCGGTGTGCTTGCCGCCGAAAGTGCCCTTCTTGAGCACCTCAATACGGTTGGGGTAGATCTTAACGTCTTTAAACCTACCCGAACCTTTGTCCTGGAACAGCAAGGTGTTGTTGTCCACACGCGTCACCCCCATGGGGTTCGTTAAAACTGTCTCTATGGCTACATTTTAGTCACCGCAAGGCCCCATGCGAAGGCGCCAGACAGCACAGCAATTCGTGTCCGCGCGAGGCTTTAAACTAAATGCAATAAAGATGCATTCCTTAAGAGGAAAGTCGGGCGATATTAATGGGTGAACTGGTAAACCGCGGGGAATCGGCAATCGTGCCAGAAGATTTTTACAAGCAGGTTTCCTCGATTCTCAACGCCGCTCGCGACAAGGCCTATACCGCCGTTAACTTTGCGATGGTTGAGGCGTATTGGGAGATCGGCAAGAGCATTGTTGATGAGCAGGGCGGAGAGGAGCGCGCAGCATATGGAGAGGCATTGATTGCGGGCCTCTCCAGAAGGCTTACCGCGGATTTCGGAAGAGGCTTTGGCATCGCAAACCTTCGCAATATGCGTCAGTTCTTTCTTGCGTTTCCAATTCGCGACGCACTGCGTAGCGAATTGAGCTGGACTCATTACCGCAGGTTGATGCGCATTCCCGACCCCGAAGCTCGCATTTGGTACATGAACGAATGCGCCGACTCTCGCTGGAGCACGCGTCAGCTCGAGCGCCAAATCAACACCATGTTCCGCGAGCGTCTACTTGCCAGCAAGGACAAAGAGACCGTCGCCCAGGAAATCCAAAAGAGCGTCCCGGTTCATCGCCCCGAGGATATTATCCGCGACCCATATGTGCTGGAGTTTTTAGGCTTCTCGGACGATACTGCGTTTCGTGAGAGCGATTTAGAGCAGGCACTCATCACGCATCTTCAGAGGTTTCTGTTGGAACTTGGCCGCGGCTTCGCTTTCGAGGCGCGCCAAAAGCGCATCACCTTTGATGGACGCCATTTCTATATTGACCTTGTGTTTTACAACTATCTGATGCGCTGCTTCGTGCTCATCGACCTTAAGACCGATGACCTTACGCATCAGGACCTGGGCCAGATGCAAATGTATGTGAACTACTACACGCGCGAGCTCATGAACGAAGGCGACAATCCGCCCATAGGCATCGTGCTCTGCGCGGACAAAAGCGACTCGATTGTCGAGTACACGCTGCCCGAAGACAACGACCAAGTGTTTGCCGCCAAATACTTGCCGTATCTTCCAAGCAAGGAAGAGTTGGCGCGCGAGCTGAGCGCCGAGTACCGCGCCATCAACGAAGCGACTAATGGCGAAGCGCAAGGGTAGCAGCACGTTGCGACCGATACCCCCGATGGCGCTCCACATCACCCGGGAAAGAGGAGCGTTCCATGACAGACAGACCGAAAACAACACTGCGCGACTGCATCTATGGACTTGCCGTCGGCGACGCGCTGGGCGTTCCCTACGAGTTCAGGCCCCGCGGCACGTTCGAATGCACGGACATGATCGGCTACGGCACGCATGGGCAGCCCGCCGGCACCTGGAGCGACGACACGTCCATGACGCTTGCTACCTGCGACTCGATTAGGGAGCTCGGGCATATCGACACCGCAGACATGCGCGACAAGTTCGTAAACTGGATTGCCCGTGGCGAGTATACGATCGACGGCGTTTTCGATTACGGCGGCACGACCGCTCGCGCCCTGCACACCGGCAAAGGTGGCTCCGGCGAACGCGACAACGGCAACGGTTCGCTCATGCGCATCGCTCCCCTGGCGTTCACCGATGCGACAGACGAAGAGATCAGCGAGGTCTCCGCGATTACGCACGCCCACAGAACGTCAACCGATGCATGCGTCATATTTGTCGAGCTGTTGAGGAGCGTGATGAACGACGCGCTCCCCTCGTGGGCGCTGCATCTGAAAGGCGTGTCTGAGCAGGAAATCAGGTCAGGTGGCTTCGTGCGCGACACGCTTAAGGCAGCCGCCTGGTGCTTTGTCAACACTAACAGCTACGAAGATTGCGTGCTTGCCGCCGTCAACCTAGGCGACGACACCGACACCACCGCAGCCGTCGCCGGCTCCCTCGCCGGCACGGCATACGGTATCGACGCAATTCCGCAGGAGTGGATAGACACTCTACGCGGTAAAGAGCTGATAGAACGGTGTTTGTTTTAGGACACGCCTTCAACGAAGACAATGTCAGTCAACGCAAATGATTAAGGGACCGCATAAATGATGATTACAGAATGCGCCGTCATGGGTCCGTTCGTCACAGAGCAAAGTGCCGTGGGGCCGAACACCGTGTTGGTATTCGAATCCCCGCTGCCGCAGAAAAGGGCCGGTTGCAGCCGGCCCTTTAGACATTAGCACCTGCGTTGCCCGCGCTTCCGAAGTTGACCGACTGAGGAGCGGGTTCCGCGGCACACCTTGATTTTACCCGATGGGGCGGCTCTTTTGCAGCCGTCCCACCGTTTATTTAGATCTACTACGACGGACAGCTCACACTACTGCGCACTGTCCCGTACCGCCCCCCTTACTTCCCAAATAGCGCGCCGAACAGGCCCTTGCGCTTGGGCTTTTCCTCTCGGTAGGAACCCTCGGCAACCGCCGCCGCCTGACGTGGTTGTTCGCTGCCCCCACGGCGCACGATCTGGTACAGGAACGGCGATTTAACGTATTTGACCTCGATGGGCGTGGCGTGAACGGTGCTTTCGCCGGACAGATGCAGGCTCGGGTTGAGTGGCGCCACGATATGCGTCTCGCGCTTGTCGCTAAACACCACCGCTGCCGCGCGACCCGTCTGGCCGTTCACGGCGATGCGCACCTGCTCGTCATCGCGTCCGTCACACGCGGGGCGATCGACAAAGTAGACCGGCACCATAATCAGGCCGTCCTTGTGCTTGCGGGCCTTGCGCGCCCAAGTGCGGATGCTCTTTTTATTGAAGCCCAAAAACGCCTCGGCATCGTTGCCGGCAATGTCGAGCGCCAGCTTATCAATGACCACCTGGTCCTTGGTGGACGCGTCGACGGAGACAACGCGGAAGTCGCCTTCCTGCATGGCCGGGTCAAACGGCCCCACCTTGGCAAAGTCCCACGGCTCCAGAATGCCCATAAGGCGAACGTCCAGGTAGTTTGCCCTGGGATACGCCCAGTCGAGCACCTCGTAGTACACCAGGGTCTCCTTGCCCAGGCCCCTGCCCGGGAAGGACGCCATCATGCGAAGGTCCGCGAGCGCCATGGGAAAATAGAAGAGCATCATGTCGTTTTGGATCGCGTCTTCCACATCGTGGCCGGCAAAGGCGTCCGGGTATTGGCGCACCAGCTCAAGCGCATTGGCACGCGCCTGCTGCGGCGTTATCTCGCGGGGAATACCCTGCTCGGGCACGTACTCCGCACCAACGCCCATGGTCAGGCGCTTGCTAAATGTCCCCGGCCTGAGCAGGTCGGCGACGCCGATCTTATTGCCGCAGGACGGGCACTCAAACACGCGCTGGGTCGACTCGCCCTCAAAGGACGCGCCACAGAAGGGGCAGGGAATACTCACGTGCGTGGACTCTTGGAACTCTTGGGCCGTGCCGCGGTCTTCCCACAGCAGATGCTCCAGAACCGACTGGTTGCGCCAGTGCGAATTGAAAAAATACCAGTCGGGGTCCACCGGAGGCTCGAGCTGCGACACATGGGTGAGCTTAAGCAGTCCATCGACAACCGTCAGCGGCGCATGGCGAATGCCAAGGGCGCTCTTGGGCTCCCCCGCATCGGCCTGCCACGGAATGAGCGTGCCGCAGTAGGCGCACTCAAAGCTGCGCTTAGCCTGGTGTGAGTACATAGGGCCGCCGCAGTTTTGGCATTTAATGGCAAACATCTCGTCCATGGAAACGTCCTCCTTAAGCACGGGCCGACACGTTAAGTGTGTGGGCACGCGCCGAGGCTGTCCATACCCATGTGGCCCAAAACCGTGCGCCGGAATGGGCGAAAAGGGAGTGCGGCGCGCCCAAGAAGTATCGGGATGGCCGCCACCCCAACACAGGGGGTCGAATACCCACGTCGCAGCCCGTGAGGTAGAATTATGACCGCCGCGGAATCCGCCTGCGGGCAACGCTCCGATCTCCGATTGGAGTGAAGCCTATGAACTTGTTTCTTGAAATCCTGCGCCTCTCGGTGTACGTGACGGGCATTGCCCGGAACCTCTACTCGATCTGGAGGGAATATAAGCAGTAACGGATAGCGAAGGGAGTCACAAAAAAGGGCCGGCTGCAACCGACCCTAGACGATAATACCTGCGTTGCCCGCGCTTCCAAAGATGTCTTACTGAGGAGCGGGCTCCGCGGCACAAGTTGATTTTACCCAGTAAGGTGGCTCTTTTGCAGCCGCTCCACCGTTTATTTACACCTACAACCCGAATCTCACGAATCTCACGCTCACAGGACACTGACCACGTGGTCTTGCCGATGCCCAGCTCTTCCCACGTCTGCCCGGTTAGCAATCCCCTTGCTCTCCACGAGGGTGAGAAGTCGGGAGAACTCGGCCTCGTCCACGTCCGCAGGCTTGCGGGCAACTTTGAAGTCCAGGATGGGATCATCCCCGCACGTGCGGGGAACAGGCGCCCGAATTATACGGCGCCGGGCGCCTCTCTCGGACGTCCGGCCTTCGGTGAATCGGCGAGCCTGGCCTCGATGGACGCCCTAGACACCATGCGCTTGGTGCCGTCCCTCCACGAGTCGAGCAACCCCGCGCCTATCAGCTGCGACACCCTCGCCGAGCTGACACCGAGCATGCGCGCGGCATCCGCAGCCGTGACGGCGGGGATGTCGCCGAGTTCGCGGCTAACGGCCACGGCGATAATCCTGCCACCGTTCTGGGGCTCATGGCCGAAGTCGGGCGCCGGAAGGTCGGCCCCACCCATGAGGTGGTCATCGACCATGCAGGCGAGAAAGTCGGCCGCGCTAGCAACGGCATCGCCAAGGTCGGACCCGAACGTGCCCCCTCCGCCGAGCGAACCGCACGGCACGGCATTGACCATGTCACTGGAATCAAAGAACTCGAATTCCCATACGTAAGTCATGCAGTCTCCTTTAACGGAATCATCCCCGCGCGTGCGGGGAACAGGCACTTGAGATGTGTGCGCCATCATTCGTAGGCCTCCACGGGGAGACTGACGTCGATAACGGCATAGGGCAGGCCGTCGCGGTCTTCCCAATCTACGAAGGCGTAATCGTATTCCTCGAGTTTTTCATCCTGTCCGGCTAGCCAAATAGGCTCAAACTCGGCAATAGACGATTCCCTCGAGCCCATCTGGCCGACGAAATCACCGTTCTTGAACGGGTGCCGTCTAGGCATTGCCAGCCTCGCTTCGTACTTGCTCAATCATCAGGCAAGCCACCTGCTTACATTTCGCCGCAAAACAGCGTAGGCGAGCTGGGGTGTTTTGAGTGCTGGTTGCCCCGCAGGGCGGCAGAACATTCAAACGGGGGCTCGCGTATTCGAGAGTGTCCCTACCCCGTGGTCGCTACAGGTACTTATCCATAAGGGAATCGAGGGAGGCAATCGCCTTGTCGTAGCCCTTTTCCGTGGTCACGCCGTCTGGAGTGACGCCCGCGCATTCGACTGAGGCTTTGAAGCAGTAGGAATACAAGAGCTTGCCGTCATAGAGTTCGATGGGGCCGCTCCAGATGCACTCAAGTGGGTGCTTTAAAGGATTCGAGAGCCCATTCCTTTGCGCGAGGCATTTCTAGTTCCCATAGAATACTAGAAATGATAGATTTGGTAAGTGTTGAGTAATATTGAATAGGTTCAGGGGGAATAGTGGCAACCTCATCTTTGCTTACGACCAAAGGCGCTGCGGAACATCTCGGTGTTAGCGTTTCAACGATATACCGAATGGTGGATAACGGGATGCTGACACCCTCGAGAACACAGGGTGGACATAGACGCTTCGATATAGACCAGCTGGATGACTATCTTCGTAGCAGCGAAGAGCTTTCATCTTCGCAAAAGCCCTCTGCGCAAGTCGAGAAGTCGGTCGGTGCTCCCAGCGACGAAGCCGTGGTTGAGAATGCCGAGGAGGACGCGAAAGACGAGGCGGTAAAATCCGTAGATCCAAGAAATACGCTTAATGATTTGACGGGTTCTGAATGGCTTCCAGAAACCAAGTCGTTCTTTTACCAGAAGGGACTTGGGGCAAAACACCCACATGCGCAAATTGAGCGGCAGCACCCAGCTCCGTTCTCATATCAAGACGTCGAACATCTCATTACTTTTTTCACGAAGCGGGGGATGCGTGTCCTCGACCCCTTTGGCGGCGTTGGCTCTACGGCAAAGGCATGCGATCTTGAAGGTAGAACCTGCACTTCTATTGAACTTTCTAAGCAGTGGCACGACTTGGCCATAAAGAGGTTAGAAACCGAAGTAGGTGTGGGCGCATCAAAAAGACACACATTCATTAATGATGATTGCACACATGCATTGAGTAATATGGGTGCCGACACTTTCGACTTTATAGTCACCAGCCCGCCCTATTGGTCGATTCTGAATAAGAAGGCCGATTGGAAAGTAAAGAAATCAAGGTTAAAAGAAGATCTGGCGACCAATTATTCCGATGGAGACCCGAACGACCTGGCAAACATTGAGGACTATGAAACGTTCTTGGATGTCTTGGTCGACAAGGTCTTTCTGCAATGCGCTCGCGTATTGAAAGGAAAGGGCTATATGTGCATAGTCGTTTCCGACTTTCGCAATAAGTCTGAGTTCGTCAGCTTCCATAGCGATTTGATCCAGAGGATGAGCAATCGCTCGATTGAGGGTGGCGGGGTTCTTAAGCTACAGGGCGTTAAAGTGCTTCTGCAGAACCATAAGTCACTTCTACCATATGGCTACCCTTTCGCCTATGTCGAAAACATCCATCATCAGTACGTCCTGATTTTTAGGAAGGCTGTTGATAAACCTAGGAGCAGAAAGGCCAAATAGCGTGATCGAGTTCAATCGGGTGTACAACGTGGACAGCGATGTGTTCATGGAGGAGCTTATTCAAGCGGGTGTCACCTTCGACCTCATCCTGACGGACCCACCGTACAATCTGAATAAGGACTTTGGCAACAACAGCGACTGCCTGAGCTTGCCTGAATTCCTTACTGTCAACGAAAAGCGAATTGCCCAATGCCGCGATCTGCTGGCGCCCGCCGGCAGCCTTCTCTGGTTTGGCATTCATGACTATATTGGATACCTGCAGACCATTATGTACGAAGCCGGCTTGTACTATAGGCGTATGAACATCTGGCATTACGACAACGGGTTCGCCCGTTCGAAGAAATCTCCCGCTACGACCTATGAGCCATTCCTATGGTTCTCCAAGTCCAAGAAACGCTGGACCTACAACGCCGACGACGTGCGAGTACCCTACAAAAGCACCGAAAGGCTTAAGAATCCAGTCTACTATAAAGACAAGAACGGCAATAGGAAGGTCTGTAAGCCGAATCCAAGCGGCGCCCTCAGGGGTGATATTTGGGATTTTCCTACGCTAGCCGGCAGCCTTTATAAACAAGAGAGGACAGATCACCCTACGCAAAAGCCCGAGTCATTGATTACGGAGCTGCTAAAAGCGTATTGTCCAAAAGACGATGCTGGCCATTATTGCGGAACGGTTTTTGACCCGTTCCATGGTTCGGGGACCTTGGGCGTATGCTGCGAAAAACTAAACGCCGAAGGTCACCAAATCAAGTGGATTGGTGCAGAGATTGAGGCACACTGGTGCGAAGTGGCCGCAGCTCGACTAAGTAAGGTCCAGTAGCTATGATTAAATTTCGAAACCCCGGTTCGGACATTACAACCCAAGTAGGAATCATAAAAATACTTGCCAACGAGTTCGATGGCAAAGTATTTGACCTTAGTGAGTTCGCTTCCGCAATCACCTCTAACAACCTCATCACTGCCTATGGTTATACGGGCAATAGGGCCATGAGCCTAAGCAACGTTGCTGACGAAAGTCGCAATTCAACCAAAATGAATGTAAAGATGTACGCCGAGGTGTTTAGGTATCTCGGTTGGCTTTCTTCATATAAGGACGGCTCATCGTATCCGCTCGTCGTGACCGAACTCGGAAAGTATGTCGCCAACAGCCCCAATCCAATAAGGCTTTATGAGCAGTGCCTTTTAGGCATCAACAACCCGCAGGACATGATGGAGGGCATACACTACAACGAACACGTACGGTTCTTTGTCTGTGCTCTGGAGACGCTTGAGAGTCTTGGCGGGACAATGTATAAGCACGAGCTATGTATGGGCCCCATGAGCGTTAACGACACCAGTCCTACCGAATACGATGAGATGCTTGAGCGCCTACGTTCTATGCGAACTAGCTTCAAAAGTTATCAAGATGCATGGACAAAATTTTGCGACAGCTTGCAGATGAAGCCCGTATCTGTTGACAATCAGACGCGTTTCCCCGTCGGGGCTCTGAACAGCTGTGGATTGGTCGAAAAGGTTAAGAGCAACAAAGTCTTTCCTCCCAAGACATTGCAATGCTTCAAGATCACAAATCGGGGACAAGAAATACTGAGAGAAGCGCGGAGTTGCAAGGACCTACGGCTCGATGAGTTCAACACTTATGACGAGATGACTCAAGACGCCCTGATACGTCTCGGTTTCTATCAACTTCTGCAAAGAGCGAACTACGACATATCGCCTGTTGAAAAAACCATGGCAGAGGATAAAGCTCTAACCGACCGGATTACGGGTGGACGGGAACTTTTGTTCTCTCCCTTCCAGACCTTGAAATGCTCAAGGGTTAACAAGGCTCTCGGTATTGACACATCTTGGTACACAGCAGCTGATGCTGCTTCCGTTGGGCAAGAACACCGGGCGGGCAATTTAGCCACGAGTCTAACTCTTGCCCCGGTCCAAACTCAGACGAAGGCGCGAGACCAGTTTACAGTAGAAATTGTAGATACCATTCGCCGTCTTTCCGATGCAAACGTGACGGACAATCAAATCGTCGAGCAGCTTTTTTCGAGCGAGAAGCACAGCAACCAAGATAGGTTCTACCCGCTTATCGGCTCGCTCTTTAGAATGCTCGGCTTTGATTGCCGCGTCTCAAGACAAGGCGACAATGGTTCGCGAATGGATGCGATTATTGTGGGGCCGGGCGCAGCAATGCCTATCGAGATAAAGTCCCCCGGCGAGGAAGAATATATCTCGATAAAGGCCATCAGGCAGGCTGCTGAAAACAAAATCATACTGCTATCAAGAAAGCAGTACCCCACCACCAATGAAGCCTCTTCGCTCGTTGTCGGGTACCACGCCCCCAATGACAGGGCCGAGGTCTCCGACTTGATTGCAGCCATCTGGGCTGCTTACGGAATCAGGATAGGTGTCATTTCATTCGATACACTCTTGTTTTTGGTCGTACAATCTGTGCTGCACGGAAGGACCGTTTCGTCTGAACAGCTTGAAAGTCTAGAGGGCTTTGCAAATGTTACGCCAAAATGATGAGGCTACTCATATCGAATATTTTTTCATCAAGCTTGATGATGCAGTAAGCATCGAATACGACTCCGAAAGCCCGATGAGAATCAATACGACGCAGGATGCGTACTATTCCGCCTGCGTCAATTGTGCGCGTCCGCAGTGCCTCTACTACTATGACGACGAGTTCGAGTGTGAGGAATTTGATGACTTTGCTAGCAGACGGGATGATCGAGTTTGCCCCTTCGACGCTTTGTACTGGGACAATGATCGACAGTCTATTGTCATAGAGTCTGACTCGTGCGTAGGCTGTGGCTTGTGCGCCAGTAGATGCCCTGCTGGTGCGCTCTACTTTGACCGCGGCAAAATGCGCGTCAATCTCAACCGCAATCCCGGTTCATATGAGGTCGCCTTTTCAGCCGAGGACGCTTCGAATCGTCAGAGAGATTGCTTTGACATAATTGCTGGTCTGCCCCACAGAAAGCATTCTGTCCGCAAGGATTTGGTTGATTTTCAATCTCAACGCAACAGCCTGAACGGACCCCGCGTTTCTGCAGC
>CALIOA010000011.1:0-90838 GCA_938045065.1 uncultured Collinsella sp.
GGGCGCAGACGGTGGTCGACCTCAGGTGGACGTCCATCCCGAACGCGGTAGAATATCTAGGCACGGGAGCCTCCCAACCTCGTTGCGGCGCGGCTGCGCCTCTGGCACTTCAACAACATTGTCGCAGCCCCGACCCGCGGTCACGAGCGGGGGCTCCTGTCGTTTCCGTGCCCTCGGATTGGGTCATAGTGTCTGACTCTGCCATAACATCGGCATTTCTTTGGTTGTCGATGTAGTCATTGGGGACGTTCTTGTTCGACTGGTCGTTTAAGAACGTCCCCAATGACTACCTTGCATCAATCTAATAAGTTGCGGTGAGATAGTTCTTGAATTGGCTTTTTGAGGGCTAGGCAGGAACTATCTCACCGCAACTGCGTTGAGCGTTTTTTGGCGGCTGGTTTACTTGCTCGCGAACAGCCAGATCAGGATGATCACCAGGATTGCGGCGACGATGCAGACGATGGCGCCGGTGAATTTGATGCGTGAGTCGCGGGTACGCTCGCGCACCGCGTCCTCGGTGGCTTCGAGCTGGGTAACCTCTCGCTCGGTCTCGGCGTGTTCGGCTTTGTCTCGGGCCAAGGATCCTGCAAGCGACTCAGTGATCTCTGGGTGGTCGTGTACTTCGGTCGCCTGTTCGATGATCGACTGCGCATGTGCGGCATCTGCTTGGGCGTTGGCGATGCTCTGCTCTTGGTCGCGGCGTGCCTTGTCCTCGGCGGCGATCTTCTCGCGCAGTTCGCGCTGGCGCGTTGCGGCGGCGGTTTTTGCAGTCTGCAGCTCGTCGCGCGCGGCATCGGCCTCTGCCGTCACGGCTTGGTGCGCGCGTTTGGCTTCGGCAATGGGGGCCTGCGCCTGTTCGACGGCCTGCTCGGCTGCGGCAAGCGAGTGCTCAAGGTCGGCGGTGATACGCGGGACATCTTCTTCGGCTTTACGCAGGGCATCTGCCGTGTCGGAGATCTGCATCGAGAGCTCGCTGGTGCGCACCGTATAGTTGGCGGGATTTGCCGAGGGATTGCGTTGCAGCTCGGCATACTCATGACGCAGTGTCTCGAGCTGGGCGCGCGTGGCGTCGACGGTTTGTTGTGCGGCGGCAATGCCGGCGTCTCGCTCGGCCTGTACCTTGTCGCGGATGCGCTTGGAATCCTCAAGACGGCGAACGAGGCGGTTGCCGGTCTCGCGCGAGCTCGTCTCGCGGGCCTCCACGGCATCGAGCGCGGCCTTCAGGCGGAGCTCGGTCGCGTCATCCTCTGTTTTCATTTGTTCGAGCTGACCCTTGAGCTCTGCTACTTTGGAAGCATGGACATCGCGATCGATTTCGGCTGCCGCAGCGGTCTTTTGCGCCGTGGCGATCGCCTGGCGCTGGTCGGCGACGATCTGGTCGTAGCGGCCTGCGATATCCTGGCGCGTCTCGAGTTCCTCGGCCTGATCGGCAATGCGCTGCTCAAGTTCGGCCAGGTGGGCGCGGGCATCGGCAAGTGCCTTTTTCGCGGCATTCATCTCGCGCATGGCCGAGGCGCCCTGGGCGATAAAGGTGCCCACGGCGTTCGCAGTGTTCGAGACAGCGGTCCCCAGATCGCGGCTCGCGGCGGGGGAGTGCGGGGCGGTCGGGCGAGCGGTGTCGGCGGCGTCCGCATCGGCAGCCTGCGGCGCGGCGATATTGCCGGTACCGCCCTCAACCACAGAAAAGCCTGCTGCGTGCGGATCGACCGCATCGGCGCCAATCGTGGGGTGCTCGAGCTGCAGAAACGAGGGCATGGTGCTGCCCTGGTCGGCAACCGGAGTCTCGCCGGGCACAAAGGTCGAGGCCGCCTCGGCGGCCTCCTCTTCCTCGGCATCGATATCGGCATCGGCGACGGCGTCTTTCATCGCTTTGACAGCATCCATCATGGAGTCCATGACGGCATCGAGCTCTTCTTCCGAAGACACTTCGATGGGGCCCGCTGCTTGCGGGGCGTCGTCCTGTACAGGGGCGTCGTCCTGAGCGGGCGCATCGTCGTTTTGCTCATCGGCGTTTTCTGTTTCGGGGGTTTCCGCCGCAGCGCTTTCGTCCAAGATGGGGTCGTCGATGTCGATACCATCGCAGGTCACAGCGTCAGTATCTGCGGTGACGTCTGCGGGATCATCAATATGCTGTTGAGTCTGGGGGTCCAGCTCGTCTGTCATAGGCATGTGCTCCTCATCGTTGTTTGTCACCCTATGATAAAGTCTCGCGCCGACATCCCGCGCGCCGCAGCAAAGTTTCAAAACGTGTTCGATGGCTCGTCGCGTTAACAAAAACTCGGCCGTTCTATTCAATTTTTACTTGACATTCCCTTCGCCGAAAGACGTTGCGCCGTTCGCCTGCCATGGGCTTTATTATTCACTTGAAGAAGCTAAAGTTGCATTTCAGCTTTTGGCGCGTGAAGTTGGATGCGCGCAGTTGGCGGGCGTGCCCGTCGCGATTTGAAAGGACTTTGTATGGGACTTTTCACTGGTAAGACCGTGATCGTCACCGGCGGCGGCAAGGCCACGCTTAAGGACGGCTCCGCTGGTTCCATCGGCTACGGCATCGATATCGCATTTGCCAAGGAGGGCGCGAACCTCGTCATCACCGGTCGCAACGTTGCCAAGCTCGAGGCTGCCAAGGAATCCCTCGAGGCCGAGTACGGCGTCAAGGTTCTGCCTGTTCAGGCCGATGTCTCGGCTGGTCAGGACAACGAGGTCGTCGTCCAGAACGTCATCGACAAGGCCATTGAGGAGTTCGGCCGCATCGACGCCGTCGTCAACAATGCTCAGGCCAGCGCCTCGGGCGTGACCATCGCCGATCACACCATGGACCAGTTTAACCTGGCCATTTACTCCGGTCTGTATGCTACCTATCTGTACATGCAGAAGGCCTATCCGCACCTGAAGGAGACCAAGGGCTCCGTGGTCAACTTTGCCTCGGGCGCCGGCCTGTTTGGCAACTACGGCCAGTGCAGCTATGCCGCTGCCAAGGAGGGCATCCGCGGCCTGACCCGCGTTGCCGCCAACGAGTGGGGCAAGGACGGCATCAACGTCAACATCGTGTGCCCGCTTGCTTGGACCGCTGCGCTCGAGAACTTCCAGGATGCCTATCCCGAGGCGTTCAAGGCCAACGTCCATATGCCGCCGGCGGGTCACTACGGCGACGTCGAGAAGGAAATCGGCCGCGTGGTCGTTCAGCTCTGCGGTCCCGACTTTAAGTACATGAACGGCGAGACCGTCACCCTCGAGGGTGGCATGGGCCAGCGGCCGTAGGGGTTACGCGGTTTTACCAAACCGCGTAACGGCTCGACGCTGCGCGGTCACCAGGGCGACAACTTGTCATTCAAAGAGGGCGGCATGACCAGAAGGTCTATGCCGCCCTCTTTTCATGCCAACTTGTTCGCTCTGGACGCCGCTCGCTCATATGACCCAATCCGCTGTCAAGAGCCACAATGGCCCCGCCGACCGCTTGCAATCGGTCGGCGGGGCCTGCCGTTGAACCCGTCCCGGTCCGCCCCCGGCATGTCGTCGACGCCTTCGGCTCAGTCTCATATCCGCGGATACCGCTCCGGCGGCCCGCAATCCTCTCCTTCGGCGGGGTTCCCCTAGTCTGACTCCGCGCATGCGGCGGCCGCCGCGCGCACAGCGAGAACGGGGGTGTCCCCGAAGGCTGCCCGGCTCGCCGGGACGGGGGCTATGTCTATTCGCCGGCCTCCCGGCACATCGTGCCGAGGGCCCACAGCCACCTCACGAGCTCGGCGGCGGTGGCGGCGTTCGCCTTCGCCTGGGGCATGCCCCTCGCGATCATCTCCTCGCGGCGCCGGAGCAGGCGCTCGGACCCCTTCCTCCCGTGCATCCTTATCTCGAGGGGGACTCCGGAGCCCTTGGGCATCAGCTTCGGCTGGTGGCCGGCCTGGGCGTAGCACCAGGACCCCTCGACCGCCAGCTTCCTGACGAGCGCGTTGCCGGCCCCGCTGATCCCGCCGAGGCGCACGGAGTCCGCGCTCGACCTCTGCTTCGGGGCGAGGCCGAAGTAGGCCGTCACCTGCCTGCCGGAGCGGAACCTCGAGAAGTCGCCGACCTCGGACGCGAAGGCGGCGGCGAGCGCGAAGCCGCACCCCTTGATCGACTGGAGCGCCTCGACCTCCGCCGAGAGGGGGCCCGCCGCGACGGCGGCCCTGTACTCGGCGAGGAGGGCCTCCCTCGTCTCGGCGGCCGCCTCGACCTCGCTCCTCAGCGCCGCAAGCGCCCGGATGCCGCCGTCGTCGGCGGGCCGGACCTTGTCGAGCCACCTGAGGAAGTCGTACGTCCAGTACCTCCGGGGGTTTCCGGCCGGCGTCGTGCCGCCGTAGGCGTAGCCCCGGCGGGCCAGGAACGCCAGGAGCCGCTGCTTCGCCGCCGCGAGCCTCGCGGTCGCCGCGTCGTGGGCGGCGGCGAGGTCCCTGAGCCCCTCGATCTCGGGGGACGGCACCCATACCGGGGTGACGTCGTGCGACAGTATCGCCTTGGCCATCCTGGCCGCGTCGTTGCGGTCGTTCTTGGACGAGAGGTCTGCCGCCGACCTCGGGACCCTGGAGACGGCCGCGACGACGCAGTCGACGCCGAGCCCGGAGAGCTCCCTCTGCGGGGCGAAGCCGAGGTAGCCGCTCTCGTAGGCGGCGAGCGACGGGCCGGGGAAGCCCGACATCCACTCCGCGACCTCGCCCCAGGGGTTGCCGCGGAACCTCCTCGTCACGGCCTCGCCCGTCTCCGCGTCGAGCGCGCAGACGGTGGTGGACCTGAGGTGTACGTCCATTCCGAAGGCGGTAGAATATCTAGGCACGGGAGCCTCCCAACCTCGTTGCGGCGCGGCTGCGCCTCTGGCACTTCAACAACATTGTCGCAGCCCCGACCCGCGGTCACGAGCGGGGGCTCCTGTCGTTTCCGTGCCCTCGGATTGGGTCATAGTGTCTGACGTCGCCAGAGCATCGGCGTTGCCTTGGCTGTTGGAGATGATCTCGTAGTCGTTGGGGACGTTCTTGAATGACTAGCTATAAGGGACACTCTTGCCGGCACTTGGGGACAGTCCCTAAGTGCCGGCAGATTGGGACACTTCTTTGCAAGATGGCGCTGAAGATTGTCCTCGACGACTAGTCGTTTAATGCATCAGTTTCTGTCGAGTCGGTGCGGTTTGCTGGTTGCCCGTATAATGGTCTGCGTATGAACCGCAACCAAGGAGTTCCAGTTTATGGACCAGAACCTTTTTAAATTCGACCTGATCGCCGAGGACCCGACGACGCATGCGCGTGCCGGCGTGCTGCACACCCCGCACGGCGACATCGAGACGCCAATCTTCATGCCCGTGGGCACCAAGGCAAACGTCAAGGGCATTCCTACCGAGACCGTCAAACAGCTCGGCGCCCAGATCGTGCTTGCCAATACCTATCATCTGTCCATGCGTCCCGGCGAGGACACTATCGCCGAGCTGGGCGGCCTGCACAAGTTTATGAACTGGCACGGTCCTATCCTCACCGACTCGGGCGGTTTCCAGGTGTTCAGCCACAACGACGCCGTCAAGCTCACCGACGAGGGCGTGCGCTTTATCGTCAACGATTACGACGGTCGCCACGTGTTCTGGACGCCCGAGGACAACATGGAAATCGCCATGAAGCTCGGCTCCGACATCTGCATGCAGCTTGATCAGTGCCCGGGCTATCCCGCCACGCGCGCCTACGTTGAGCGCGCCGTTGAGCTGTCGAGTATGTGGGCCGAGCGCTGCTATAAGGCGCATAACCGCGACGACCAGGCGCTCTTTGGCATTGTTCAGGGCGGCATGCACCTAGATCTGCGCCTGCGCTCGCTGCGCCATCTGGAGGAGTGCGGCGACTTCCCCGGTTACGGCATTGGCGGCTACTCGGTGGGCGAGGACCACGAGACCATGTTCGAGACCCTGGCACCGCTCGTAAGCGAGTACATGCCCAAGCACAAGCCGCGCTACCTGATGGGCGTCGGCAACCCTACCACGCTCGTGCGCGGCGTTGGCGTGGGCATCGACATGTTCGACTGCGTGCTGCCGACGCGTACCGGCCGCATGGGCACAGCGTTTTCGAGCGAGGGTCGCCTCAACTTCCGTAACGCGCGCTTTGCGCACGACGACGGTCCCATCGATCCCA
Source organism: uncultured Collinsella sp. (assembly GCA_938045065.1). Lineage (GTDB taxonomy): Bacteria > Actinomycetota > Coriobacteriia > Coriobacteriales > Coriobacteriaceae > Collinsella. The sequence continues at coordinate 6,138 of CALIOA010000011.1, forward strand.
CCTGCACCTGCCCGGTGTGCACGGGCGGCTACAGCCGTGCGCTCATCCGTCACATGGTCACGCAGAAGGAGATGCTCGGCGGCATTCTGCTGTCGATGCACAACATCTACTACCTGCTCAACCTTATGCAGCGTGCCCGCCAGGCCATTATCGAGGGCCGCTACGGTGCGTTCGTGAGCGACTGGATGAACAGCCCTGCGGCGGTGGATTACTAAGAGCTGCGGATGCGCTTGCGAGGCGTGAGCAACGGTAAAGGCCAAGCGGCGATCGGTCGTCGCGTTCACTAACACCGTCTGCGCGACCGCTGACCGATAGCTTGCAAGCACTTTATGCATCGTGGGTACCATACCGAATAGTTGATGTTCGGGCGGGTGTTTGGCGCATGGCGTCGATCCCGCCCGTTTCTATTTTCGATAGGAGCACCCATGATTAAGAATGAGAACGTCGAGGGCGAGCCCGCCTACGACGAGACGTACCGCCGCGGCCCCGTGGTCATGCGCGGCCCCATGATTCCTAAGGACAACACCTACGCCAACCTGCTGGCGCCCGAAGATTCAACCGACTGGTTGCATGCCGATCCGTGGCGCGTCCTTCGTATTCAGGCAGAATTCGTCGATGGCTTTGGCGCGCTTGCCGAGCTCGGGCCCGCGGTGACCATCTTCGGCAGTGCCCGCACGCCCAAGACCGATCCGCTCTACAAGGCGGCGCGCACGGTCGGCCGCAAGATCGCGCAGCGCGGCGTGGCGGTTATCACCGGCGGCGGCCCCGGCATTATGGAGGCGGCCAACAGGGGGGCGGCGAGTGCCAACGGCAAGTCGGTCGGCTTGGGTATCGAGCTTCCGCACGAGCAGGGGCTCAACAAATACGTGAACCTGGGTATGGACTTCCGCTACTTCTTTGTGCGTAAGACCATGTTCGTTAAGTACAGCTCGGGTGCCATCGTGTTCCCCGGCGGTTTCGGCACGCTCGACGAGATGTTCGAGGTGCTCACGCTGGTGCAGACGCACAAGGTCAAGCGCATGCCGCTCGTACTGGTGGGCAGCGGGTACTGGCAAGGCCTGTTCGACTGGCTCAACGGCCCGGTGATGGATGCCGGCATGATTAGCCCGCTCGATCCAGACCTCGTCCACATCACCGACGACCTCAACGAGGCCGTCGACATCGCCCTGAGCGGGTTGATATAGGGCGAGCTGCCTGTCGTTGTAGTATTGTGAATGGCAGACTGATGCTATTTAACATCAGTCTGCCATCTAAATTGGGTATACTGATGCAAAAGACGAGGCGAGGAGGTCGCGTATGTCCACTGCAACGGTTAAGCCTACGACGGTTCGCATCGAAGAGGGGCTCAAGGAGCAGGCGACTGAGTTCTTGGATACGGTTGGTCTAAGTCTCAATTCGTATCTCAACCTTGCTGTTCGGCAGCTGGTAAATCAGCGAAAGATTCCTTTTGAGATCGTAGGAAGGGCAGAGGTGCCCAACGAGGCGACGAGACGCGCCATGGTGATCGCCGAGGCTCATGAGTTGGGGATTTTGACGGACGACAGCCCGTCATTCAATAACGCTGATGAGCTTATATCGTTCCTCGATGAGGACTAGCGCTGTTTGAGATTAAAGTCGAGGCTCAGTTTAAGGCGGATTACAAACGGACGATGCGCATCCATCCGCAGCTAAAAACCGAGTTTAGGGCGGCGGTCGCAGAGCTTGCAGCTCACGGCTCGCTTCCCGCGGAATATGGCGCCCATGAGCTTTCAAACCCGGGCGGCAACTACAACGGCCACATCGATTTCCATCTATCCGATGGCTTGGTCGATGTGGTCGTTCTTTATCTTCCCCATAAGACTAATCCTGTGATCCGACTGGTCAGAATGGGCTCGCATGAGGAACTGTTCCAGGGCCCACTGAGCTAGCCACTCGCTTTTAACTTGCGGTGGAATAGGGATTGATTGGCGGCTGATACGCCAAAAAACAGTCCCTATTCCACCGCAAATGGTGGGGATGTCCTGCCTGTTGACGTGGCATCTGGCTTTCCCTTGTGGTTGATTTCGTCTAAGAGCTCCGCTGCGATCTCGCTGTTTTTGAACCTGATGCTGCAGTCTTCTTTCTTGGGGAAAGCTAGTAGCGGGATCGTTCCGTACCAGATAGTTTCTTCGTCAATTATCGCTGCACACAAACGTCCTTCTGCTCTAATGGCATGCTCGACGTTCATTTCTGCCAAAGTCTCGCTTGCATCTTCGCGCGGAGTCGAGGCAATGAAAAACTCAAGAGCAATCCCTCGGGCAGTGGCACCTTTGATTGCATCGCCGAGCTTTGCGAGGCAGGCGGCGGATGCGTAGGGCGCGGCAATGAAGATACTCTTGGCGGCGCCAACGATGTCTTCAACCAGAGTCTCTACGGCATTAGCCGGTTCTATGAGAATGTTTTGATCGGACTGCTCGCTGCCTCCGGTCACGTAGACTTCGTACCCGAGCTTGGCGTAGGTCTTGAGTCTCTTCTGGTACATGCGGGCGAGCATGGGTATAGATAAATCAACGTAGTCGAATATCTCAACCCGTCGCTTGCCCTCGTGGCTTCTATGGAGCCTGCCTGCCTGCTGTGTGATGCTGCCGTCCCACGATATCGGCGTGGCAATGAGTAGAGTGTCAAGGTAGGACAGATCGAAGCCCTCGCCCAAAAGGCTTTCGGTGGCGACGATGATTCGATGTTCATGCTCGAAGCGGGGAAGACTGCTCAGTATCGTTTTTCTTTCTTTGGCGTCGATTTCCCCGGTCAGGAGAACGGGTTCGTGTCCTTGGTTTTTGAGCATCCCGAACAGCTCCTCGGCATGCTTTTTCCTTTTAGTCAGCACGAGCGGATGCCGGCCGTTTGACGCAGCTTCAATAGCGTCGTTGACAATCAATTCGTTTCTAGCTGCATGCGTGCACAGCAGGTCGAGAATCTGATTGAAGTTTGCACCTGGCTCGTAGGCGGGTAGTCGAATTCCAGTAAAACGAGGCCGTACGATGCGCTGGATGCCCTGCTGAATCGCTTGCGCTTTTGGATCGATAACATAACGGAGCGGGCCGCAGAGCATGGAGAGCGCCCGCGTAAGGCCGTCGGATCGTTCGGGCGTCGCAGAAAGGCCGTATACGTATTTGGCCGGGGCGGACTTGAGAATAAGCTCGAGCTGTGGTGCGGCGGCATGGTGGCATTCGTCGCAGATAATGAGGCCGTAATTACGAACAAGGCCCTTAACTATCGGCTCTCCGGTTTGGCGGTCTTTGCCAGATAACGACTGGAACGAAGCGATGTCGACGAGGCCGCTTACGGCCATTTTGCCTCCTCCTATTTGTCCGATGACCGGAGGCTGCCTTTTGCTGATTCGTCCTTTTGGGGTTCGGACGGGCTCCCTGTTGTCCGTAATGTCGATAAATCGCTCGAGCTGGGATTTCCATTGGGTTATGAGTGCGGTTTTGGGAACGATGACGAGCGTTGGAAGACCAATGGATGCAATAAGATAAGCTCCGACGACTGTTTTACCGAAGCCTGTCGGTGCGGACATGATTCCGTCTTCGTATATGAGCATCTGATCAGCGGCGATTTGCTGCTCAGGGCGAAGGACTCCTTTAAATGCCATAACAATCGGATTACCCGATTTGCGCTCGTCTGAATAGTGGGCGGTAACGCCGGTCTCTTGAACTAGCTGCTCAAGTTGAGTTTTGCAGCCCCGGGGAATTGCAACATGACCATCTCTCAGTTCGCTAAGGTCTATGAGTCGCGGTTTGCCGAATACTGATTGATGCATGGACTGCGCGCGATAGAATGCCGGATTGGCAAATGTCGCAAGTCCGCGGATTTCCATTTGAGCTGCTGGACTCAGAGACTTCTCGGGAATGTACAGCATATCGGCTTGAATAACGGGCAGCGATGAGGGAAAGTCCCGCGATGTGAGTGGTAGTCGCTTTCGTGGTCTTTGGGCATACCGTTTGCCCTTGTTTGCCACCGTAGTTGTTGCTGGTCCGTGTGGGTTGTTTCCAGGGGCCTCAATCAGATCTTGCACCGTCGAGCGCGGAATCAGCTGGACTTGTGATAGATAGAGCCATTGGTCGGGAAAGGGCTTGAATTGTTCGTCTACAAATACACTATTTCCTTCACGTTGCGCCTTGCCTTGAAAGGGGAGTGCGATGAGGTTTCCGAAGCCTCCATCGGGAATAGTGGCCTGAGCGGGTAGCATTCGATCAAAGGCCTCGAACGTGATTGTCTTATTATGCGCCGCAGCTTCGGTTATGAGGCAACTTCCAAACTCTCGGGCAGCCTTTGCGCTGATTGGCTCGAGGAAGAAAAACCAGATGTGGGCGCCGTTGCCGGACCTTGAGCGCTCAACGGCGGCGTTAATGCCCCGTCGTATTGCAACAAGCCGTACGGCATTTGTTGCCTCTTTCCAGTCCGCTTTGTCAAAATCGATGACGAGAACTTTCGTGTTGCAGTTCCTATCGAGAACATATTGCCCGAGGACATCGCGGAACCGGTCATCGTTGCCTTTAAAGTGAGCAATGATTGCGGCATCGCTTAATTCCGGGAAGACGCGATTGCTGCATTCTACACATTTAACTCTTTGATGGGCTGCTTTGGGGCAAATTCCTGGCTCCCACTCATTAGCACAAGCAGGCGTATAGCCAATGCCCCCGTCCTTTCTGCGATATCCATGAGCGTAAACATCTTTGCGCCCGGTAAAGAGACTGCGAAAGAGCTCGAGTTTATCGCGTGCTGGGCTCGCGCTGGTGACGATGCCCTCGATTTGCGCTCGTTCATCGAACAAAGCGCCAGCTTCTTCCCACTCTTCTAGTGTTGCGTAGCGTACGTCTGAACCGTTGTTGCAAATGACGATTTGTCGGTGTTGGTCCGATATATGTGTGATCGTCTGATCGTATTTAAATTGTGCGGTCCCAAAGAGGGCGTATTGATGCATGGCGTTGCCCATTTGAATGCCGTCCTTGTATTGGAGTTGTTGAGACGAGGGTACGGCATTACGGCTTTTTGGGATATGTAATTTCGATTCAAGTTTGCTAATGGCAAGGGATTATTCTGCGAGCGGCTTTTGGTCGATACCAAGGCGCGCGACGGCCCTTGATAATCAGGGTTTGCGGTCATATGGGTAGCCGGAGGCGTAAAGAGCGGACATTCAGACCCGGTGGGCAAAAATGGCAAATATGAGTACTGTTGCTCGGTTAGTCTCATATCATTTGAGAAGTATCTAAGACCAATTGACTGAGTTTTAATATATTCACCCCCCCCTAAACACGACAATTCGGGGCTTTATGGAGCTTGAAATCGGTGGGAGCGGGCAATTCAGCGAAATTTTGCTGTTACTAAATTTATGACAGTACTCATATTTGCCATTTTTTGCCCACCGGGTACCGCTAGGGGCTAGTCGAAGCTCCCCCAAACAGCTGGGAATGCGCCGATCGTCTGCATATCTTGTATATGGATGGCTCAGCAAAAGAAGTTGCGGTGAAATAGGGATTGATTTGTGGCCATACGCCAAATACAGTCCCTATTTCACCGCAAGTGATGTGGGCGTCCCTAGTGAGTTGGCTGGTAGCGGGGGCAGTAGCTGATGGCGATGGCATCGACGCCTACGTGGGTGGCGATGGTGCAGCCGATGGGGCCGGTGCCGGCGTCTACGTAATCCTGACCCGCGAGTGCCTCGTTGACAAGCTCCTGCTCCTCGGCGGCGCCGGTCGTGAGCACGCGCACGCTGGAGCCCGGATACTCGGCCAAAAATGCGAGGCAATCGGCCATGGTGTTGGTAACGATGCGCTTGGCACCGCGGCCCTTTTTTATGGCCTTGATCTCGCCCGATTTCCACTCCGGCGAAACGGCCAGGCGAATGTTGAGCATTTGCGTGAGCTGGCCGGCGAGCTTGGGCGCGCGGCCGTTCTTGACCAGGTTCTCGAGTGTGCGCGGAATCAGCAGCAGATGGGCGTCGGGCAGCGTCGCGCGGATCTGCGCCTCGGTCTCGTCCAGGCTGCGGCCGTCCTCGCGCATGGCCAGCGCGTACTCCACCAGCAGGCCCTCGGCGCCCGAGCCGGTGCGCGAGTCGATGCAGCGCACGTCGAGCTCGTGCGTTTCGGCCGTCAGGCTGGCGTTGGCATAGCAGGCGGACCACTCGCTGCACAGCGAGATAAAGATGGCGCTATCGTGGCCGTCGGCGCGCACGCGGTCAAAGAGTTCCTTGAACTCGCCGGCACTCGGCTGCGAGGTGTGCGGCAGCTGCTCGGAGCCGGCCATGCGGGCGACGTACTCTTGGGCGGTAATCTGCACCTGGTCGAGCAGGTCCTCGCCCTCGATAATCACATGCAGCGGAATCACGTAAATGCCGAGCTCTTGGGCGCGGGCGGGGGAGATGTCCGACGTGGAGTCGGTTATGATGGCAAAAGACATAATTGCACCTTTCGTTGGGGCGCGACGGCGCCGCCTTCTGAGAGCAAAGTGCGACAAGTATAGTGGAGTCGTTCCACATTTCTAGGTTCAATTGTTGAATAGTCAACAGTTTGAAGTGTCGGTGTGGAAATCGTCAACTGGGGAAGAGGGATGCCGATGGAGGCGCTGGAGATATGCAAGCGGCCGGTCGTGCTGTTTGATTTTGATGGCACGGTGGCCGATACGGGTCGGGCGGTGATGACCTCGACGCGCAAGACGTTGGCCGCGCGCGGGTTTTCGGAGGCGCAGATGGGTGACCTGCGCCGCATGATCGGGCCGCCCCTGTGGAAGAGCTTTCACGACTTTTATGGCTTCTCCCGCGAGGAGTCGCTTGTGGTGGCTGACGAGTACCGTGCCTTTTTTGATGAGCTGGGACCTGAAGAGTATCCCGTGTTCGACGGAATCCCCGAGCTGCTCGATGGCCTTGCCGCGCAGGGGCATCGCATGGCGGTCGCGACGTCTCGCATGGAAGCAAAGTGCATTGACATGGTGCATGAGCTGGGGCTTTCTCAGTTTGAGGCGGTGGTCGGCATGAATCCGTCGCAGGGGCGCGAGACCAAGGCCGATTCGGTTCGCGATGCCCTGGCGGCGCTCGGTGCGACGGCGGGCGATGCCGTGATGATCGGCGATCGCTTTAACGACGTGGAAGGCGCGCACGCGATGAGCGTGCCGTGCATCGGCATTTATTCGGGTGCGGCGGCGCCGGGGGAGCACGAGGCAGCGGGCGCCGATGCAGTGGTGCACTCGGTGGCCGAGCTTGCTAAACTTTTCGCTATCTAATAGACGTAATGTGAGGGGCGGGCGTATCCGTCGCTCATTGGTAAGGAGGTCGTCCATGAATCAGGTGGAGCAGAGCGTTACCGAGTATGTCGACGAGGTCTGGGAAGATGTCGTTGCCGATATCGAACAGCTGGTGAGCTATCCGTCCGTGGCCGTTGCTGCCAATGCGGAGCTCGGTGCGCCGTTTGGCCGCCCGGTCCGTGATGCGCTCGATTGCGCGCTCGGCATTGCGCAAAAGCTCGGCTATCAGACGAGCGACGACGAGGGCTATGTGGGAATCGCCGATATCCCGGGCCGCGGCGACAAACAGCTCGCGACTATCTGCCATGTTGACGTGGTACCCGCTGGCCCCGGCTGGAACACCGACCCGTTTGCGATGGAGCGTCGCGAGGGCTGGCTGCTCGGCCGCGGCGTGATCGACGACAAGGGTCCGGCCGTGCTGTCGCTCTACGCCGGCGCCTACCTGCTCAAGCACGGCATCGTTCCGCGCTACACCTTCCGCGCGCTGCTGGGCTGCGATGAGGAAGTGGGCATGTCCGACGTTCACCATTATCTGGAGAACTACGCGAATCCTGACTTTCTGTTTACGCCCGATGCCGAGTTCCCGGTCTGCAATGCCGAGAAGGGCCAGTTTGGGGCGACGTTCGTGAGCCCCAAGATCGACGGCGGGCGCATCGTGTCGTGGAGCGGCTCCGAGGCGAGCAATGCCATTCCGTCGCAGTCCATCTGCGAGCTTGCAATTGCCGCCGATGAGCTGCCGGCGCCCGTTGAGAACGTCGACCGCCTGGAGATCACGGCGCTTGATAACGGGCATGCGCAGATTTTCGCCCACGGCATTGGCGGCCACGCTTCGATGCCTGAGGGCACCATCAACGCCGTCGGCCTGATCGTGTCGTATCTGCGCGAGGCCGAGGACGCGTTTGGTGCACGCGATGAGCGCCTGCTGACGCCTGCCGAGCACGAGTTCGTCAAGTTCCTGGCCTTTGTGCATGCGGATGCCTATGGCCGCGGCCTGGGTATCGATGCGACGAGTCCGGCGTTTGGCCCGCTTACCTGCAACGCTGGCGTCATTCGCGTGGCGGATGGCCATATTGAGCAGGTCATCGACGTGCGCTTTCCCGACAGCACGAGTGCCGATACCATCCGCGAGCAGCTCGACCCGCTCGTGGGCCGTTTTGGCGTGACGTGCCAGCTGGGTCGCGCTAAGGTGCCGTTCTCGGTGTCTGCCGACGATCCGGCCGTGAAGGCGCTTATTGATACCTATAACGAGTTTACGGGCAAGCATGCTGAACCCTTTGCCATGGGCGGCGGCACGTACGCGCGCAACTTTGCCCGCGCCGTCTCGTTTGGCCCCGAGGAGACCGGCCTGGAGCTACCCTCGTGGGGCGGCCAGATGCACGGCCCCAACGAGTGCGCCAACGAGGAACAGCTCAAGCAGGCGCTCAAGATCTATATTGTTGCGATCTTAAGGCTCAACGAGCTCGAGCTTTAAGGTTGCGGCGTTTTGCCAATCTAAGTTGCGGTGGAATAGTTCCTAGAATCGGCTGCCTGACAGCCAACAGGAACTATTTCACCGCAACTTCTTTTTATCGGTGTAAAAGGCGGGTCATGTTTGGCGGCGGGTTTGTTATTCGTTTGTAAAGCCGAGTCGCGCTTGCGGTAAGGGTCTATCAGATGCCCGTAAAAAACCGTAGTTGGCGCGGGCGATGCCCGGTCGGGGCCGTATCTTTCCAAACAGCAAAGCGGGCGGGGTGCCCGCGAGTCGCATGTATGAAAGGAAGATCATGCTCGATCAGGCTTATTCTCGTCGTCAGTTCCTCGGCCTCGCTGGTGGTCTTGCCAGCATCGTCGGTCTCGGCCTCGTTGGCTGCGGTGGCTCCAACGCCGCCGACACCGCTGCCGAGGGTAGCGCCGCTGCTGCCGAGTCCGTCTCCGGCGAGGTGACTTACGACGGCGCCTCCTCGTTCCAGGCTCTCGTCGAGGCCGCTGCCGAGAAGTTCATGGATGCCAACCCGGACGTCTCCGTCTCCGGCTCGGGCAACGGTTCGGGCAAGGGCCTGACCGCTGTCGCCGCCGGCACCGTTACCATCGGTAATTCCGACGTCTTCGCCGAGACCAAGCTCGAGGCCGACCAGGTCAAGAACCTCGTCGACCATGAGGTTGCTGTCGTGGGCATGGGCCCCGTCGTCTCCAAGAACGTGACGGTCGACGACCTGTCCCTCGAGCAGCTCAAGGGCATCTTCTCCGGCCAGATCACCAACTGGAAGGAGGTCGGCGGCGACGACGCCACCATCGTCGTTCTCAACCGCAAGGCCGGCTCCGGCACTCGCGCCACCTTCGAGGCCGCCGTCTTTGGCGACGAGGTTGTCGACTTTAAGGGCGACGCCGAGCTCGACAAGTCCGGCGACGTCCAGACTCAGATGGGCAGCACCGACAACGCCATCTCCTACCTCGATTTCTCGCACTTTGATGACTCCAAGTTCAACGCCATCAAGGTCGAGGGCGTCGAGCCCAAGAGCAAGAATGTCACCGACGACTCCTTCAAGATCTGGGCTACCGAGCACATGTACTGCGCTAAGGACGCCGACGAGGCCACCAAGGCCTTCCTGGAGTTCATGCTTTCCGATGACGTCCAGGGCAAGCTCGTCGAGGAGCAGGGCTTTATCCCCGTCTCTGCCATGAAGGTCGTCAAGGACGCCAGCGGCAAGGTCTCCGCTAAATAAGTAATCGCCCCGGAAAGGTTTGCAATGGCAAAACAGCTGCCAAAGCGCGACCTTGAGAACGTGGGCCTGGGCGTCACGGGCGCGTGCGTTGCGCTCGTGACGCTTGTCGTTGCCGCGCTCATCTTTATGGTCGCCCAAAAGGGCCTCTCGGCTTTTCTCAAGGACGGCGTTTCGGTCGTCGAGTTCTTCACCGGCACCAAGTGGGACCTGGCCAACACAGCCGAAAGCGGCCTGCCCTACACCGGCGCCCTGCCCCTGATTGTCACCTCGTTTGCGGTCATGGTGCTCTCCACGCTCATCGCGCTGCCCATCGCCATCGGCTCTGCCATCTTTGCGGTCGAGATTCGGCCTAAGTTTGGCTCCAAGGTCTTTCAGCCGCTTATTGAGCTTTTGACCGGCATTCCCTCGGTCGTCTTTGGCCTGATCGGCTTTCACGTTGTCGTCGGCCTTATGAAGAGCGTTTTCCACGTGAGCACGGGCCTGGGCATCTTGCCCGGCGCCATCGTGCTGGCCGTCATGATCCTGCCGACCATGACCACGCTTTCGGTCGATGGCCTGCGCGCCGTGCCCGACAGCTACCGACAGGGCTCGCTCGCGCTGGGCTATACCCGCTGGCAGACCATCTGGCACGTGGTGCTCAAGAGCGCCATGCCGTCGCTCATGACCGCGGTCATCCTTGGTATGACCCGCGCCTTTGGCGAAACGCTTGCCGTGCGCATGGTTATCGGCGGTATCGAGGCCATGCCGACGTCACTGCTGTCGCCGGCGTCCACCATCACCACCACGCTCACCACGTCTATGGCGGTCTATGCCGAGGGCTCGGCCCAGGACGATGTTCTGTGGGCGCTCGGTCTGCTGCTGATGGGCATGAGCCTCATCTTCATCCTGATCATCCACCTTATCGGCCGCAAGGGGGCGAAGGCTCGTGGCTAGCACGCGTATCCACATCGACGAGGCGAGGCTCGGGCGTGTCCAAAAGCAGGACCGCTTCGCCACGGGCGTGTTGACGGCGATCGTCGCCATCGTCATGCTCATCGTCGTCTCCATGGTGGCCTATATCCTGTTCGAGGGCATCTCGACGCTGTTCCAGCCGGGCTTTCTCACGGAGCCGTCGCGCGCCAACGGAACGCAGGGCGGCGTGCTCTACCAGCTGTTCGACTCGTTCTACCTGCTGCTGATCACCCTGATCATCTCGGTGCCCATCAGCCTGGGCGGAGCGGTCTTTTTGGTTGAGTACGCGCCGGACGGACCCATCCGCGACATCGCCTCCACCGCCATCGAGACGTTGTCCTCGCTGCCTTCCATCGTCGTCGGCATGTTCGGTTTTCTGGTGTTCTCGGTGCAGCTGGGCTGGAAGTACTCCATCATCTCCGGCGCCGTCGCGCTCACCATGTTCAACATCCCCATCCTGGTGCGCGTGATCCAGCAGGCGCTCGAGGACGTGCCGCAGGCCCAGCGCGATGCGTGCCTGGCCATGGGCCTCACTCGCTGGGAGGCCACGCTGCACATCCTGATCCCCGAGGCCATGCCTGCCATCGTGACGGGCATTGTGCTTTCGGCCGGCCGTGTGTTTGGCGAGGCCGCGGCACTGCTCTTTACCTCGGGCATGAGCTCGCCGGTTCGCCTGAACTTCTTGAGCTTTAACCTGTCGAGCCCCACCTGCGCTTGGAACGTGTTCCGTCCCGGCGAGTCGCTCGCCGTGCACATCTACAAGATCTATGGCGAGGGCAGCCCCGAGGCCCAGCAGATTGTTTGGGGCACCGCGGCGCTGCTGATGATTTGCGTGCTGCTGTTTAACGTAGTCGCCCGTATCGTGGGCAAGCAACTGGCAAGAAGGATGACGGCCGAATGAGCGAGATGAATGCAACGCCCGCAACCGAAGCGGCATCGTCCGAGACCCAGGACTTCCTGTCGAGCGTGGGGGAGAGCGAGAAGCGCGTGCGCGTGAGCGGCAAGGCCGTGAGCGACGAGGTCGTGCTCTCCACCAAGGACGTCAACGTGTACTATGGCGACCACCATGCACTGCACAATACGTCGCTCGACTTCCACAAGGGCGAGATCACGGCGCTCATTGGGCCTTCGGGCTGCGGTAAGTCGACCTTCTTGCGTAGCCTCAACCTCATGAATCGCGAGATTCGCGGCTGCCGCGTGGAGGGCGAGATCAACTATCGCGGGCGCAACGTGAACACCAAGACCGAAAACACCTACGAGCTGCGCCGTTCCATTGGCATGGTGTTCCAGCAGCCCAACCCGTTCCGCAAGTCCATTCGCGACAACATCACGTTTGCGCCCAAGCGCCACGGCATCACCGACCGTGACGAGCTCGACCGCATGGTCGAGGAAAGCTTACGCGGCGCGGCGCTGTGGGACGAGGTCAAAGACAAGCTCGATAAGAGCGCCTATGCGCTTTCGGGCGGTCAGCAGCAGCGTCTGTGCATCGCGCGCACGCTGGCGCTCAACCCCGACGTGATTCTGTTCGACGAGCCCTGCTCGGCGCTCGACCCCATCTCGACGCTGGCGATCGAGGACCTCATGTCATCGATCGTGGCCGACCGCGCCATCGTTATCGTGACGCACAACATGGAGCAGGCGTCGCGCGTGTCCAACCGCACGGCGTTCTTCTACATGGGCGATATGGTCGAGTACGACGAGACTGACAAGATTTTCCAACGGCCCAAGGATAAGCGGCTGAATGATTACCTCACCGGCATGTTCTCCTAGTCCGGGACATGCTTGAGGCCTGCAGCGCCCACGGTTGCCGCAGGACTGATTGGAGAGGCGGGTCATCTCTTGCGGGAGATGGCCCGCCTTTTGCTCTGCGACCGAAACGACCACCACAAAGGGGACAGGCGCCTTCGTGGTGGTTTGGGGTGGGGCTCGCTGCTATCATGGACAACGTTGAATTTCTACGAAGGAGCAGGGCATATGGCGATTCTTTTGGGATGCGATTCCGTCAGCCTAGAGTTTCCCACCAAGCATATTTTCGATAGCGTGACGCTCGGCGTGGGCGAGGGCGACCGCATTGGTATTGTCGGTAAAAACGGCGACGGCAAGTCGACGCTGCTGAGCGTGCTCGCTGGCACGCTGGAGCCCGACGACGGACGCGTGACGCACCGCCGCGGCACGACGATCGGTCTGCTCGGCCAAAAGGACAACCTGGTCGATACTGATACCGTGCATCATGCCGTTGTGGGCGACGCCCCCGAGTACGAGTGGGCGTCGAGCCCCCGCACGCGCCAGATCCTCGCCGGCCTCATCAGCGATGTGCCCTGGGAGGGCACGGTGGGCGAGCTTTCGGGCGGTCAGCGCCGTCGCGTGGACCTCGCGCGCTTGCTGATCGGCGATTACGACGTGCTCATGCTCGACGAGCCCACCAACCACCTGGATATGCGCACCATCAACTGGCTCGCGCGTCACTTAAAGGCCCGCTGGCAGCGCGGCCAGGGTGCCATGCTCGTGGTCACGCACGACCGCTGGTTCTTGGACGAGGTCTGCACCAGCATGTGGGAGGTCCACGACGGCCAGGTCGATCCCTTCGAGGGCGGCTATTCGGCATACATCCTGCAGCGCGTGGAGCGCGACCGCATGGCCGCCGTTACCGAGGAGCGCCGTCGCAACATGGCGCGCAAGGAGCTCGCGTGGCTGAGCCGCGGTGCCCAGGCTCGTTCCACCAAGCCCAAGTTTCGCGTGGATGCCGCTCGTGAGCTGATCGCCGACGTGCCGCCCGTGCGTGACGAGCTGGAGCTCAAGCGCTTGGCCGTGAGCCGCTTGGGCAAGCAGGTTATCGATGTGGTCGACGTGGATGCCGGCTATGCCGATACCGACGGCGCGCCCAAGCAGGTGCTCACCGATGTGACCTGGCTCATTGGTGCGGGCGACCGCTATGGCCTTTTGGGCGAGAACGGCGCCGGTAAGTCGACGCTGCTCGACGTGATCCAGGGCAAGATTGAACCCACGCGCGGCCGCGTGAAGATTGGCCAGACAGTGCGCTTTGGCGTGCTGTCGCAGCAGCTCGAGGAGCTCAAGCCCTACATGGGCGACACGATCCGCGAGGTGCTCGGCAACTATAAGAAGTACTACGTCATCGACGGCAAGGAGACTTCGCCCGAGAAGCTCTGCGAGCGTCTGGGCTTTACGACGCAGCAGCTCTGGAGCCGCATCGGCGATCTTTCGGGCGGCCAGCGCCGTCGCCTGTCGCTGTTGCTGACGATTCTGGACGAGCCCAACGTGCTCATCCTGGACGAGCCGGGCAACGACCTGGATACCGACATGCTCGCGATTGTCGAGGACCTGCTGGACGGCTGGCCCGGCACGCTGATCCTGGTGACGCACGACCGCTTTTTGATGGAGCGCGTGACCGACCAGCAGTGGGCGCTGCTCGACGGCCACCTGACGCATATGCCCGGTGGCGTGGACCAGTACCTGCGCCTGTGCAACGCTACCGCCGAGGGCGAGCCCGTGGGCGCGCCGAGCGCCAAGACCGGCACGTTCGACACCGGTGCCGCGGCAGCTGCGGCCGAAAAGCCCAAGTCGAGCGGTCAGCCCAACGGCCTGTCCAACGCCGAGCGCCAGAAGCTCCGCCGCGAGGTGAGTTCGCTCGAGCGCAAGATGGAGACGCAGCGCACCCGCGTTGAGGAGGCCGAGGCAGCAATGGCCCAAGTCGATCCCACCAACTACACGGCGCTCGGCGAGCAGCAGGCAAAGATCGACGAGGCTCACGCTGCCATGGACGAGCTGGAGATGGCGTGGCTCGAGGCGAGCGAAAAGCTCGAGGGCGAGGAGTAAGCGAGAATGATCAAAGCCGCGTTTTTCGATATCGACGGTACGCTGCTGAGCTTTAAGACCCACCGGATTCCGGCGTCGGCGCAGCAGGTGCTCGACAGCTTTCGCGAGCAGGGGATTGCGTGCGTGATCGCCACGGGCCGTCCGACCTACCAGATGCCGGACTGGCTGTTCGACCTGGGCTGGGATGCGTACATTACGCTTTCGGGCCAGCACTGCTTTGATGCCGAGGGAGTTTACCGCAGCTGCCCGATCGATCCGGACGACGTCGCGGTGATTGTGGACCAGGTGGCGCAGGGGCGCTACGACTCGCTGTGCATGCAGGGCGAGAACTCGTTTGTGAACCGCCTGTCCGAGCGCGTGGTGACGGCTGGCAGCAACGCGGGAATCGTCTACCACGAGGAGCCGTTTGAGCACGCCTTTGACGCACCGGTCTACCAGTTCTGCGCCTTTGTGGACCCGGCCGACGAACATATCGTGACCGACGCCGTGTCGCATTCGCTCACCACGCGCTGGTGCGACCTGTTCTGCGACATTATTCCCGCTAACGGCGGCAAGGACCTGGGCGTGGCGGCGACGCTCGAGCGGCTTGGTATCGACGCGAGCGAGGCGATTGCCTTTGGCGACGGCGAGAACGACCTGTCGATGTTCTCGGCCGTGGGCACAAGTGTGGCCATGGGCAACGCGCAGGACACGGTGAAAGCTGCAGCGACCTATGTGACGACCGCCGTGGACGACGACGGCATCTGCAACGCCGCGAAGCACTTTGGACTGTTATAACTGCGGCTCGGCACTTAGGGATGCTCCTTTTCTGCCGGCAGCTGGGGGACACTCCTTGCGGGGCGTCCCCATTTTGTTTTCGTCCCGCACGTTTTGTGAAACACGGCTAACTTTTAGACAAAGTAGTAAGACATGGGCAACTTTTGCGGTAAAGTTAGCCGTGGAAAGTATCCAAAGGCTAACTAGCAATCATCGCGAAAGGTGGCCCATGGCCCTACGTGAATCCGGAGAAGACTATCTCGAATCGATCTACGTTCTGTCGGAACGTCAGGGCATCGTGCGCTCGATCGACGTCGCGGAGTACCTCGGCGTAACCAAGGCGAGCGTTTCCAAGGCCATGGCGACGCTGGAAAGCAACGGCTATGTCGAAATGGGCAAGCGCGACGTTCATCTGACGGAGTGTGGTCTGGAGGTCGCTCGCCAAATGTGGGAGCGTCACTGCTTTTTCGTGGGGCTGCTGGAGGATGCGGGTGTTTCGGCTGAGGTCGCGTCGCAAGAGGGCTGCCACATGGAGCACTGCCTGAGCGAGGAGAGCTTTGAGAAGCTGAGGGCGATGCTGGGACGGGAAGATGTGGCGGGCCCAACAACGGAAGCCTAACTGACTCACAGTGGCGCGGAGTTCGCGCAAAGCGCGAACCAGCGACCGGGACCAGTAGTCCCGCCAACCAAGTCCAACTCAGACAAGGAATCGCGCAAGCAAGCGATGCCCAAGAACCTTCAGCTGTGTCAATGCAGGCCGGGACCGGGTTTGGTTTTGAAAACACTCCGCAGCGCGAGACCCGTCTTTCCGTTGCTCCGCAGGAGCAGGAAAGACGGGCCTCATGCGCGAGGACGTTTTCAAAACCAAGCCCGGTCCCGGCCGGACAGCCCACGAACGCTACAGGTTCTTGACACCCATCGCGCGCATGGCGTTCAGGATGGCGATGATCGCCACGCCTACGTCGCCGAACACGGCAAGCCACATGTCGGCAATGCCCAGCGCTGCCAGCACCAGGATCAGCAGCTTAACGCCCAGCGCAAAGATGATGTTCTGCCAGACAATCGCCATGGTCTTGCGCGCCACGCGGATCGCGCGGGAAATGTTGGACGGCTTGTCATCCATCAGCACGACGTCCGCCGCCTCAATTGCGGCGTCCGAGCCCATGGCGCCCATGGCGATGCCCACATCGGCACGGGTAAGCACGGGTGCGTCGTTGATACCGTCGCCGACAAAAGCGAGCTTGCCCTTGCCGTTCTCGCTCGCAAGCAACGCCTCAACACGCTCGACCTTATCGCCCGGCAGCAGCTGCGCGTGGAACTCGTCGAGACTGAGTTGCTTGACCACAGACGCCGCAACCTCCTCGCGGTCGCCCGTGAGCATGACGGTGCGCTTGACACCGGCGGCGTGCAGGTCGCGAATCGTTTGCTCAGCATCGGCCTTGACGGTGTCTGCAATCACGATGTGGCCGGCGTACACGCCGTCAACGAGCACATGCAGAATCGTTCCGACGACCTCGCAATCGGGCGCTTCGACTCCGGCCGCGGCGAGCATCTTTGCGTTGCCAACGACGACGTGCTTGCCGTCGATGGTTGCCGTCACGCCATGGCCCGCGTCGTTGGTGGAGTCGCTTACGCGCTTGGGGTCGACCTCGCCCTGGTAGGCGACACGTACGGACTGCGCGATGGGGTGATCGGAGAACGACTCAGCAAGGGCTGCGACTTCGAGCAACGACTGCTCGGTATAGCCGGCCTCGGGGTGTACCGCGACCACCGAGAACGTGCCGTTGGTGAGGGTGCCCGTCTTGTCAAAGACGACGGTGTCCACGTCGGCGAGCGTCTCGAGGTAGTTAGAACCCTTGATGAGAACGCCCAGCTTGGAGGCGCCGCCGATGCCGCCAAAGAAGCTCAGCGGGACGCTGATCACGAGCGCGCACGGGCAGCTGACGACCAAGAAGGTCAGGCCGCGCAGGATCCAGTCGGACCAGGCGCCGGTGATCAAGCCGCCGCCGAGCGCGAGTACCGCGGCCGCGCCGGTGACGGCGGGCGTGTAGACGCGGGCGAAGCGCGTGATGAAGTTCTCGGTGCGCGCCTTCTTTTCGCTGGCGTTTTCTACGAGCTCCAGGACGCGCGCGACGGTGGACTCGCCAAAGGGCTTGGTGGTGCGCACGTGGATGAGCCCCGTCATGTTGATGCAGCCGCTGATGATGTCGTCGCCGGACTTGGCGGGGCGGGGAACTGACTCGCCCGTGAGTGCGGCGGTGTCGAGCTGTGTCTCGCCTTCGACGATGACGCCGTCGATAGGCACGCGCTCGCCGGGCTTGACGACGATGACGGTGCCCACGGCGATGTCATCGGGGAAGACCTGCTCGAATGTGCCGTCGGGTTGCTCGACGTTGGCGTAGTCGGGCGCGATGTCCATCATGGCGCTGATCGACTTGCGGCTCTTGCCCACGGCGTATGCCTGGAACAGCTCGCCGACCTGGTAGAACAGCATGACGGCGGCGCCTTCGGCCATGTGCGGGTCGGTGTCGGGGAAGAGCACCATGGCAAATGCGCCGATGGTCGCGACTGCCATAAGGAAACTCTCGTCGAAGGCCTTGCCGCGGCGAATGTTATTGAATGCCTTTTGCAGTACGTCGTATCCGGCAATCAAAAAAGGCACGAGGAACAGTGCGAAGCTGGCGTAGATGTCGCCCGGGGTGCCGAATGCGGCAGTGAGGGTGCCGAGCTCATCGAGGGCGTACACCACGGCAAAAATGCCCAGTGCTACCAGGATGCGGTTGCGTTTATGCTCAAGGGACTCTTTTTTCTTGCGCTTCTTCTTTTTCTTCTTGGGGTCGGCGGTGGCCATGACTCGTATCCTCCCATTTGAATGTATGAACACTCGCTCATATAATTTCGCGAGCAAAGGCCGCGGCAAGCGCGGCCTTGCGGGTTGGCGTAAACCTGGGCTAGAGAATGATCTCGCAGTCCGGCTCGGCG
Organism: uncultured Collinsella sp.; assembly: GCA_938045065.1. Classification (GTDB taxonomy): domain Bacteria; phylum Actinomycetota; class Coriobacteriia; order Coriobacteriales; family Coriobacteriaceae; genus Collinsella. Next base: position 24,623 of record CALIOA010000011.1, read on the forward strand.
TCGGCGGTGAACTCCACAACGCGGTCGAGGACCTCGTCGAACTCGGCTTCATCGGCCTCGAGCGTCAGCTTCTGGGTCATAAAGTTGACCGAAACGGATTTGACGCCCTCGAGCTTGGCCAGCTCGTCCTGAAGCTCACGCGCGCAGTTGGCGCAGTCGATCTCGTCGAGCTTGTACTGCTTTTTCATGGTGGGTTCCTTTCCCCGTTTTTGCGGCTTGGGTGCAGGCCGCGCTGGTACCGTGGTTGGTTGCTATTCGCAGATGTGGCTCATGCCTTGGTTGAGCATGGTGTAGACGTGGTCGTCGGCGAGCGAGTATAGGATATTGCGCCCGTCGCGCCGGAATTTAACCAGGTGCGACTGCTTGAGTGTGCGCAGCTGGTGCGACACCGCGGACTGCGAGGTTTCGGTCGCTTCGGCGATGTCCGCCACGCAGAGCTCGCGGCCCATGAGGGCATAGAGGATCTTGATGCGCGTGGTGTCGCTGAAGACCTTGAACAGGTCGGCGAGGTCGTAGAGAAGCTCCTCGTCGGGAAGGTCCTCGGGCGAGCAGGTGGTGGGAATCGCGGGTTCGGTGGCCTCGATGTCGGGTTTCGTTTCATCAACGCGGATGCTCATTGCAATATCCTTTCATATGAACATGCGCTCATATAACTTGCTTCCGATTATATGAGTGTATGTTCATATGTCAATGACGTTCAGGTAATTCGTTGCACAAAATGATGGGGAATAGTGGACGAGATCCCGGAGTGAGCGGTTTTGATAGCCGATGCCGGGGTGGGTGCCCCTGAGCCGTGCAAAAATTGGAGTATTCTGCAACGATAGGGGGTCCGTTAATTTATTGCAGGCCATATAATGCAGTTCAAGAGTTATCTTAGGGTGTTAATCCGATGAGTTCTTCCTCAAATGCTGCCTAACGCTCTCACGCAAGAGTGATTTCGCTTCACATTTGGATCCACTCGAGGGTGATAGACACCCGGCTCTGCTGAATACTCGCAATTTTGCACGTCGCTAGGGTACCCACCTTGTTAGCCGGCCTAGTTTCCGGCACCGAAGATCCTGCCCTCGGGCGCGAGGCTGCTTGTTTGGGCAAATGATGGGCTGTCGGATTCGACTGTCTGCATGTCATCGATTGCCGGAACTTCATTAATTGTCGGGTCATCCAGCGTGATGCCTTCGAGTGTTGCTTTTTCGAGGTCGATTCGTTGACGATCTTCGGAATCCTGGCGGAGCTGCTTCTGAATTCGCTTTTTCTCTTCTATAAGCCTTCTGAGTACAAACTGTCTCAGGTCCTCTTGCATGATTTGAAAGTCTTTTGGCAGACGCGAGGGGCGTACGCCCTCTTTCCGCTGGATTGCTTCCATGACCCTAACAAAAGAGCTGGCATGCATAAAGGAATAACGGCTGACGGTGATGATTCCGTACCCCATGGACGCAAGTGCATTCTTGCGCTCCTCATCGATGGCGCGGTCTTCTTCCGCGTCATGATAAAAACCGTTGTATTCAATGTCTGTGCGAGATTTCTTTAGATACGCATCCATAAAGAACTTTTTGCGTCTCGTGAGATTCTTTGCGGCAGTGGTGACCTGCACCTCGTAATCGGTCTCAATTCCCTTAATACCAAGCCCTCCTTCGCTTTTGGGCAGCGTTAACATCATGACAAAGGCTGTTTCCATAGGAGACCGGCATCCGTCGCGCACACATTGGATCGCCTTTCGGGCAAGGGCCAGACCGTCGCATCTGGTAATGGAATTAAAGAACTGCTTTAACCTCTCGGTCGAGGTGAGCGCGAAACGCTCGGTATAGGAGGTGGAAGAGTCGGTTCCAAGGGAATAAGCGCCGCACAGTTCAAAGTAGTACTCCACTAGTTCGCGAAAAGAAAGATAGGTGGCGGCCTGAAGTGCGCAAAGCTCAACGCCAACAATGAAGATGCCATCTTTGAGCTCTATAAAGCGTGAGTTCGAGAATCGTTTTGAAGAAACGTGGCATTGACAGTTCATTGCATAGCGCGCATTCCTGCGATCAAACACCATCACCTCGAGGGAATCATTTGTGTCGAGGGAAACATCATGTTTGGTGAGCCATTCTGCGGCTGCGTCAAGGAACGTTCCGGTGGGACATGATCCGTAAATCGCGGCAGGGCTACAGGACTCGATGCCTTTCGCAGACACCGAATGCGCGGCCTGGTAGACCGCTTTTGCAGTGGTATGTGACAATACGATACTCATGATATATATCGTGTCAGCTAATGCCGTGTTGACGGCGCTGAGTGGAAAAGCCGTTTTAGAGGTCTAACCAAATGCTGTCCAAAAGCTTGACGCAATTATGAGTTGGTATGCCCTAAATAAAAGTTTTCGCAGCTTAGCTATAGCATATAAATACTCAATTGCCGCACATTTGATTGTGATGCATCACCATTCGACAACGAATTACGTGTCGGGAATTGGTCGAAATCGTTCAAAATGAGCGTTCAGAATTTGTGATGGCAGATCTATCTGTGGAACGTAGGGCGGCCCCGCTGCGGGGTTTCCCGCTGCGAGACCGCTCGTGATCTACGCCGGAGTTTGGCGTAGACGTTTCTACTTGGCAAACAGGTTCTTGAGGTTGAACTCGGCTTGGACGGTGCGAAGCATGAGGTCGGTGTCGTCGAGGCCCAGGTGCTGCTCGTTGGCGTCGGCGGCGAGGGTGCCACGGCGGCGCGCCCAGTTCTCGAGCGCGGCGGGCGCGGACTCGCGGGGGAGCGAGCGGACGTCGGCATCCAGGCTGCGGCAGATCTGGCGCGAGTCGATGACGATGATCTTGCCGGCGCGGCGTGCCTCGGCGTAACCGTCCAGGTGGATCTTGAACCAACTGTCTTCGAACGCGGCGTTATGCGCCATGTACGGGTACTTCTTCATAAGTTTGAGCAGCTGCTTCTGCAGTTCCTTGTTCTCGCGGAATGGTTTTTTGCCGTCGATGTCGTCCCAGGTAATGTGATGGATGTTCGATAGCGGCACATCCTCGCCGCGGTAGATGTCGGGCAGGCCGCAGTAGTGTGCCTCGGCGTCATGCGGGACGGCGTCGCTGGTGAGCTCCATGATCTCCCAACCCACATTGATGATATAACCGCGCTCGGGTGCACGGCCGGTGGTCTCGATGTCGATACCGAGCACGGTGCCCTGGATGGGCTTGCGGGCGTAGGCCACGCCGAGCGCGTCGCGGTCGCCGCGGATTTCGCGCATAACGGACGCGGCGGTGCGCTTTTGCATCTTGCCGATGGCGGCGCAGGTGTCGGCATCGGACAGGCCGCGCGAAAGCGTCGCGGGCGTCACGTTGCGCAGGCGTGCCTCGCCAATCTGGTCGCACAGGTCGCGGTTGCGGTCGGCCAGGTCGCGCACGGTGGCAAAGTCGAAGCTGGGGTCGCCCTCGGCGGTAAAGTACTCGGTTTCGAGCACCTTAAGGGCCTCCTCGCCCTTCTGGCGCTCGGATTCCATGGCGCCGTGATCGCCATAGATAAACATGGGAATAAACGGCTGGCGCTCGTATTCGAGTGCTTGTGAAACGTTCATATAACTGCTCCTTGGACGGGCCGCACCGCGCGGCTCGGGTTCATTGAGATGTGGCGAGATGATAGTTTACCATGGGCAACTATTGGCATCGCGCCTAGGACAACTACAATACCCTAGTTGACCGCTAGGACTTTTACAATGCTGCCGAAAGACATGAAAGGTTCCATCCGTCATGGATTTGCTGATTGATATTCTGCTCGACGCCGGCAAGGACACGCTCTCGCTGGCGCCGTTTTTGTTGGTGACGTATCTTGCTCTCGAGACACTTGAGCACGTTGCGGGCGACCGCGTCAACGGCGCTATCAAGCGCGCCGGCGCTGCGGGTCCCGTGGCTGGCTCGCTGCTGGGCATTGTGCCGCAGTGCGGATTTTCGGCCATGGCAGCAACGCTGTACGCCGGCCGTGTCGTGACGCTGGGCACGCTGGTCGCCGTGTTCCTCTCGACCTCCGATGAGATGCTGCCGCTGTTGCTCGCCGAGCAGGTGCCCGTGCAGACCATGGCGATGCTTTTGGCTTCGAAGGCACTGATCGCGCTGATCACGGGCTTTATCGTGGACGCGGCTATCCGCGGCCTTCGTCGTAATGCCCGCGCGCATGCGGCGATTCGCCGTACCGTGCTGGGGACCGCTGCCAATCCGGCTCATGTGAACTGCGCGCACGACGACCATACCGGGGGCGACATCATTGATGAAGTGGCCGAGGCGGGCGTGAGCGCCGACCACATCCACGAGTTGTGCGAGCGCGACCATTGCGGTTGCGATGATGATGAAGATGAACACGAGCGCGACCACGGACACAGCCATGACCACGGTCACGCAAGCGAGCATGAGCACCACCACGGCCATGGGCACGACCACGGTCACTCCCACGAAGGTGCGCCCGTCCTGTCGATTATCCGCAGCGCGATCTCGCACACCGTGCAGGTTTCGGTTTTTATTTTCCTGGTGACGCTGATTCTAGTTGCCGTGCTCGAGACCTTCGGAGAGTCCGCGATCGAGCAGTTCCTGCGTGGCAACGAGACGCTCGCCGTCTTGGGCTCGGCACTCGTCGGCCTGATCCCCAACTGCTCGGCCAGCGTGGTCATTACGCAGCTGTACCTGGAGGGCGCGCTACAGCTGGCGCCGATGCTCGCCGGTACGCTCATTTCCGCCGGCGTGGGCTATCTTGTCCTGTTCCGCACCAACCGCAGCGCTCGTGAAAACGCCGTGTTCCTGGTCATGATGTACGTCATCGGCGCCGGCTGGGGCCTTATCCTATCCGCCTTCGGCCTCTAAGTAGGCTTAAAAAATGGGCTTCAAATAGCCATGCTCGGCGCCTGCGCAATGCGGCGACGCATGGCATTTTGAAGCCCGTTTTTTTGTTGAGCCATGGATTCCGAGCGCTCACACCGCTCAAAACAAAAAGGTAGATTTCCGGGCATGTCCCGAAAATCTACCTTGGTTAGCGCAGCAGCTCGGTGAGGTTGCGCTTAAAGCGGGCCCGGTCTTCGCTGGTAAATGCCGCCGGACCGCGAGCGCGACCGCCGGCGCGGCGCACCTTCTTTTCCTCGTGGCGAATAAACAGTTGCATGTCGATGGTCGCCTTATCGTAGACGCGCCCGCGTACGCCGATGGCGGCGGCATCGCGCCCGAGCACCATGCTCGCCAAGCCAATGTCCTGCGTCACGACTACGTCGCCCGCCTGCAGGCGTTCGACAATGGCAAAGTCGGCGCTGTCGGCGCCCACGCTCACATCGAGCGTCGTGACCCAAAATCCGCGTCGCGCATGCTCGACGTCGCGCGGATCGTCGCGGCGAATGTGGCGTTCCAGGTTCTGTGTGCTGTTGCCGGCGATAACGACGGCGACGCCCGCCCGCCGCGCGCAGTCAATCGACTCGCGCGTGACCGGGCAGGCGTCTGCATCAATAAAGAGCGTTCGCGGCATCTAGTGCACCAGTTTGCCAAATTGAATAGCGCGAACAATCAGCGTTACGCCAAACACCAGCAGTGCGGCGCCGCTAAAGATGACGAGCATCTTGGCCGACCACAGCGGATAGATAAACACGAACATGCCGGCGATGATGGAGAGCGCGCCGCTCAGGATGGCGAGGGCACGGTTGGACGAAAGCTCGGACTCCAGAATGGACATGACACCTTCGACGATCCAGCCAAAGCCGGCCACGATAACCACCATCGTGGTGAGCGTCGCGGTCGAGAAGGCCTGGTTGCGCAGGATTATGACGCCGCCCAAGATAATGAGTAGGTTGGAGATGATGCTCGTCACGCGCCAGCCGGTGGGCAGCAGTGGCTCGAAAACAGCGGTAAACAGCCTGATCGCGGCCGTGATCACAAAGTAGAAGCCCAAGACGGTCGTTAGGAAGACGAGGGACTTGGCGGGCGCAAACAGCAGTGCGATGCCGGCGACGAGCGCCAAGACGCCCGTGATGGCGTAAATCCAGCGTACGGCCTTGACGGCTTTGCCCGCCATGCTTTTCTCGTCAAATCCAAACTGGCTCGATTTTTGGTCATCGTTCTTAAAGATGCCCATAATGTCTCCTTTCCGTGCGGCGTAAGCCTTGATCATTACAACCAGTATCGCCTAAAGGCGCTGGCGTATGGGTCGGGGAGGGCGAAACGTAACCCAAAGGCCCCGAATTGTTTCCGTTGTTCCCCACGTCGCGATTTTCTATTCAACAGGTGTAGAACATTGCAGCCCTGTTCGTTATTGCCTACGTTTTAGGTTAGATTTTCCTAAGAACAATTGCCCGAAATTGGGGGTCCCTATGAACGAAGCAGTTCCCGCAGCGCCGGTAAGCGCTGAGTCGATGGCAAAGCAGGGTTGCGAAAAGCTCGGCTTGGACGCGTTTGATGCGTTGGTTCGCTGCGCCCGCACGTGCCGTCGCTTTGACGAGTCCATGCGCGTGCCGCGTGAGCTTTTGCTTGAGCTGGCGGAGCTGGCGCACCTGACTCCCTGTGGTGCCAATGCTCAGCGTCTGCGTTTTCATGTGGTAAGCGGTGCAGAGGACTGCGCGCGTGTATTTGACGAGCTTGCATGGGCCGGTGCGCTCAAGGATTGGCCGGGTCCCGATGAGGGCGAGCGCCCGACCGGCTACATCGCGATTCTTGCTGAGCGCGCCGTTCCGGGCAAGCCAGCCGCTCCCATTACCGAGGTCGACACGGGCATTGCCGCGCAGACGATGATGCTCGCCGCCCGCAGCGCCACGCCCGAGGTGGCAGCCTGCATGTTCAAGGCCTTTACGCCCCACGCGATCGATGCCATGGGGCTCGATAACGACAAGTATGAGCTCAAGCTGATCATGGCGTTTGGCGTTCCGGCCGAGACACAGGTGATCGATGCGATCGATTCCAACCCCGACGGCTCCATCAATTATTGGCGCGACGAGGCGCAGGTGCACCACGTACCCAAGCGCTCGCTTGTCGACGTACTGGTGTAGTTGAGCGTCACCGCGGTGTGATCCGGCGGTAAACCACCACAAAGGTACCTGTCCCCTTTGCGGTGGTGCGAGGGGAGGACGTGTGGCAGATTTGTATTTGGTGCGGCATGGGCAGACTGAGCTCAATGTGCAGAACATTTTGCAGGGTGGGCACGATTCGCCGCTTACGGCGCGCGGGCGCGAGCAGGCGCTGGCGACGCGCGCGGCGTTTGAGGCGCGTGGCGTGACCTTTGACCGTGTGTATTCCTCCCCGTTGGGCCGGGCGCGGCGTACGGCTGAGCTAATTGCTGGTGAGGGCCGCTCGATAGAGCTGGTCGATGACCTGCGCGAGTGGCATTTGGGCTCGCTGGAGGGTACATCAAATCGCGAGATGCCGCCGCAGCCCTGGGGTGATTATCCGGTGGCCTTTGGTGGCGAGTCTGAAGGCGAGCTCCAGTCGCGCATGGTCGCGGCGCTGTCCCACATCATGGCCAGGCCGCAGCACGACTGTGTGCTGGCAGTCTCCCACGGCTCTTCCTGCCAGGAGTTTCTTGAGTATGTGACTGGCAGGGGAGAGCTACCCGACAACGGTGCCGTGCTTCATTTTGGCTATTGCGACGGTGCGTTTTCGCTCCTTGATTGGTAACGAACGAAAGGACCCCTATGAATAAAGACCTGTATCTGGTTCGTCATGGGCAGACAATATTCAACCTTAAGCGCATTATTCAGGGTTGGAGTGACTCGCCGCTCACGCAGCTGGGATGCGACCAGGCGGCGCGTGCCGGCATGTTCTTGCGTGCGCGCGGCATTGAACCCGATCATGCCTACACCTCCACACTTCATCGCACCGAGCAGACTATCGCCAACCTGTGGCCGGGCTTGGCGTACGAGCGCCTGGACGGTCTGCGTGAGTGGTTCTTTGGCGACTTTGAGGCCGAGCGCGTGATGCTTATGCCCGAGCGCCCGTGGCGAGATTTCTATCGTCAGTTTGGCGGCGAGGGCCAGATGCAGGTGCGCGAGCGCATGGCGGCGACGATAACCGATCTTATGCGACGTCCGGACCACGAGTGCGTGCTCGCGGTGAGCCACGGTTCGGCTATCAAGGAGTTTTTGGACCACGTGCGGGGCGCGGCGGCCGACGAGCGCGAACGCGTGCCGGGCAACTGCTCAGTGCTGCATTTTGCGTTTGACGATGCGGCCGATACGTTTGAACTGGTCGAAGTCTTTACGCAGGAAGACTACGCGCGCGAGCTGGGACTTGAACCGCTCGTGGCTACTGCGGGTCCGCAGCGCGGATAACGCGAGCGCGGCGGCACGGGTCGTCGGCATAACTTCTCGACGCAAAAGCGGCGGAGATGCATGTACCTGCTGCATCTCCGCCCCCTGTTTGTTGGGCTGCCGATTTTTATGCTGGACGGTCTGGTCTTGCTAGAACCGCGCGACCTGGTGCGTGAGCAGACCCGTCGGAACCTGCGCCGCGCCGCCGCTGACCTGCGCGGCGGGGAAGAGCGCAGCTACGGCAAAGTTGAACGGCTCTTTGCCCGTGTAGGTGCCGGCGGCACGTGCATCGTCGGTCAGGAGCTGTGATGCCCCGACCAGCGCGACAGCGTAGGCAGGGTCGTCGGCCAGTGCCGGCTCCGGCGCCTGGTCGAGCATGGCGCGGATGGCCCCGACGGCGTCCTCGCGCTTGACCTCCCACACGCGGTGCGTAATGCCGGCGGGGTCGGTGACGGCGTAGAGTGAGGCGCCCTCTTTTGCGGCGCCGAGGATGATATCCATGACGGGAGAGGCTTCGTAGACAAGCGTTACGGGACGGGGCTGTACCTTGAGGTCGGCGATTGCGCGCGCAGCGGCGGTCGTATCGGCGGCAACCGCGTCGCCGCCCGCCAGCGCACCAACCGGGCAAATCGCCACGACACCCGTCACGCGTCCCGGCTCGCCCGAGCATTCGTACACGTAATACGCCGCACCCGGGTCCTTGAGCATCAGGCCATCGGCAAGGGCTCCGCGCAGAGCATTGTTGCCGCTCAGGATACTGCCCATTGCAGGCAGCGCCTCGAGCACACGGTCCTGAGCCGGGCGGATGCAGGGAAACGGAAGTGCTTTCATGGGCGGTCCTAACGCACGAGTCGGTTTGTTCGCGGCTTATTATGCCCCAACTTGGCCGCTCGCGTCCCAGAGCACGTTATCGGCGAGCGCGATTAGCACCTGCTGACAACGAACGATATCGACGTGGGGCACATATTCGTTGGGCTTGTGCGCGAGCGCGAGCGACCCGGGACCGTAGCTCATGCAATTGCGGTTACCTGTCTTGCCGGCAATGACGGCGGTGTCGGTGTAGCCGGTAAAGAAGCCGACGGTCGTATTCGCGTCCGTCACGTCATCGGCGGCACGCTTGAGCGCTGCTAGAAGGGGAGAGTTCGGGTCGCGCTCGATGGCGGGGCGGTCGCCCGTCACGGTGTAGCTGCCATGGCAACCGGGAACGGCGGCTTCGGCGACGGCGATGGCCTGCTCTACCATTCGCGTCGCGGCGGCCGTATCGGTCGGTGGGGTCAGGCGCATGTCGACCCAGACTGTGGCGCGGTCGGGCACGACATAGGGACGGTAGCCACCTTCGATTTGTCCAAACGTGATGGTCGAAGACCCCAGCTCATCGTGCGCGGGCAGCGCCACAAACGCGCGACGGAGCGAACACACGACCTCGGCCATGGCGGCGACGGCATCCGCGCCCTTCCACGGCTGGCTCGCATGCGCCGTTACGCCAGCCATTTCAATCTCGAACCACGTGCGCCCCTTGTGCGCCACCTGGATCTGTCCGTCGGTGGGTTCGGTGTCCAGCACCCATTCACGCGAGCCGACCCAGCCGGCATCGATCGCGGCCTCTGAGCCGCGCATAAAGTCCTCCTCGTCGACCGAGCAAATGAGTGAGAAGCCACGGCGGGGCAGCTCGCCTTCTGCTGCCACGCGCTCGAGCGTATTGACCAGTGCGGCAATGGCGCAGGCCAGGCCACCCTTCATATCGCAGGCACCGCGGCCATAGAGCTTGCCGTCGCGCACAACCGTCCCGAGCGGCGGAATGTCCGCGTCCCAGCCATCGCCCAGCGTAACGGTATCCATGTGGCAGATGTAGACGAGCCGTGGCTCGTCGCTTTGGCCCGGCACGGTGACCATTAGATTGCGGCGTCCGGGGAGTACTTCGTGCTCTGCAATCTGCACGGCATCGAGTACCGGATGGCTCAGCTGCGCCAACCGTTCCTCAACCAACGCTTTAATATAGCGCTCAATCTCGTCCTCATACGCACCCGGGTCTGAGCTGTCGATCCGCACGAGTCCTTGCGTAAGCCGCCAAGCAAAATCTGTATCAACCATAGGCACCTCACAGATAGTTAGGTCAACATACAGATTGTATGCCAAGAAGCGGCTCGGTGCATTTAATGGAGCGCTCACAAAAACGGGGGCGCCTCTCGTGCGAAAGGCGCCCCCGCGGGCATTCAATGTCAGTGACGGGCAGGCCACATGGGGAACTGCCCGTCAGATCAGCCGGCGCTATTTGATTACGCGCACGCGATACATCGACGGAATCTGCTTGAGCGCCTCGATGGTGCTGCTGTCCAGGTGCTCGTCGGTGTCGAACATGGTGTAGGCGTTCTCGCCGGCGGACTCGTTGGTCATGCGCTGCACGTTGGCGTTGTCCTTGGCAAGGATTGCCGTGATCTGGCCGATCATGTTGGGCACGTTGGCGTGCAGGCAGGCGATGCGGCTTGCGGCGCGCGCCTTGCCCATGCTGCAGGCGGGGTAGTTGACGCTGTGTGCGATGTTGCCGTTCTCCAGGTAATCCTTGAGCTCGCTGATGGCCATGTCTGCGCAGTTGGCCTCGGCCTCGCCGGTGCCGGCGCCCGAGTGCGTGGTGATAAACGTATTGGGCATCTTGACGGTCTTGGGAGTGGCAAAGTCGCAGCTAAACCAGCTGAGCTTGCCTGCACGCAGGGCGGCGTCGACGGCGTCCTCGTCAATGATGGTCTCGCGTGCGTAGTTGATGAGCACGGCGTCCGGGGCCAGCAGGTTAATCTGCTGGGTGCTGATCATGCCGATGGTGTCTGCCTTGCTGGGCACGTGCACGGTGAGGTAGTCGCAGCCGCGGCAGAGGTCCTCGAGCGTGCCCACGCGCTGCACCTCGCGGCTCAGCACCCATGCGTGCTCGACGGAAATGAACGGATCGTAGCCGTAGACGTCCATGCCCAGATCGACGCAGGCGTTGGCGACCTTGGAGCCCACGTTGCCCAGACCGATGACGCCGATGCGCTTGCCCTTGAGCTCGCGGCCCACAAAGGCCTTCTTGGCCTTTTCAGCGTCGACCTGAATCTCGGGGTCGTCGGCGTTGTCGCGCACCCAGTTCATCGACTGCACCACGCCGCGGCTCGAGAGCACCAGCATGCCCAGGACGAGCTCCTTGACGGCGTTGCTGTTGGCGCCGGGGGAGTTAAAGACGACGACGCCCTTCTTGGCGTACTCCTCGATGGGGATGTTGTTGACGCCGGCGCCGCAGCGGGCGATGGCGCGGATGCCCTCGGGCAGCTCGTAGCCGTGCAGGTCGGTGGAGCGCATCAGGATGGCGTCGGCCTCCTCGGCGGTGCTCACAAACTCGTAGCCCTCGCCAAACTCGACCTTGCCGTCCTTGGTGATGTCGTCGATGGTCTTAATCTTGCGCATGGAAAACTCCTTAGCAGGTTTGTCTAAAACAAGTGGTTTGAAGTGGCTGGTCGGCCCGCGCGTTGCGGGCTAGTTAGATCGCGGACTCAAACTATGCTGTGCTTCGAAGTCCTTCATATACGAGGCTAGTGCCTGCACGTCTTCCATGGTTACGGCGTTGTAGACGCTGGCGCGCATGCCGCCCACCAGGCGATGGCCCTTGACGTTTTGAATCTGGTGCTCGGCGGCGCCTGCAACAAAGGCCGCATCGAGCTCGGCGTCGCCGGTGCGGAAGGTGACGTTGGCGATGGAGCGACTGCCTGTCTGCGCAGTGCCGTGGAACAGCTCGCTGTGCCCGAGCAGGTCGTAGAGCAGGTTGGCTTTGGCCCAGTTGCGCTCGGCCATGGCGGCAAGTCCACCGGTCTGCTCCACCCAATGGAACACCTTGCCGCATACGTAGATACCAAAGGTGTTAGGCGTATTGAGCATGGATCCCTTGGCGGCCTGGGTCTTGAGGTCCAGGTACTGCGGCGTCTGCGCAAAGGCGGGGCCATCTGCGATAAGGTCGTCACGCACGATGACCACGGTCACGCCCGCAGCGCCGGCGTTTTTTTGCGCGCCGGCGTAGATGAGCCCGTAGCGCTTAACGTCGAGCGGCTGCGACAGAAAGCAGCTCGAGACATCGGCGACCAGCGGCACATCGCCGCAATCGGGCAGCTCGTGGTACATGGTGCCAAAGATGGTGTTGTTCTGGCAGATGTAGACGTAGTCGAGGCCGTCGCCCGCGACCTCGGCGGCAATGCGCGCGTTGATATTGGCCATGGCGGGAATGCGGTCGAAATTGGTGTCCTCGGAGCTCGCGAGCAGCACGGCCTCGCCGTACTTGGCGGCCTCCTTGTACGCCTTGTTGGCAAAGTTGCCGGTCACGACGTAGCCGGCGCGGCCGCGGCGCATGAGGTTCATGGGGATGCCCGCAAACTGCAGTGTGGCGCCGCCCTGCAAAAACAGGACGCGGTAGTTGTCGGGGATGCTCAGCAGGCGACGCAGGGTTGCCTCGGCGTCGTCGATGATCTGCTGGTACATGCTAGATCGATGGCTCATCTCGAGCACGGACATGCCGCAACCGCGGTAGTCCATCATCTCGTCGGCGATCTCGGCGAGCACGCTTGTGGGCAGCGCTGCCGGGCCAGCTGAGAAGTTGTGCACACGTGCCATCTTCTAGTTCCCCCTTGTAGTCGTTTGGACGTTCGGGTTACTTTAGCACAGTGGAGCGCCAGGCGCGACCGCATCACGGTAAAACTCGAGTGCGTCGCTATGATTTACAGGATGGTTACATGGGGGAGGGGTGCTTTACTCCTCAGGCAAATCCAAATCTGCGAGCGAAGACATGAGGTTCCTAGGCGCTTGATCTCTTCGTCCTAAAGTAGCTACCTCCTAGTCACTACGATGCTAGCGTGGCGATGACGGCTTCGTCGCCGGCGTATATTAGGGTGTTGCCGTCGGGGATGATCGTTTGGCCGTCGCGCTTGAGCATCACCACGATAAAGGGGTGCTTGCCTTGCGGCACGTCGCGCAGGCGCTGGCCGGCAAGGCGGCCGTGAGGTGTCACGGTGACCTCGCGCAGCGTAACCTCGGCACGCTCTTCAAACGTCGGCGCGGCCATCACCAGCAGGTCGCCTTCCTCAATCACGGTATCGCCGTTGGGCAGCACCGGGTGCGCACCGTCGCGCAGCACCAAGACCACCAGCATGTTCGTTGCGCTGCCAATATCGGCGAGCGAGCGTCCGGCAAACGGATGTCCAGCGCCCACCTTGAGCTTTACAAATGACATGCCGTCTTCGTCGCGGTAGTCGTTAAAGGTGCGGCGCACGTCGCCAGTCGCATCGATCATATCGAGCTTCTTCGCCACCGCCGGCAACAGCGAGCCCTGCACCACGATGCTTGACACGGCAATCACAAACACCAGGTCAAATAGGTCGTGTCCGCCGGGAACGCCGGCCACCACGGCAAGGAGACTAAAGACGACCGAGGCTGCTCCGCGCAGGCCCGCCCAGCTTACGAGCGCGACCTGCCGGGGGTTCGTCTTAAAGGGCGCCAGGAGCACGCCGACGGCGATGGGACGGCTCACGAAGAGCATAAACGCCATGAGCGCCAGGCCCGGCAGCAGCATTTGCGGCAGGCGGGCGGGCGTCACGAGCAGGCCGAGCAAGAAGAAGATGGTCATCTCGGCCATCTCGGTGAGGGTGTCAAAGAAGTGCGCCATCTCGACCTTGCCGGTGATGTCGCTGGCGCCCAGTACAATGCCTGCCAGGTACACGGCCAAAAAGCCGTTGCCGCCCAGGTAGCTCGGCAGCGCGTAGGCGACGATGGCCACGGCGAACAAGAAGATGGTCTGCGCGTCCTTGGCCGTTGCGTGCGCGCGTTCAATCAGGCGGCCCGCCGCCCAGCCGATGGCAAGGCCCAGGCCCACGCCCAGGATAATCTGCTTGGCCAGCAGTGCGGGAATGTTGATGTCGCCGCCCGCCGCGAGGGTCGCGAGCACGGCGGTGAGCATGTAGGCGACGGGGTCGTTGGAGCCCGATTCGACCTCGAGCAGCGAGTCGGTGCCGCCTCTCAGCGAAAGGTTGTGCTCGCGCAGCACACTAAAGACGCTCGCCGCATCGGTAGACGCCACGACCGATCCCAGCAGCAGGCCGCCGATCCAGTCGAAGCCCAGCACGAAGTGCGCAAAGGCGCCCGTGATGCCGGCGGTGGCGACAACGCCGAGTGTGCTCAACAGCACCGCCGGCGCGGTGACGGGCTTGGCGCGGTCGATATTGGTGTTAAAGCCGCCGTAGAACATGATGAACAGCAGCGCCGTGCTGCAGACGGTTTCGGTGAGCGCATAGTCGCTAAAGTCGATGTGCGCCGGACCGTTGACGCCCAGCAGCATGCCCAGCGCGATAAAGATGAGCAGGGTGGGAAAGGGGAGCTTTTTTCCGACGGGTTTGATGGTCAGGCACAGAATAATGACGAGGCCGATAAAGAGAAGTATCTGGTTCATGGATGGTGTCCGCTCCTGGGTGGTTGGCGTGGCACGGTCAGTTGTCTGCAGTCATTTGTACCCAAAGATGGTGGGTTTATGAGCTTGGATTGCGGGCGTGCGCATTTTCGACACGAGGCTGCGGCGTGTGCGACGCTGGTCGGGACGCTGGGCCAGACGGCGTGGCGTGAGCGGCGCGGGTTGACAGGCGTGCTCTGGCGACCGTTGACGGTATGCAACCCTTTCCAGCTTTATTGCAACGGAGTACAATGGATAACATTTAAGTTCAACTTGAAGTTTTAGTTGTGGCTCCGGGCTTCGGCCGCAATGTAAAGAGAGGCGTTCCATGGCGATCTATGTGACATCCGATGCTCACGGGCACGTGCGTGCGCTTGACGAGGCCCTGTCCAAGATTTCGCTGGCGTCCGACGATACCCTGTACGTGCTGGGCGACATGATCGATCGCGGACCCGATCCGGTTGGCGTTATTAAGCTCGTGCGCTCGCTACCCAACGCTCGCGTGCTCAAGGGCAATCACGAGCAGATCATGCTCGATGCCATCATTGGCCAAGATCCGCTCGATGCCGAGACCTGGGATATCAACGGTGGCTGGACGACGCGCGAGCAGCTCAACGATATGGAATTTGAGGCGTACGAGGAGCTCGTGCGTTGGATGGCGACGCTGCCGCTCTACGCGGTGGTCGAGACTGACGAGCGTCCGTACCTGCTGGTACATGCCGGCATCCAGACCGAGGCGGCCCGGGCGTTTTTGCTTGAACATGGGGTTGATTGTGCCGATGGTGCGGGGGCGGTGGATGCCGATCGCGAGCTACTGCAGCAGATGCTTGCGGTGCAGTCGTCCGATGACTTGCTGTGGATTCGTCACGGCTATTGGGATGTGCCGACGGGGCTTCTCTCTGCCGAGGGCAAGGGCCCGGTCGTGGTGAGCGGCCACACGCCCACGGTGTCGCTCGGGCGTTATTGCGAGGTCGGCGGCCTGGCGGGGCTCGATGAGGAGTCGGGCCGTGGGCAGATTGTGCACCTGGGCGGCGAGGATACCGCCGGCGTTCCCGATCGCATCGACATCGACTGCGCCGCCGCCACCGGATCGGAGTTTGGCCGTGTAGGCATCCTGCGTCTGGACGACGGGGCCGAGTTCTACGCGAACATCAACCCGGGCGAATAATCGGTGCAAAGGGTAGTTAATTACGGACGGGGCTTTTTTGACTACTTTCGGAGAGTAGCGCCTTCTTGCTCGGTAAGCGCAAGAAATGAGGAGCGCCTGCGTCCTCGGCAGCGCGAAAATGCTCGAAAAACCGTCGCAACGGAGTCAAACGACGTCGCGACGGTTCTTTTTTGACAGCCCGCTGACTAAGTGAGTAGACTTTTTTGGAAATGCCGAGTACCCAACATATTTGCCTCAATAAAAGCGCAGGTCACAGACTTGTGCCTTGTCGGTGCGGTCGGGGATTCGGTAAAAGTCTACTCACTTAGTTTTGCGTGATGCATATTGTCCGCAACGAGACCCCAGTCGGGGTGATTCTATCGCAAATTCCGGTGACCGGGGCAGCAAATTAGGCGCCGTATGGGTTGCGGTCGCGTTCGATGCGCTGGCGGATGTGGGCGTACTCGATAATCAGCAGCACCAGGAGTAGGGCCATGATGGCTAGGTAGCTCACCACAGCGCCCATCAGACCCAGCAGCTTAATCAGGATCACCGGCAGTACCACGCTTACGGCGAAGCAGATCAGGTAGATCTTGGTGACGTCACCAGCGTGGCGTAGCACCGTGATAATGGCGTAGATAAAGTCGATGGCCGCGGTGACGCCGCCGGCAACAACCATCAGTAGCGCCAGCGTGCGGTAGCGCTCAAAGTTAAGGCCGTACATAAAGCTCATGATGGGGATGCCGGGGCCTGCCATAAATGCGGCGCACGCTCCGGTAATGACCACGATTAGTGCCATAACGGCAACAATAATCAGGTCAAAGCGGCGACGCTTACGCGGATTCGCCCAAATGCTCGACAGACGCAGGAGCTGCGGTTTATAGATAAATCCAATGCTCAACAGAATAGCCTGCGCCGGAAAGAACAGGGCATTAAAGTACAGCTGATATTTGTATGCCAGCGCGCCTTCCATCACAAACTTGGGCATGCTCTCAATTAGGTTGAACAGGAACAGTGCACCAAAGAGCGGGGCGCACTGGACAAACAGGTGGCCGACCTCGCGCAGGCTCACGCGGCGCGATTTTTCGGTCTCGAGCAGGGCAAGCGGCGCGGTGACCAGCACGAGCGAGGCGATCGCGGCGATGCCCATGGCCATGGCCGCGATGGGCATGCTGCGCGTGAGGAACAGCGCCGCGCTAAAGACCACGATGACGCCGATGGAGCGCAGCGTTTGGCTCATGCCAGCCAGGTAGAGCTTGTCGGCCTGCTGCAGGCGGCCTTCGTACACGTCGGCGACGCCGTCGATGACCTTATACAGGTAGACGCCCAGGCCGATCGTCGCCATTTGCGCGTCATAGCCGCGGGCGCTGCTATACATGAGGCCGCAGCCTAGGGCGAGCGCTCCGCAGATCCAACGATTGAGCTGGTAGGAGGCGAAGGACGTCTTTTCGTCGATGTCCGAGACCTGGAAATTGCGCACGCCGTAGTTGCATGCGATCATGATGAGCGTGCCGGTGACAAAGGCGATGGAGAACTTGCCGGCTTCTTCGGCGCCCACGAGCTGTGTGGACACGATGGTGAGCAGCGGAAACGCCAAGCCCCACACGGCGGTGCCGAGAGCGTTCCAAAGGTAATCGCGGCGGGTGGCGTGCTCCTCGTATTCCGCTTCCTGCATGGAGAAGCCGCCGCCGTAGACGGCACCGAGCAGACGGTTCCACCAAGCGTTGACCATGCGGCGGACGGGGCCGGGCTTGCGATCGCGTTCGCGCCGGCGACGTGTGGCTTGGCTGCTATCGGGCCCGCCGGCGTTGCGCTGACTTAGCTCTTGGATGCGTGCGAGTTCCTCGGCAGTGTGCGAGGCAGGGAAGAGGCCGTTCTCGATGCGGCCGCCCTGGGCCTTCGCGGCGCCGTCTCTCGATGCAGCGGGGTTGGAGACGCCGTTGCGGCGGGCGATGGCGCGGCGAATGCTATCGAGGGGCGTGATGCTCAAAGCGGAGTCCTTTCTATTGCTGCGCTTTAGTATAGACGCGACGGTGTTCGTTCGTGTTTTTGAACGGATTGTTCAATAATTTCGGCGGGCGGCTGTAATTTGTCGGTAAACGTGCGGTATCCTGTTGAAGTTTTGTGACACCCCCGATGCCGCCCACGCGGTACCAAGGAGCTTCTACCTATGGACGTCGCCGCATTCTTACTGGCTCTTGTGCCGATTATTTGGCTGGTCGTGATGCTGCTGTGCTTTAAATGGCCAGCTTGGAAGGCCGCTATCGGATCGTTTGTCCTTTCGTGCTTGCTCGCCTTCGCATGGTGGCACCTGCCGGCAGCGCAGATCGCGACCGCCTCGCTCGAAGGCTTTTTGATGGCCCTGTGGCCCATCGTCCTGGTGATCATCGCCGCGGTATTCACGTATAACCTGTGCGTTCGCACGGGCGCCATGGACGTGATCGGCAGCATGATCACCTCCATCAGCAGCGACCGCCGTCTGCTGGCGCTGCTCGTGGCTTGGTGCTTCGGCGGCTTTATGGAGGGCATGGCCGGCTTCGGTACCGCTGTCGCCATTCCCGCCGGCATGCTCGCGGGCCTGGGCTTTGAGGCCGTGCCTGCCGTGCTCATCTGCCTGCTGGCCAACGGCGTGCCCACGCCCTACGGCTCCATCGGCATTCCCACGGTGTCCGTTGCCGACCTGGTGGGTTTGGATTCCCTGCACCTGGCGACCGTTCAGCTGGTGCAGCTCGCACCGTTCTTTGTGGTGATGCCGATATTTATTGTGCTGGTTGCGGGCCGTGTTGCCGATGACCACGGCAATGTCGCGAGTGTGGGCGAGCGCCTGCACGGTGTTGCCGGCGTGGCGTTGCTCTCCGGCGTGTCGTTTGTCGGCGCGGCTTTGGTCGTTGCCATGTTTGTGGGTCCCGAGCTGGCCGTGGTCGTAGGATCTATCGTTTCGCTCGCGCTGACCGCCGCGCTTGCCATGCGTGCCGAGAAGTCCGGCCACTTGGATGCGCGCTTCCACATGAATATCGAGGCGGGGAAGAAGCTCACCGTTAAGTCGGCGCTTTCGGCCTGGTCGTGCTTCATCCTGATCTTTGTGTTGCTGCTGGGCACGTCTAACCTGGTACCCGCCGTGCATGCTGCGCTCGCGCCGTTTGCGAGCCACGTGCAGGTGTATTGCGGTGAGAATCCCGGTACGCTTACGTTTTCGTGGGTCAACACGCCAGGCGTCTGGATTTTCCTGGCGGCGTTTGTCGGCGGTGCCATTCAGGGCGCTTCGCCGCGCATGATGGGCGAGGTGCTGGTCGCGACTGTGAAGCAGATGACGCCGACGGTGATCACGATGCTTTCGGTACTGGGCTGCGCCAAGGTGATGGGCTATGCCGGCATGATTTCGTCGATCAGTGCGTTTTGCATTGCGGTCGCCGGCGGTCTGTACCCGATTCTGGCTCCGTGGATCGGTGCGGTCGGTGCGTTCGTGACCGGTTCGGGCACGTCTTCGGGCATGCTGTTTGGCCCCATTCAGAGCCAGGCTGCCACTGCGCTGGGTGTGAGCGACTACTGGATGGTCGCATTGAACGCCCTGGGCGTCGCCGCCGGTAAGATGATCTCGCCGCAGACCCTCGCCATTGGTCTTGCCGCCGTGCACGTGCGCGGTAAGGATGCCGAGCTCCTGGGCGCGGTGCTGCCCTACGCTGCCGGCATGCTGGTCCTGATGAGCGCCATAGCCATGCTCGGCCAAGGCCTGCCACTGTAGTCGGCACTTAGGGACGTTCCTTATGTGCCGTCACTTTGGGAACGTCTCTAAGTGCCGGCATCCGGGGACACTCCTTGAATGTTGCCTGTTCAAGAGTGTCCCCAATGACTAGTCGTTTAAGAACGTCCCCAATGACTGGGCCGCTTGCCTGCGATTTTTGACCGTTGGGCGGGCTTGCCGCCCTTGCCGCAAAAACGTTTTTGCATATCGGGTACAACGGGCTTTACGTGAGTAAAGTGCGCGCCGCGTCCACGTGTCGCGTTTTTAAAGGAGGCCCCATGCCTGGTGTTACCCCTGCAGAAGTTTTGTCCAACTTTGGTATTACGCTGGTCGAAGATCCCGCCGAGAATCAGCCCCGCCTGCTGGTCGATCTACCCGCCGCGGAGCTCGTCGAGCACGCCATCCGCCGCGAAGAAGGCCGCATGGCATCCAACGGCGCGCTGGTGATTGAGACGGGGGAGCGCACCGGCCGTTCGCCCAACGATCGTTTTATCGTTGACACCCCCGATGTTCACGACAAGATCGCCTGGGGTGCGGTCAACCGCCCGCTGTCCGTCGAGAGCTATGAGGCCATCAAGGCCGGCATCGTCGACTATCTCAACGAGCGCGACGTGTTCGTCACGCGCGGCATGGCGGGCGCCGACCGCAACCACACGCGTCGCCTGCTTGTTGCCTGCGAGCGTGCCAGCCAGGCACTCTTCATTAAGCAAATGCTCGCCCGTCCGCTCGCCCGTGAAATCGCGCGCACCGGCGAGCCCGACTTCTGCGTGCTCGCGGCACCCGGCTACCAGTGCGACCCTGCCATCAAGGGCCTCAACTCCAGCGCCGCCGTGGTCATCAACTTCCAGGAGCGCGTGATTTTGGTCGCGGGTACCGGCTACTCCGGCGAAATCAAAAAGTCCATCTTCAGTGTCATGAACTACCTGCTGCCTGTCGAGGACGACGTGCTGCCCATGCATTGCTCGGCCAGCATGGATCCCGTCACGCACGAGACCGCCGTGTTCTTTGGCCTGTCCGGCACCGGCAAGACCACGCTTTCGGCCAATCCCACGCGCCTGCTGATCGGCGACGACGAGCACGGTTGGTCCGACATGGGCATCTTCAACATCGAGGGTGGCTGCTACGCCAAATGCGAGGGCCTGGACGCCTTCCACGAGCCCGAGATCTTCAACGCTGTCCGCTTTGGCGCGATCTGCGAAAACGTGGTGCTCGATGAGAACCGCAAACCCAACTACGACGACATCTCGATCACGCACAACACGCGCGTGGCCTATCCCGTGGAGCACATTCCTAACGCGTGGACTAAGGGCATGGGCACCACTCCGAGTGTCGTGCTGTTCCTGACTTGCGACGCTTTTGGCGTGCTGCCGCCCATCTCACGCCTGACGGCCGATGCCGCTATGTACCACTTTGTGACGGGCTTTACGGCTAAGATTCCCGGCACCGAGGTCGGCGTCACCGAGCCCACGCCCACGTTCTCTTCGCTGTTCGGCGAGCCGTTTATGCCGCTCGACCGCATGGTTTACGCCAAGATGCTTGGCGAGCGCATTGCCGACGGCCGCACGCGCGTGTACCTGGTCAACACCGGCTGGATTGGCGGCGGCTACGGCGTGGGTCATCGCATCGAGCTGGCCTACACGCGCTCGCTGGTCGCGCGCGCCCTCGACGGCACCATCGAGGACAGCGAGTTCGTGCACGACGACATCTTTAACGTTGACATTCCCACGACGTGCCACGGCGTGCCCGATGGCATCCTGGTGCCGCGCCAATACTGGCAGAGCACCGCGCGCTACGACGAGGCCGCGCACAACCTGGCGGTGATGTTCGAGGAGAACTTCGAGAAGAAGTACTCGCACCTGCCCGAGTCCGTCAAAGCCGCCGGCCCGCACGCCCAGGTGTCCGCCGAGGCCCGTCATCGCGGCCGCGGCCTGCTGGGGCTCCGCCACTAGCGTCGCCTCAGACTCAAAACCACCATAAAGGGGGCACCTTTATGGTGGTTTTGCTCGCGTGGATGACTCGGGTTACAATACGCCTGACATATCGTCCCCTTCTCCGGATGGGGACAGCGCAAGCGTTCTTGTGACGGCACCGTAGGACTTTGAAGGTGGCCGTCGTGAGGGCGCTTTTTGTTTAGGCGCCCTCACTCGGGCGCGCATAATGAAGGGAGAGCGTATGAAGAGCTTTATTGCCGAGGATTCATTCTGGGAGCTGTTTCCGCAGGCAGCGGTCGGTGTTGTGGTCGTGGAGGGCATGAAGCCCACGGCTCAGATTCCTCAAGAGGACGTGGATGCGATTGCGGCGTTGCTCGACCGCGCCAATATCGATGCGGAGCGTCATCTGACCAGCGACACTATCAGCGAGAACGCACCGGTCAAGGCATGGCGCGAGGCCTATCGTCTGTTCAAGACCAAGAAAGGCGCGCGCTGCTCGATCGAGAACTTGCTCAAACGCGTGCTCAAAGGCAAGCCGGTGGGCCACATTACGCCCGCGGTGGATATTTACAACACGGTGTCGCTGACCTACGCGCTGCCCGTGGGAGGCGAGGATCTGCATGCGATCGAGGGGGACCTTCGCCTGAAGGTGACCGACGGTGGCGATGCGTTCTTGCCGCTTGGCGAGGAGGCGGACGATCCGACGCTGCCCGGCGAGCTCGCCTACATCGACGATGCGGGCGCTGTGTGCCGCTGCTGGAACTGGCGCGACGGCGTTCGCACGGCGCTGTCCGATGATTCGGCCGATGCGTTCCTGGCGATTGAGTGCGTGGAGCCCGAGCGGATGGGGGATTGCCAGGCTGCGATCGATCGCTTAGCCGAGCTGCTTGAGCGCTATCTGGGAGCGACGGTTGTCATTAAGACGCTTGTGACCCGCGACAATCCTTGCGTGGAACTGTAGCGGCGCCTAGAACCTATTGATGCCCCAAACCACCACAAAGGTGCCTGTCCTTTGTGGTGGTTTTTATGTTGATGGGTCAACAAATAGGTCGTGCAGGGCTGGCGGCCGCTGGGTACGGTTAAGATGTTTACCCGTTAGCATTATGCAAGCGAAAGGCGGTCGTCTCCCATGCAGCAGAACGACGAGACACGTTTCGAGGACTTTGTCGGACTGATCAGCGGGCTCTACAAGGAGATCCAGCGCATTAAGACATCCGAGGGCGCAAGGCTCGGCCTTAAGGGCTCCGACGTTATGTGCCTGTACTATCTTGAACGCAGCAAGGACGGCCTGACTGGCGCTGACTTGGCTCGCATGGCAGGCGTGACCCGCGCCGCCGTCTCGCGTACGCTTGCGCATCTGGAGGAGGGCGGCTACGTCGAGGTCGATGATTCGGGCGATGCCGCCGTTAAGTATCGTGCTCCGGTGCGCCTGACCGCTCTGGGCGGCGAGAGCATGGGCGAGGCCGACCGCATCATCCACGAAGTGCTCGATACCACCGGTAAGGCTATGGGTGTGGAGCAGCGCGAGCAGATGTATGCGTCGCTGCACACGATTCTTAACACCCTGCGCGAGCTGTAGGGCCGCCAAGGCTTTTGCTTCCAATTAACAACTGCATAGTCCTGTTTGAGCGCGTATACCGTGCCGGGGCCTTGCTGTCAAAATTCCCTGCGCGGGACCTGCGCAAGAAAGGATTCGCTATGTCCGTCCGCATTATTACCGATTCCGCAAGCGATATGTCGCCGGCGGAGCACCCGGCACTGGCCGTTTTGCCGCTGTCCGTCACCTTTGGCACCGATGTGTACATGGATGGCATCGACATCGATCACCAGCGCTTTTACGAGATGCTCGTGGAGCGCGATGAGCTGCCCAAGACCGGCCAGGTCAACCCGTACGCGTTTTCGCAGGCCATCGCCGAGGCGCGTGAGGCCGGCGACGAGGCCGTGATTATTACCGTGGGCGCTAAGCTATCAGGCACCAATCAGAGTGCCCGTACCGCACTTGCCGAGGCGCCAGGTGGCGACGTGTTCGTGGTAGACAGCAACAACGTCACCCTGGGCGAGCGCGTCCTGGTCGAATATGCGCTGCGCTTGGTGGACGAGGGCCGCAGTGCATCTCAGATCGCGGCGGCTGTCGAGGCCGTGCGCGACCGTGTGGTGGTTATCGGCCTACTCGAGACACTGGAGTACCTGGTGCGCGGCGGTCGTCTGTCTGCTGCGGCCGGCGCCGTGGGTACGCTGCTCAACGTGAAGCCCGTTGTGGCCGCCGAGGACGGACTGATCGTGCAGCTGGGCAAGGCGCGCGGTTCCAAGAACGGCCGCAACCTGCTGAACCAAAAGGTCGAAAAGGCGGGCGGCATCGACTTTTCCATGCCGCTGGCGCTCGGCTATACGGGTCTTTCGGATGCGGTGCTCAAGAAGTATATCGAGGACAGCGCGGTACTTTGGGCTGGCCACACCGAGGGCGAGTTGCCCGTTCACACCATCGGCGCCACCATCGGTACCCACGTTGGCCCCGGCGCCGTAGCAGTAGCCTTCTTCCAGCCCGCCAACTAACCGACCTGCCATAAACCACCACAAAGGGGACAGGCACCTTTGTGGTGGTTTATGCTTTTCCGGGTGGAAGGGAGCATGCGATGGCGTCTGAGGGCTTTTTTGAGCGGGTGTACGAGGTGGTCGAGCAGATCCCCGAGGGGATGGTCGCCACGTATGGTCAGGTGGCGCTGCTTGCCGGTCGTCCACGAAGTGCGCGGTACGTGGGGTATGCCCTGCATAGTAATCCGCGCCCCGGCCAGATTCCCTGCCATCGTGTGGTGTTTGCCGACGGTCGCATTTGCGAAGGCTTTGCTTTTGGCGGCCCTGATGCTCAACGTGAGCTTTTGCTAGGGGAGGGTGTGGCGTTTAAGGACGACATGCACGTCGATTTGGCCGCCTGTCGCTGGCCTGCCGGACTCTAGCGGCTCTGCCGTGGTCAAAACCACCACAAAGGTGCCTGTCCCCTTTGTGGTGGTTTTCCGTTGCAGATTTACCGGAGCTAACTTATGGAGAAGGTGTGGCGGCGTACTTTGCCGTCAGAAAGTAAACCACGGTGAACTATATTGGTTTCAGCAACGGAGCAGGCAATAGGCGATGAAAAAGCCTGCCCTGTTGAGTTTGATTCGCATTCCTCCCCTCTGTGCGATTCAACGGTGTACTTCGGGAACAGGCCCGCTGGCAACTAACTGCCGGCGGGCCTGTTCCTGTTTGTCGGGGGAGTGCGATGGACGGAGCCGAAGCGGTCCGCTCCAAAAAAGGCGGACGCCGTAGCGCCCGCCCTATAGCAATCGAAAGCTCAAGCCAGCAGATCGGTCTAGTACACCATACCCATGGCGTCCTGAACCTCTGCCAGGGTCTGCTCGGCGATCTCGTTGGCGCGACGGTTGCCCTCGTGCAGCACGTCCTTCACATAGTCCAGATCGTTCTCATAGCGCTGGCGACGCTCGCGGATAGGTGCGAAGTACTCGTTGACGGCCTCGGTCACGTACTTCTTGAGCTGGCCGGAGCCGCCCATGCCAATCTCCTCGGCAATCTCGACTTCGGAACGGCCGGTGCAGATGGCGGCTGTCGAAAGCAGGCCAGACACGCCGGGACGGTTCTCGGGATCGAACGTGATCATGCGCTCGGAGTCGGTCTGGCTCTTCTTGATGCGCTTTGCCGTCTCCTCGGCGGTCATCGAAATATTGATGGCGTTGCCGTAGCTCTTGCTCATCTTGCGACCGTCCAGGCCCGGCAGCAGCGGGGTCTCGGACAGCAGCGCGTCGACCTCGGGGAACACCTTGCCGTAGCGGTTGTTAAAGCGGCGAGCGATGGTGCGGGTAAGCTCGATGTGCGGCAGCTGGTCGCGACCGACAGGCACCACGTTGCCCTTGCAGAACAGGATGTCGCAGGCCTGATGTACCGGGTAGGTGAGCAGAAGACCGGTGAGCTCGTGGCCCGAGGCCTCCATCTCGGCCTTTACCGTGGGGTTGCGCGCCAGTTCGGCCTCGGACACCAGCGACAGGAACGGCAGCATGAGCTGGTTGGCGGCGGGCACGGCGGAGTGCGCGTAGATCATGGTTTTGTCGGGGTCAATGCCGCAGGCAAGGTAGTCCATGACCATGTTGTACACGTTGCCCTGGATGTGCTCGGTCGTGTCGCGGTCAGTGATGACCTGGTAGTCGGCGATGAGCACGTTGGTCTTGGCGCCCATGTTCTGCAGCTCAACACGGCCCTTGAGGGTGCCGAAGTAGTGGCCCAGGTGCAGACGGCCGGTGGGGCGGTCGCCGGTGAGCATGGTGAACTTCTCGGGCGTTTTGGCCAGGCCCTCGCGAATGGCGTTGCTCTTTTGCAGCGCGACTTCGTAGCTGTTCTCGTTTGGCATGATTGCTCCTAACGTATGTTCATGGGTCAAGATGATAACGCGTTTATTGGAGGGGCGGTGCGTAAGTAGGCGAGGGGCGGGAGGGGGACGCGCGTGGTGCGGCATGTGCGATGGGTGCGGCGCGGCCGCGCTTGGCTAACGGTGCCTTGACACATCCTCGGCAGCTTGCCCTAGAGCTTGTGGTGGCGCTCTTCTTTGCGCTCCTCGGCTGCCTGCTCCTCCTGCTTAAAGGCGGGGTCGTCGGGGGTGACGAGCTCGTCCTCGTGCGTGCGCTTGTTGTAATGGTGGCGCAGTACGGGCTCAAACAGGTGCAGGTGCTTGGCGAAGCCCGCCGAGCCAATGGCGAGCACGGTAAAGATGAGCACGCGCATGGGCACCTCGACCTGGTTAATCGCGGCGGCGCCGGCCGAAAGCATGATGCACCAGGCATAGATGAGCAGCACGGCCTGTTTTTGGTTGTAGCCTTCTTGGATCAGGCGGTGGTGGATGTGGCCCTTGTCGGCCTGCCCAATGCTAATGTGTGCGCGCTTGCGGCGCACGATGGCGCTAAACGTGTCGATGATGGGCACGCCGGCAACGATGAGCGGAATGATAAGCGAGGTGAGTGCGGCGGTGCGGCTCACGTTGAGCAGCGAGATGGAGCCCAGCGCAAAGCCCAGAAGCAGCGACCCCGAGTCGCCCAAGAAGATGCTTGCGGGGTTGAAGTTGTAGCGCAAAAAGGCCAGACAGGCGCCAAAGAGCGCAATGGAGAGCGCGGCGGCGTCGATGCGGCCCGAGAGAACGGCCATCGAAAACATGGTGAACGAGGCAATGCCGCAGATGCCCGTGGCCAAGCCGTCGAGGCCGTCGATGAGGTTAATGATGTTGGTGAATGCCACCAGATAGATTACGGTGATGGGGTAAGCGAGCCATCCGAGCATGATCTCGCCGGGGGCAAACGGGTTGACGATGACGCCGATTTTTAGGCCGCCGATACAGGCGATGAGCGCGGCGAGGACCTGTCCGGCCAGCTTTTGCTTGGGCTTGAGCTGGAAGACGTCGTCGATAGCGCCGGTCGCAAAGATGACGGTAAAGGAGAGCGCCAGCATGGGATAGCTAATGTGAAGGCGCGGGTGCGGCACCAGGACGGGTGGCCAGCCTAGGTGCCAGGTGCCTAGGATTTGCACAATGCAGGCAACGACCAGGCCCAAAAACACCGCCGTTCCGCCCAAACGCGGGATGGGCTTGGTGTTGATGCGGCGCTTAGAAGGATAGTCGACGGCATCGAGCTTAATTGCCAAGCGCTTGACCAGGGGCACCGCGAGGAAGGTCGTGATAAAGGCCGCCGCTGCCACGCATAGGTACGGTATGTAGCTCGGGGATGAAGCCATGAATCTAAAAACCGCCAAGCGTCGAAGGAAAAGGTCAGAAGAACGCCATGCGCAAAGGGCATAGCCGAACCATAATACTCGACCAAGGGGGGTGCATGTAATTGCACGCAGCGATAATCACGCGCTTACCAGATATTGGGATGTTGTCGATGGCTTGTCGGGATGCCGGCGGGAATCCATATGGACTGTAATGGTGATTTTCGGCAAAAGAAAACCACCCCCCACGTTACGAAAATGAACCCACCTAAAACAGGTGGGTGCCCTCATCGACTGTTCCAGCGTCCTTAACAACGAAGGATACCTGTACTAGGTACGACTGTGTGGGCTCCCTAAATAAACGCGACGGTTCACCCAGTTGCTCCGCGGGGGGCGGAATACCTACATCATAAAGCGGCACTTTGTGGATTCCAGTCTTGACATTACAAAAATCGTGTCGGACGATTACGGCGCCTTAGGGACGGAGCCGTCTACGCGGCCTGGCCCTTTACGTTTGAGCTGCTGAATCGTTGTTTTGGAGCATGTTTTTATGCCGACGTCGTTGACCGAACTTTTTTCGCCCGCCTGCCATTTGTGTCCGCGCCGTTGCGGTGCGGCGCGCGATGAGGGCGCGCACGGCGTCTGCGGTGCTAACGACACGCTCAAGGTGGCCCGCGCCGCGCTTCATATGTGGGAGGAGCCGCCTATCTCGGGCGAGGCCGGTTCGGGCACGATCTTCTTTAGCGGCTGCTCGCTCAAATGTATCTACTGCCAGAACCACGAGATCTCGACGGGCAATTTTGGGCTTGAGATTTCGCCCGAGCGCCTGGTCGAGATTATGTTAGAGCTGCAGGACCAGGGTGCCAACAACATCAATTTGGTGACGGCGACGCACTATGCGCACCTGTTGCCTGCCGCGATTGCCGCGGCACGGGCGCGCGGACTGGTTATCCCAATCGTCTACAACACGAGTGGTTACGAGCGCGCGAGTGCCGTGGCGGCGCTGGGCGACCTGGTCGATGTGTGGCTCACCGACTTTAAATATGCCGATGCCGGGCTTGCGCAGTCGCTCTCCCATATAAAGGATTACCCGCGTGTGGCCGTGTCGGGTCTGGCCCAGATGGCGCGCGAGATCGAACGCCGCGGGGGAGAGTTGGTGGACGAGGACGGGCTTATGAAGCGTGGCATGATCGTGCGTCACCTGGTGCTTCCGGGGCATGCAGACGATTCGTGTCGCGTGCTGGACCTGGTGTGGCAGACGGTGGGCGACGTGCCGATCTCGGTTATGAACCAGTACACGCCCAATGCGCTCATGCGCGAGCAGGGCGGCGACCTGGCACGCGCCGTGACGCGTGAGGAGTACGAGCAGGTGCTCGACCATGCCGACGACCTGGGTTTTACGACGATGTTCTGGCAAGAGGGCGGCGCGGTAGACGAGAGCTTCACCCCGGCCTTCGACACCACCGGTGTTCTTACCAGCGCAAAGTAGCGCGTTCGTCGATGATTTTTCTGGGACGGGGATAAAAAATCATCGAGAGGATCGCCTGTTCGAAAAGTTGCCAAAATAGCCGCGCCCCAAAAAGACTGGTTATTGGGCGTTGACAGTTGGCGAGCCGTAGGTAAAATATCGACTTGTCCTGGGGACGTAGCTCAGTTGGGAGAGCGCTGCCGTCGCATGGCAGAGGCCGAGGGTTCGACTCCCTTCGTCTCCACCCTTGGATTTGATAAGCCGCTGACATTGTGTCGGCGGCTTTTTTTAAAAGAAAGGGCTATACCATGGCCGAGCTTGAGTCCCAACCATTGTCCGACGAGGAGCGCGCTGAGTTGGAAGAGCTCCGCGCTGAGAAGGCCCGCCGCGAGGCTCGGGAAGAGGCCCGTCGCGAGCGTGAGGAGCTGGCTGCCCTGCGCGCCGAGCGTGCGAAGGCCGAGGAGGTCGCCTCGAACGCCGCATCCGAGCGCAAGCCCGCGCCCGCACCCAAGCCCGCTGCTGCGAAGCCTGCACCTGCCGCGCCCAAACCTCAGCCTAAAAAGGCCGCTCGTCCCAAGTCCGTCGAGCCCAAGCCGAGCCGTGACGAGATGACCTTTGCCCAGCGCATGGTTGCCTCCAAGGAACCTACGGGCGAGAACGAGATCCCTGGCATGGCGCCGGCTCAAAAAATCATCATTGTCCTTGCCCTCATCGCGTTTGTCATCTTTATGGGCTACACGATCCTGACCAGCATGGGCCTGCTCTAACCGATTTGCATCGGGCGTCATGTCCGCATGCTCTGCTCTCGTCCAACCCTCAAATTCTGCACCACACATCTGAAAGGTCGCCCCATGGCTTTGACCGACATCTCGCATCCCACCGACATTGCAATGCTCACCGATCTGTACGAGCTCACTATGGCCCAGGGCCTGTGGGAGAGCGGCAAGGCCAATGAGCAGGGTTGCTTTACCGCGTTTTACCGCGACCATCCCTTTGGCAGCGCCTATGCCGTCATGTGCGGCACCGCCGAACTGCCCGAGCTGGTCGAGAACCTGCGCTTTACGCCCGAGGATATCGACTACCTCGCATCGCTTGAGGCCCCGGCCGGCGGCGCGATGTTCAAGTCCGCATTCCTCGACTACCTGCGCGATTTTCGTGCGCATGTAAATATCGACGCCGTCCCCGAGGGCGAGCTCGTCTTTCCGCGCGAGCCCATGGTGCGCGTCACCGGTCCTGCGCTCGAGTGCCAGCTGCTTGAGACGGCGCTGCTCAACATCGTCGGGTTTCAGACGCTTGTCGCCACCAAGACGGCGCGCGTGGTGTTGGCGGCCGACGGTCGCCCCGTGGCGGAGTTTGGCCTGCGCCGAGCCCAGGGTCCCGATGGCGGCCTGGCCGTTGCGCGTGCGAGCTACGTTGCCGGCTGCTCGTCCACGTCTAACGTGCTTGCCGGGCGCCGCTACGGTATTCCCGTCTTTGGCACGCATGCGCACAGCTGGGTGATGAGCTTCGATTCCGAGCTCGAGGCCTTCCGCGCCTTTGCCAAGTCGAGCCCCAAGAACTGCACGCTGCTCATCGACACCTACGATGTGCGCGAGGGCTGCGAGCATGCCATTACGGTTGCCAAGGAGATGGAGGCGGCGGGCGAGCGCCTGTCGGCTATTCGCATTGACTCGGGCGACCTCGCCAAGCTCTCCAAGTATGTCCGCGGTCGTTTCGATGCCGAGGGCCTGCCCTATGTGGGGATCTCGGTTTCGAACGATCTTGACGAGTATACGATTCAGTCACTGCTCGACCAGGGCGCGCCCATCGACAGCTTTGGCGTGGGTACCAAGCTCGCGACCTGCTATGACCAGCCGGCGCTGGGCGGCGTGTACAAGCTTTCCGCCCGCCGTGCGAGCGAGGCAGATCCATGGACGCCGGTGGTCAAGCTCTCCGAGCAGCCCTACAAGCGCACGATCCCGGGCGTGCAGCGTGTGCGCCGCTATTACGACGGCTTTGGCGGCCCGGTCTGCGACATGATCTACGACGAGGACCATCTGGCTGGGGAGGGCGCCGCGCGCGGCAATACCCTTGTGGCCGTGAATGATGCCGCCCTGGTGACCGACGTGTCCGAACTTGAGTATCGCGAGCTGCTGGTGCCGATCGTGCGCGACGGCAGTGCGGTGGCTCCGCGTGAGAGCATCCAGGACGCGCGCGAGCGCTGTGTTTGGGCGCTTGATCATCTGGACGCAGCTTTCAAGCGCTTCCTGTACCCGCAGACTTATGTGGTGGGCATGGAGCAGGGCCTGGCACAGGTGCGCGACGAACTCGTGCGCAAGAATATGGCCGCGGCTTCTGCCTTTCCCTGGGCCCACTAATTCCTTGGGCGGTAGGGGCGAGTCACGCTCCCTTGGCCGCCAGCTTGGCCGTTCGCTGAACAGTTGATTGGTTTGACGTATGACGACTTCTTATAAAACGATGGTGGTAAAGATCGGTTCGTCCACGGTGGTGGGCGCCGACGGCAAGGTCAACCGCTCCTTTATCGGCGGGCTTGCCGATCAGGCCGCAGCCCTGCGCAAGCTCGGCTGGCGCCTGGTCGTGGTGAGCTCGGGCGCTATCGCCTGCGGCTATCCCGTGCTGGGCTTCGGCCGCAAGCCGGTCGGCGACCTGCCGAGCCTGCAGGCCTGCGCCTCGGCTGGTCAGTGCATCATCTCGTCGGCCTACGACGAGGAGTTCCATGCGCGCGATCTGCTCACCTCGCTCGTGCTGCTCACGCGCCACGACACGGCGCGCCGCACGTCCTACCTGCACGCGCGCGACGCCCTGCTGCGCCTGGTGGAGCTGGGCGTGGTGCCAGTCGTCAACGAGAACGATACCGTCACCGTCGACGAGATCAAGTTTGGCGACAACGACACGCTGGCGGCGCTTGTGAGCTGCCTGGTTTCTGCCGATCTGTGCGTGACGCTCTCGGACATCGATGGCCTCTATACCGCCAATCCGCACGAGGACCCCACGGCCGAGTTTGTTCCTGTCGTGCATAAGATCGATGCCAAGATTATTGCCTCGGCGGGCGATTCTTCCACATCGGTGGGCACGGGCGGCATGATTACCAAGATCCGCGCGAGCCGCATCCTGATGACGGCGGGCATTCAGAGCGTGATTTGCTCGGGCGAGGAGCCCGATGCGCTCGCGCGCCTCGCCCGCGGCGAGAGCGTGGGCACGCTGTTCGATCCGCCGGCGGAGCGTCTGGACATCGCGCCCCGCAAGCTGTGGATCGCGCTGGGCGACAAGGCACATGGGTCGGTGACGGTCGATGATGGTGCTGCGAAGGCGCTGGTTAGCCGTGGCTCTTCCTTGCTTGCGGTGGGTATTCGCGAGGTCGATGGCCAGTTTGCCGAGGGCGATGTGCTCGATGTGTGCGATCCGAGCGGTATGGTCGTCGCCCGCGGTATTGCCGAGGCCGATTCGGACGTGCTGGAACTTGCCGCCGGCCGCCGCCAGGACCAGATCGCCGGCAACCGCCTGCTGGCAGACCTGGCCGAGAAGCCGGCGATACACAGGGATAACCTAATCGTCTTCGCCTAACGGGTCGACGCTGCGCGCCGCTCGCTTCTTTTGTTCGACCCACGATTTAAAGCCACTCGCTTAGGGGCGTTTTCGCTTTCCGCCTTCTACCTGCGGTGGCCGTAACGCCGGCATATCGTAAGTTGCGGTGAAATAGGGATGGTTTGGCGGCTTTAAATCCTTTAACAGTCCCCATTTCACCGCAACTTGTTGAGGCGGCGGGGTCCCACTGCCGGCACTTGGGGACGTTCCTATTGTGCCGGCAGGTGGGGACACTCCTTTGCTAGAAGATTCGGCGCAGGTCTCCTCGGTTGAGGGCTTCGTCGAAGAGGTGCTTGAATACCACGCTGCCGTGCAGGCCGTCGTGCTCGAACTCGTTGGTCACCCAGGCGTGCGAGTTGCCCACGCGGCTGAGCGTGTCGAGCTGCATACCCGAATCGACGTACATGTCGTCGAAATACACCGCGGCCTGGAGTGGCACCTCGTTGCATGCCAAACGCTGCGGGTCGTAGATTTTGTCCCAGCTTGTGTCTTCCATCAGCAGGTCCATCGCGGGCTTGAAGGGCTTAAGTTCGGGCATCTGCTCGAACATCCACGGGAACATGGCCTCGCCGGTAAACATGAGCGGGCGCGCGAGCGTGTCGAACTCGGCGCGGTGTGCCTTTTCCTCTGCCGCGGCCCAGCGAATGGGCATGGTGTCGCCATCGGCGTAGATGAACTCTTGCAGCGTCCAGTACAGAGGATTCGTGCGCGTGTTGGTGCGCTCGAAAGCGCGCATCAAAAAGCTATCGGATACTGAGGCACCGCAGCTCAGCGTGCCGTCGCCATCAACAAACGCATGGTCGATAATCCAGTGCATGCGCTCAAAGCTCGGCTTCATGCCAAAGTCGCTGCCCATGAGCTGAAGGCGCTCGACCGTCATCGGCGAGCCGTCGGGTAGCACGGGCTTTTGCTCTTCGATAGCATCGGCCAGGGCCGCCACCCGCTCAACGTCGGCGGGGTAGCGGTCGTAATACTGCTGAGTCTTGGCCGCCATGCGCTGGAAGGTGTGCGCGTAGACCTCGCTGGCGCTCGCCGGGACGTGGGGGATGCCACCACAGGTAAAGCTCGCCGCCACGCCCTCGGGGAAGAGCGATAGATAGCTCAACGTCAAAAAGCCGCCGTAGCTTTGGCCGAGCGTGATCCACGGCTTGCCGCCAAAGCCCACCAGGCGCAGGTACTCAAAATCGCGCACGATGGAGCTGGCGAGGTGGCGCTTGAGGAAGTCCGCCTGCGAGCGTGCTGTATCGGCGCCGGCCGCCGTCGCGCGATCACCCAGTGCCTTGATCGTGCGCCCGTCTACACAGCTGCTGCGCCCGGTGCCGCGCTGGTCGGGAAGGACCACGCGGAAGTGCTTGACGGCTTCCTCGATCCAGCCGTCGCTTGTGGGCGACAGCGGACGCGGGCTCTCGCCGCCGGGGCCGCCCTGCAAAAACAGGAGCAGTGGCAGATCGTCGTTGATGCGGTCGAGCGCGCAAACCACGCGGTAGAAGAGCTTGATGCTCTCGGGCGCGCCGGCGATGGGTGCCGGCATAGCGCCGCGGCGCATGGTGCTGCCGACGGCCAGGAGCATCGGCTCCAGGCCGCGCCAGTCAAGGGGGACGTCGATGCTGTGGTCCTCGACATAGAGGCCGGGGACGTGGTACGAAGTGATGAGGGCCATGTAATGCTTCCATTCGTTGCGGTGTTTCGGGTTGACCAATTCTACCGCCGCGCGCGAGGGCATGCACAAATCGGCTACCATGGTGGGCAAACATCTAAGAGAAAGGGCCGTCCATGTCGGTCGATATAGCCACGTATGTCCAGGATCTTGCCGTTGAGGCCAAGGCCGCTTCGGGCGCGCTTGCCACGGCGAGCGATGCCCAGCGCCAGGAGGCCGTGCGCGCCATGGCCGCGGCGCTGCGCGATGGCGCCGATTCCATCATTGCCGCCAACGAGCTCGATATGTCTGCCGCGCGCGATGCGGGCATCTCGGCCGGACTGCTCGACCGCCTGATGTTAACGCCCGAGCGCGTTGAGGGCATGGCCGCCGGCCTGGAGAAGCTCGCTGAACTGCCCGATCCCGTGGGCCGCGTGCTCGATCACCGCGTGCTTGCAAGCGGCGTGGACCTTACGCGTGTGAGTGTGCCGCTGGGTCTGGTTGCTATGGTCTACGAGGCGCGCCCCAACGTGACGGCCGACGCCGCGGGCATCTGCATCCGCACCGGCAACGCCTGCATTTTGCGCGGCGGTTCGCTGGCCTATCACTCGTGCGCCATGATTGCCGAACTGCTGGCCGATGCGCTTGAGGCGCAAGGCTTCCCGCGCGAGGCCGTCTCGATGATCGAGTCTACCGACCGCGAGGCCTCCGGCGAGCTCATGAAGCTCCGCGGCATCGTCGATGTGCTCATTCCGCGTGGCGGTGCGGGTCTGATCCAGCGCTGCGTGCGCGAGTCGCTTGTTCCGGTTATCGAGACGGGCACGGGCAACTGCCACATCTACGTGCATGAATCCGCCGACTTTGATAAGGCGATCAACATTATCGTTAATGCCAAGACCCAGCGCGTAGGCGTGTGCAATGCCGCCGAGTCGCTGCTGGTCGACCGTGCTGTGGCCGATGCGTTTTTGCCTGCGGTCGTTGCCGTGCTGCACGACCACGGCGTGCTCATTCACGGTGACGAGGCCACGTGCGCCGCGTGCGCCGACGCCGGCTTTGTGGAGGGCGATGACTACGTTGCCGCGACTGAGGAGGACTGGGGTCGCGAGTACTTGGCTCTCGAGATGAGCGTGAAGGTCGTGGCAAACGAGGACGAGGCCATCGCACACATCAATCGCTACGGCACGATGCACTCCGAGGCCATCGTTGCCGAGGACACGGATGCTTGCGAGCGCTTCCTGGATGCGGTCGATGCCTCGGCTGTGTATGCCAACGCCAGTACGCGCTTTACCGACGGTGGCGAATTTGGCCTGGGCGCCGAGATCGGCATCTCGACCCAAAAGCTCCACGCCCGCGGCCCCTTTGCCGCCGAGGCCCTCACCACCTACAAATACAAGCTCCGCGGCACCGGCCAAGTCCGCCCCTAACGCCCGCGCAAGAAAAACCGCCACAAAGGTGCCTGTCCCCTTTGTGGCGGTTTAAGGTGGCGTGGGCGGTTAGGCCTGGAAGGTATCGCGGTCGGGGGCGAAGGACTGCATGGCCGCGATGGTGCGGTCAAAGAGCTCGGTGAGCTCCCAGCCCAACATCTCGGCGCCCTGCGAAATCACGTCGCGCGAGCAGCCGGCGGCAAAGCGCTTGTCCTTAAACTTCTTCTTGAGCGACTTGGTCGTAAAGTCCATAACGCTCTTGCTCGGGCGCATGATGACTGCAGCGCCGATCAGGCCGGTGAGCTCATCGCAGGCAAACAGGATTTTTTCCATCTGCAGCTCGGGTTTGGGCAGCGAGGTGTTGAAGTCCGACGTGTGCGTCTGGATGGCGCGAATGAGCTCGGGAGACGCACCTTCGCCCTTAAGAATCTCGGCAGCATAGATGGTGTGGTTCATGGGGTCGTCCTCATGCTCCTCCCAATCCAAGTCGTGCAGCAGGCCGACGATGCCCCAAAACTCCTCGTTCTCGGGGTCGAACTCGCGCGCAAAGTAGCGCATGGTGCCCTCGACCGTCTCGCCATGGGTGATGTGGAACGGGTCTTTGTTGTGCTCGTTAAGCAGTTCAAACGCGCGGTCGCGGGTGATTCCGGCGGAAAGCGGCTCTGCCATAGGAGACTCCTTGTGCTCGTGGGTAACGATAAGAATGAATACTACTAGAACAAGAAAACCACCACAAAGGTGCCTGTCCCCTTTGTGGTGGTTTTTGGCGCGGATGGGTTAGTTGAGGGCGGCTTGGGCTAGGCGGGCTTCGGCGGCCTCCTCGGTGACGCCCAATGCCACGGCGAACTCCTCGATGGAGCGGCGCTTGGCTTCCTTGAGTACACGCATATAGTAAGAGCTGGGCTTTTTATCGGCTTCCTCGGCCTGGCGAATGCGGTGCATCATGGTCTTTGCCACGCGGACCGTCTCGGGCGCGCCCAGCTTGAGCTGCTGCTTAAAGTGTGTCTCTTCAAGCGAGCTGTTGCGCTCGGTAAAGGTGTCGCACTCCAGCTCGTCATAGTGGCTCAGCAGATGCTCGGCATCTTGCTGAGAGATGGCGGCATGCAGACGGTCGGCCTGCGCCACGGGGTACATAAGGATCGTCTGCGCATGCCCCTGCTTGGCCTCGAGCAACAACATGGGCTGCGGCGTGTCGTCCCTAAAACCGACGACGGTGCAGACTCCCTGACCCGGATGAATGACGTGTTGACCGATTGAGAACATGCTACCTCCAACTTATACGAATTTACGTATGTCTAGAATAACACGCTGACGTGCGCAAATCCTCGCTTTATGCAGGAAAAGCACACAACTCTGATAGGTAAGAGTATTCGATAAAAGACACAGCTCATTCACACCTTTATGCATTTTCAACGCGTGCATAATCTGCAGGCAGACCGGCATCTTTGAGTGACTCCATACAAGCTGTAGTCAATTTTGTGCATATGCAATTTCGATTGGCTTTACCCTGCGACAGTGCCGTCGCTTGTGATAGAGTGCTACAAACTCTGGCTTTTGCCCTACGAGTGACCAAGAGCTCGGGGGCTTTAACACAAGGAGGATCTATGCCCGAGAAGATTGAAGAGCTGGTACGCGCTGCGCTTGCTGCGGCCCAGGAGGCCGGCGACCTTTCCGCATTTGAACTTGACGATTGCGCTATCGAGCGACCGGCTGACACTTCTCATGGCGAGTGGACCTCTACCATGGCCCTGAAGTCCGCCAAGCTGGCCCACTGCGCCCCGCGCAAGATCGCCGAGGCCATCGTTGCCCATATGCCCGAGGATCCCGCGATCGAGAAGGTTGAGATCGCAGGCCCCGGTTTCATCAACTTCTACCTCTCCGTTGCCGTCAAGAATGCCATCTTTGGCGAGGCTCGCGAGAAGGGCATGGACTTCGCTAAGTCCAACGTCGGTGGTGGCCTGAAGACCCAGGTCGAGTTCGTTTCCGCTAACCCCGTCGGCCCCATGCACATCGGCCACGGCCGCTGGGCCGCGCTGGGCGATTCGCTCTGCCGCGTTATGGACCACGCCGGCTATGAGATCCAGCGTGAGTTCTACATCAATGACCACGGCTCTCAGATGAACACCTTCGGCAACTCCATCAGCACGCGCTATATGCAGCTTGCCGACATCATCGCCAAGCAGGGCGTTGATATCGACGAGGCTCACAAGCTGCTGATCGCCGACCGTGACGCCTTTGTTGCCGACGAGAACGACGAGCACCCCGAGACCCATCCGTATCAGGACAACTTTGCCGAGACCTTGGGCAAGGACTCTTACGGCGGCGACTACATCATCGACGAGGCCGCCGAGTTCTGGCGCACCGACGGCGACAAGTGGGTCGACGCCGATCCGCAGGAGCGTATGGAGAGCTTCCGTGAGCGCGGCTACGTGAAGATGGTCGACAACATGCGCGACCTCTGCCACGCCGTCAACTGCGACTTTGACCGTTGGTACTCCGAGCGTTCGCTGTATGTGAAGGACACCGAGGGCGAGACCGCCGGCACCTCCGCCGTCGACCGCGCTTTTGAGAAGCTCGACAAGATGGGCTACCTCTACACCAAGGACGGTGCCCTGTGGTTCCGCTCCACCGACCTGGGCGATGACAAGGACCGCGTCCTGATCAAGTCCGACGGCGAGTACACCTACTTCGCCTCCGACGTTGCCTATCACTGGGATAAGTTCCAGCGCGTCGACCACGTCATCGACATCTGGGGCGCCGACCACCACGGCTACATCGAGCGCGTCCGCTGCGTCTGCGACGCTCTGGGTTACCCCGGCAAGTTTGAGGTTCTGCTGGGCCAGCTCGTCAACCTGCTGCGTAACGGCAAGCCCGTCCGTATGTCCAAGCGCAAGGGCACCATGGTGACCCTGCAGGAACTCGTCGACGAGGTCGGCTCCGATGCCGCTCGCTACACGCTCATCTCCAAGAGCTCCAACCAGATGGTCGACTTCGATATCGAGGCCGTCAAGAAGCGCGACAACTCCAACCCGGTGTACTACGTGCAGTACGCTCACGCCCGCGTGTGCTCCATTCTGCGCCGTGCCGCCGACGTTACGCCCGAGCAGGCTGACGAGATGGGCATGAAGGCCGTCGCCGCCAAGGCCATCGGTGAGAACGTCGATTACTCGCTGCTGACCGACCCGACCGAGCTCGCCCTTTCGCGTAAGCTCAATGAGCTCACCGACCTCATCGCCAGCTGCGCTCGCGACCGCGCCCCGTTCCGTCTGACGCACTTTGCCGAGGAACTCGCCGGCGACTTCCACAGCTTCTACGCTGCCTGCCAGGTTTTGCCGAGCGAGGGCCGTCCCGTCGACCCCGAGCTTTCGCGCGCCCGTCTGGCCGCTTGCGATGCCGTCCGCGTGACGCTCGCCCTGGTGCTCACCCTTGTTGGTGTCTCCGCTCCCGAGCAGATGTAATCTGCGGGTCATTTGACCGTGTAGGTTCGGCTTTGCTGAGCCCTATAAGCCCGATCTCCATGCGGAGGTCGGGCTTTTTGCATAAACGCCGGCGTATTGACGAATTTGGGGCTGCTGGAAATACGAAACTATGCCGGTTTACTACGATGAATTGAGAAATGCCAACCACGCCGGCTTTTCGCTAAAAAGTGCAAGGCATCTACCTGCGGTTTTAGTTCAACAAGTTTCGGAGTGGTCGCGGTTGAGCGATTCATCGTAGTAAACCGCCATAGTTTTGGCGGAGGCAGTCAGATTTGTGGGCGGTAAACCAAAGAGTGTCCCTTTTGAATAGTCGTTTAAGAACGTCCCCAATGACTAAGTTGCAGGTGACGGCGGTTGTGTTACACTAACGCTGCGTATATGACGCAAATATCTCGATACAGATCAATGATGTCCGTCGGTATTTGACGGAGCTAGACTGTTTAGCCGCCCTGAAGGTTTATGCAGGGAGCATGTGATCACAGGGCTTGAAAAGAAAGTTGAGCAAACACTGTGTCTGATCAACAGCAAGAAAACGAAATAACGA
This sequence comes from uncultured Collinsella sp., assembly GCA_938045065.1. Taxonomy (GTDB): domain Bacteria; phylum Actinomycetota; class Coriobacteriia; order Coriobacteriales; family Coriobacteriaceae; genus Collinsella. The sequence continues at coordinate 64,008 of CALIOA010000011.1, forward strand.
CGACGCAGGCCGCTCCCGCTGCACCGGTTGTGTCGGACCAGGTCGCGGCGCCCGCGCAAGCCTCGGCTCCTAAGACGCCTAAGGCTGCTTCGACGCCTACGCCTTCAGCGGCTGAGAAAGCCGTGCCTGCAACTGGTGAGGAGGCTGTTCCGGCAAAGCCCAAGCGCACGCGCCGCACGGCCAAGCCTGCCACAGACGGCGAGGAGGTCACCAAGCCCAAGCGCCGTACCACGTGCACGACGCGCGCCAAGCGCACCGTTGCAGCTGACTCCTCGGCGCCGATTTCCGATGAGGTCGCGCAGGCACGTGCGTTGGCTCAGATTAGCGAGGCTCAGGTGGTGCGCGCCCGCCGTCGTGCTGCCGAGCGTGAGGCCGCGGCTCTGACCGAGCTTGCAGCTCCGTCTGTGCCTGAGACGCCTGCCGCCGACCAGCCGACCGAGAAGCCGGTACCGCGCACACGCCGACGCACGGCTGCTAAGGCCGAGCAGGTTGCCGATCAGGTAACCCCTGAGCTCACCGAGGCTTCGGTCCGTTCCGCGGCAGGGGAGGGCGCATCGCCTGCTGAGTCCGCTGCGCCTGTCGAGGCCAGCGAAGTTCCCGTTGTCGATCCGGCTTTGCGCCCGCACCGTCGCGGTCGCAAGCCCAAGGCCTTCGTCGAGGCCGAGAAGGCCGCAGCCGCAGCCGCCGCCGCTCGGGATGCTGCGGCGACCGCCAAGTCCTCAACTGCTGCCGATGCACCCGTCCAGGATGCTACGACTTCCGAGGCCGTTTCTGCCGATGATGAGCCCGCCGACGTCCGTCCCGGTCGCAGCCGTCGCACTGCTGCTAAGCGCACGCCTAAGGCTAAGGCCGCCAAGAAGGGTGCGTCCGAGGATTCTGCTGAGGCGAACGCCGATGCATCGACTGATGCCGCCGAGCCCCAGGACGTCGAACGGCCTGCGTCCGAGAAGCCCAAGCGCGGTCGTAAGAAGTCCGCTAAGGCCAAGGCGTCCGAGCAGCAGGCTGATGTCGAAGCGCAGGTCGATTCCGGCGCCGAGGCCAATGACGCCGCTGCGGCCAATGCCGACGCCGCCGCAACCGATGGCGCCGCGCCCGCTGAGGCCGATGACAACGCTCGCCCCAACCGTCGCCAGCACAAGCGCAACGAGGAGCGCAACGATCGCAAGGACGAGCGCAACAACGACCGTCGCAACCGTCAGCGCGATCGCAAACAGCGCAACAAGGAGCGCAACGCCGCCCCCACCGAGCCCACGCTTTCGCGTGAGGAGCTCGCTGCCATGAAGGTCGCCGAACTGCGCGAGAAGGCCAAGGAGTTCGAGATCGAGACGACCGGCAAGAAGAAAGCCGAGCTCGTCGAGGAGATCTACGTCACCGCCGCGAAGGCAGAGGGCTTCCGCGACATCAAGGGCATTCTGCAGATTCGCCCGGACAGCTCCGGCATCATCCACGCCCATGGCTACATGAAGTCCAACGACGACGCCTTCGTGCCCGCCTACCTCATCCGCTCAGCGCGCCTGCGCACGGGCGACGTCATCGAGGGCTCGCTGCGTCCTTCGCGCGGCGGCGACAAGCGCGCCGGCCTCGCCAAAATCGCGACCGTCAACGGTCTGGACCCCGAGCAGATTCGCAACCGTCCCAAGTTCGGCGACCTCACCCCGGTCTATCCCAACGAGCCGCTGCGCATGGAGCACGGCAAGGACTCCATTACCGGTCGCGCCATCGACATCGTGTCGCCGATCGGCAAGGGTCAGCGTGGCCTGATCGTGTCCCCGCCCAAGGCCGGCAAGACCACGATCCTCAAGAAGATCTGCCAGTCTATCTCGATTAACAACCCCGAGGTGCACCTCATCTGCCTGCTCGTCGACGAGCGCCCCGAAGAGGTCACCGATATGCAGCGTTCCATCAAGGGCGAGGTTGTGGCGTCGACCTTCGATATGCCCGCCGACAACCACACTCGCGTGGCAGAGCTCGTCATCGAGCGCGCCAAGCGCATCGTGGAGCTGGGCGGCGATGTTGTGGTGGTGCTCGACTCCATCACGCGTCTTGCCCGCGCCTACAACTTGGCAGCGCCCGCCTCAGGCCGCATCCTTTCGGGCGGCGTCGATTCGGCGGCACTGTATCCTCCCAAGCGCTTCCTGGGCGCAGCCCGTAATATCGAGAACGGTGGCTCGCTCACCATCCTGGCCTCTGCCCTCATCGACACTGGTTCCAAGATGGACGAGGTCATCTTTGAGGAGTTCAAGGGCACCGGCAACATGGAGCTTAAGCTCGACCGCGACCTGGCCGACCGCCGTATCTTCCCGGCTATCGACCCCGTTGCCTCCGGTACGCGTAACGAGGACCTGCTGGTCGACGAGCAGATGCGCCCGTTTGTCTTTGGCCTGCGTCGCATTCTTGCCGGCATGAACAACACCGAGCGCGCAGCCGCATCGTTTATCAAGGGTCTTAAGGGCACCAACACCAACCAGGAGTTCCTGGTGCGTTCGGCCAAAAAGCACAGCGACTACGAGCAGACGTTCTAGGTTGTCATCCACACGCAGCGATAGCCATCAATGCGATAAAGGGTCGGGGCTTTGAGCCTCGGCCCTTTTCCATATCGCCGCTCCGCGCTTATTTTTAACCATAAGACCGACGAGCAGCAGGTTTCCCGTTTCAATCCGACATCGTCGCTTGCAATCGACGGGGCGGTTTCGCATAATAGCTTTTAAGCTTCGCGACGGAAAACGCAGATGAAACGAACCATATACCGTTGCTTTGGGGCATAGCCCCGCTTCATCTTCTCTCGCGCAGCCAACTGAATGATGCGATTTGGGTGCTGGAAGATGGGGAGAGCTCATGGCTTCTTCTGATGCAACACAACGAGCAGTCCTTGTCGGACTTTCGTGCGGGATCGGCCTTGCCGCTCCCGTGGTTATGTATGCCGCGACGCTGCCGTTTTCGTCTGTGAACGAGACGGTCGTGGCGGGTGCGGTTCCCTTCGCCGTGGGCGCGGTGGCGGGCGTGGGTATCTATGCCGCCTCGCTGGGTATCTCCGAGTATCGTGCGCAGCGTGAAGAGCGTCTGTTCCAGCCCGATGCCATGGGCGGTGCCGCCAATCTCAATCAGCATCAAAGCGAGTTCAAGACCGCCTCGATTCCAGCTCAGCAGCAGGATGCGACTCCTTACGCTGCGGCTTCTGCTTCTCAGGCTCAGGCGGAGCAGTCTACCTCGGCATTCCTTTCCGGCCTGACCGGTGCGTTCCAGCGCCGTCATGCCGATGATGGTGTCCCTACCATCGCTCGAGCCGCAGATGCTATGGACGAGGACGAGGCTTGGTCCATGATCGACAGTATGCTCGACGACGATTCGCCGGTGAGCTGCGACCCTGCACACTCGCGCGACGTCTATCAAGTCGCCATCGACGAGCTCACCAACGGCGGGCAGACCGGCTCCTTCAATCGCGACGACATCGCCGCCGCGGCACGCGCCGTGTCGGGCTCCCAGGCCGCCCCTGCGGGCAGCACGGCGGCTTTCGTGGCACTCGTTGCCAACGCGGCAGCCAATAACGCGTACAACGCTACCTCGGGCGACGCGAATGCTTCTGCCGACAATTCGTACGTTGATGAAGCCATGACCTCTGACGAAGAGGCCGTTGCCGCCCGCCGTGCCGCCGAAAGCTCGTTGTGGGGCGCTCCTGCCCAGCAGCAGGCGGCTGAGGCTGCGCCGTACAATGCAAACCTCGCCAGCATGCCTATCATCTCCGGTGCCGCGGACATCGATCTCGATGACCTCGATGAGCCTGCAGCCATCACCGCATCGATTGATGCCCAAGATCGCATCGACACCGGCGACCTTCCAGATGCCTCGCTCGAGGTTGATGTCCCCATGGCCGATTACTCGGGCCACGAGGACATGTGGGCCGCCGCCACCGCGATCCTGGATGAGATTGACGAGCCTGCTCCTGTTACGGCCCCCGCTCCCGTCGCTGCCCCTCAGCCTGCTGCCCCCGCCTATGTCGGCCGTCACAGTGCTGTGTTCCCCGAGGATACTGCCCGTATCTCGCGCGAGAGCATCGAGCGGGCCGAGGCTATTGCCGCCGGCATTATGGAAAACCGTCGTCACGAGCGCGTCAATCAGATCCTCGAGGAAGAGATCGAGCGCCTGCAGTCCTCAACCGCCAAGCGTACGGGCCGTGCCTATCTGAGCGTTATCGAGGGCGGTACCGCCAGCTTCGCGCCGCTCCGCGCGGAGGCATAACTTCTGCATGGTTAAGATCAATCGAAAATGGGCGGTTGTAACCTGCCTGATGGCGCTCTTGATCTGGGGCAATTCGCTGGTTCCCGGCTCGGGGTCGGGCTCGCTGAGCCTAACGGTCATGGAAGCTATCCGCGGTTTCCTGCACGGCGTGGGACTTCCATATGAATGGGTGACCAACTTTGTTGTTCGCAAGTGCGCGCATTTTACCGAGTATATGGTGCTCGGCATCCTGGCAACGCATGCCTTTGATTTTGAGGGCCGGCGCACCTTTGACGTGCTGCTGCCCACGGCGGTGTTCCTGCTGCTGATTCCTTCGATCGACGAGACGATTCAGCTCTTTGTGCCGGGACGCGCTGGCATGATCACCGATGTGATGATCGACTGCTGTGGAGCGGCAACGGGCGTTGTGCTCCGATATCTCTTACGGTGGCTGATGTGCGCCAAAAAAGCCGCCTAGGACGTATTGTTTGGTCCTAGGCGGCCTTTTTTATTTGAGGGGTTATATGAGGCGTGGTGGCGTCGTTCCGTAGGTTGGATTTGCCGAGCGCGCCACGCCCTGTGGGTGCGTCTGCTACTGAAGCGCCTGTGCGCCCAGGGCCAGGCAGCCCATGATGCCCTGCTTGCCCTCGAGGCTGTTGTTGACAATATAGGAATCGATGTCGTTGACCTCGGGCGTGACGATATAGCCGTTGAGCATCTCGGCGCACTTTTTGCGTGCGAGCGGCACGATGGGGGTGTGGTCGGCCACGCCGCCGCCGATGATGATCTTTTGCGGCGCGTAGCACAGCGTGTAGGTCATGAGCGCCTGTGCCAGATAGCCGGCGAGCAGGTCCATGGCTTCCGGGTCATCGGCCATGTCTCCGGCGCTCTTGCCGTCCCAGCGCTTTTTGACGCCGGGGCCGGCGATGAGGCCCTCTAGGCAGTTGTCGTGGAAGGGGCAGGCGCTGTGCTCGCCAATGGTGTCGCGCGGGTCGCGCGTGACCAGGATGTGGCCGGCCTCGGGATGCATCATGCCGTGCACGAGCTTACCGCCCGAGAGCACGCCGGCGCCCACGCCGGTACCGATGGTCAGGTATACCACGTCGGTGAGGCCCTTGGCGCAACCAAACGTGACCTCGCCCAGGCAGGCGACGTTGACGTCGGTATCGTAGCCGCAGGGGATATTGAGCTCGTTTTGGATAGTGCCCAGCAGGTCAAAGTAGCGCCATGCCGTTTTGGGCGTCTCCAGGATCTTGCCGTATTGGGGCGAAGCGGGGTTGACTGCGGTGGGGCCAAATGCGCCGATGCCCAGCGCGGCGATGCCCTTGCCGGCAAACCATGCGTTGACGGCCTCAACGGTCTCCTGCGGGGTCGTGGTCGCGATCTGCTCGCGCTCTAGGACCGTACCGTCCGCATAGCCCGTGGCGCAGACCATCTTGGTGCCACCGGCCTCGAGCGCTCCGATAAGCTGCTGCTCTGCCATAGTATTCCTCTCTCTGGGACGAGTTGCTCCGTGACTAAAGTATAGCGCTCTAAACCATTTAAGAAAGCGCTATAAAAAGAGGCCTCGCAACGCGGCGAGCGGTGCGAGGCCTCTTTGGTTACTTTAGCTGCCCGGCCGTCCTTACCCGCGCGGCTTGATTTTATCACGCAGCGACTTGAGGTTCTCCAGCGCCGCGTTAAGCGTCTCGTCTCGCTTGGCAAAGTGGAAACGAATCAGATGGTTGACGGGCTCACGGAAGAAGCTCGATCCGGGAACAGCGCCCACGCCCACCTTAGACGCGAGGTCCTCGCAGAATTCGAGGTCGCTGTCATAGCCAAACTCAGAGATGTCCAGCATGACGTAGTAGGCGCCCTGCGGCACGTTATGCTCAAGACCGATGCTGTCGAGTCCCTGGCAGAACAGGTCGCGTTTGGCGGTATAGAGGTCAAGGACCTCATCGTAATAGCTGTCGTCGAAATTAAGGGCGGTAACGACGGCCTCTTGCAGGGGAGCGGCGGCGCCCACGGTGAGGAAGTCGTGGACCTTCTTGATGCGCTCGGTAATCTCGGCCGGGGCGATAGTGTAGCCCAGACGCCAGCCAGTGATGGAGTAGGTCTTGGACAGCGAGCTGCAGCTGATGGTGCGCTCGAACATGCCAGGCAGCGTGGCCATATAGACGTGCTCATGGGGTGCGTAGACGATGTGCTCGTATACCTCGTCGGTGATGCAGTAGGCGTCGTACTTTTTGCAGAGGTCGGCGATAAAGGTGAGCTCCTCGCGCGTAAAGACCTTGCCGCAGGGATTGGAAGGGTTGCACAGGACGATGGCCTTGGGGTCGTTGTCGCGGAAGGCCGCCTCGAGTGCCTCACGATCGAAGTCGAATGTGGGTGGGTTGAGCGGCACGTAGATGGGCTCGGCACCCGAAAGGATCGTGTCGGCGCCGTAGTTCTCGTAGAACGGCGAGAAGATGACGACCTTGTCGCCGGGGTTCGTGACCGTCATCATGGCGGCCATCATGGCCTCGGTGGAGCCGCAGGTGACTACGATATTCTCGTTGGGGTTCACCGGCATGCCCATAAAATGCTCCTGTTTGGCGGCAAGCGCCTCGCGCATGGCCTGGGAGCCCCAGGTGATGGAGTACTGGTGATAGAGCGGCTTGGGGTCGCTGGCGATGGCGCTGAGGCTATCGAGCAGCTGCGCCGGGGGATCGAAGTCGGGGAAGCCCTGCGAGAGATTGACAGCGCCGTACTTATTGGAGATGCGTGTCATGCGGCGGATGACCGAATCGGTAAATCTTGCCGTGCGGTTGGAGAGTTCTTTCATGACGGTCCTTTCGAGGATTTGCAGTGGGGCAAGTTTACTCCTATGAAACCGGTGGGATTTGCTCGAAATGGTCTCGAAAAACTCTTTTCAAAATTCTTGAAAATTGGGGCTTGCATCGCGTGGCGTTCCTTGCAATAATAGTCGAGCGCGAAGCGCACAGGACACGGTGGGTGTAGCTCAGTTGGCTAGAGCGACGGGTTGTGGTCCCGTAGGTCGAGGGTTCGAGTCCCTTTACCCACCCCAGTTCTTGCTTCGTGTTGATATCGGGTCGTTAGCTCAGTTGGTAGAGCAGGGGACTCTTAATCCCAAGGTCCAGGGTTCGACCCCCTGACGGCCCACCACACGATATCTCCTCTAAAGTCCGCCACAACGGACTTTAGCTTTGGGTCGTTAGCTCAGTTGGTAGAGCAGGGGACTCTTAATCCCAAGGTCCAGGGTTCGACCCCCTGACGGCCCACCCAAAGATTGTTAAAGCGACTGGCTCAGGCTGGTCGCTTTTTTGTTGACCTCGCATGGGGTCGAACCCGAAAGGGCGCGGAGCTGAGAAATCTGCACCGTGATTCCCTTAGGGAAACACGGCTAAAGCCCCGTAAGTGTGTTCTCCTTAGAGGGATCATGCTTACGGGGCTCGATGCATGTTGAGAAGTTGTGATCAAACTCAAAGTGAGAATCTATTTAGTCTGCTCGATAGTGTGATCCGAGACTTTCGGTTCGCTTACGCATGGCTTTGACCATTTCCTGTGCTAGTTGAATCTGCGATTGCAGGCGGGCGAGGGCTGCGACTTCGCTGTCCTGGGCTTTCTGTGTGCTCAAGGTCGTTGCCTCTGTCTTCAAGCGCTCAAGCTCGTGTAGTGCCTCGGATAGGCCCGTCTCGGTGCGGTTGATCATGCAATAGGTGCTCATCGTGTGCTTAAGGCTGTGTGTCAGGCGTTCGGCATCTGTTGTGGCAATGCCATGCTGGGGGAGGTCGATATCCGTCTTCGGGGCCACCTCAGGTGCATTCTGCGCTGCAAGGGCTGCCGATGCGCCCGCAATGCGACCGAACACGATGCCGTTGGCGCTTGACAAGCCACCAATGCGGTCGGCGCCGTGCATGCCGCCTGTCGCCTCGCCGCAAGCGTAGAGGCCCTCAACGCCTGTGTACGCGGTCTTATCGATCTTGATACCGCCGTTGGCGGCGTGGGCATACATCGCAACGCGCATCTCGTCAGTCGGGGCGATACCGTGCTCGTCTTGCAGCCAGGTGGCAAAGGTCTGCACAAACTCTGGGACATCTTCGCGGGGGAAGTCGTAGTGGAGTGCCAGGCCTTCGACACCTGCCTGATCGATGACGAGATCGATAGCGCGGGAGGCCAAGCGTGACGTGAAAGGACCATATCCAGAGCGCTGCTCGAGCAGGTCGTCCAGCTTGTCGTCTGCAATATCTACCGGCTGGTCTACATGTACGTAGCGCCAGGTTTTCTCGTTGAAGACCAAGTTGCGCCTGGGCTCGATGAAGCCGGGCATCATCTGCATGAACTCTATATTAGTAAGTGTTGCGCCGTGCGCGAGTGCGATGGCCTGCGAGGAGCTGAGCACATCAGCCGACGTAAGGCTACGCTCGAACAGGCCGCCTGTGCCACCGGCTGCGATGATCGTGGCCTTGGCAGCAAAGGGCACGATTCGATTTTCGGTGAGGTCGTAGAGCACGGTTCCGGTTATTCTGCCGTTCGTGTCCTCAACAAGGTCGATAAGCTCATGGCGGGGGAGCAGGCGAATGCCGAGCGACTCGATCCGGGTCGTCAGAGCGTCCTCAAGGGGCTTGCGGGTGAGGCCGCGCCACATGCGCGTCTTGTGGTCAAAGCAGGGGATAAATTGCTTTTGCTGAGCACTCTCGGCGCTTTGCGGACGCTGGAGCTCAACGCCCAGGTCTTGCTCGAGCCATTCAATTGCTTGGGGAATGCCGTGGACGAACGTTTGGACGAGTTCGGGGTCGGCAACGCCGCCGCCGACGGTCAGGATGGTGTCGATGAGGTCCTGCTCGTCGTCTTCGTCAACGGGACCGATGAGGCCGAGGCCCCAGGTACCCGGGAAGAAGCTCGATCCACTCATGGTCTTGCCGGCGCTTGCCACAGTGACGGTTGCACCCGTGCGTGCCGCTTCGATGGCGGCACAAAGGCCCGCAATGCCAGATCCAATTACCAGTACATCAGTCGATTCCATCGTATTCCTTTCTCGTCCGGCGCATTGTCGCACGGGTGATCGGCAAAGGGGCCGCAAAGACTCGGCAAATCGGTAAAGGGCAAATATGGCAGGTGGGCGTCATGGATACTCTGACGCTCCATCTCATCACATCTCGTATTTCGCCCCAGCTGATATATCGGCATTAGCTACCCTGCGCCAGCGCAAACAAAAAGAGCCGCTACCTTGAAAGGTAGCGGCTCCAAAGCTCAACTATATGAGCATCGCGCGGGCGCGATTAGGCCTTGAGGGCCTCCTCGACGGCGACAGCGCAGGCGACGGTGGCACCGACCATGGGGTTGTTGCCCATGCCGATGAGACCCATCATGTCAACGTGCGCAGGCACGGAGGAAGAACCGGCGAACTGGGCGTCGGAGTGCATGCGGCCCATGGTGTCGGTCATGCCGTAAGAGGCAGGGCCGGCGCCCATGTTGTCCGGGTGCAGGGTACGGCCAGTGCCGCCACCAGAAGCGACGGAGAAGTACTTCTTGCCAGCCTCGATGCGCTCCTTCTTGTAGGTGCCAGCGACGGGGTGCTGGAAGCGCGTGGGGTTGGTGGAGTTACCGGTGATCGAGATGTCGACGTTCTCGTGCCACATGATGGCAACGCCCTCGCGGACGTCGTCGGAGCCGTAGCAGTTAACGGCGGCGCGGGGACCATCGGAGTAGGGGATGGTCTCGACGACCTTGAGCTCGCCCGTGTAGTAGTCGAACTGGGTCTTCACGTAGGTGAAGCCGTTGATGCGGGCGATGATCTGAGCAGCGTCCTTGCCCAGACCGTTGAGGATGACGCGCAGCGGCTTCTTGCGAGCCTTGTTGGCGTTCAGAGCCAGGCCGATAGCGCCCTCGGCGGCAGCGAAGGACTCGTGGCCGGCCAGGAAGGCGAAGCACTCGGTGTCGTCGGAGAGCAGCATAGCGCCCAGGTTGCCGTGGCCCAGACCGACCTTGCGGTCCTCGGCGACGGAGCCGGGAACGGTGAAGGCCTGGATGCCCTCGCCGATGATGGCGGCAGCCTCAGAAGCGGACTTGGCGCCACGCTTGACAGCGAGAGCGCAACCGAGGGTGTAGGCCCACTCGGCGTTCTGGAAGGCGATGGACTGGGTGTTGTTGACGATCTCACGCGGGTTGAAGCCTTTGTCGGTGCAGATCTGCAGAGCTTCCTCGAGGGAGGCGATGCCGTTGTCGGCGAGGCACTTGTTGATCTTGTCAGCGCGGCGCTCGTAACCTTCGAACGTAACAGTCATAGTTATTTCCCTCCCTTTCTACTCGTGAACCGGGAACACGCTGGCGACGGAGTGAGTCTCCTCGTCGGTGCGCGGGTCGATGTACTTGGCAGCGTTCTCCCACTGACCATAGTGGCCCATAGCGCCAGCGATGGCCTCCTCGGGGGTCTTGCCGGCCTTGACGGCGTCGGTGAACTTGCCGAGGTTCAGGAACTCGAATGCGATGATCTCGTTCTTGTCGTTGAGAGCCATGCGGGTGACGTAGCCCTGAGCGAGCTCGAGGTAACGAGCGCCCTTGGCCTTGGTGCCGAACATGGTGCCGACCTGAGAGCGAAGGCCCTTGCCGAGGTCGTCGAGGGAGGCGCCCACGGGCAGGCCGCCCTCGGAGAACGCGGTCTGGCTGCGGCCGTAAACGATCTGCAGGAAGATCTCGCGCATAGCAACGTTGATGGCGTCGCAGACGAGGTCGGTGTTGAGGGCCTCGAGGATGGTCTTACCGGGAAGAATCTCGGAAGCCATGGCGGCAGAGTGGGTCATGCCCGAGCAGCCGATGGTCTCAACGAGGGCCTCCTCGATGATGCCGTCCTTGACGTTCAGCGTGAGCTTGCAGGCGCCCTGCTGAGGTGCGCACCAACCCACACCGTGCGTAAGACCGGAGATGTCAGAAATCTCCTTAGCCTGGACCCACTTGCCCTCCTCGGGGATGGGTGCGGGGCCGTGGTATGCACCCTTGGCAACGGGGCACATGTTCTCCACTTCCTGTGAGTACTGCATGCCTCTCCTCTCTATCGTGTTGGCGTCCCGTCTGGAGGTCGTGGCTGGCGATTGCCGGGCGACCTTTCGAAAGGGACATGACATGCAGCCCCTATAATACCGCGAAATGCACGGAATATTCGGCGAACGGCTCAGTTTTCGTAGCGAGAAGTCCGGAAGTTTTAATTGAAACGGTTTAACTCTACGTTCTGTGGTCGTGAACTTCCGTAGAGGGGGTCCGTTTTGGGCAAGCTTTTGGTCAGCTCTTGTAAGCGTTGCGGGGGTTGACCTGTTGCAACGGTGCCGTTCGCCGCCCGCTTACTGCCTTTGGCCGCGCGAGTGTGTTGTTTTGCGTGAATGTTTTGATGGCACGCTTCAATCGTGCTGTATTGGAAGGCAAGCAGATCCCGGCGAAGGGAGCGCCATGCAGCGCGTTTGGAGAACGGTTACCGGCTTTTACCATGTCTGTGCCCGCGGTACGGGCAAGCAGCTCATCTTTGAGGGCGATGAAGACCGGTGGGAGTTTTTGGAACTGATGCGCGGCTGCTGCCGGGAGGAGGGTGTGACGGTTATCGCTTGGTGCCTTATGGGCAATCACGTGCATTTGGTGCTTGCAGATTACGAGGACAGGATGAGCGCGGCAATGCACCGGCTGCTTTTGACGTACGCGCGGCGGTTCAATAAGCGCACGGGGCGCACAGGCCATCTGTTCCAGAACCGTTTTGACCGGCGCTCGCTCGATACCGATTGGCAGGTGATGGAGGCTATTCGCTCTGTACACGCCGATCCGCAGGAGGTGGGCGCTAGCCTAATCGAGCGTTATCCCTGGAGCAGCTTTCCGGAACATCTACGCGCTTACGACGGTGATGCGGCCGATGCCGCGAGGGGATTTTCTGATCCTTCTTGCGTGCTTGAGCTTTTTGGCTGTGCCGAGGGCTTTATTGCCTATTCGCTTTCGACGCCCGCCGGCAGTGAGTCAGCGCTGTGCGATATGAAAGAGACGGAGTGGGAACGCCACGCCTTTGCCGACAAGATGGCGAAGGAACTCGGGGTTCCGCTTCGCGGGGTTAAAGCCGCACCGCCGGCGCAGCGCGATACCGTTATTTTTGGATTGCACGATGCCGGTTTTACGGTGCGCCAGATTGAGCGGTATACCGGGATTGGCAAAAGTACCGTCTCTCGTATCGTGCGCGCTTATGCGCGGGTGAAGGCACAGGCTGAGCTCTCGGAATAGAAAATGGCCGAACCACTCTTGTCAAGCGATTCGGCCATCAAAATCCTTATGATTTGGGACAAACACTACTGATTATTTTGTCCCGTGAGCATGCCGTCGAGGGTGCGCCAGGCGAGCTCGGCGCATTTGACGCGGGCGGGCATGTGCGAGATGTCCTGGAGCTGGGCGGCTTCGTCCAGGTCTTCCAGGTCCTCCTCGGAGAGCTTCTCGCCGCGGATCATGGCGAGGAAGAGCTCTGCTAGGCGGCGAGCTTCCTCGACGGTCTCGCCGGTGATGAGGTCGGCCATGATGTCGGCGCTGGCCTGACTGATGGCGCAGCCGTGGCCGGTAAAGGAGGCCTCCTCGATCACGTCGTTCTCGACGCGCAGCTGCAAGGTGAGCTCGTCGCCGCAGCTGGGGTTGATGCCGTCGTGCTCGTGTGTGGGAGCATCCATCTCGTATTTATAGTCGGGGTGCGAGTTGTGCTCCATAAATGTGGTGGAGGTGTACAGATTACCCATTGAACGTGCTCCAAACGTGATGCAGGCCGGCGATGAACTTGTCGATGTCGGCCTTGTCGTTGTAGAAGGCCACGCTGGCGCGGCAGCAGGCAAGGTTCTCGACGCCCAGCCAGGTGAGCAGCGGCTGCGCGCAGTGGTGGCCGGCGCGGATGCAGACGCCGTCCATGTCCATGATGCTCGCGACGTCGTGCGGGTGGATGCCCTTGACGTTAAAGCTCACAACGCCGTGGTGGTTGTCCCAATAGATGGAGCCGATGATCTGGACAAAGTCGAGCTGCATGAGTTCGCCCATCAGATAGTGGACGAGTGCCTGCTCGCGGGTCTGGATGTTCTCGTAACCCACGGTGTTGACCAGGTAGTCGAGTGCCGCACCCGTGGCGAAGATGCCGGCGGCGTCCTGCGTGCCGGCCTCGAATTTCTCGGGGACGGGCGCCCAGACGGCGTCCTGCTCGGTGACCGAGTCGATCATCTCGCCGCCGGTGAGCATGGGCGGCATGGCGTTGAGCAGGTCCATTTTGCCCCACAGCACGCCGATGCCCATGGGGCCCATGGCCTTGTGCGCGCTAAAGGCAAAGAAGTCGGCGCCCAGGTCGGCCACATCGACCGGCATGTGCGGCAGCGACTGCGCACCGTCGACGACTAGGTAGCCGCCGTACTTGTGCACGAGCTTGCCGAGGTTCTTGACCGGGTTCTCGACGCCCAGCACGTTGGAGACCTGACCCACGGCCAGGATCTTGGTCTTGGGACCCACCTTGGCAAGAACCTCCTCGGTCGTGAGCTGGCCGGTCTTGGTGGGGTAGAGGTAGACGAGCTTGGCGCCGGTCTCGCGGCAGACCTGCTGCCAAGGGATTAGGTTGGAGTGGTGCTCCATGATGGTGATGACGACCTCGTCACCGGGCTCGAGCACCGTGGGTGCAAAGCTCTTGGCGACCAGGTTGAGCGACTCGCTCGTGTTGCGGGTGAAGACGACCTCGTTGGCCTGGGCGGCGCCGATGAGGTCGGCGATCTGCTGGCGGACTTTCGCGATGGCGTCGGTGGCCTCGACGGACAGTGAGTACAGGCCACGCAGGGGGTTGGCGTTCATGCGCTGATAGAAGTCGCGTTCGGCGTCAAGCACGCAGGCAGGGCGCTGCGCGGTGGCGGCGCTATCGAGGAAGGCGATCTCGGGGTGCTGCTGGAAGAGCGGGAACTGGCCCTTGTAGGGGTTAGTCTCGATGTCCACAGTGGGCCAGCCGCGCGAAGCCTCGTCGCTGGCGTCGAGCTCCATGGGCTCGGGGGCAGTACAGGTGTCGCATTTAACGTGCTCGGTGTCGATCATGCGAGCTCCTCTTCAAAGTTGTCGATCAGGTTGTTGCCCAGGCGGACGACGGCTGCGCGGGTGCGCTCGTCGGTGGCGGAAAGCGCGGCGTCCTCCAGCTTGGCGCGGATGAACAGGTCCTCGGCGGCATTTTGGTCAAGGCCGCGGCAGGCGAGGTAGAACAGCTGCTCGTCGCGGACGTGACCGATGGTGGCGCCGTGGTTGCCGGCGACGTCGTCCTCGTCGCAGAGGATGACGGGGACGGTTTTGTTGTCGATGCCCTTGTTGGCCAAAAGCACCGTCTCGCGCTCGGTGCCGGTTGCGCCCTTGCAGCCGTGCACGAGGTCGATGGTGCCGCGGTAGACCTTCTTGGACGTGCCAGTCAGCACGCCGTTGGCGTCGATCTCGCACTCGGTCTTACGACCGCGGTGGCGCAGCTCGTAGTTAAAGTCGCGCATCTGTTCGCGGGCGCCCAGGTAATCGGTATCGATGGTCACCTTGGCGGTGTCGCCCAGCAGGTCGCCGGCGAGGCCGGTGGCGCTGGCACCGGCACCCAGGACGGTGTGCTGCACGTTGACGCGCGCGCCCTCGTCTAGGAATAGACCGGTGTCGTCGAGCGCGATCCAGCTGTCATCGAGCGTCTGCGTGCAGGTTACGTTGACGGTGGCGTACTCGTAAGCGCACACGCGTAGCGCAGAGCCCACGACGCCCTGGCCGTTGACGGGGGAGTCCAGGGCTATGCGCAGATCGAGTGTTGCCTGCGGACGGGCGACGACGTCGATGGCGGCGATGGCCGCGGCTGCATCGACACCGCTCACGCGCACGGTAACCGTGGCGTGCTGGTATGCGGGCACATCGATGACGATGCGCTTGGAAGCGTGCTCGGCCAAGTAGGCGTAGGCGGCCTCGCCCATGCCGGTTTCGAAGGCCTCAGCGGGGGAGAGCTCCTCCTCCAGCTTAATGGCACCGGCCTGGTAAACGGAGGTGGCGGGCACGTCGAGCTCGGTCTCGGGCGTGATGCGGGCGCGGTCGGCGGCGTCGCCGGGGGCGGAGGCGCGGCGCTCGGGGAAGCGCTCGGCCATGGCGTCCATGGTGGAATCGAAGGCGTCAGCCGCGCCAGCAAATTGCTCGTCCAAGCCCTCAACCTCAATGGTCTCGGCGGGAGCGGCAGCAAGCTCGTCAGAGAGCTCGAGCTTGGTCTGGTTCATGCGCAGCCAACCCCAAGTGGCGGCCGGCATAGCGTTGACCTGCTCGAGCGTGGTGGCAGCGGTGTTGGTTTCCTGTTTCATTATCCGATCGCTCCTTCCATCTCGAGCTTGATCAGGTTGTTCATCTCGACGGCGTACTCAAGCGGTAGCTCCTTGGAGACCGGGTTGGCAAAGCCGTTGACGATCATGGTGCGAGCCTCTTCCTCCGGGATACCGCGGCTCATCAGGTAGAATACCTTGTCGTCGCCGATACGTCCGATGGTGGCCTCGTGGCCGATGTCGACGTTCTTGGCGCGGATGTCCATGGCCGGGATGGTGTCGGAGCGGCTCTGGTCGTCGAGCATCAGTGACTGGCAGCTCACGGTTGCCTTGGAGCCCTCGGCCTTGGGCGTGGCAACGATAGAGCTGCGGAACGTCTGGATGCCGCCGCTCTTGGAGATGCCCTTGGTCTCGACGGTTGCCGAGGTCTCGGGCGCGTTGAGCACGACCTTGCAGCCGGTGTCGAGGTTCTGTCCGGCGCCGGCAAAGGTGATGCCGGTAAAGCTCGAGCGGGCGCGACGGCCGTTGAGTACGCTCATGGGGTAGAGGTAGCCCACGTGGCTACCGAAGGAGCCGCTGATCCACTCGATGTCGCCGTCCTCGTCCACGCGCGCACGCTTGGTGTTGAGGTTGTACATGTTCTTGGACCAGTTCTCGATGGTCGAGTAGCGCAGGTGCGCACGCTTGCCCACAAAGAGCTCGACGGCGCCGGCGTGGAGGTTGGCTACGTTGTACTTAGGCGCGGAGCAACCCTCGATAAAGTGCAGGTCGGCGTCGTCCTCGACGATGATGAGCGTGTGCTCAAACTGGCCGGCGCCCTTGGCGTTAAGACGGAAGTAGCTCTGCAGCGGGAAGTCCAACTTGGTTCCCTTGGGCACGTAGACAAACGAGCCGCCCGACCACACGGCGCCGTGCAGGGCCGCAAACTTGTGGTCGGTGGGCGGGATGAGCGTCATAAACTTCTCGTGGATGAGCGGCTCCCACTGCGGGTCATGCAGGGCTTCCTCAATACCGGAGTAGACGATGCCCATCTTGGACGCCGTGTCCTGCATGTTGTGGTAGACCAGCTCGGAGTCGTACTGCGCGCCGACGCCTGCCAGGTAGCTGCGCTCGGCCTCGGGGATGCCCAGGCGCTCAAAGGTGTTCTTGATGTCGTCGGGCACCGACTCCCAGTCGTGCTTTTGGTCGGTGTTGGGCTTGACATAGGTGACGATGTTATCCATGTCCAGGCCCTCGATGGAGGGGCCCCACGTCGGGTCGGGAAAACGATTAAAGATCTCGAGGGACTTTAAGCGCAGGTCGAGCATCCACTGCGGCTCGTCCTTCTTGGCGCTGATCTCGCGCACGATGTCGGGCGTGATGCCGGCGTCGAGGCGCTCAAATCCCTCCTCGCCAAAGGTGAAGTCGTAGAGGCTGCGGTCGATGTCCGCGACCTCGGTGCGGTTCTTGGTCATTGCGTCGCCCCTTTACGCCTGCTGCTCGGCAGCGGCGGCTTCGGCCTGGGCGCGCTGCTCGGCGGCCTCGCGCTCGAAGGTCTCAAAACCGTTCTTGTCGATCCAGGGAATGAGCGAGGCGTCGTCCTCGCGTACGATGTGGCCCTTGACCATAACGTGGACGCGGTCGACATCCAGGTGCTCCAGGATGCGCGTGTTGTGCGTGATGATGAGCATGGAGCCGTCGCAGCTCTTGCGGTAGGCGTCCATGCCGTGGCTGACGGTGGAAAGCGCGTCGACGTCCAGACCCGAGTCGGTCTCGTCCAGAATGGCGAGCTTGGGCTGCAGCAGCAGAAGCTGGAGCATCTCGACCTTCTTCTTCTCGCCGCCCGAGAAACCCACGCCCAGCTCGCGGTTGAGGTAGGCGGTATCCATGTTGAGCTCGGCCGCGAGCTCCTTGACGCGACGGCGGAACTCCTTGCCCTTCATCTCTAGGCCAGGGCGGCCGGCGATGCTGGCACGTAAAAAGCTCGACAGCGGCACGCCGGGGATCTCGACCGGTGCTTGGAAGCTCAGGAACAGGCCGGCGCGCGAGCGCTTGTCGGTGGTGAGCTCGGTGATGTCCTGGCCGTCAAAGACGATACAGCCGTCGTTGACCGTGTAGACGGGGTCGCCCATGACCAGGTGGCCGAGGGTGGACTTGCCGGCGCCGTTGGGACCCATCAACACGTGGGTCTCGCCGGCGGCGACGTTGAGGTTGACGTTGTGGAGGATGGTCTTCTCGTCCACGGAGGCGGTCAGACCTTCGATGGAAAGCAGCGGATTTGCGCTCATGCTGTCCCTCTCTGTATACGGTGTACTCATAGGTGTACTAAACCCTAGGAATCTTCTCGGAATAAAGTTACTATGGGTTCGGCGTTAGTCAAGGGAAAACCCGACTAATCCACTCGACTTTTCAAATTCTGGGACAATATAACCTGTTGTGTTTGTCCCACTTACTTTAAATTTGGGACAAACAAACCTGGTTATGTTGTCCCAGATGCGATGGGAGGGTAGGTATGCTCATTTCTTCCAAGGGCCGCTATGCCCTCCGGTTAATGATCTATATCGCGGCGCTGGGCGACGCCGAGGGCAAGATTGCCTTGCGCGAGGTTGCCGACCGCGAGCATATCTCGCAAAAGTATCTGGAGCAGCTGGTTCGTCCGCTTATGAAGGCGGGCCTGCTTAAGAGCGTGCGCGGCAAGGGCGGCGGCTACATGATGGCCAAGGACCCGGCCGAGGTGCGTGCCGGCGACATCCTGCGTGCCGTCGAGGGCAGCACGGCTCCGGTGGCGTGCGATGGCATCGACAACAGCTGCACCCGTAGCGATTTGTGCTCGACCGTCAAGTTCTGGCGCGGTCTGGATGACGTGATCGAAAAGTACGTCGACGGCGTGACGTTGGCCGACCTGGCCGCCGTCCCCGAGATCAACTTTGACATTAAGCTGTAGGTTGACCGCAATTCCTTAAGAATTCGCGGAGGGTTGTTGCCGTTTACCGAGGGGTTGTTGTGTAACAACGGGCGAGCTGCAATACTTACTTTTATCTTTGCAAACTGAACTTTAACTACACCAATGCAGGGAGGATCTTATGCAGCCCAAGCATTCTGCTATTGTCGCGGGTCTGACGCTGGCGCTTTCGTTTGGCGCCGTTTCCGCGCCGGCACCCGCCGCTGCCGAGGAGCCCACGCCGGGCGTTGCCTCGGATGCCACCGATATCGATAAGGGTCTCTACACCCAGCAGTCCTTCTCGGGCGTGCTGAGGTCGGTCCAGGGCGTTTCGTTTGTCAACGTGACTCCCGAGATGAAGTACTTTACCAAGTACGAGAGCCATGGCAACTATAACCAGGGCTTTTCGTATGGTGACGGCTACAACGCGCTGGGTTATTACCAGTTCGACCGTCGTTGGTCGCTCATTCCGTTTATGAAGCAGGCCTACAACTACAACCCCGAAAAATACAGCATGCTCAAGGATGCGATTGATCGCGGCAGCGAGATTTCCAACACGAGCAATGCCATGTACGAGAACGGCCAGCCCACCGAGTTGGGCCGTATTGCGCAGGAGGCCTTCCAGGGCGCTTATAACATCGACCCTGCTGAGTTTTCGGCTCTGCAGGATGCGTATGCGTACAACTCGTACTATGCGGTGACCGAGGCGTGGCTCAAGAGCGGCCTTGGTATTGATATTTCGGGCCGTGCCGATTGCGTCAAGGGCATGGTGTGGAGCATCACCAACATGTGTGGCACCGGTGGCTGCAGGGACTTCTTCCGCTGGGCGAATCTTTCTAATGATATGACTGACCGCGAGTTTGTGACGGCGCTCTCCAATAGCGTGGTCAACAATGTCGCGGTCAAGTATTCGAGCCAGCCCCAGTATCATGAGGGCTGGAAGAACCGTTATAAGAATGAGCTGAAGGACTGCTTGGTTTTTATCGCCGAGGATGAGGCTGCCGCTGCGACGCCCGTGCAGCCCGAGCCTACGCCGGCGCCCTCGCCGACACCTGATTCGAATGACGACTCGAGTGACGACGCCAACGATGACAGGATGGATGCGCCCTCGACCGATGCTGACGGTAATGGCTCTGCTGGTGGCACTACCAACGACGGCTCTACCCCGAACGGCTCCAATTTGAACGGCTCTGCTGCGGGCGATTCGCCTTCAAGCTCTGCCGGCAATACGGACAGCGACGCTTCTGGTTCGACTGGCGCTGACACCTCTAACTCATCTACCGGCTCGAGCGATTCGTCCGTTGACACCGGCTCTAACAACGGCTCCGGCTCTGACGCAGCCCCTGATTCCGATGCTTCCAAGGACGACTCGAATAAGGCGCCGGACGCCCCTGTTGCTTCGCCGGACAAGAAGCCTTCTTTCTCCGTGCAACTCGGTTCTACGCTGGGCTCTTCGCTGATGGCTGGCGTCAATAATGGCTCGACCCAGAACAAGGACAACTCTGATCAGGTTTCCACGGAAAAGACCGAGGCCGCAAAGGGCGACTCCAAGGACAAGGCTTCCGAGAAGACCGAATCTGATAAGGGTTCTAGCTCTGAGGAGAAGGACGACAAATCCGCTCAGAAGAAGGACGAGGATAAGAAGTCTGAATCTGAGAAGAAGGACGAGAGCAAGGACAAGACCGAGGACGGAAAGCAGCAGGGCGAGGACGGCGGTAAGGGCAACACCGACAACAAGAGTCAAGAGCAAAATGACTCCAAGGCGGTGACCACTACAACCACGACGACTACAACTACCAAGTCCTCGGGTGGCAACATGCCCAAGACGGGCGATCTGATTGTGATGGCGAGCCTTGCCAGTGCAAGCTTGGCCACGCTGGGCGCTACGTCTATCGTAAGTGGTAAGCATAAGCTCGATCAGCAGAAGAAGGCTTCTGGGGAGGACGGCTCGGAGGAGTAGCCTCTTGGTTGCTAGATAACTAAAGAGTTGGGGCGGGGTCCGGTGCGAATGCATCGGGCCCCGTTTTGTTGTGCAACGATTAGTTATGCCCCCTCACACCTCTTGTTGCTACCGTTGCCCGATATGTTCGCCCGGCGTCGTCGGTACGCGCGAGGCGGTCATTACAATTGGCATCGTGCAGCGATTTAGGGGGAACGTTTTGGTGTCTGAACAGGCAAATGTTGATTGTGCTGCTGGCTTTGGCGTGCGCTTGATCGGCTGTGCCGACGATGCGGTTTTGCCCATTGGCATGCACGACTATGCGGAGGCCCTTGGTTGCTGCATGCTGGTTGACAAGACCATGTTTATTGCCGATGTGTTGGACTGCGACGCGTCCGTTGTGGTGTGCTGTCGACCCGAGGGTTTTGGCAAGAGCATGAACTTGTCGATGCTCAGGGCTTTTCTGGAGCGTCCAGCGGTCGGTCGCTCTGGTCAGCGTTTGTTTGCCGATGCTCAGATTTGGGATGCGAACGGCGGGCGCTATCGGGATGAGTACGCTTGCTATCCGGTGATATCGCTGGACTTTTCTGGCGCTGCGAGGCGTGGTGCCGCTGTTGCCGACGTCGTGCGTGATGCCCTTTCGGGCGAGTGCGCTCGTCTTCTGGCGCTCTTGGAGGCTCCGGATTTAGCACGAGACAAGGTGCGTCACATCGAACGCGTTGCGCGTGGCGTAGCGAGCGCGGACGAGGTTGACTCGGTGCTTGGCGTGCTCATAGAGCTGCTGGAGATTGCCTGCGATGAGCAGGTTGTATTGCTCGTTGATGGGTACGATGCGGCGTGGTCTCGCCGTGCGAGCGCGAGGGGCGCTTCCGACGCCGATCCGGCAGAACTACTTGACCGTGTGCTGTTTGACGCCATTGCCACTGCGCGCGATTCGTTGCGGCTGACGTGTCTGATGGGGGAGTGTCCCGGCCCTGCCGAAGCGGCACTTTCTTTGCACTGCTGCTCGTATTGTCTGACGACGCCGCTGTCGGCGTGGTGTGACCGATGTTTCGGTATTTCGGATGCCGAGGTCGAGGCTCTTTTGAATCATGCTGGGCGCGAGGAATACCTGGATGATGCGCGTGAATGGCTCGAGGGGTATCGGTTTGGCAGGGCCTATTGCTCGAGTCCAGAGCGTGTGATCGGTTTTCTGGGCCGAGGCTGCACGGCGCCTGTGCGTGCCGATCTGTATGGATATGCCGATAGCCTGAGTAGGGTAGTTGCCGGGTGGAATCTCGACCGCCTTTCGGTCTTGTTTGATTTGCTCGAGGCCCATGGATGCGTTGGGGTCCCGCTTTGTTTGGGCGCTGCGGGGCTAGAGGCCTCGCCTGATGATGGCTTGTGGACGGCGCTGTATCTATCAGGTTTCCTGACGACGGATATGACTGAGAAGCCAGAGCATGACGATCGCCTCCGTGCTTTGCGATTGCCCAATAACGAGCTTCGCCAGGCCTTGCGTCTAGTGATTATTGAGTGGTTTGAGTGTGCTGCCGAAGACATTCGAGACGTCGATGCGTTTCGCGACGGGTTGTGCCGTGGGGACGAGGATACGGTGAGGCGGGCGCTAAGCCGCATCCTGGGAGATGCGGGAATCGGTGCGACCGACCCAGATGCGCCGCTGCCATATCATCTGCTCTTGCAGGGGCTCTGCTTTGGCTTGCCGGGCTATGCCAATCCTGCCTCGAGGCGAAAGTGTGGCGCGGGTCGCTGGGACATCCAGGTTTTCCCTACGGGTGCTGTGTTCGACGTAGCAGATACGATTGGCATGCTGGACGAGCGCCCGCTGATAACGATTAACTTGATGTATGACCCCGATGTGGATGCGCTGGGCCTGGAATTGCTGGCCGTGCAGTCGCTACTCGACATAGAGCGCGACGGCATCGACGAAATCCGTGTACCGCGCCCCGGCGTGGGTCGCATGCGCTGGGGGTTCGGTTTTGATGGGCAGCGTGCGTCCGTGGTGTGCCAACGTCTGTAGCGGCGGGCGAAAGCCCTTTACTGTTCCGCGTCCTTCATGGGCGGCATGGGCTTCCAGTTGGGATCCTTGATGATCTTGCGGGCGTCTTTCATGCCACGGCGCAGCGCCGGAATACCGGTCTTAAAGCACTTATCGACCGCAGCCAGGCGAATGAATTCCTTGCAGAAGGTCGCGGCATTGCCCAGACGGAACAGCATGGGGTGGTAGTCACCGTAGATCTGCATATAGCGAGCGAGGAAGCCTCGGTTGCGCATGATGTAGTAGCGGTTGGTGTCGCTCGTAGAGTTGAGCTGGCGCTTGCCGGCGATATCCCAGTTAGAGACGGCGCGGGCGCGCTTGAGCACCAGGTCGGCCACAACGGCGGCGGGGAAGTGCTGGCTGGCCACGTAACCATAGCAGGCATCGTCGCCGTAGATGAAGAATCGCGCATCGGGCAGGCCGATCTTGTCGACCACGCGGCGCGAGAACATGCCGCCCTCAAAGCATAGCTGGTTCATGGCGCGGTAGCCCTCGGGTCCCAGGTCCCACTTGGCGACAGGGTTGGGAATGCCGAGCGAAAGGATGAGTTGGTATTGCCAAAAGAAGGCGCCGCCGTCAAAGTCCAGGCGCGAACCCTGGATGACGTCGTAGCGGTCGGTCCACTTGGCAAGACGCTCGATGCCTTCGGGGATGACGAGCACATCGTCGTCCATCACCCAGAACCACTGAGCGCCCAGGTCGTAGGCGCATCTGGTGCCGGCGGAGAAGCCGCCCGCACCGCCGCCGTTTTCGAGCTGCGGGGCGTAGATGACACGGTCGGTGCCGCCCTTCGCGTCGGGCTGTTCGATGTCGGTGCCCCACAGGTTGGCCAGGCGCTCGTTGAATGCGGTGCACATGGCCTCGGTCTCACGCGAATTCTCGTTATCGACGATCACGATGCGCCAGGGCGCTGCCGTAAGCTCGGTCATGGAGTCGAACAAGTTGGCCAGGAGTTCCTGGCGCTTGTACGTAACGACGACAATGGCGAGCTTATCGATGGGAGCGGGAAGGGTTGAAGGCATGGGGCAATATATCCTTTCACGCGCGGCGGGTGAGTGCAGCGCGGAAGCTATCGAATACGTCCTTGGGACTGTCCTATTGTAAAGGCTCGGCGCACCTTGGCGGCAAGCTTTGAATAAAACGCAGGAACCTGCCACGGCTGTAGCGGCTTTAGCGTCTGACGGCAGCGTGTCTATTGCCGCTTGAGCTTGCGAGCGATAAAGCTTCTGGCTGCATCGATGATGAGAAGTGCCAGAGCAAAGACGATGCTAATGACGGTACCCGTGACGATGTATATAGCTACCGGGCTGTTTTGGCTGACCAGTATGTTTGCGAGCAACGTATTGAAGACGGGACGCCACAGGCTACTGGTGAGTGACTGCATCACATAGAAACCAAGCGTGGCGGTCGATAAGGTGACGATGACACCTGCAGTTCGCGGATTGCCTGAGGCACTGCGTCGGGTTGCCGCAAAGAGCAGGCAGGCGGCAGCGAGGGCAAACGAGATCAGCGAGGTCGATTTGTAGGAGAGGATTGTCATCGCTGTGAGGTTGTCGGTGAAGGAGAGTGCTCCTTCCAGGATGATGGTGAGCACCAAAACCGTTACGAGCGAGCGCATGCCCAAGGCGCCCACCCTGTCCGAATCCATGACATCGGCAACGTCGCGGAGCAGTCCGCCGATCAAAAACGCGACTACGTACGTGACGGCGCTCATGAACTTTTGGAGCCAAGAAAACTCGCCGGCGCTTGTCGCACTCATAGCGGCTAAATACCCGTTAACAACAAATGCGAGGATGCCAACGGCGATGACCGTCGCCGTGTAGCTCTTCCGGGGGAGTCGACTCCTTGCTAGTCCAAACCATGGCGCCATGAAGACCGTGGCGGCATAGACCCAAATGAACTCGAGTCCCAGGGTATACCAGTTGTGCGTGTTGAGGGCTACATCAGGAATGGGTGAGACGACCGTGGACCACGCGAGCGCCACGAGGCAATAAAACGCAGTGGGCATAATGACCTTGCCAAGGCGCTGCGCCGTCCGTTGCATTTGCGACTTCCACGTTGCTCCACCGTCCCAAGCACGCGCGGCCGAAGCGATGAGAAAATAGCCCGAGATCATAAAGAAGACCTCGTTGGCCCAGCAGCCAAGCAAGTTAATGAACCCCAGCAGTCCCGAATAGGGGAAGGCGGCGAGCGGTGCATATTCCGGCACGCTGATGCAGACGGCCTGGAAGGTCCACTGAAACGTGTGGAATACCGCGATGCCAGCGACCGCTACCAAGCGCAGCGCTTCGATGGAGGTGTTTCTGCTTGTTTTGCTGCCCATCAGACTATTTTCCAGCGCGTGCGTTGTATGAACCAAAGTGCGATGTGATCATTTTTAGAGTTTGCTTGGGCCCCTTGTTCCATACGTTATACAGGCCCTCGCCCACGAGGTCCTTGGCGTATGCGCGGTAGCTGATTTTAGGGTTGGCGATGCCCATATACTCGGCATAGAGCTTTTTGGCCGCAGGGGTAATGCGAGGATTGGCAAATACCAGCTCTTGCGGCATGCGTTCGAACATCCTGTGGATCGCCCGCTCGATTTCGGGGTGGCCATCAATTCCGGTGTGCTCAATCATGATGCCCATATAGGTGAAGCCACGTGTGATTTGGGGTGTCCAAACGGCGGGGTCGGTGACGTTGAGCCGCTCAAGAATATCGACCATGTCGTTCCAGCGATTAAACGGCATCAAGGGGTCACGCTTTGCCAGAGCAGCTGCCTTTTCGGGTGTTTCCTCGCGGTAGCAGTAATACGGCTTGGGCCAGTAAGCGATCGCCTTTGCCTGACAGAGCGTTTCGACAAGGAATGGATTGTCGGCCCAGCCCGCACCGGGGATTTCCTTAAACCAGATATTGTTTTGCATTAGGAAGTCGCGACGATAGATTGCCGACCAAATGGACGGATGATGGGCCAGCAGGTGTGGAGCGTCGTGAATGGTGAACGGTTGCCGAGACGGTTTGATGCGACCACGATATGCGCAATGTAGTTTGACCTCTTGGGGGGTATCGGGGTTGCGAATGATCCAATACGGGGTCTCAATAATATCGAGCTTGTTCGGACCGCCAAATTCGCGCTTGGCAAAGGCAAACATGTCGGAGTACATTCCGGGCTCGATCCAGTCATCGGGCTCGAGGATGGCAATCCAGTCGCCCATTGCCTCGCGAATGCCCAGATTGCAGGTTGCGCCGTAACCCTGGTTTGCCTTATCGATCACTCGAACGCGTGAGTCGCGCGCAGCGAAATCTTGCATAATGGCGAGCGAGTTGTCGGTGGATCCGTCGTTGATGGCGAGGATTTCCAGTTCGATTTTGTTTTCGTTTAATAGGCTGCCTATAGCCTGAGAAAGATACGGCTCGGCATTGTAAGTAGGCACGATTACGGTCAGCATTCAAACACTTTCTCTAGGCGATTTGGAAGAATTATACCTAATTGCATTTGCAACGGTTTTAGTTGCGTTCGCCTAATACTGCCAAGGGCTGCACGACTATTGCTGACGCTGCGCCTGTAATGGATGTCAGCGATCGGCTGCAATAAAAATGTCGGCAGTGGCGAGACGGTTGTCCTTCCCATTCTTGCTCGTTATGGGACCGATCGATTGTGGACGCGGACTGAACCTAAAGACCAATCGTTGCCCAACAGGACGCGTGGGTTCGAAGGTGCCCTACA
This sequence comes from uncultured Collinsella sp., assembly GCA_938045065.1. GTDB lineage: Bacteria > Actinomycetota > Coriobacteriia > Coriobacteriales > Coriobacteriaceae > Collinsella. The sequence continues at coordinate 90,105 of CALIOA010000011.1, forward strand.
GGCATCTTCGAACGATGCACGTATGAATGCATGGTTTAAATCTCAATCCATTTGGGAGTAGCAGAATAGGCGTGACAGCGCACTGTTCTCTGCGGTTAAAAAGGCACCGGCCTCATGTTTTGATGCCGCTGCTTCTACCGTGGACGCGATGGTCGATTTTGATGCCGAACTCGGCCAGCTGGTGTTTACATATAAGCACTGCCGATGGTAGTTACCATCGCGATAGGATTCACTCTATGAGCGACGGATATCGTGGCACGTCGAGCCTTTTTGCGGACATCGCATATCGCATGGCGATGTTGAACCCCGCACTAGGGGATCGTGTGCTCAAGACGCCGGGCGTGGTAATGATTGACGAGATCGACCTTCATTTGCACCCTCGTTGACAGGCACGAATTCTGGAGGACCTCGTTCGCATCTTCCCCAACGTGCAGTTTGTCGTGACCACGCATTCGCCGGTTGTCGTGGCTTCAGTGCCTCGTGACAATATTTGCATTCTTGATGGCGAGACCACGTCGGTTCCTGCGACGGAGACACACGGACGTGATGCGGGAGACATTCTCAACACTGTTTTAGATGCTTCCTCGCGTCCCGAGGAAGCAGCCCATTTGTTCGATGCATTTAACCGTGCTGTAGACGAAGGACGTCACGCCGACGCTAACTGTGCGGGCTTGGCCCCCGTCCCCCCAATCTAGTAGACTCTAAACCGTTGCTAGATTAGGGGGATTTTCCAT
>CALIOA010000012.1:0-12961 GCA_938045065.1 uncultured Collinsella sp.
GACGGCTTGCGCATTCCGTGAAATGCAGGGCATGGACGGCCGGTCCGGGTCCAGCACCGTAATCCGGCATAGTTTTGAAATGACATTAATTCACTAACAGGCAAACTAGGTAGTTCTAGCGCCTTGTCGCCGACTAATTTCCGATTTCCAACCAGTTGCACAAAACATTTGCTCGCAGTCGCGTCTCGGCTGACTTCATTGCTTCAGTTTTGGCTTTATAGCGAATCCCTAAACGGTCGAAGACGCTCCTGACTATGGTGTCTAGCTGCTTTGAATCGTTGAGCATATCGTGAGTCACCAGGAATACATCGAATCCCATGCTCTGCAACGCAGTCATGCGCTCGGCATCGTGGTCAAGTACCGCGCCAGATCCATGGATGACTTCACCTTGGATCTCGATAATTACCGCCTTCATCAGGATTGGATTTACGATCACGATATCGCCGTAGCAAACCTTTTGCCCTGCGATGCTTTGGGCCGCCATGGATAGAGGGGTTAAATCGTTGAGGTACACGTATCTGAATCCTGCACCACCTAGACGTCGAGAACGACTTAGAAGCAGGACCCCAGCGACCTCGAGTGGAGACGCAGCAATGCCGATAACCTGCTGAGCGGCATCATAAAACTGCTTTCCCCACATTTGACTTTTGACCTTGTCGGCGAAACGATGCAGGTCGCTCAGTTCGATGAGCGGCTTTCTCATCCAAAGAGAAGTACCTTTGAGTTTCGTGAGCTCTCTTCCATCTTCACGCTTGCTCTTTTGGCCATCATTATCTGGGTCCTTTACGGTTGCACGGGCATAAACTCGTTTCCAAGGAACCTCGTCTTCGCCTTGTCCAAGTTCGAACAAATCCTGCGTGCTGGAATTGCGATTCTCCTCTACCGCCATTTTTAGCTGCATTTCGGCAGCGGGAGCCGGCTCGAAAACAGAAAACCAGCCGCATAGTTCGTACATAGCCAGTACGAGATCTATTTGGGACACAAAGCGTGTCATAGTAAATAACGTGTTAAGCGGATTGGTGACACTGAAGCCTAAATTAGTGTCGATTGTTGTGCCGGCATTCGATGCCCCTTCCCAGCGAATAGTAGAGCGCAGTCCCGAGTGATGATTACAACAACCTGGCGAAGCAACAGCGATAATCGGGGTCTTGAGGACGTCGGTTACGAAAGGGGCTTGGGATAGAGCTCGCCAGCTATCTTCGGAGTTGGGCAGGCGCGGGTAGAGATCGCGCACCTGTGGCGGGCAGCGCCAGTAGCGGAATGCGGTGTTTGCGCAAACAATCTCGTCCATGTGGACCTCCCCTAGTTTCGACCGTAGGCCGTGCGGATTGCGGGCATGGCCGATTATCTACCGGGGCATCATGTGGGTAAGTACTGGAAGCTGACCAAATGCTGACCAAATATTGGATGGGATGTGTTGAAAGGTTGATCGAGCCATGAATGTGCTGGTACGAGCTGTGCGCCAGTGGTCTCTGTCTCCACAATTGCACTTAGATTACGCACGGAATTCAATGAATGAACGCAGACGCATTTTGAAAAACGTGCAATGACGACACCTAAGGTGAACTTGCGTAACATATAACGCCTTAGGTAACTTCGCTTCGATTTTGGTGTCAAAAAGAAAAAGGCCAGAGGCTTAACACCTCTGACCTGTGCTTTAGATGGTGGGCGATACAAGATTCGAACTTGTGACCCCATCCGTGTGAAGGATATGCTCTACCCCTGAGCCAATCGCCCGTCGCCTTTCGGCAAAAGAGATACTAACATAGCCGCGCGTGGTTTACCAAGAACTTTTTGCCCCCGATTTTAAATTCGTGGGAGCAAGCCGCACTGTTTCAACCCTGTCAGCCAACAAAACCGCAGCTTAACCACCCTTTACCGCTTTATCCACGAGGTCTCGGGGCGGCAGATAAGTCGTGCGTTGTTGTAGGCCATGTCGAGCGTGAGGCAGGTGCGCGCGGCGTAGAAACCGTCCTCGCGTTGGATGGTCAGCGCCAGCTCGGGCTTGTCGCCGGTCAGGCACAGCGGTAGGAGTAGCTGGATCCGGCCGCCGTAGAACTGCGGCACCGCGAGCGTATAGTTGGCTGCGGCGAGGCGGGCGGCCTCGACGACGGCTCCCTCAAAGGCACGGCGCAGCAGCAGCGAGTTGCCCTCCCCCATCAGGCTGGCGGGAATGCGCGTAAGGTTTTCCTCGTCGCCCAGAATGTGGTCGATGTTGGAGCGGATGGGAAGGCGGTAGTCAAAGACCAGCTCGGAGGGGTCCTCGGCAAAGCGCACGCGGCACGGCAGGTACTCAAACGAGACCAGCATGGGGTCGCTCTCCTTAAAGAAGCCCTTCAAAAACCAGCGCTGGCGCGCGTCGGGTTTGGTGTTGGGCTCAAACAGGCCGTAGATGGTCTCGTAGCGACGCGTGTACAGGCCGGTGTTGAACAGGCATTGGTCGTCGTCGAACACCAGCGGTAGGTTGGACGGCGCGGTCTGGTCCACGTCGCGCTCGGTCAGGAACACCGCCCGGCTAAATGAAAACGACAAGTAGTTTCTGAGGATGCGGTTGCCGGGACCCCAGTCCTCGGGGTCGGCGAGGTCGGCCAGGCGTTCGTAGCAGGGCTCGGGGCAAAACGCGAAGTCGTACACATTGCTGCACAGGGTGCTAGGGAGTTCCATGTGGCGTCCATTCCATTTCATAGTTAGAGTTTGGATGCTTAGATTTTATACGTGCGACGCACCGTCGAGACACACAACGCAATTGCGGCGCAGCTCGTCGGCGAGTTCTGCTCGCGTGCGGTTTCCGGAAACAAGGTCCTGGATCCAGGCGTAGTGCTGGTTGTCTTTGGGTTCCGGGCTATCGGAAAGTACGATTGGAGCACTAGTGGCGTAACAGGAAGGTCCCGCCCGTCAACATCGGCAATCATGAGTTGACAAGCGTAATCATGGTTCAATTGCGGTTTAGCAATAGAATGTCGGGGAATCATCACCAAAGGTTTCGCGCCACTTGTCACAAATGTATCGATGGTTCATGGTGATTAGTTTTGAAAGATCCCTGAGATCCTTAGCCGGAATCTTGCTCTCGTTGTTCGCAAGTGTGCATCCACCATTTTTAGTGAGCCAAAACTTAGTCGAGTTAGCAGCCGCCCTCTTTACCCCTACATGGATGTGAACGGGTTCTCCGTTTTCCGCGATCCAAAAGAACAGAACATACTGTCCAAAAACAAGAATTCGAGGCATTATGCCACCGCCGGTCCAGCTTTTTGCCGTTCTGCAAGCTCGAAGATAAACGGAGCGTTTGATCTAACGAACTCGGTCAAAAAATCCAGATCGTCAGTAGAAAATCCTTCGACGTTAAACCATTTGACCGCAGGTAGAAAGCATTCTGCATGGTCAAAACCAAAATCAACCGGGCGCTCGACGGCTACGCGAACGGTCCCGTCGTCTCGTGTTTCTGAGTAGGCAAACTGAGTGCCGTCATCTAGCTGAACATAGCTCCAAAGCATTGCTGCCTCCTTAGTGTTTATATCCAAGTATAAACAGCCGCTTAGATGCAACGTGATGCGAATCGAATTATTCCCATAAGACCTGAACTGCTGATTATTTGATTTGTTGAGTTTTGAGCTATCTCACACTTCAGTGTCTTTTTGGCATGGAAAACCGTCATTGTGCGATGGTCGGACTTTATGTCAAGGATCGTATTCAGATTCAAGCGCTCGCATGCTTAACTACTTGCAGGCGCTTGAATCCTATAGATTACCCAAATGCTGTTCAACAGCCTCCATGCCAACCTCCGCATATTTTAGGAGGCCTTGTATATCGTTGTAGTTCTTGGGCAATCGATCTTTTTCAATACCAGTAATTTTGGCGAATAATTCGATTGTTAGATCGAGTGCGAAGTCGATTAGTTTTTGAATTTCGCTGAAAGTTAAAGGAAGTCGCCTAACAAGCTCATCATAATTCAGTGCTTCTATGTCGCTATGGGCGAATACTTTATTTCGCTGATCGCGAAGCATGTCAGTTAGTTTACTGAGACCGTTGAGTCGTTTTTTCCACAAATTGGAAAGGTCATGAGTGGTTATACACACGGTAACCATTTCGTAATGATCTCCGAACAGTTTTTCATATGAGCGTTGAGACTCAACTTCTTTGGGGTAAAAACGCTCCTCGTCCTCTGCCAATGGGTGAACGATTGGATTAAGCCTGTCAAAGTTTGGTCGATCACTGAATATAGAGATTGCAAGTGCGTCGATTTCAGCAGAATGAGACGAGACTTCTTCTATCAAGTTCCCAATACTGATGTCGCTTTTGGCATCAAATAACCGCGCGCAATTCATGAAACAGGATTCGGTTAATGCAAGTTGTGTAAAGCTGAAGAAGCAGCCAGCGCAAATTACTTCATTCTCATAGCCAGAAGATGCTTTAGACAGTTCGCGAAGGATTGCTAGTTCCGTGTTGGCATAAAATGCCTCGTTGTACAGATAGCTGCAACGCTCGAACAGCTCAAGAAGGTCCGCGTTTAATTCTTTCTTGGCAGCGTCAACTGTATGATCCGATTCGTGGTTCATGTTAGATAAATCCTGAGCAATTGTCGTTATAATCTATTCTACTAATGCGTCGTTACGAATATGGTCTTCTACATTGCTTATCGAAATGGGTGCTTCAGCAGCGACATGCGGCAGCCATAAGCAATGTCCCCAGCAGGAAAAGCGCCACGGAAGCGGCGATCCAGTTGCTGTCGCCGGTCTTGGGGAGTACCACAGTGGTCGCGGTGGCGGACTTGGACTTGGACGGCGTGGACACTGTGGTCTTGGTTACTGTCGTTGTTGTCTTGGCTGACGCGGCAGCGGGCTTCGGCGCCGGATTTGCCGTGGGCCCTGTGGTGGGCTCTCCGGCAGCGGGGTTAGCATCGGTGGGAGACTTGCCCGCGCTATCGCCAGGAACATCGCGCCCGTCGGTCTCCCCCGCCGGAGGCGTGGCGACATCGGGCTCAACCACCACGTGCGGTGTCACAGCGCCTGCAGCATTCAACACGCCACCAGCACCAAAGGTCCCGCCAACAGGCGTCACAAACCGTGCGGACACAAGCGACCCACCCAGACAAGCAACACCGCCGTCGGTACCGGTCGCATCAAGCCACGAGGCGTCGACGGAAAGCCGGCAGCCGGCCAAACCATCGCCAAGGCTCGCATCCTGCAGATACACGCCGTAGGCGCGCACGCCCGCTCCGGACGCGGCGCCCGCGGCAACGACGCGTCCGCCGCCGCGCACGGCCATGTCGCCTGCGATCACGCCGGCAACCGCCTCGTCCGTAATATCGGCCCCGTCCGCCCGGGCATCGACGGTGCAGACGTCCACCACGAGCGCCTGCGAGACGTGGATCCCGCACTGCGAGCCCGTCGCCTTCAGGGTCCCGGTACCGCGAAGTGTCAGGTTGCCCCACACCTCCATACCGCACAGCGTGATGTCCGCATCGGGCGCATGCGACTCCGTCACGGAGTTTTGCCCTGTAAGCGTCAGCACCAGGTCGCCCTCGGCGCCGATGGCCTCGCCCGCGTAGCCGTTAAGCTCCAGGTGGTCGGCATCGGTCCAAGCCCAGCCGGGGCCCGACACGCCCGGCTCGTAGTACGTCGCGCCCGCGATGATGAGGCTCTCCGCGCCCGCGGCATAAGAAGGCCCGCCCAGCAAAACTCATAGGCAGGCCATGGCAACAATCGCAATGTAATGACGGCTGGTGTGGGACTCGGCAGCAAACATACCCGCTCCGATCTTCGCAGGAGCCAATAGAATGTGCACCAGAAAATGCGCTGGTAGCAGCAGCTATTAGTTTAGCGAGATCAATGCGGGAGCAAAGAGAAATCGTGTGGGCAATGTCCACAATTAGGTGTAAATCGTTTTGCCAGTCGGTGAAAGGAGGGATCAACAGATTAGATATCCATCTTATTAAAGTCGATGGAATATCCCATGGACTTGAGTTCTTTCAAGAGGCCGAACTCCCAACTGTCTGTTCCGGTATAAACGACGCCCTGTAGATCGGAGGGAATCTCGATACCTTTGTCAACAAGAATTGCAACGTTTTCCCTGCCAAGCCGACCAATAAAGTATCCGGCTTCAAATACAACATTTTGTCTAGCCCTGGGCTTTTCCGACTGTTCTGCCTGGGCTCTTCCTTCGTCTTCCGCCGTAAAAAGGCATACCGCTCCTGCTGCATCGCCTTCAATTTCCAGCTTTTCGATGATTGTCTTGCCCTGATTTGACTGCTCGTTTAGGACAACCGCCGTCAGGCCCTGCCTTTCGATGATTCTCGCGACCCTTTCTCTAAGCTCTCCGTTGTGACCATGAACGATAAATACCTTCGAATAATCTCCAACATTTGCAGTCGATCCGGTTTCCCCTTCGTCTGAAAACTCATCAAGGTATGTCTCCAGCACAGCTTTTGCACTGCGCAGGCCGTCCGCACAGGCTTCAACGAAAGCCGAGTCGGGCGTACCGGAGGTGAAGAAAGACAACGAGTAGCTGATTTTGTTAAAGCTTTTAAATTCGTAGCTGTCTTTTCCAAATCGCCTAATTAAAAGCCTGTCCGCCCTTGTCTTCCATGCTTTAAAGTCAGGCGAACTAGAGCTGATGTATTTCTTTGAAAGTTCGTCTGCTGTTTCGCACAACTGCTGCAAAATTTCAAAATCAGACATTAAGCCTTCTTTCTATAACCAATAACGGAGCTAAGAAGCATCTTATTCCAATGAGCGGCCAAATCTCTTTACTGTTTCCTCGGTGCCCCTATCGGAGATGGACTTGCCCAGTGCGAACTCAATAGCGTCCAGCAAAGCCATGACGCGAGCTTTGAAATAGGCATCAAAGTCATCATTAATGAACGCATCCCAGTCAATGAGATTCGATTCGATGACGGAGTTCACAGTGTTCGATGTCAGCTTTCTTAACGAATTTCGCTGAGTAGACGCTGGGGGCCGCGCCTCCAATTTCTGTGCCCGAATAGGAGTACGAGCACGTCGGTCAAGATGCATTCGGTGGTCAACATGGCGGGATCTATCTGCGAGCGGAAAACAAGCGGCGCTGCTAATGGTAGCGCCGCTCGCATCATCAAAGAAGAATCGTTATCGATTGTCTCTGGGACTTTTCGTTCAAAACCAGAGCATGTCGACTACTGCTTATCGAAGTACATCCACCCTACAGGCTGCATTAGATCGTAATAATCGACGGGCGTTTTGAAGCGAATCCTGCCCAAATAACCACGCTTTTCAGCAACCAACTGCATCTGTCTGCGTCACGGCAAACTCTTTGAATTGGCGTTGCGGCAAGTTTGTCTTAAGAAAATATGGCTGTTAAGACAAACCCATTTTGACGTTTACGTAACGTCGACCATCGATCAAGCCGTATTATTCGGAGTTAGATTTATCGCCCCACGACGCTAAGCTGGTGACCATCCAGTGCCTTTTGATATCGATATAGACATCGCCAATCTGATTGTCCAAGCATTCATCGGACTCGTTACCTTGGGGGCCTTGATTGCCGCACTCTGGCAAAGTAACCAGAGCAAAAAGAACAGGGAGGACGACATCAAGCGGCATCAGCCATCCCGCATATCGGCATGGTACGAAGGGGATCGAAACCGAACTGATCAGCCCGAGGACAATCGGTTCGTCTGGCAATTCGTCGTGCTTCGAAACGAAAGCGAGTCCCCCGTCTACGACGTAATCGTCACCTGCGTCGGGATTAGCGGGGCCGGCCCCTCTTTCAAAGGTGAGGATAACCGCCCCGCTTATCCCAACCGCGTCTGCGTCGGCACGCTTCCTCCTGGAGCATGGTGCATATGGCTCCCGACGGAAGGGCACGGAATGGGAGTACGCACGGCACCCGAAACGGCTTTCACCGACGCAAGCGGAACTTCATGGGTTCGGCGGGGCAACGGAAGGCTCGAGGAGATCCCTATGGAGCCAACCTCGTTCTACAGGCTGCCCCTTCCCTTGACCTGGCACGGATGCAAGAAGCTGACCGAGTAACCCCTTGGCATCGTCGTTTCAGGCATTGGGTTTTCCGGACTGGGACGCGAACTTCCCCAGATGTTCCGGATAACGGGAAAGTCAGAACTATTCGGGTTTGCGAGGCGGGATCGAGAGAGCGACTCCGCCCTATTATTTCGATGTGTCCATGAATTGAAGTGAGATCGGCATCATCACTTCGAAGCACTTACATACAGATCCATATGGCAAAGGCAGCAATTCGCCACCTTGGTTGCAGCAGCGGAGGTTATTGCTCAGGATACAAGCGGAAGTAGCCAAATAGGCGCTGGGCGCAACCGAGACGCAGCCAGAGAAGGGTGACATGAGAGTTGTTTCAGAGGATTGGGGTGATATGGATGAAGTTGACTGGTAAGTGCATCTCCAGGTTCAACGGATGACTGATCAAGGCCGTCTTTAGGTTCACGTAGGGATCCGCTTTTGCTGACAAACAAACACGTGATTGATTTATGGCTTCCAGACGCTTAGCGTGTCTGGAAGCTCATTTATTTTATTGTCAGCAACCACGAAGCCAGCGCTGAACCTCGCCCTAGTAATTGCAACATAGAGCTTGGAGCGTGTTTGCGGCTTCAGATCCGTCGAGGCATCTTGCAACCAAGAGGCCATATCGGCAACTGGATGAATCAAAACATGGTCATATGTTCGGCCTTTTGCTTTGCCGAAGTTGCAGATCGATGAAGCGTTCGCGGTCTGAGTGGCGACGCTACGTCTCAAAATCACTGGATCCAAAAACTCGCAATACCTTTGCGCAAGTGACTCTGGAATGGCCCAAACTCCATTATGGGTTTCATTTGAGGCGGCGCGCAAAGATGCGGTTGGTGAAAACTCCGGATAAACCATGTTTGCGAATCGCCATTCTTGATTTGCTGCTTTTTCGTTATCTTGTCTATGCAATGCAACTGAAACGCATCGGTGTCTCATCTGCAAATACTCGTAGGGCGATAAATGATTATTTAGCCGATCCTTCTTCGAATCCGAAAAGCAAACCGTCCTCATTTGGTAAACAGCCCCGTTCGACGCATTCCAAGATTAGCGCTTGCAATAATTTTGCAGAATCGGAAACACAAGACTCAGAAGGTTGTTTTCCCTCATGAACGGCTTCTGACCTTGCTCTATATAGTTTCTTTATTTCTTGCTGTTTTTGCTTGCCTCCTCCAAGAAACAAAGCTGCGAGAGTACTGACACGAAAAACAAGTTCGCTCCGGACTCCAAACAATGACTCAATCCCAGCCCATATAATCGCCATTTGAACTGAAGGTCGAAGCGATTGCTTGTAGCTCCACAAGGAATTCACCGCGGTCTCAAATCGCGTGTTTTTATCAAACAGTTCCCATGCGTCCCGATAATGCTGTCTTATCCACTGCTTCTCTGAATCGTTGATCACTTTCAATTTTCTTGGAATGAACAACCTTGTAGAAAGAACAACATTGATTGCCGAGCATGGCGAAAAATCTTCTGTCCGCGAATCGCTCTGAACATGCCAATACAATTCGCAATTCAAAAGCGCGGACAATAGAACTATTGCAGATTGGGCATTCCAAACTCGAACTGCAAGCTCTTTGCCCTCTCCAACAACGCGCAACTGAGCTGTAGTTTTCCTAAGGACGGCAATCAAGACACCTAAATCGGTCTCATCTCCGCTGCCATATTTCATCACAGAATTTATCATGTCGTCCGGCGAGGCCTTGCACGTGGCCGGCAATAGAGAGAGGTGTTGCGTAAGCGGCAGCTCTTCGTCTATGGTTAATCCCATTAGGTATAGATATGAAGCAGCAGCCGATTCATTTACAACAATCATCATCTTCGCCCCCCTGCCATAGCGCTCTATACCTAATCCATCCGAACAGCGCCAAACTGAGAGACGTCGATTTCGCCCTACATGAGTTTGGGAAGCAATGCGTCACGCAGTTCGCCAAGAGCCTACGACTTGAGTATATTAGCCTATATGAGCTCAAGAATACCATTGAGCGTCGAAGTCGTTCTTTCTATTGCACAAGCTGGAGCAAACGGGACGTTCATCGACTTAATGTTTTTTAATGCAAGCTTGGTCTGAACGGCACCAACAGTTCCAAGCCTAATAGCTTCCATGCCCATTGAGCTACGAAGAAAGAAATACGACCACGCCGCAAAGTCGCCTTTAAACGAAGTAAGTTTGTTGCAATTCTCTGTGAGGTTTGCCTCATCGAGCGTTTTTCCGATATACGCCGTAAGGCCAATCGTTCCGACAACGGAAACAATTAGATCGCCAGTGTTGACAACGTAGCGCGAAATATTAGATCGTGTTTCATCGTCGATATATAGCATTTCCGAAGTGAGTAAGAGAACAGAAGCGTTGTTTAAGTCGCGGACTCGAATATATGGATGAGAGTTTGCCTCTGCAATTAGCTCTGAACCTTTAGGGAGCCTCTAACCGCCCTTGACTTCGCAGAATGACTCGACTGAACGGTAATGATTTTCTCGCTTGTTCTCTTCAATTGTTTGAGCAAAAAGGGCTTCTCCGAGTTCAGCTAAATAATCATTTACCGGAACATAGGCCTGCACTTCAGAATTGTTTCCATCGAACCAAGGGGAAAGGAGCCCCCGGTGGAAGCGATGATCAATATGGTTCTAACACAGATGTAGCCGGTTCTAGACTATCTGCAGATAAAGCAATCTTAAAAGCAGTGCTCGAAAGCACTATGTGTAGCCATGCCGAAAGCAGCGTGCCCAGCAACTCGAGTCTACTCGGTCTCTTCCTTACCGACAAGGAAGTCGAGGGGTGCTCTCCGAGAACAATCGCGTACTACGAAAGCACCCTCAAACCATATGAGGCATGGATGGAAGAGAAGACGATGCTGAGCGAAGACGGCCGAATCGTCAGGGTGGACAACCCATGGTGTTCGTTCTACATCGACACCGAGCTGGCACCTGCGCTAGACGAGAGCAGGTGCGGGAAATGGATGTTCTACTTCAACGATATCGAGTTCGCGGAGGAAGTCTGCCGCAAGGCGGCCCTCGGAATGGTCGTCGCGGAATGCAAGCACAGCTCATTCGAGTCCGTTATCGAGAACGGCAGAGGCGTCGCCTGCTTCTACCTGAACTTGGACGACGTCGAAGCACATCGCCGCGTTGTCGCATTCATGTTGGAGCATGGCCTGGTTCGGAAGACGAAGTCGGGGAAGCTGTATAACATCGGCTTCAAGTTGGATGACCAGGCACGGGCGGGAGAATATGGAGCCGGTTTCAAGGCACGAATCACGTTGAGCGATCGCTCGAATTAGGCGAATTTTACCTGCGAAGAACAATGAAGGGCGGGGGTGTATCGGCTAATGCCGAACACCCCCGCCCTCGACGCGGTTAAAATAGCGAATGATTGAAGCGGATCAGCCTGGTTCCGCCCTCTTCCCTAGTCCCTCTTAAACAAATCCCTCGTGTACACCTTGTCCGCCACGTCAGCGAGCTCGTCGCCCCAGCAGGTTGGCGGCGATCACGTCGCAGCCGGCCTTTAAGGCCTCCAGGTCGTGGGTCACCTAAGAGCCGAAGAACGCCGGCGCGTCGAGCGTGGAGTCGTAGACCACCACGGACGCGCCCGTGGCCTTCGCGCACATCATGACGCCCTGGATGGAGCTCGCGCGGAAGTTGCCGGAGTTGGACTTCATCGTCAGGCGGTACACGCCCACGACCGGCTTCTCCTTGCCCTCGTACACGCGGTCCCAGACCATCTGCAGAACCTCGTCGGCGACGAAGTCCTTACGGGTGCGGTTGGCGTCCACGATGGCCTCCATCAGGTTCTGGGGAACGTCCTTGTAGTTGGCCAGCAGCTGCTTGGCGTCCTTGGGTAGGCAGTAGCCGCCGTAGCCGAAGCTGAAAGTGATAAGGAAGCATCTGAATCAGCAACAGTACTGTTTAACGTGATCATTAATTATATCCAAGTTGAAACGAAATCTGCTGCAGCAGAATAGATCGGATCGTTGAGATCAGGATAATTTTCAAATACAACATTTACCCAGTCTGGTCCGTGTGAGCTAACGTCGGGGATGAAATTCTCAAGTTCGCCTACTGGAACGGGGTAAATATTTCTGCTGTTCAGGTACTGCTCAATAATTTCATAGCTATGTCGTGAATCCCCCCTAAAAGCAGCCTTCCCATAGTTTTTAACCGTGCTCCAAGCAGAATCTGTTGCCAAGATTGCTGTTATTTTGCCGCGAAGTTTAGAAGTGACAACTTCCGATTTACATCCAGCGAACAGTGCATCGATTTCCGCCCTAGCGGAAACACATGTCACATCCCTGCAGTCTGCCCTTAAAGACTCGTTAAGGTTGATCCACTCTTCCATAATGTCATCCCAGTTCCCACCAGCTTCAGGTAAAAGAGCTTTTAATAAACCAGAATCATTTAGTATGTCCGCATCGGGAATCATTATCGGTTCAATCGAAAGACCTCTTAGGAGCTTAAGGTAGTCCTTGAACCGAGACTTACCCCCTACGGGCAACAGGAGCGTAGAAGCGGTTACTCCATGGCTGCCAGATACCCTATCAAGCATGGCTTCGTAAAATTTACAGTCGCTATCGCTTTCGCATAGCACGGTTCTCGTATGAAATAATGAGTCAATAGCATCGCTATATTTGAGAAACGTTGTTGTATTCAGGATGTTTAGATCATCGGGCTTTATTTTGGCAAACCTATTTGTTTCTTCGCGCCTTTCTACTCTAATAATCTTCAAACGTTCTGAGCAATTTTGAAGCAATCCGTTTAACAATTCTTTGCTATGAGTAGTAATGAATAGCTGTTTATCGGTAGAGTTTCCAAGAGTTCTTCCCATTTGAAAAGCCTGAGGAGGATGGAGAAAAGACTCCGGCTCGTCAATAAAAAGAGCTGAAAACTGTGCATAATATAGATATAAAAGGGCTCTGTTAGACCAGGATTGACATTCCGCCCCGTCATCTTCTTGCGATTGCACA
>CALIOA010000013.1:0-4439 GCA_938045065.1 uncultured Collinsella sp.
CGTCAGTACAGGTTGCCACTCTTTTGGCAGACGCAGGCCTACGGCTACAATAGCGAAGCGATCCTGGTATTCATGTTTAAAAATACTGTCGCGATAGCCAAAACGGCACTCTTTGGCAGTTAAGCGCACTTGCTTGCCTGTCGCCAGTTCAACACAATCAACATAAGCGCAAACTCGCTGTAATTCTACGCCATAAGCACCAATATTCTGGATAGGTGATGAGCCGACACAACCAGGAATTAATGCCAGATTTTCCAGACCAGGCATACCTTCCTGCAAAGTGTATTTTACAAGGCGATGCCAGTTTTCTCCGGCTCCTACATGTAAATACCACGCATCAGGTTCATCATGAATTTCGATACCTTTGATCCGGTTGATGATCACCGTGCCGCGATAGTCTTCCAGAAAAAGTACATTACTTCCTTCACCCAGAATAAGAACGGGTTGTCCTTCTGCGGTTGCATGCTGCCAGGCATTGAGTAATTGTTGTTCGTCTTCGGCACATACAATGTGCTGAGCATTATGATCAATGCCAAATGTGTTCCAGGGTTTTAAGGAGTGGTTCATAGCTGCTTTCCTGATGCAAAAACGAGGCTAGTTTACCGTATCTGTGGGGGGATGGCTTGTAGATATGACGACAGGAAGAGTTTATAGAAACGCAAAAGGCCCAGTCTTCCGACTGGGCCTTTCGCTTAATTTGATGCCTGGCAGTTCCCTACTCTCGCATGGGGAGACCCCACACTACCATCGGCGCTACGGCGTTTCACTTCTGAGTTCGGCATGGGGTCAGGTGGGACCACCGCGCTAAGGCCGCCAGGCAAATTCTGTTTTATCAACACGTCCCGTTATGACCTGTCGATTTAATCTGCTATCAAGCTTACTTATCGATGTCTCTTCCGCCAAAACATCTTCGGCGTTGTAAGGTTAAGCCTCACGGTTCATTAGTACCGGTTAGCTCAACGCATCGCTGCGCTTACACACCCGGCCTATCAACGTCGTCGTCTTCAACGTTCCTTCAGGACTCTCAAGGAGTCAGGGAGAACTCATCTCGGGGCAAGTTTCGTGCTTAGATGCTTTCAGCACTTATCTCTTCCGCATTTAGCTACCGGGCAGTGCCATTGGCATGACAACCCGAACACCAGTGATGCGTCCACTCCGGTCCTCTCGTACTAGGAGCAGCCCCCCTCAGTTCTCCAGCGCCCACGGCAGATAGGGACCGAACTGTCTCACGACGTTCTAAACCCAGCTCGCGTACCACTTTAAATGGCGAACAGCCATACCCTTGGGACCTACTTCAGCCCCAGGATGTGATGAGCCGACATCGAGGTGCCAAACACCGCCGTCGATATGAACTCTTGGGCGGTATCAGCCTGTTATCCCCAGAGTACCTTTTATCCGTTGAGCGATGGCCCTTCCATTCAGAGCCACCGGATCACTATGACCTGCTTTCGCATCTGCTCGAGTTGTTGCTCTCGCAGTCAAGCACGCTTTTGCCATTGCACTATCAGCACGATTTCCGACCGTACCTAGCGTACCTTCGTACTCCTCCGTTACCCTTTAGGAGGAGACCGCCCCAGTCAAACTGCCTACCATGCACGGTCCCAAGACAGGATCACTGTCCGTGGTTAGAACCGCAAACAAATCAGGGTGGTATTTCAAGGTCGGCTCCAAGGCCACTGGCGTGGCCTCTTCTCTGCCTCCCACCTATCCTACACAAATCGGTTCACAGTTCAATGCAAAGCTGCAGTAAAGGTTCATGGGGTCTTTCCGTCTAGCCGCGGGTAGATTGCATCATCACAAACATTTCAACTTCACTGAGTCTCGGGAGGAGACAGTGTGGCCATCGTTATGCCATTCGTGCAGGTCGGAACTTACCCGACAAGGAATTTCGCTACCTTAGGACCGTTATAGTTACGGCCGCCGTTTACTGGGACTTCGATCAAGGGCTCTCACCCCATCAATTAATCTTCCAGCACCGGGCAGGCATCACACCCTATACGTCGTCTTTCGACTTTGCAGAGTGCTGTGTTTTTAATAAACAGTCGCAGCCACCTATTCTCTGAGACCGTTTCCCGCTCAAGGTGTCTCTCCTCTCACGGTACTACGGCACACCTTCTTCCGAAGTTACGGTGTCAATTTGCCGAGTTCCTTCTCCCGAGTTCTCTCAAGCGCCTGAGCATATTCAGCTCGCCCACCAGTGTCGGTTTGCGGTACGGTCCGCGTCAGACTGGGGCTTAGAGGCTTTTCTTGGAAGCACTTCCGATCACTTCGCCGCCGTGGCGGCACGTGTCTTTGCCTTGGAGATGCGTCTGCGGATTTGCCTGCAGACCTCCTACGCTCAACAACCGGGACTTCCAACACCCGGATGATCTTCCATGCTCCGTCCCCCCATCGCATCTGACGCAGGTTCAGGAATATTAACCTGATTCCCATCGGCTACGCCTTTCGGCCTGACCTTAGGAGCCGACTCACCCTGCTCCGATGAACGTAGAGCAGGAATCCTTGGGCTTACGGCGAGCAGGCTTTTCACCTGCTTTAACGTTACTCATGTCAGCATTCGCACTTCTGATATCTCCAGCAGTCCTCTCGAACCGCCTTCGCAGACTTACAGAACGCTCCCCTACCACGCACTGGATAACCAGCGCATCCGCGGCTTCGGTTAACAGCTTAGCCCCGTTACATCTTCCGCGCAGAAGGACTCGACCAGTGAGCTATTACGCTTTCTTTGAAGGATGGCTGCTTCTAAGCCAACTTCCTGGTTGTCACGGCCTTTCCACTTCGTTTTCCACTTAGCTGTTATTTGGGACCTTAGCCGGCGGTCTGGGTTGTTTCCCTTTTGAGTCCGGACGTTAGCACCCGGTGCTCTGTCTCCCGTGCTCACGCTTCCAGGTATTCGGAGTTTGCCTTGGTTTGGTAAGACTCCATGTCCCCCTAGCCAAAACAGTGCTCTACCCCCTGGAGCGACACACGAGGCACTACCTCAATAGTTTTCGGGGAGAACCAGCTATCTCCAGATTTGTTTGGCCTTTCACCCCTATCCACAGCTCATCCGCTAATTTTGCAACACTAGTCGGTTCGGTCCTCCAGTGTGTGTTACCACACCTTCAACCTGGCCATGGATAGCTCATCTGGTTTCGGGTCTACACCCTGCGACTGGACGCTCATTTCGAACTCGCTTTCGCTGCGCCTCCCCTATTCGGTTAAGCTCGCCACAGAATGTAAGTCGCTGACCCATTATGCAAAAGGTACGCAGTCACCTCTGACGAGGCTCCTACTGTTTGTATGCATGCGGTTTCAGGTTCTATTTCACTCCCCTCCCGGGGTTCTTTTCGCCTTTCCCTCACGGTACTGGTTCACTATCGGTCGATCACGAGTATTTAGCCTTGGAGGATGGTCCCCCCGTCTTCGAACAGGATTCCACGTGTCCCGCTCTACTTCTCGCTTCCTTAGTACCGTACCAACTCTTTCGCCTACGGGGCTATCACCCACTATAGCAGGCCTTTCCAGGACCTTTCGGCTAAAGTTCGTACTATCAAAAGCTAGGCTCCTCCGGGTTCGCTCGCCGCTACTGCCGGAATCTCGGTTGATTTCTTTTCCTGAGGATACTTAGATGTTTCAGTTCTCCTCGTTCGCCTCCGTAACCTATGTATTCAGCTACGGATACACCTTGCGGTGTGGGTTCCCCCATTCAGATATCTGCGGATCAAAGCTCGTTTGCCAGCTCCCCGCAGCTTTTCGCAGGCTGCCGCGTCTTTCTTCGCCTGTGATCGCCAAGGCATCCGCCACATGCACTTAGTCACTTGATCCTATAACCCTGCCGCCTATTGCCCGGCCGGGTCACAAGCAACTCTCGTTCTCATGCCATATGCTTGTATGTCTTTGCTTGAGAAATCTCAAAGTTTCTCTCTTTGTAAAGATTTCTTATCACTACCCGTTCTCGCTGACTCTCATCAAATCAGCTTAAACGTTAGATTGATTATTCCGAATTGTTAAAGAACTATTGCGTCCTTAAATTTCTATCGACTTCCGATAAGAGCGGACACTCAGAACTTCTGAGCTCATACTGCTTTACTTGAAAGGAGGTGATCCAGCCGCACCTTCCGGTACGGCTACCTTGTTACGACTTAACATTAGTCACGGTGCTCACCGTGGTCGCCGCCCTCCTTGCGGTTAGGCTAACGACTTCTGGTAAACACCACTCCCATTGTTTGACGGGCGGTGTGTACAAGACCCGGGAACGTATTCACCGCGGCATGCTGATCCGCGATTACTAGCGATTCCAACTTCATACAGGCGGGTTGCAGCCTGCAATCCGAACTGGGACGGCTTTTAGGGGTTTGCTCCACCTCGCGGTCTTGCTTCCCTCTGTTTACCGCCATTGTAGTACGTGTGTAGCCCAGGACATAAGGGGCATGATGATTTGACGTCGTCCCCACCTT
>CALIOA010000014.1:0-72066 GCA_938045065.1 uncultured Collinsella sp.
GGGATTGGTCAATCTCGGCCGACTATATTTGGCTAAATTATTCCGGCGCTAACACAAGTGCGAGCTCGGCGAGAGATTGAGGCGGGCGACCGCCCTGCCCCTCCGCTCGATCACAGGTTTCTTGAGGATATCGAAGAGCTCCTATGAGTACTGGAGGCCCCGCGTCGCCGCGCCGCGCGACCGCGACGCCGACATACGCGACCGCGTGGTGCGCATCTTCCGCGAGGGCTCGGGGTGCTGGGGGTACCGCACCGTCTGGGCGCGCCTGCGCCGCGAGGGGGTCCGCGCCAGCGAGAAGCGCGTGGCCCGCGTGATGCGCGAGGAGGGCCTCGAGGTCGTCTACAACAAGAGGCGCGGCCGGGGCTACAGCTCCTACGCCGGCGAGGTCTCCAAGGCGCCGGAGAACCTCGTGAGCAGGAATTTCCACGCCGACGAGCCCAACCGGCTGTGGCTCACCGACATCACCGAGTTCAGGCTCCCGGGCGGCGAGAAGGTCTACCTGAGCCCGATCGTCGACTGCTTCGACGGGATGCCCGTCGCCTGGTCGATCGGGCTGCACCCCGACAAGCGCCTCGCGAACTCGAGCCTGCTCAAGGCCTGCGCGGCGAGGCCGGCGGGCGCGCGCACGACGATCCACTCGGACCGGGGCGGCCACTACCGCTGGCCGGAGTGGATCGGGATCTGCGAGGAGAACGGCCTGATCAGGAGCATGTCCGCGAAGGGCTGCAGCCCGGACAACTCGGCCTGCGAGGGCTTCTTCGGGCGCCTCAAGAACGAGTTCTTCCACTACAGGGACTGGGAGGGCGTGACGGCCGAGGAGTTCATGGGAAGGCTCGAGGCCTACCTCGTGTACTATCGTGAGGAGCGGATCAAGAAGTCCCTCGGGTGGCTGAGCCCGATGGAGTACCGCAGGAAGCTTGGATACGCCTAGGCGCGGTCCAAGAAATCGTCCGCACCCCCAGAAAGGCAGTTTCATAGAAGGAAATAAACGGATTATGCAAGGTATCCGCAAGCGATTTCATTATTTCTGGTGTCGAATAATAATCATAGGGCAGATCTATGGAGTTGAACGTGTATTTAACTCCATATGAGACGTGATTTATGATATAGAGTGCATTTCTAAAAATGTTTTCAGCATATTGTCTTTCTTTTAGATTAAAGTATCTCTTCGATCTGAAAATATCTTTTGCCTCGTCAACATTAAGTGCTGACTTTTGTATCAACTCGATTGTTAATTGAACATTCGAACTAAACGAATCCTTTGATTCCCGATACCTTTTACAGCACTCTTCGACATGTCTAAAAGATAGGAGGTCATCGTAAAATTCCACGTTTAAGTCAACAATGTCAACTTTGTATTGTTCAACCTCTTGAAGATATGACTTCAAAACAGGCAAGGCAAGATACGGCCCCACTGGACTCCATCCTGGGGGAAATACTAAAAGCGTTTTAGGCATATCAACGTCACATCTTTCGCAAATAATTCAATTGAAACACAACTACTATCATAATTGAAAATACACCAAGTCCTGTAACGAGAATTGAGAACATCGCGATGCTCGTGAACAGCGAAACAAGGAGTGTTGAAATAACAACAGCAACCGATTGCAAAGACTCCCTAATTGAAAACAGGCTCATCGATTCAGATCCGTCTCTCGCCAAATCCTGCAGCGATGTTATGAGAAGCACATCTTGAATGGCGTTTCCGGCACCGACGATAAAAAGGAAAATAAACGATATCCCAGACGCATAGCGATAGCCAAACGCCAGATACGCACCGAGCGCAAGATACGTCACAAAACAATATGATTTAACGCAATCGGAACCACTGATTAAACGACCGTATATTGTATTTCCGAACAACAGTCCGATTGTAAGACTACTCTGAAGGAATCCGTATTGTATCGATGACGAGTCAAATTGCAATTGCGCTATAGCTGGCAAAAGAGAATTCAGAGAGCCGAATGCCACGCCACTAGAAATATCGATTAATAGGAAACCAATTGCCAAGTGCTTCGCGTTAAGATCACTAAATGCAGTCCAGTTTTTTTCATTTTTGCTTATCCCCTCTTTATCATTAACCTCGATAACCGACGGAACATCTCGCAGCAACCAGAACGACGCGGCAAAAGAAAGCGCGTCTAATGCAAGAACAGCCTCCGCCCCAAATTGAGCGACAACAAAACCGCCGGCAACTGGCCCCAGAACCATCATCAAATTCTGCAGAAACCCAAACGAATTATTAATTACGTCGCGATTGATACTATTCGTATTGGCTCTTAACAACGAGTAAAAGCAGGGCATTTCAACCGTTCGGCAAAGCGATACCGCGCACGTAATAGCAAACATACTCCATTTACTATCAACAAAAATATAGCAAACGAATAATCCCGCGCGAATTAAGTCTGCCAATCTCATGGCCTGCAGTGTCCCGATACCCATCTTCTGAGGCAGCTGCGCGAGCGCAACTGAAAACAGAGCGGGGGCAAATCTGCAGCAGACCATCAAAGCAGTTGCAGAAACATCGTGAGTTACCTCGTAAATCAGCATTGGCAAAGCAATATTCGCACACCAATTGCCTATTTCGCTTATCCCTCTAGCAATATATAGGACCCGAACCGGACGGCTAGCTCTCAATACCGTGAACATCAGGATTAACCTCGTATTTCAGGCCTCGCTCATCCCTTAATAGGAATCCATAATCAACCAAGTACCGCCTCAACACGGCATAATCAGGATAGAGCTGTGACAGCACACGATTAACCTGAAGCTCCGTATAACTTGTATTTAATTCAAAGAAAGAGACGGCCCATAGCAGCATGATTCTTTTATAGCTTTCCTTTTTTGGAATTGAAACCAGCTCGCCATTCTTGAGAAATCGTTTTTTAAAGTCTATTAGCTCATCCATTCACATCCTCCATTTCATACGCATCTAATACTAAAAATGCATACGCTTTAGGTCATCGTATTCGGCTTCTTTATTCGAACTAAACTCGAACTAATCTAAATTATTTGCTCAAACACTCTTCGAAAGCTCGTTTTTCACTCTGAGTAAAATGCCCTTCCCAGTCAGTCCACGAACAGGAAGGCAACTCACAGCGAGCGGAGTCGAAGCCCTCTACCGTCGGTCGTTCAAAATGCACGATAACCTTTTCGATATCCCCATCTGTTATCAGGTCAGAATGAACGACCTCGGTACCGTCTTCGAATGTCATATACGGGTACATCACGTAAACCACCTCGCAATCGTTAATCCAGTTTAGCATCAAGCTATTGCACCAAAGACAGCAAGCCCCCTTGATGAGTTGATGGTATCTGTTAAATGTCACGTACGATTCACATCTGGTGGGTACCCTGATGGCTACACGAAACGAAGCAGATTTACACCGGGAGGACCCCGTATGACAACCAAGTACACCGACGCGCCGCGCACACGTGTCATGACGCCGGCATCGCTCAACAACGGCGTTCACGAAAACCATTCCATCGGCCAGACCATGGCCATCGCGCCCAAAAAGGGCCTGTTTGACGACATTTCCATTCCCCAGATCATCGCCGGCGCCGCAGCTGCCGCTACGAGCGTCGCGCTTGCCTCCAAGATCGGTATCGCCGGATCGGTGATCGGTGCCGCTGTGAGCTCGGTCATCACCGTTGTGTCCTCGCAGGTCTACCGCCACTTTATCTCTGCCAGCGCCGAAGCCCTCAAAGGTACGCACGCCACCGTCGACTACCCCGCCGGCGCCTATGAACCCGTTGAATTAAATGCCGAGGAGCACTTAGGCGGCGCCGCGACTACCCAGGAGATGCGCCAGATTGCAGGGCGCGCGACCACGGCGCGCGTCGCCCCCGACAGCCTGCGCGCCAAGGCGGCGGCAGAGCGCAGCCAGACGCAAAAGAAGGTCATCATCTTCTCGATCGCCATCGCCATCGTCGCGGTTATCGCCTGCACCGCTGCCATCCTTATCACCACCGCCGGTGAGGGTCTGGGCGAGCGTCCCGAGCCGATTCTGTCGTCACGCACGACCGAGCACGACGCGGACAGCACTGGTCAATCGCAAAGCCAGCAGGACGACTCACAGGGCACCTCCGCATCCACCGACTCGTCCTCGAACACCCCCGATCAGTCGCAGGGCGCCGATTCTTCTGTGAACAACAACGGTACGCAATCCGGCACAACCGACTCAAGCCAAACGACTGACGGCTCTCAACCGAGCACGGGCGACCAGACGAGCGACACCACGTCGGGAACGGGCTCAGCAGACAGCAGCAACACCAGCAACTCGAACAGCTCGAGTGGAACCGCGTCCGGCACGGCATCTGACAGCTCGAGCCAAGGCACGGCATCGGGCAACTAAGCACGTTTGCCCCTCATAGATAATCGACCTGTATAACGGGCGCGAACCGGCAACGGTCGCGCCCGTTTGCCTTGGGCGCCGAGGTAGCAAGCCCCGCGCGATGGTAAGATGCTTTGGTGTGTAAAGAGGAGATTTGCCATGAGCAAGACAATAGTTAAGCCCACGCTATCGCTGGGCAACCACATCTATCTGTATCGTCTGCTGCGTGATGCGATTGGGTGCGGCAAGCAAACGTTTATGACGCAGGTCGAGGAGGCGCTCGCTGCTGGTGACATGGCCGCTTATGACCTGGGCTTCGAGTCCACGCGCGAGCTGCTCGAGGAGCTCGACGACTGCATAAGGCTGACCGTCTTTAAGGGCGGTCGCCTGTATGCCACGCTCATCGCCAACGAGGCCTGGGATGCCGCCCTTGCCAAGGGCGAGGACAAGCCCAAGGCTGCCAAGGGTGCCAAGCAGTCCTACAAAAAGAAAAAGCGCGGCGAGAAGGACCTCAAGGCCGTGCGCCCCAAGCACGTTAAGCGCGCCGAGCCCGAGCCCGTGGCCGAAGTCGCTCCGGAGCCCGAGCCCGAGGCAGAGATCGAAGTCGCTATTGAGGTAACGGCAGAAGCCGACACCGAAATCACCGCCACGACCGATCCCGAAGTCATATCCGAGCAGGAAGCCACTGCGGAGCTCAACGAAGCTCCCAAGTCGACAACCGAAGAAGCCGCTGACCAGCCCGAAACGCCTGCGTTCCAAAACAGCGATGTCTTTGGCGACGAGACCGAGGACGATCAGCCCGACGAGCCCGACGATCAAGGCGCTACCGAGTCGGCGCCGGAGCCCGAGACGCCGCAGCCCGCCATCTCGCTCACGGTCGTCTATAACCCCGAGAACGCAAACGCCGGCATCACCACCATGGCATCCACGCCCATCGAGGCAAAGTCGAGCGTCGAGAATCAGAGCGCTCCGCAAGTCGAGCTCGACACCGCGACCGCAGACGCACCCGCCATCGACAAGCCCGCAGATTCCGCGGCGATGCCGAAAGCGGACACCGAATCAGTACTCGGCACCGAACCCGCGCCCGTCATCGAGGTGACACCCGTCAATGAGCGGGCCTCCGCACCGGCGATGGCACCAACCCCCGCACCCGCAGCACCGACCATCCCCGAGGACTTCCCCATCGATTTCGCAACCGAGGTCTTCTGCCCCGGCCCGCTTCTGCACCAGCTGTCGACCTATCTCCCCTACGGCGCCGATACCCTCGGCATTGTCGGCGAGTACTACTGGATCGCCCGCGAGCGCGGTACCATCGAGGCTGCGCGAAACCGCGCAAGCTTCCCCCTGCGCTACACACAGGCCGGCGAGCGCCGCGAGGTTGCCGTGCGCATCCGCCGCAATACCACCGGCGGCCTCGGATCCACCTGGGCCATCGATAAAGTCGAAGAACCCGAGCAGTAACGACAAACGACTCAAATCCAAATCAGGATTTGAGCCGTTTTTATTTGTTGATGTTGCGTAACCAACAGCGAGCGGGCCGCAAGTGCCCCAGGTTGCCGTGAAAGAGGAGCGACGCGTACTTCGGTACGCGAGCGACGGCTTGAACGGCAAGATGGGGTGCTTGCGGCCCGCGCAGCGTCGAGCAGTTACGCGGTTTGGAAAACCGCGTAACGATCTAGTCGCGCGTCAGCTTACGGTGAATACGATGCGGCTGGGCTGCGTCCTCGCCAAGGCGCTCGATGCGGTTGGCCTGATAGGCCTCGAAGTTGCCCTCAAACCAATACCAGTTGCCCGGATTCTCGTCGGTGCCCTCCCACGCCAGAATGTGCGTGGCGACGCGGTCCAGGAACATACGGTCGTGGCTAATGACCACCGAGCAGCCCGGGAACTCGAGCAGCGCCGCTTCGAGCGAGGACAGCGTCTCGACGTCGAGGTCATTCGTGGGCTCGTCGAGGAGCAGCAGGTTGCCGCCCTGCTTGAGCGTAAGCGCCAAGTTCAGACGGTTGCGCTCGCCACCGGAGAGTACGCCGGCGCGCTTCTGCTGGTCCTGGCCTTTAAAGCCAAAGCTCGCCACATAAGCACGGCTCGGAACCTCGGTCTCACCGACCATCATGTGGTCCAGGCCATCCGAGACGACCTCCCACAGGTTCTTATCGGGGTCGATGCCAGAACGGTTCTGATCGACATAGGAGATCTTGACGGTCTCGCCCACCTCGAGCTCGCCCGAAGTCAGCGGCTCCAGGCCCACGATGGTCTTGAACAGCGTGGTCTTGCCCACACCGTTGGGGCCGATGACACCCACGATACCGTTGCGCGGCAGGGTGAACGATAGGTCGTCGATGAGCACACGGCCATCGAACTCCTTGTGCAGGTGATGGGCCTCGAGCACCTTGTTGCCCAGACGCGGGCCCACGGGGATGCGGATGTCGGTCCAGTCGAGCTTCTGGCTTGCGCGGGCCTCGGCCTCCATCTCCTCGTAACGAGCCAGACGGGCCTTGTTCTTGGCCTGGCGAGCCTTGGGCGAGCTGCGTACCCACTCGAGCTCGGCCTCCATGCGCTTGGCGAGCTTGGCGTCGCGGTTGCCCTGCGCCTCGATACGGGCGGCCTTGGTCTCCAGATACGTGGAGTAGTTGCCCTTGTAGGGATAAAGGTGACCGCGGTCGACCTCGCAGATCCACTCGGCAACGTTATCCAGGAAGTAGCGATCGTGCGTGACGGCAAGCACCGCGCCCTGGTAGTTGTGCAGGAAGTGCTCGAGCCACAGGATCGATTCGGCGTCCAGGTGGTTCGTGGGCTCGTCGAGCAGCAGCAGGTCGGGAGCTTCGAGCAGCAGCTTGCACAGGGCCACGCGACGGCGCTCGCCGCCGGAAAGTACGTTGACCGGCATGTCGGAATCGGGCAGCTGCAGGGCGTCCATGGCCTGGCCGAGCTTGGAATCGATATCCCAGCCGTCGGCGGCGTCGATCTCGTCCTGGAGCTTGCCCATCTCGGCCATGAGGGCGTCCATGTCGCAATCCGGGTCGCACATCTCCTCGCCGATCTTATTGAAGCGATCGACTTTGGCAATCATATCGCCAAACGCCATGCGCACGTTCTCGATGACGGTCTTGTCGTCGTCGAGCGGCGGCTCCTGCTGCAGGATGCCCACAGTGTAGCCGGGGGTGAGCCTGGCATCGCCGTTGGAGACCTCCTCGATGCCGGCCATAATCTTGAGCAGGGTCGACTTACCCATGCCGTTGGGACCCACGACGCCGATCTTGGCACCGGGGTAGAAGCTCAGGGTCACGTCGTCAAGGATTACCTTGTCGCCATGGGCTTTGCGAGCCTGATACATCTGGTAGATAAACTCCGCCATATGTCTGTTCTATCCTTTCTACCTGCTGTTTCCCTATTCTTGATTCGCTTTAGTGGAAACGAAATGAGGGAGCCAGCTCTGAAACGTAACGAAAAAGGGGCATGGTTGCCCACACCCCCTAATACTACCTGGGAAAAGTCCCCCGGAACATACTATGAACTGCGTACGCTAGTTTTCCGCAACCTTAACGAGCGGCTCGCTGCGATTTGCGCCACAACAGATACGAGTAGACGTAGACGGCTCCAACCGAACCAAACGCCAGAACCGCAATCACCGCGGCGACGACTTCACTCGAAAGCACGCTGCCTGCCACGCCCATCACTATCAAGCCGACACCCAGCACCATAAAGCAGGCACCGCCAAAGCGCTGCGTACGGCGCCAGTTCTCGGGATCGGCAAGCGCCCAAGGTGTCTTGATACCGAGCGTATAGTTCTGCTTCACACGCGGCAAGTAGTTGCCTACGCCGATGAACAGCAAACCGACAACACCGGAAATCAGCACGTTAACCGAACCGACCGCCGGCACCACGCCCCAGACCGTAAGCTCTCCCAGCCAGCTTATGGCGCACATGAACAAGGTGAAGGCGATTACGAAGCCCTGGTAGAACTTGCCCGAGGTTCGATATGCCTCACCTTTGGGGTCGATGCGCGGCACCACGCAGAACATTGCGAGAAGCACCAGAGGCAACGCGCCGAGCGCGGAGGCCATCCAACTGGGACCCCAACCGTCGACGGCGCCGTTCGCGCCCCAGTGCGTGGGAATCTGCGCAGGCAAGCTCGGCATCACCATGAGGTGCGCTACAACATTAATAGCGCAGACCACAACAAGCATGGCCCACACGCGCGACGATACCCCCGTGGGGTGAATGCCCTTGTTTTCGTTATTCATCCTTATCACCTTCCGTGTTTGTAAAGCCCATAAACCAGCCAATTAAATCCTGCATGACGGTGGTGTTTAAGCTGTATACGATGTTTTGGCCATGGCGCTCGTCGGTCACCAACCCGGCGTTTTTGAGCGTCGCCAAGTGATGGCTCAGCGACGGCTTACTGATATCGAAATGCTCGGCAAGCTCCCCCGCCGTGCAATTGCCCTCGCGCAGCAACTCCAAAATGCGCCGTCGCGTTGGATCGGCAAGCGCCTTAAAACCCTCTCCCGGCATAAGACCTCCTCTCATCATCTCTCATGACGTGCACACTATACTCAATATTTAGATGTTTGTCTAACTATCTAATCTTGTACTCAAAAAAATAGCCGCCTCCGCGTAATGCGAAGACGGCCACTTCTCACGCTACAAACGTGTTTTAGAGTTGGCCAACCCGCTGCAACGGGTGCCATCTGCTTCAATCTTATGCGAACCCCGATCCCATTTCAACAAGCCCAAGGGCTCAAATGGAATCGCGATAACACCTATAATGGCGATAGCTAAAACACGATTCGCTTCCCCATCGGAGGATGTCTATGACCGAAACCGCTGCCGCTCTCGTCGAGACACGCGACACCAAGCTCGAGATCATCATGGGCCGCGAGGCACTCGATAAGCTCGCCGATGCTACGGTGTTGGTGCTCGGCTGCGGAGGCGTGGGCTCCAACTGCTGCGAGGCACTCGCCCGCGGCGGCATTGGTCATTTCGTCATTCTGGACAAGGACATCGTCGCGCCCAGCAATATCAATCGCCAGGCTATCGCCTTTCACAGCACCATCGGCAAGCGCAAGGTCGATGTTATGGAAGCCATGATCCACGACATCAATCCCACCGCCACCGTTATCAAACGCACCGAATACCTGCTGAGCGACAACATCGACGAGTTCTTCGCGAGCGTTTTGGAGCAGACGGACGGCAAGCTCGACTACGTCGTCGACGCCATCGACACCATCTCGGCCAAGCTCACCATTGCCAAATATGCTCAGGACCACGACATTCGTTTGGTTAGCTCCATGGGCGGGGCCAACAAGCTCCATCCCGAGTGCCTCCGCTTTGCCGACATCTTCGATACGGTGCGTGACCCTATGAGCCGCATTATGCGCAAAGAATGCAAGAAACGCGGCATCAAGAGCCTGCACGTACTGTTTAGCTGCGAGGAATCGGTTAAGACACAGCCCCGCGACCCTTCCAATATCCACGAGCGTACCGAGCTCGGAACCGCCAGCTTTATGCCGCCCATTATGGGTCAGATGATTGCCGGCGAGGTTATCCGCCAGATCAGTGGGCGCGGCACCGAGCACGTGCGCGCCGATGGCCAGCGCCTGGACTAGCGGAGTACGCCGCGATGGAGCCCCGGTTAATTGATGCACACTGCCATCTTGATTTGATGACTTACCCGAATGCTGTTGCCGACGAAACTGCTGCTAAAGGGCTGGTGGTCTTTGATTGCGGGGTCGACCCACGCGACTTCACGGCAGCAAAAAAGCGGGCCAGCCGCTACCCAAACATTATCGCGGGCGTCGGCCTCCACCCCTGGTGGATCGCCGATGGCCACTGTGGTTTTGCCGAAGTCAATCTGCTTTGCGAAGTTGCAGCCCAAGAGCGCTACATCGGCGAGGTGGGACTCGACTTTTCCGCGCGCTTTGCTGGAAGTGAGCCGCTACAAATACAGGCACTCGACCGGCTCTGCGATGCGCTCGCGCAGCATCCTCTTACCGGACGCGTGATATCAATTCACGCCGTTCGTTCAGCAGGAGCCGTACTGGACGTCTTCGAATCGCATGGACCACTCATCCCAAACCCCGACTCCCCCGCTATCATCTTCCACTGGTTTAGCGGTACTTCGGACGAACTCGTCCGCGCGCGTAATGCTGGCTGTTATTTTTCCGTCAACGAACGCATGCTCGCGACCAAGCGTGGTCGCGAATACGCACGACAGATTCCACTCGATCGTTTACTGCTCGAGACCGATGCACCAGCCGAGCCAAACACAGAAACAAGCGCACAGTCGCTCATCAGATCGCTCACAAGGACCTCAGAACGCATCGCCTCGCTCAAGAATTGTGACGCAGAGTGCATCGAGTCGGCAGTTTTAGCAAATGCGCACTCTGTTTTTGACCTTCGCTAGCCCCGGTGGGCAAAAAATGCCAAGGGACATGCGAATCGCACAACGCAGTCCCTATTGGTAGGCAGTACAGTTCGGCAGCATTACACCAATTCGTGCATGAGATCACAGTTGCGTGCATACAATTCGTCAAAGATATGACGACGCGACGCATATAACTCGTGGGCAGCCATATCGGGCTCGATTGTTTGCGCAACGCCAAGGACTCGGGCGAGTTCATCCCATGATGCATAAGCGCCACCTGCGAGAGCTGCCATGATGGCATCACCGAAGCATGCGCCCACCGTAACCTTGGCAACCGAGACCTCGCGCCCGCATACGTCGGCGATAGCCTGCATCCAAACTGGATTCTTGGTTCCACCTCCGACAAGCATAATGCGCCCAATTGGCAGTCCATGCTCTCGCTCGATAATGTCGACATGGGATGCAACGGTATACGCGACGCCTTCCAAGGCGGCGCGAACCATATGGGCTCGCGTATGCCTTCCGGTCAGGCCAAAGAAGACGCCACGCGCCTCGGGATCGTTGAGCGGAGTACGCTCCCCCGCAAAGTACGGCAGACACAGGAGCCCATCGGCACCCGGCGCCACGTCGGCGGCATCATTCGCCATAACCGAATAGGCATCGGGACCACCGTGGCCCTCGGCCTCTACGGCGTCGCGATACAGCTCTTGGCGCAGCCACGATGTGAGTGCGCCCGCCGTATTGGTCCCCGCGCAAATCCCGTAAGTTCCGGGAATGATAAACGTCCCCGGCCACAGGCGGGCATCATCGATCATATGATCAGCTAGGTAGATGAAATACGCCGTACTCCCCAACTGAACCATCATATCGCCGGGACGGAATACACCCGTCGAAATGGCCTCGGCACCAGAGTCGCCCGTTCCCACTAAGACAGGTGTCCCTGCCGCGAGCCCCGTCGCCTCAGCCGCACGCTGCGTAATCACCCCGGCAATATCGGTAGCCGACATCACCTCCGCCATCTGGTCAGGCCGGCAGAAACGAGCACATTCCCGAGCATCAACCTTCCAGGTGTAGCGGTCGTATAGGGGAAGAAAATCCTCCGCTAAATAACGGTCCACCGTAAAACGCCCCGTCAACTTTGCGCACAGAAACGATGACGCCGTCAGGAACTTCGCGGCACGTTCGTGCACCTCGGGCATATTCTCCTTAAACCACAAGATCTTGGGAGCAATATCTGACGAACAGGGATCATGCCCGAAAAGCTCGCGTGCGCGATCTGACCCATATTCGGAAAGGAGCTCGTCAATCTGCGGCTTCGAACGTGCATCGACTCCATACAAAATCGCGGGCGCCAGCGCGTTGCACTCGGTATCGACCGGCACACAGTCGCAACCCAATGCGGAAAGGCCCACGCATCCGATCTGTGCCGCGTTAACCCCCGATCGCGCCACCAGCTCGCGCGACAAGCGGCAAAAATCGCCCCACCAAACTGCCTCCGCATCATGCTGGTACCATCCATCACACGGGTTGTCCGTCTCGTGTCCACAAGAAGCTTGGCAAACGATGTTGCATCGATCATCGATTAAAACGCCTTTAGAGGCGCTTGTCCCAATATCAATACCCAGATAGAGCGCCATAGGTGCCTACTCCCCTCGCGCCGTACGAGCGGCAGCCATAAAACGAGCTACCCGCTCAACATCGACCGGGGCATCCAGCTTTCCGTCGCACTTTAAGCACGTGCCGACAAACGCACCATCGTAGTGAGCGAATACGTCAGCCACGGTATTTTCGCGACAACCGGTGCCACATACCACAGGTACTTCGCCAACACGCTCGCGGACTTCATCGGCAAGCTCGCCCGAAGCGCCACGACCGGCAGGCGAACCGCCGATGACCATTGCATCCGGAAGGCAATTAAAGAGAAGTGAATCGGCAATGTCCGCAGTCGTGCGGTCGTTGAGATAAACCTCCCCCTCGCTCGTGATGAAGTGAAAAAGCTTGAGGTCATCCAGGCGCAGCGCCGCCTTGCGACGCATGGTGTGCGCGAAATCTCGATTAATCAGCCCGAGATCACCGGCCCAGGCACCGCAAAAATTGCAGCGCGTGAACTGCGCATC
The DNA here is from genome assembly GCA_938045065.1 of uncultured Collinsella sp. Classification (GTDB taxonomy): domain Bacteria; phylum Actinomycetota; class Coriobacteriia; order Coriobacteriales; family Coriobacteriaceae; genus Collinsella. Next base: position 12,819 of record CALIOA010000014.1, read on the forward strand.
GACAGCAGCGCACAGCTCGATTGTGGCATCACCGTCGTAAATAGCCTCGGCTCCCCAAGGGGTCGACAGATCATGGGACAGAGCTCCGATTACATAGCCCATCGATGCAAGGGTTGAGGGAGAAACGTGCTGCTCATAGGGCATCGAGAGCTCATTGCTAATCAAAATGCCATCGACACCGCCCTGTTGCAACGCCTCGAGATCGCGCTTGGCGGCTTCCACGACCTGCGACACGCTTCCACCCGGGTAATACAGTGGGTCGCCCGGCAGAGGACGCAGGTGCAGCATTCCGATAACCGGCTTTTCGGTCTTGAACATCGAAGTTAGAAACGACATAGTGTGCTCCTTCATAGGGTTATTGCAGGGACGTTACTCCCCCAGCACCTCGACGTACACTTTTCGCTTCTGCGGACCGTCAAACTCCGCAAGATAGATGTTCTGGGCACTTCCGCACACGATGTGGCCATCTTGGACGGGAAAGAAGCAACTGTTCCCACAAATCATGCTCTTGATATGCCCACAGGAGTTGTTGCCGGTGGCTCCATAGCTCGGCAGGAAGTGTGCATGTGCATAGGGGGCATCGAGTGGGGCGATGCGATCAAGCGTTTCCATAAGATCCGTCTCCACGCAGGGCAGCCCCTCGTTTACCACGATTCCACAGGTCGTATGCGACAAAATAATCGCTGCCAAGCCATTGGTCACCGAGCTGCGTTCGATGGCAGCGTGCACGTCTTCGGTAATATCGATGAGCTGGTCCGGAGCAGTCGATAGATAGCTCAATGTTTCGAGCGTCACCATGTTTACTCATCCCCTTCAAGAAAACGCAGGGCATTACCCCAGTAGAGCCTTTCTCGCGCATCATCGCGCATGGACACGGTATCGAGCGCCCGCTTGAGTTTGAACGCACGGAAACGCGGCGTATTGCTGGCGAACATCACTTGATGCGATAGCGCGCGCTCATACCACAGCGGCCCCATATCGACCGTGAAAAGACGCTGCATCATCTCCTCGGGCGAATCGATGTAAGTGATAGAGGTGTCCGTGTAGCAGTTGGGATACTTGAGCAGCATCGCCACGGTCTCGCGCACCCAGGGCCAGCCAAAGTGGGTCAAACTAAAACGCACATTTGGATGCGTTGCGATTGTGTGCTCAAATGCAAGCGGGTTACTGCGCGAGAGCTCTGCGCCCGGCTCCCAAGACATACCGGCATGGAAAACCACCGGCTTGTTATAGCGCGCGCACAGCTCGTAAAGCGGCTCAGCCACAGCATCATCGGGGTCAAAACCCTGCTTTGCCGGATGCAGACAAAGCCCCTTTGCCCCCAGCTCGGTAAAGGCGCGCTCCAATTCGCCTGCGGCACTGCTCACCCGCGGATCTACGCTCGCAAATCCCCACAGACGATCGGGATGCGCGGCAACCAGCATGGCAATCTGGTCATTGGTGCCAAAATGCCCTCCGCATGCCGTGGTTACATCGAGCGGCATGAGCAAGCTCTTCTGCACATCGCAGACGTCCATCTCAACTTGAAGCTCGTCCCAATCCATGGGACCCATATGCCCCATACCAAATTCTCGTGACCAAAAACCGAATCCATCAGGCTCATCACCCGGCGTACAGATCTCGCCGTAGAGCATGGGCTGAACCAACATGTCGATAACCATTTCGTACTCCTTTCCAGGCATTTGACCCTAGTACGGCTCAAACGAACCAATCACTCGGGACGACAGCTCAGCGCCCGCCTTCATACACGCCGGAATATCAAGGCCGTCGATCACGCCCTTGGTAAACCCGGCAATATACGAGTCGCCGGCACCCACGGTATTAACGACCTTCTCCGCCGGTACGATCCCGCACTCATAGAAGCGCTCACCGTCATAGGCAATGCTTCCCTTCTCGCCAAGCGTGGCAACCGCAACGCGCGGTCCCAATTCCTGCACGTGGCGTACCCAGTCTCGCAGCTCCGGAGTGTCCTCTTCAAACGACATGAATGCATAGTCAACGTAAGGAAAATGATTCTCGCAGGCATATTCGGGATCCTGGCTGAACACCGAGAAGTCCATAACCACCGTCTTGCCCGCATCATGCCATTCGGGCAGGAGGTCCAAACAATTGCCAAACAGGTCGGTATGAATGATGTCATGCTCTAGGATAAACGCCCGGTCATCTTCATTCGGACGATATGTCTCCATTACGCCATCGATTGCCTCGAGATGCACGCGATCGACGCCGTCTTTCAATGCCATGAGCATCACCGAGGTGTCGCCATCCTCCACCCGCAGATGTGAGATATCGAGCCCCTCAGCGGCCAGCGCCTCTCTCATCTTGTCTCCGTACTCGTCCTTGCCGACAACCGACACGGCGGATACCGAAACGCCCATTCGTGCAAGATGGATACCCCAGTCAATGCCATTACCAGTCGGATAGAACACGCCGATGTTTTGATAGACGTCCGCACAGCAAAAACCAGCCGCGCACGCTTTAATACCCATGGTCTTCTCCAATGTTCAAAAGGGGACCCACCACATGGCGAGCCCCCCCCCTTTTCGCGTTTCGCTTATTGTTTTGCATCGGCCGTCCAAGGCCTCATAGCCAGACCGCCGTACGCTTTCTTAAGCTATTCGACGATTGGTGCTCCGTGGCCCCAAGAACCTTCCATACCGCACACGGTCGAGGCAAACCCGGCAGCAAAGTCGAGCGCGCGCTCGATGGCCTCGGCGCCATCCTCACCGCGCTTGGCGGAATCGAGATAGCACATCAAAAACGAGGTGAGGAACGAGTCGCCCGCCCCCATGGTGTCCTTCATGTCCGTTACCGGTTTAGCCAGCTGGCGGTAATAACGCTCGCCGTCGTAAGCAATGCAGCCCTCGGCGCCCGCCGTAGCCGACACAAAACGCGGACCCAGGCCCTTCACCCATGCCAGACGCTCGCGAATCTCGTCCTCACTCGCAGCATCCGCCGCACTAAAGAATGCGAAATCGACGTAGGGCGCAATCTGCTCGTAGTACTCGTCGGTAGAGTCGTCCGAAAAGTCAAAAGAGACCGTGACGCCCGCAGCCTTCAGCTTGGGTAGCTCGCGCTCGGTAAAGCAATAGTTGCCCGAATGAACCACATCGAACTGCTTCATGTACGAAAGGTCAAAGCGATCGAGGACATAGCGCGCATCGCCACGGATACCGCCCTCGTTGGAGCCGAGGAAGACACGGTCACCGTCAACGACGGTCACGCGAGCCGCTCCGTTCTCGCCAATCATCTGCTCGCACTTGTCAAGCTCGATACCCTCATCCTCGAGGCTTGCAATGACATGCTCGGCAGCGGCGTCATTGCCAAAAATGCCCATGTATGCGGAGCGTGCGGCACCGCATTTCTTGGCATAAACGGCGAAGTTCACCGCGTTGCCGCCAGGATACATGGTGTGGATATGCTCATAGCGATCGACGACGTTGTCGCCAAATCCGAGCGCGTTAACGTTAAATGCCATGGTATTTACCCTTCTAGTACTCGACAACGCCCATGTAGCGACGGAAATCGGGATCGTGATCAAACACCTTGCCGCGTGCGGCACGCAGCTCGCAGTTCATGGCGTAGAACAGCACCGGGTCCAGATAAGCACGGACGCTCGCCGGCACGGCCTCCATACCGTACTCCTTGGCATCGAGCACCATCAGCGTATCGGTATGCGTCTTAAGGAACGCCAGGGCGCGCTCGTCCATGGCACGGCACTCGCTGGAGCCCATCTGCAGGAAGTAAAAAACGCCATCCTGAGTAGCCTCGAAGGGGCCATGGAAGTACTCGGCAGAGTGGATGTAGCTGCAGTGCTGCCACTGCATCTCCATAAGAGAGCAGATAGCGAAACCGTAGGTCTGGCTAAAGTTGGGACCGCTGCCCAGAATATAGAAGAACTCGTGCTCCTGGCAAAGCTTGGCAAAGCGATCGCCCAGCTCGGCATTTACCTTCTCGCGTGCCGGGGGAAGAATCTTATCCATCTCGGCAATACCGGCATACATATCGGCGAGATCGGCGTAGCCCTCCTGCTGATCGAGCAGCTCTGCCGCAAGCGACAGCGAAATGCCGGCGGGGACCTCGGCCTGCGGCACACCCTCGCCCCACGGGTAGACCCACGTGGTCCACTTGCCGGAGTCGATCTTGGATCCAGCGTTGTCGGTCTGGGCGATCACCGTAGCGCCGGCGGCAAGGGCAATCTCGCAGCCCTCGACGACCTCCGGGGTGTTGCCACTGTGGCTACAAGCGATGACCAGAGACTTCTCGCCCAGACGACGCGGACGCATAATGTCAAATTCACGCGCGGTATAGATATACGAAGTGAAGGTGGTTGCCTCGCGCTGCAGAAGCTCATGAGCCGGGATCAAATCGATCATGGAGCCACCGCAAGCAATCCAGTAGACGCTGTCGAACTTGCCCTTCTCGGCAATTGCCTCTTTAATCAGATCGTGTGCGTTCATATCCAGTTCCTTTCTTGTTTGGCCCGCAATCAATGACGTTGGTTGCGTGGCCGATGGTTGTTTTAGTCAATCAGATATTTCTCGAATGCGGCCATGTTCTTGGCATCTGCCGCTGCCGGGTCATCGTAGTAACGACCATCCGTGATTTCCTGGCCCAGCATGCCGTCGAAACCATGGGCGTTGAGTGTGGCGACGAAGGCGTCCATATCGTGCTTGCCATCGCCCCACACCAGATGGCCATACGGGTCGCCGTCGATAAAGTGCATCTCGTGAATTGCCCCATCACCAAAGGCGGCAAACCAGTCCTCGAGCGTCTCGCCTGCAACGCCCATCGCGGTTGTATCAACCATGGGCTGTAAGTACGGGCTCGCGACCTCGTCAATCATGCGCTTCGCATCGGAAACCGTCGTCACAAGGTTGCTCTCCTCGGGACGCAGGCTTTCCATCGTAAGCACCAGACCGTGCTCGCCGGCATACTCCGCCAGAATGGACAAGTGCTCGCGGCTGCGCTTCCAGGCTTCCTCGCGGTCCTCGTCCCAGTCGCCCCAGCCCGAGTTGATGGACATACGGTCGCACCCAAGTACCTCGGCAAGTTCAATGCCGTGTTTAAAGTACGCCAGGCTGCGCTGTTCATGCAGCGGCTTGCGTGCGCAGTACTGCCAAGGATAGACAACATTCTCGGGGCACAGAGTACGATACCTAAGCCCACGGTCTGCAGCCTTTTTCGCCAGGACCTCAGCCTCAAAGTAGCCCGTATGGTCGAGCGTCACATGCGGCTCTGCACACCACAGCTCAATGGACTCAAAGCCCAAGCGCTGCTGCACATCAAGGAAGTAATCGAGCGACCACATGATGTAGTGGATATTCATGCCCGCAATCTGCTCGCGACGCAGCGTCGGTTTGGATTCAGACATCTTATGCCTCCTTATTTCGATCGAACACGATTTGTCCGTCCGACATCGTCATATCAACCGCAAGATCGCGTGCGTCGCGATAATCGAGGTCGAACACATCCCGATCGAGCACGCAGATATCGGCAAGCTTGCCAACCTCAAGCGTACCCAGCTCGTCTTCGCGCATCAGGTCGTACGCGCCCCCGGCAGTCCAAGCGCACAAGAGCTCGACAAGCGTCAGCGTGTTGACCTCATTCACGGGCAGTCCGTCGGCGAAGAATCCGCCGCACGCGCTGTAGATTGACTCGCCCAGGCTCGGAATCAGCAGTGGCAAATCCGTTCCACAGCACACTGTGCATCCGGAATCTTCCATGCCGCGGCGATTCCAGCTGTGCAAAAGTCGCGTCTCGCCAATTTGTCGACGCATCATCGACAGGCAATCCTCGCGCCGGTCCAGCGTCAGAATCTGCGGATAGACCTCGCAAATTCCACCTAACTTGCCAAACTCGACAAGATCGGTCGGGTCAGAGTTCTCGAGATCGGTAATCGCATGGCGGCGAAGCATCCGTCCATGCTCGTCTCGAGGCAGCGAGGCATAGAGCGCCACGGTGCGGCGAACGGCGCCATCGCCCTGGCAATGCAAGGAGTATCGGAAGCCCTCAGCATCAATTGCACGCAGCTCGTTCTCAATCAGATCCCACTCTGGCTCCTCGACGACCGTCTTGCCGGCAGCGCCCGCATCGGCCGTGCCCTCATAGGGGTCAATCATCTCGGCAAGCCCCGCCCATACGCCGCGATCGGTCATACGGTTGAAGCCAGAAAAACGAACGAACGGTCCCCGGAAGCGCTCTCGCGCCTCGCGGGCATATGCCAGATTTGCACCGGCGCCCACCGGCTGCGACATCATAGAGACGCGAACCGTCAGCTCACCAGATTCCTCACGGCGAGCCATTTCGTCGGCAAAGCCGTAGTAGTCATCAAACGCCATTTCCTTGATGGCGGTAACGCCGCGCTCGTTAAGCATGCTCATGTAGTCCGAATACCCGGCACGCACCTCGGGCAGCGCAAGGAAATCGCTCATCATGCGCCAGATCTTCTCGGCATAGCACGCTTGGGGTGTAAAGCCATATCGCGCACTGGCGGCAGCATTGAGAACGCAGGTCTCCGCGCCCGGCGTAAAGCAGACGACAGGGATATCGCCAAAACACTCGTCAAACACAGCTGCTGTATTTGCGTTCTCGGCATCCGATGCCAACGTTTCGGGTAGGTTGTGGCCAAAAGCCGCCGCGCAATCCGGATGACCTTCTTTCCATGCACGCAAGAGCGACACGGCCTCTTTGGCATCAGCGATGCCGGACAGATCAGACCCCAACGTCCGCAGCGCCCAACCTGTATAGAAGGTATGCACATCGATCAGGCCAGGCATGACAGTGCGGTCGCCCAGGTCAACTACCTCGTCCGCCTGGGTCAAATACGAAGCTACCTCACACTTGGTGCCAACAGCCTCAATTCGATTGCCACGGACCGCTACGAAACCTTCAAACGGCAGGTCCCCCGTACCGGTAAAGACGCTCTTAGACGTCAGGACCGTCAAACGATCGGACATCACAACCACCTACGCCGGAAGCATGCCGGAAATGGCAGTAATGACCAAGCCAAACACGACCATGAAGATGAAGAACTTCCAAATGGTCTTCCACCATTGGCCAAACGAAATCTTAGCCACGGCAAGGCCGGCGACCGTCATGCCCGCCACGGGGCTGATGGTGTTGATGGTCTGGTTGGCAAACTGGAGCGCAGTGACGGCCGCCTCGGGATTGAGGCCCATGAGCTCGGTCAGGGGGCCCATAACGGGCATGGTGAGCGCCGCCAGGCCAGAACTCGAGGGAACCAGCAAAGAGAGCAGACCAAGGACGATATACATAAACGTGGTGTAGACGGCGGCGGGTGCACCGGCGAGCGCGGTAGCGAGCGCCTGGAGGATGGTGTCGATGATCATGCCGCCCTCGGCGATGACCAGAATACCGCGAGCGATACCGATAACGACGGCAGCGTACGCAAAGTCGGCGAGACCCTTAACGAACTCCTCTGCGATCGTCTGCTGGTCAAGGCCGCCCAGGATACCGGCAAGCAAGCCCATGCCAAGGAACACGGCGGAAATCTGATTCATGTACCAGCCCTGGGTAACAAGACCCCAGACGATAATGCCCATACCGCAAGCAAAATCGATAAGCACGAGCTTCTGACGGATAGTGAACTCTTCCTCGATGGAGGCATCGGTCACGGAAAATTCAATACGCTTGAGCTTATCGTCCTCGTACACAATGGACGACTCGGGGTTTTTCTTGACGCGCATGGCGTAGCGCATGGCCCATGCGATACCGACGGCAGTGAAGATGACCCAAGAAACGGCACGCAGCCACAGTTGCGGATTACCCTCGATGCCAATGATGCCTTGGGCGATCAAAACATTAAACGGGTCGATGGTCGAAGCACAATATCCCAGGTTAGGACCAAGGAAGCAGATGATGAATGCCGTCATCGAGTCATAACCGATACCCATCATGATGGGAATGAAGATGGCATAGAACGGCAGGGCTTCCTCAGACATACCAAACGTAGTGCCACAAATGGACAGCAACGTCATCGTGATGGGAATGATGAGGATGTCCTTGTTCTTGAGCTTTTTAATCACACGGCTCATGCCGGCATTCAAAGCGTTGGTCTTGGTGATGATCGCGAACGATCCGCCAATCAATAAGACGAACGCAACGACGTCGGCAGCCTCTTGGATACCCTTGGTGGGCGCTTGCAGAACCGCGAAGATATCCTGACCCAGATTGATGGTCTCGCCGGTCTCGGAATCGGTGTAGTTCTTATCGACCTGTTCATAGGTTCCAGCAACGGCGACTTCACGCTCGCCCGCCGCTGTCGAAATCGTCTTGCGCTGATACTGACCAGAGGGAACGATCCAAGTCAGGACCGCAAAGACAACGATCAGCAAGAACATGATCGTATAGACATGCGGTAATTTGAACTTAAAACGTCTGTTTGTCTTCTTCGCCTTCGTATCTGACATAGATACCTCCAAAGAACTCGAGACTGCATCGCATCTCGCTTCAACGTTTGCACAATGGAAACGTTCTATGACGTCCCATAGATTACCAGCAGCTTTTTCCTTCATCAAGATAATTTCAAACTGATTGCCGCAACGCGGTTGAACGGTCGCGTTTGCGCCGTGAACGGTATGGAAACGCCCGGTGAGATGATCCACCGGGCGCTTCCATTCGCAATGTCCTAGATGTCAAAAACGTAGCGAGACCCAACGATTCGCTGACGACCGATAATAAACGGCCGCCGCTGCTCATCGAAAAAGAAGGCTTCCATATAAAACAAGGGTTCGCCAACGGGAACTGCCAACAGCCGAGCGACCTCGGGCGACGCACACGCGATCTCGAGTGTGCACGGGTCGGTAAACGCGGGCGTACGGCCCGTCCGGTTACGCACGAACTCAAAAATGGATTGGTTAGATAGAGGTGCCGTTGATAGATAGGCGTTGTCCTCGTAAACGTATATGTTGTTCTCGAGCATGACGGGGACTCCATCGGCAGTGCGCACGCGCTCAACGCAAATCAAGTCAGTTCCAACGGGAACACCAAAGAACTGTGCTTCGGTGGAATCCGCCGGCAGTATCTTTCTCGAAATGACACACGCCCCCGGTTCCATTCCGTTAACGCGGCATGCGTCCGAAAAACTCTGAACGTCATCCTTCTGGCGAATCTTGCGCTTGAGCTTGGGGGCATTGACAAACGTGCCTTTCCCCTGTCGCTTCGTTAGATAGCCCTGCTGGACGAGCTCCTCAATAGCGCGTCGCACGGTAACGCGGCCAACTTTATAGCTCTCAGCCAATTCGAATTCGTTGGGTATCCGCGCGCCTGCCTTGTAGGCGCCGGAGTTGATTTCGTTTTTAATGATATCAATGACCTGTTGGTACAGCGGTATCGCTGCTTTACCGTCAGTTAGCCCTTCAGTCGGTGGCATATACCCTCTCCCAGCACAATTAATTCTAAAACGGGCTTAAGGGCATTCAACAAGCCCTTAAGCCCGCATTAGCTTAAAGTATGCTAGGTGTCGCACCAAAATGTTGGCTATTTACTCATCAGACCCGAAAAACGCGCAACTACCGCGCTCCTAAGAAAGCGTGAGCAGCTCCGGCAGCTGGTCGATAATCTTGTCCGCGGCATCCTGGCTAAAGCCAAAGCGTTCCTCGCGCTTGGCAATAACTGTCAGGCCGGCTCGCTTGCCAGCGGTGATGCCAGGCACCGAATCCTCAACGCAGCAGCAGCGATTCGCGGGCAGCCCCAGCAGGTCCAGCGCATGCAGGTAGATGTCGGGCTCGGGCTTGCTCTCCTTAAACTGCTCGCCGCTCACCACATACTCAAAGGCATCCGACAGCCCGCACGCATTGAGCACTTCCTCGATGCTAACCATGGGAGACGAGCTGGCAAGCGCCACGCGAACGCCACGGCGCGGCAGCTCTCGAATCGTATCCACGGCGCCTGGGTTAATCAAAGCCTGATAGTCGCGCGGACGCTTATGCGCCCACTCGTCCCAACGGGCCAACGCTTCCTCGCCAGTGAAATGCCCCTTACCGGCGCGCTCAAACCAATCGACCAGCATACGCAGGAAGAACTGATGCGAGGTACCGACCTGCCCATTCAACTCCTCTTGAGTCAGATTAAGCCCAAGTTCCTTGGCAAACGCGGCAGTCTCGCCCAGGTAGTAATACTCGGTATCGACAATGACGCCGTCCATGTCAAAGATAACGGCGTCGAACGGAAATGCGGACACGGCACCCTCCCTAACAAAAGGACGCCCGCGAGTAGGCGCCCGAACCATGCATTAATCGGCGATTCTAACCCAGTAGCTTATCCAGCGCCACCGCAATACCATCTTCGTTGTTATTGGCGGTCACCATCTGGGCCACGGCCTTAACCTCATCGATGGCGTTTCCCATGGCAACACCGGTGCCGGCCCACTCAATCATAGACTTGTCGTTCTGACCGTCGCCAAACGATACGACCTCGCTGGCATCGATGCCGAGCTTGGGCAGGGCACCCTCGAGCGCGCGGGCCTTGTCGATACCGGGCGCCGTGTACTCAAAGTACCAGTCGGCCGTAAACATGCCCGAAAGCGTCTGGGTAAAGGGCGCATACATCTCCTCGTAATGCGCCTGCAGGTAGGCCGGATCGCCCGCCGTCAGCAGCTTGTCCACGGGATAAGCATCAGCAACCTCATGCAGGCTCTCCACCTCGCGGATCTTAAGATCGCACGCATCGCGCTCATACTTGACGATATTCTTCTGCGAGCCGTCAGGCAGCGTGATCATGCAATGGTACGAGTCCTCGACGTGCAAATCACGACCGAGCGAAATCATAGGGATCACGTCAAAATTACGCAGGTGATCAATCAGGCGATGCAATTCGTCGGCAGGCATAGCCTGATCGAACAGCACCTCGTCGGTCTGGGCATCGACGACGTGTGCGCCGTTAAAGGCCACCAGCAGACCGTCATGGTTTTGAAGGTCGAGCTCTTGCGCCAAGGCGTGCAGCCCCCATGCGGGACGGCCCGAAGCCAAAATGAGCTTAATGCCCGACTCCTGCGCCGCGAGCAGCTTCTCGCGCGTACGCGGGCTAATCACTTTCTGATCGTTGGTGAGCGTACCGTCGATATCCATCGCGATGGCTTTGATTGCCATATATGCCTCCCTGTCATTGAACAACCTTGTCTGAGCCATCATACAGAACACCCATCGCGACTCCGTTTACAACGGGCAAAAAGTCATATTGTCTCGAACATGAACAGCGTGTGGTCGTGAAGCTTTATCGCTCAGGTCAAATACGTCTGCTAGCGACGCTCATCCGTCGGTGCGCCCTCGACGATCGCGATGCCCGCCGATGCACCTAACGCGCTGGCGCCGGCCTCGATGAATGCGCAGGCCTCTTCGTAATTATGGATACCGCCCGCCGCCTTGATTGCCACGGCATCGCCGAGCACCTCGTGCATCAGCCGCACGTCCTCGAGCTTAGCACCGCCAAAGCTTCTGCCGGTCGATGTCTTAAGGAATCCCAGCTTGGCCTCCAGCGCGATCTCGCATACACGGCGCTTGGCGGCGTCGTCGCCGTCCAGCTTGCACATCTCGACGATTACCTTGTCAGTGATGCCATGCGCGCGACAAAAATCAGCAATGGTAGTCATCTCGCGCTCGATGGCATCAAAATCGCGGTTCTCGATCGACCTCTGATTCAAAACGTAGTCAATCTCGGTAAAGCCACACGCAGCGTATTCCTCAAACCTCGCAAGCTTCTCCTCGAGCGCCATAGTGCCCTGGGGAAAGTCGATAGCGCCGGCAAGGATGATGTCAGAGTCCTCGAGCATGGCGCGGCCCGTCTCGTACTCCTGCAGGTTCGCAAATACGCAGCGAAAGTTGTACTTTAACGCCTTCTCGACATATTGCTCAAACGTGTCCTCGGGGGCATCGATATAGTCGATGTATTTGTTGATGGGTTTGGCAAGCGTCATGCTGGGCCTCCTTGTTCAGGACTGACAACCGATTCGTGGTTTCACGCGAAAAACCACGTTCAATGTACGCCCGGCATGCAAGGACAGCGTCCGCATTCCGACAAGTGGTATGAAATTAGCTTTAAACGTATATTTACAGACAGCGAATGGCACCGCACGCGGATGCCGACAGCAAGACATCCCCCTCCTCAATACACCCTCATGCCCCTTTACTGTTTGCGACCAGAAATGATGAGCTGCACAACGTCGTTAGCGGTCGAATTCGACCTCTGACGACGTCACGCGACCCATCGTATCTGGCCGACAACAGAAAAGGGGCCCGTATCCCAAAGGATACGGGCCCCTTTCGGCCGTGACCTATCTCAGCAACAAAGACTACTTGCGGTGAGCGCGGTAGAACTCGATCGCACCATCTTATCCGAGCCGGGGCACGTTCGCATAGCGTGGCGCGTGACGGTTGCAAAACCACCCCATTTGAAACAAACGCAAAAAAGTACTTGCAAAGCCACGTTCCGACATATAAGTTGATAAAAGACCGCCGTTGCGGTTTTAAGTAGATCGAGCATATGAAGTTTCAGTTTTTAGCGTGTAAGAGAAAGAAGATCGGCAAAGTACAGCCCCAAACGCAATGACAACTTAATGAGGTAACTGCCACATGTGGGGCACCCAGGGCATTGCTGTCTCGATTTTGAGCACGATGCCTTCCGCCTTGCATGGGCCGTTCCATCCCGCCCCTGCAGCAACTGCCTCACGGGCTCATTGAAAACCGCATAGCACCCCAACGTCAGCACATCACCCACGGCAAGCACATCACTCACGACAACCAACACATCAACAAACAGCACGAACATCAACCGATTGGAGAAGCTATGACAAACCACCACGCTGAAGACGGCGATAAGAAAGGCATTCTGGATGCCCGCATTGAGCGAGCATATGCAAACGAATATGACGCCGCCTTTGCCGCCGCGACCATCAAGAACTACGCGTCGCTACCGCTCGCGACGATCTTGGCCGACCACCCTCAACTGCTGAAGCGCTGCACAAAGATCATGGGCGACCCCGACATTCGCAAGCTGACAGACCCCTATGCCCCAAAACGCGACAACGATTCGTACGTTCTTACCGTAGGCTGCCTAGCCCATATGCTTACGGCGCTCGACACGAAACTCAAGCTCGAATGGGAACCCGACGAGCGTCATGAACTCGAAAGTAAGCGGAACACCCTGCGCACCGCACTGTTCCTTCCGTTGGACGGCCTCAAGCGCTGCAACGTCGAGCTCAATACACAGGCGCGGCAAAAGCCCGGGACCACGGGGCAGAAAACTCCAAGACCCCATGCGGCCATCGTCGACCGCAACCGATATAACCGCATGACCGCGCACTTTTCTGCCGAGGGAGCAGCCATAAGGACGCTGATCGACCTGCTGTGCCTCCTGAGCATCAACGAGCTATTTGAGGGCTATCTCGCCCTTGTTCCCGCGACGGCACCCAAGTCGGTAGCAAAGATCATCGAGACCTGCAGACGCCAGTTTGAGCGCCATCGCAATGGCAGCGAGATGAACGCCAGCATCGCGCAGTACTACGCGGCTCATTACAAAAATGACGGATGTGCCCCTGTCGAGCATCAGCTGCGGCTCGCCTACACCACGCCCGTCGCAACGCTCCATCGCTTTGGAGCCCTTGGCGCTTGCGAGCCGCACGAACAGGCAGCCTGCCCCACAACCGAGCTCGATCTCAGGCTCGGACGAACCCTGTAGCCCGCCAGCCCCTCCGCGGGCAACAATCCTATTCCACAACACAACCAACAGAAAGGAGTCCTCATGGACACCAATCACTCCCCCATCATCAGCCCCCTCACCATGCGTGAATCCGCCCGAGGTATCACGCTCACCAGCATTTACGATGAGATGCTCGCCCGTCGCGAGCTCTCCGTCATGGGAAACATCGAAACCCCGATGGCCCACGACCTATGCCAGCAGATCCGCCTGCTCGATGCCACCGACCCCAGCCGCCCCATCACCATATTTGTCGCCAGCGCCGGCGGAAGCGTGCGATCGGGTCTTGCGATCTATGACGCCATGCGCCTCGCATCGTGCCCCATCCGCACCGTCTGCCTGGAATTCGCCGCGTCCATGGGCGCCGTGATCTTTATGGGCGGCGACGATCGCCGTATGGCGCCCCATGCAGAGCTCATGATTCACGACCCGCTGATCCCCCAGGGGGCAGGCGGCTCGGCACTTGCGCTGCAGGAAACCAGCCGGCGTCTCATGCAGACCCGCAAGACCCTCACGCAAATCCTCTCGGACCGCAGCGGCCTCACGCCCAAGCGCATCCAGTCCCTCACTGCAAAAGACACCTACCTTTCGGCCGAGCGCGCCGTCGAGCTCGGCTTTGCCCACGAAATCCTCTCGACCACCAAGGAGGTCGCCCATGTCTAACCTCGCCAGCCGCCTCGCCGCATCTGAGTCCGCATCGTCCACCATCCTCGCCAAGGATCGGACGCTTTCCTGCGACACCCGCCAAACGGGACTCAACAACAACGCACTTGTGATCGGCCCCTCGGGAGCCGGCAAGACCCGAAACGTCCTCAAGCCCAACCTACTGCAAATGAACGCAAGCTACATCGTGCTCGACACCAAAGGCACGCTCTGTCGCGAAGTGGGACCCGTGCTGGCAGCCCACGGTTACCGCGTGCAATGTCTCAACTTCGCCGACCTCAACACCGTCCCGGCCCTTGCGCCCGGCATCGAGCGCTGCGGCTACAACCCCCTGAGGCACATTCGCCGCAAGGCGGACGGCAGGCCCAACCAGCAGGACATCCTCTCGGTGGCAAAGGCCATCTGCCCCATCGAGGACAACAACCAGCCTTTTTGGGATCATGCGGCGGCGAACCTGCTATCGTGTCTTATCGCCTACGTCACCGAACAGCTACCCGCCGACGAACAGACGATCAGCTCGGTCATCAAGCTGATCGAGCACCTGCAGGACGGTGCCACGGCCCGATTGTTTGACGATCTGATCACGACCGACCCCCAAAGCTATGCCCTCTCGCTATGGCGGCGCTACGCCATTACGCAAAATGCCGAGCGCATGCACGCGAGCATCGTCGGCATCCTTGCCGAAAAGGTCATGTGTCTGGGATTCGACGGTGCGGCACAGCTCTATCGTGAGTGCCATCAGGTGGACTTCGCTTCCATGGGACACACCCCCTGCGCCCTGTTTGTAACCGTGAGCGATATTGACCGCAATCTCGATCCGCTGACCGGCCTCTTTATTTCGCAGGCGTTTATGGGCCTCATTCGTGAGGCCGATAGGCAGCCCGACGGCAGCCTGCCCGTGCCTGTGCGCTTTATGCTCGATGACTTCGCAAATCTGCAGATCCCCCAGATCGACAACGTGCTCTCGATTATCCGAAGCCGCAACATCTGGGCAACGCTGCTGCTGCAGTCGACCAACCAGCTCGATGCGCTCTATGGCGAGGCACGCGCACGCTCCATCATGGGCAACTGCGACACGCATCTGGTGCTGGCGTTCCAGGATCCCGAGAGCGCCCGGGTGTTTTCCGACCGCGCCGACGCACTGCCCAGCACGCTCATGGCGACGCCGATCGATCGCTCGTGGCTCTTTGTGCGCGGCCACACTCCCGAACAGGTCGAGCGCTTTAGGCTCGAAGACCATCCGCTCTACGGGGAGCTGCCCGAGGCGCATCGAGGCCATGTGGAGACCGAGCTCTAGACGCAGGGCCCTCGCAGCACGCGACGCTCCGGCGAAGATCCTTAAAGGCTGTGCGCCCCGGAGCCACGGCAAAGCAAAGGGGCCCGCATCCGATGGGATACGGGCCCCTGACTATAAGGCGCGATGCGTTAACAGTAGCGACTACTTGCGATGCGCGCGGTAGAACTCGATGAGCGCCTGGGTCGAAGCGTCCTGCTCGGCCTTGGCGGCGTCATCGTGGAAGGCTGGAGTGATCTGCTTGGCAAGCTGCTTGCCCAGCTCGACGCCCCACTGGTCGTAGGAGTCGATGCCCCAGACCGTGCCCTCGACAAACGTGATGTGCTCGTACAGGGCGATGAGCTCGCCGAGTGCGAACGGGGTCAACGTGTCGCCAAAAATCGAGGTCGTCGGACGGTTGCCCTCAAAGCAGCGGGCCGGGACGATCTGCTCGGGCGTGCCCTCGGCACGAACCTCATCGGCCGTCTTACCAAAGGCGAGCGCCTTGGTCTGGGCCAGGAAGTTGCCCAGGAACAACTCGTGCACGTCCTGACCGCTGTCGGTCGCAGGGTTGGCAGTGTTGGCGAAAGCGATAAAGTCGGCCGGGACCACCACGGTGCCCTGGTGCAGCAGCTGGTAGAAGGCATGCTGGCCGTTGGTGCCGGGCTCGCCCCAGAAGATCTCACCGGTGTCGGAGGTCACGGCGCTGCCGTCCCAACGGACATGCTTGCCGTTGGACTCCATGGTGAGCTGCTGCAGGTAGGCCGGGAAACGGTGCAGGTACTGGCAGTACGGCAGCACGGCATGGCTCTTGGAACCGAAGAAGTTGACGTACCAGACGTTGAACAGGCCCATTAGCGCGACGGCGTTGTTCTCGAGCGGGGTATTGCAGAAGTACTCGTCGATGGCGTGGAAGCCCTCGAGGAACTGCTGGAAGCGCTCGGGGCCGAGCACGACGATCAGCGACAGGCCCACGGCGGAGTCAACAGAATAGCGGCCGCCGACCCAGTTCCAGAAGCCGAAGGCGTTGGCAGGGTCGATGCCGAAGGCCTCGACCTTCTCGAGCGCGGTGGAAACGGCGACGAAGTGCTTTGCCACGGCCTCGGCGTTCTGCTCATCGGAGCCATCGATAGCGCCCTGAGCCTTGAGCTGCTCGAGCATCCAGGTCTTGACCTCGCGAGCGTTGGTGAGCGTCTCGAGCGTGGTGAAGGTCTTGGAGACGATGATCACGAGCGTGGTCTCGGGATCCAGACCCTTAAGCTTCTCGGCCTGGTCGTTGGGGTCGATGTTGGAGATGTAGCGGCAGTCGATACCGGCGTCGGCATAGGGACGCAGAGCCTCGTAAGCCATGACCGGGCCCAGATCGGAGCCGCCGATGCCGATGGACACCAGGTGCTCGATCTTCTTGCCGGTAACGCCCTTCCACTCACCGGAGCGCACGCGCTCGGCGAAGGCATACATGCGGTCGAGGACCTCGTGCACGTCGGCGACGACGTCCTGGCCGTCGACAATGAGCTGGCCCTTCTCGCTTGCCGGGCGACGAAGCGCGGTGTGCAGGACGGCGCGGTCCTCGGTGGTGTTAATGTGCTCGCCGGAGAACATGGCGTCGCGGCGCTCCTCGAGCTTCACCTCGCGGGCAAGATCGCACAGCAGCTTGACGGTCTCATCGGTCACCAGGTTCTTGGACAGGTCGAAGTGCAGGTCACCGGCGTCAAAGCTCAGCTTGTTCACGCGCTCCGCATCGGCAGCGAACCATGCCTTAAGGTCGATACCCTCGGCCTCGAGCTTCTCCTGATGGGCCTCGAGTGCCTTCCAAGCGGCAGTCGACGTAGCATCGATAGGTGCGGCAACAGTTGCCATAGAGTCCTCCTCAGCATACGGGCGCACGCCTCCATGCGCCCGGACATTCAGATGCTACTATTCTAGCGCAGGTCAAGACTACAATCAGCGAGCGTTGCCAATCGGCCCCCAAACGGCAGCCGATCAAAAGGGACAGGCTTCTTTTGACAGGTCAAACGCTTTACCAACCAAAAATAACCCGTCCTTTTATGGCAAATATTAGACCGCGGCGCAGACGCTACCGAGCAACTCACGCAGAGGAGACCCGATGCCCTCCAGCAGTTCGGGCGCGATAATGGCAAAAACGGGAATCTCGCCGGCTCCCACGACAGCAGGCACCTTGCCCTCCGAGACAATGCATCCATAGGGGACAAAACCGTCTTCGCCAACATCGAGCACCGCCATGCGACGCGCGAGTTCGCGCGCAAAGCCGGCAGCATCGGCATCGCCAATCGCCAGGACAAAGTCCACGCCTTCGTCGGTCGCCAGGGCCACGGCTTCGTCGACCAGTTCGTCTCCCCCGTCGCCCTCAAACGAGCCGCAGCGGAAAAGCACACGCTCGAGTAGGGCTCGATCAAGCGAGCCAAGTGCCGCCGAAACAAGCTCATCGCGCGTATGCCTGTCACCGCCCAGCACGACCAGCGCCTTGGTGCCGCCGTAGTGAGCGACCAATCGTCCACACCAGCGAGCCACGTCTCCATCCGCAACAAGACGCGTCGGCATACCAAACCCATAGTTGACCATCGTTTCCACAACCCTTCCGTGCGCATAGGCGGTATCAATCGTTAGGCTCATGCTACAAAGCGAGGTTTTCCGAGCTGTTTCGCACTCTTTAGAGCTGCGTTAAAACCCGATCCAACCGCACGACCATACCCGCCAAAAAAGGACAGGTTTTGACGGTGTCCGGTCGAGCGGGTATTATCGAACAGGTATTCGATAAGAACATGTGTTTGATGAAAGGACACGGATGGCGCACGAGCAGCACACCTACATCTGCATCGACCTCAAGACGTTTTATGCCAGCGTCGAGTGCGTCGACCGTGGGCTCGATCCGCTCACCACCAACCTGGTCGTTGCCGACGAATCGCGCGGACGCACGACCATCTGTCTCGCTATCACGCAGGCCATGAAGGACTTAGGTATTCACAACCGCTGCCGTCTGTTCGAGATTCCCGACGGCATCGACTACATCAAAGCAGTGCCGCGTATGCAGCACTACATGGAGGTGTCGGCGCAAATCTACGGCATCTATCTGGAATACGTCAGCCCCCAGGACGTGCACGTCTACTCCATCGATGAGTGCTTTATCGACGTGACGCCCTATCTGGACCTTTATCACACAGATGCGGAAGGGTTCGCCTGCACGCTGCGCGACGAGGTCTTGGGGCGCACGGGCATCACGGCAACGGTCGGGATCGGCCCCAACCTATTCCAGGCCAAGGTGGCACTCGACATCACCGCCAAGCACGTGCCCAGTCGCATCGGCAAACTCGACGACGAAACCTTTCGCAAAGAGATCTGGCCCCATCGCCCCATCACCGACATCTGGGGCATCGGCCCCGGCGTGGCAGCCCGACTCGAAAAGTATGGCGTCTACGACCTGATGGGCGTCGCCGCACTCGACGAAAACCTGCTTTACGACGAACTCGGCGTCAATGCCGAATATCTCATCGACCACGCCTTCGGGCGTGAGCCGACAACCATCGCCGATATCCAAGCCTATCGCCCGCAAGCGACTTCGATCACCACAGGACAGGTGCTCTCGAAGGGCTATGCCTACGAGCAGGCCTACACCGTCTTGCGCGAGATGGTCGACAACGCCGTGTTGGACTTGGTCGATAAGCACGTAGTCTGCGACAGCATCTCGCTCTTTGTGGGCTACGCGAGCGAGCGCGCCGACATACGCCGCCTCGACGCCAGTGGTACAGCGCAATATGTGGACGGATGCGGGCACCTGCGCTCGAGCACGTCGAGTATCGAACCCACCGCAACCGCCGGCCCCGAGCTCGCGCCCCGTGCTCCCAAGCCCGTCCAGCGCGATGACGAACGGCGCCGCCTGGTGCGCGAAGCGCAGGCAATCGATGGCATCTTTGTGGGAAAGCATGGCGGCAAACCGCGTGGAGGCTATGCCGCGCTCTTTGCGCACTCCAACGCCTCGCGCAAGCTGCCCGAGCGTACCAATTCGTTTAAGAAGATCATGGGCTATTTCGATGTGCTCTGGGCGCAGACTGTCGATCCCAAACGACCAGTCAAGCGCATCAACCTGGGCTTTGGCAACCTCATGCCCGAGGAATTTGCCACCATCGATCTGTTCAGCGATATCGAGGCCGATGAGCGCGAGCGCGACCTGGCGCGCGCCGTCCTGGCCGTGAAAGGCAAGTACGGCAAGAACGCGCTCGTCAAGGGATTAAGCTTTACCGCCGGCGCCACCGCGCGCGAACGCAACGAACAAGTTGGAGGACATCGTGCCTAAGTCCCAACAACAGCCGATGCGGCCACCGACACCTTTTGAACGCCTAGCGGACCCCGAGGGAAGACGTCGCTCCGCCGACCCAAAGCTCACCGCCAACGGCACCGTCCGTGTCGGCCGTGCCGCGCAGTTTATGCCCTTTGCCGCCCTCACGGGATACTACGAGCTCGTGCGTAAACAAGAGATCACCGCCGAGCCAAAATGCGAACTCACAGAAGAAAAAGCCCTCGAACTTTCGAAAAAGCTCGAGGGCCTCAAGCGTGGCGACTTGGTTCGTGTCACCTATTACGATACATACGGCTATCGCAGCCGCACCGGCATCCTCGACGAGGCGCTCCCTGCTTTCAAACTCCTCAAGCTCAAAGATATCGCCATCGACTTCGACGACATCCAGGACATCGAGCTACGCGGACGAGCCTAGACAAGGACGCGCATCCAAGGCAAGGCCTACAGCGTCATGACGTAGTAACCCGCATCTCTCACGGCAGCCTCAAGGACACCGCGATCGATCGGCCGCTTGGAGCGCACGCGTGCCGTGTGGTCCGCATACGTCACCGTTGCCCACACACCATCCAGCGCATTGAGGGCATTGGCCACGTTCTGAGCGCAGCCGTCGCAACTCATGCCGCCGATAAGCAACTCATCGCTATAGGGGTAGTGGGACGGATCGGTATCCGCAACTACTACCTTCTTGGCCTTCTTACCGCTCGCACCATCGCTGCAGCAACTCTTCCCGTGTGTCGAAGCGGCAATGCGACGCAGTCCAAAAAACATGCCGACGGCAATGACGGCCAACACGATGAGATTCGCAGGGTTGAGCAAGTCACTCATGCGTTCCCCTTTCAAGTAGCGCTATCTAGATACCCCCATGGGGTGTCCCCATCTTAACCCAAAATCATGTCCGTTCGGTCAATTAGTTTCCCTCTTCAAACTTTTTTGTTGACCATGGCTTACTTTCGTGTATAAGTTTTCCTAGGCTAACAACTGAGGACCCGAAAGGAGCATCGTGACTCGAACCATTGACATCCCAACATACCAAACGGCTGTCGTGCGCAACTGCTCCCCTACGCTCGCAGGCATCAAGCCGGCTTCGCTCTTTACCTATCCCGGCGTTTACGCCAACCAAAACGGAAAACCCAGCGCCGCCCATATCGAAGAGCGACGCTCTCGCCTACTCGCCGTCATAACCCAATGCAACCGCGAGCTCCAGCCACTCGGGATCCATATGAGCGTTTTGGTCTGGCGCCCCTGCGGAGCGCTCATCTATGTGTACCGCCCTGCGGACCTCATGCGATACCTCTCCGACCCCCGTGCCACGACGGCGCTAGCCGCCGAAGGTTACGATGTCCACAACCTGCCCGCATCCCTGGTGCATCTCGCCGCGCGCATCACGCTGGCAAGCAGCAATGCCGCAGAAAGCGCCTATGACGGCAGCGTCTGCGCACTCGCGCGAAATAGGCACTGCGATACGGGGTGCATATGCGAGTTCCCCCACGAAATTGGCTATTTTTTGGGCTATCCCTACGAAGATGTCCATCAGTTTATCGTCCAGCACGGCGAAAACTATAAGGTCTTTGGCGCATGGAAGGTATACACAAACGTTGAGCAGGCGCTCACGACCTTCGATTCCTATCGCGCATGCACGCAATACCTTACCTACATCTATCAACAGGGCTGCACTCTGGGACAACTTGTCCAGGCAACCCGATAGAGCATACAAAACGCGGCCGCACGCCGCACAACCGAAAGGAAGACATATGAGCAAGATCGCAGTCGTCTACTGGAGCGGTACAGGCAACACCGAGGCCATGGCAAACTTCGTTGCCGAGGGCGCAACCGGTGCCGGCGCCGAGGCAGAGGTCATCTCCTGCGCCGACTTCTCTGCCGACAAGGCCGCCGAATATGGTGCCTTCGCCTTCGGCTGCCCCGCCATGGGTTCCGAGGAGCTTGAGTATGACGAGTTCCAGCCTATGTGGGACGAGGTCAAGGAGACCCTCGGCGATAAGAAGGTCGTCCTCTTTGGCTCTTATTCGTGGGCCGAGGGCGAGTGGATGGACAACTGGAAGGCCGATGCCGACGAGGCGGGCGTCAATGTCGTCGATTCCGTCATCTGCTACGATGCGCCCGACGATGAGGGCGAGACCGCTTGCAAGGCCCTCGGAGCCGAGCTCGCGTAACGAACCCAGGACCTCCAAAAGAGTCTGCATCAAAGCGCATCCTTATCCCTACAAAAGAGCGGGGCTGGATTCAAGTCCAGCCCCCGCTCTTTTATAACGGCAGTTACATCAACCGGCTACGAGATATTGCCCAAGAACGCCTTGGTGCGCTCGCTCTTGGGGTGGTCGAAGACCTCGCTCGGCGTACCCTCTTCCACGATAACGCCACCGTCCATAAAGACGACGCGGTCGGCGACATCGCGGGCAAAGCCCATCTCGTGGGTCACCACGATCATGGTCATACCGGCACGCGCAAGATCGCGCATGACGCCAAGAACGTCGCGGACAAGCTCGGGGTCAAGCGCTGACGTGGCCTCGTCAAAGAGCATGACGTGAGGGTTCATCGACAGGGCGCGGGCGATGGCCACGCGCTGCTGCTGGCCGCCCGAGAGTTGGCTCGGCATAAAGTCGATACGCTCGGCAAGACCGACCTTAGTCAGCTCCTCGACGGCAATCTTCTCGGCCTCTTCCTTGCTGCGCTTGAGCACCTTTTGCTGCGCGAGCATGACGTTCTTTTTGACTGACAGGTGCGGGAACAGGTTGAACTGCTGAAAGACCATGCCCAAGTGCGTGCGCACTTTGTTGAGGTCGACACCCTTGGCGCACACATCCACGCCCTCAACGATGATCGAGCCGCTCGTGGGATGCTCCAGACGATTGATGCAGCGAAGCATCGTCGACTTGCCCGAGCCCGAAGGACCCAGGACTACGACGACCTCGCCCTTGTGCACATCCAGATCGATATCGCGCAGGACCACGTTATCGCCAAAGGCCTTCTGGAGATTCTTGATGCTGACGACGACCTCGTTCGAGTTATTGGTTTCGCTCATAATAGAACCTCCTTACAGACCGGCGATGTGATCGGCGGGCGTCGCGACAACCTGTCCGGCGCTCTTGGTGGGACGCTTCTTTTTAGTTTCGGCCGTACCCAGCAGCCTCGCCTCAAGACCGCTCACCAAGCGCGCAAGCGGCAGGGTAATGACCAGATAGAACAGGGCAGCAACCACATACGGCGTAATGGAGCCCGTCGTTGCCACGATGGTGCGGGCGTTCATGACGATCTCGACCACGCCCACGGCGGCGAGCAGCGACGTATCCTTGTAGAGCAGGATAAACTCGCTGGTCAGCGTAGGCAGGACATTGCGGAACGTCTGCGGAATCATAACGTAGAGCAGCGTCTGGAAGGCATTCATGCCCAGCGAGCGCGCGGCCTCGTTCTGGCCCTTGGGGATCGACTGAATACCGGCGCGGAAGATCTCGCACAGGTAGGCGGACGAGTTCATGGCCATGACGATAACGCCCAAGACGTAGTCGTCCACCTTGACGCCGGCAAGCGGCAGGCCAAAAAATGCAATATAGATCTGCAGGAACGCCGGCGTACCGCGGATGATATTCACATAGATGCCGGCAAGACAACGCAGAATGCGCGACTTGGAGATACGCATGAGCGACAGGGCAAAGCCAAAGGGAATCGCCAACGGAAATGCCACAAGCACGATCGAGAGCGACATAAGGAAGCCCTTAAAGACGATCGGCAGGCTTTGAACCAAAATGACCGGGTTCAAGAACAGGCGGAGAAACATATTGGAGTTCCACGCCTCGACCCACGGCTGCTCCTTAAGATCGGCCAGGAAGTTATCGAATGCCGTCACGCCCTTGATCTCGACGGAAGGAATCTTGGAAATCTTCTTGGTCGAACCGTCGGCGAGCGTATAGGTACCGCTGAAGGCCTCATCGCCGCCCTCGACGGGGAAGGTCACGCCGTAGACCTCGACACGGAAAAAGCCGCCGGCAGGCGCCGTCTCGCCAAAGTCGATCTTGAGCGTCTGGCCGTCAGCCTTGCACGTGGGCTTCATGGGCGTACGATCCATGAGGTCCTCGCCCGAGAGCATCGTCAATCGCGTGTCATCGGTACCAAACGTCGTGCCGTCGACAAACGTCAGCGAAAGACCGCTCAGTTCCTCGTCGGCATCGGCCTGAACTTCCCAGGTGATGCGCGTCTCGGTACCGCCGACCACAGCGCTACCCGAACCGGTATTGGGTCGGGCGGTAATCTTTGCGGTCTCAAGCGCCTGGGCGGTCGTGGGCGCATATGCCCCCGCACACACCAGCGCGAGCGCCACGGCCATGACGCAGGCTAGCTTTTGGAGCAAGGCGGGCAGTGGAAAACGCTGCTCCGCGGCCCCTTTGTTCAGTCGAGACAAGGTGGCTCCTATCGTAGAAGTTGCCGGCAAAACGAGACGGAAATGCTCTCCGTCAAGAGAAGCGCAAAGGCCCTCTCCGCCAAAACGGAAAGGGCCTGCGCACAATCAAGTAGCTATTTTACTTGATGTTGTACTTAGCCATGAGGGCGTCGACGGTACCGTCGTCGGTCAGGTCCTTGATGGCCTGGTTGATGTCGTCCTTGAGTTTGGTGTTGCCCTGGTTGATGGCGATGGCGTACTCCTCGCCGGTGCTGATCTGCTTGATGGTCTGGCAGGTGTTGAACTGCTCGGCGGTCAGCTGGCTGGCAACGGAGCGGTTGGTGACTACGGCATCGCCCTTATCGGACTGCAGGGCGCTGAAGCACTCGGTGGCGTCCTTGTAGGGGACGATCTTGGCCTTGGGGAAGTTCTCCTGGGCAAAAGCCTCGGCGGTCGAGCCAGACTGGACGATGATGGTAGCGTCGGCGTTGTTGAGCTTCTCGCTGTAGTTATCGGCCGTAATGTCGGTGTTATCGACCTTGGTCACGATAGCCTGATCGTCCATGTAGTAGGAATCAGAGAAAGTGACTTCCTTCTCACGCTCGGGCGTGTCGGTGATAGCCGCGATGGAAACGTCATATTTGGCGCCCGAAGCGACGCCCGGAACCAGCGTGTCAAAGTCATTGTTGACGTACTCGACATCCAGGCCCAGCTTGTCGCCGATAGCCTTGATGAGCTCAAGGTCAAAGCCCTGATAATCGCCGTTGTCATCCTTGTACTCAAACGGAGCGTACTCGGCAGAGGTGCCGACGGTCAGCGTACCGTCCTTGACGAGCGCGTACTCCTTGGAGCCGTCGACCTTCTCGACCTTAGCGTCGTCAGAGCTGCTGGAACCGGCATCAGAACCAGAGGTGGCGTTGGACGAGCCGCAGCCCGTCAGTGCGAGGGCGAGCGCCATGGCGCCCGTGGCGGCAAATGCGCCAAGCTTCTTGAGCTTCATAATCAGTCTCCTTCCGGTGACCCCGTTTGATTCAGAGGTCTGCAAAAACTGTTGGATATTATGCACCCGGAATTACGAATCTGCAATGAGAAAACTGATTGAAACAAACCCATGACGTGAATGGAACACTCCACTTTATGACAGTAATTACTGCTGCAACGACCTTAACAGTTTGATTTCAGCCGCATAACCTGCAAGTTCGTTCGGTGTCTCCAAAATGAATGGCAATGCGCGCAAGCGGCCATTCGATACAATATTCTGCATAACCTGCATACCTCCACCAAACTCTTCACTACCCAGGTAGCCCTTGCCGATGCACTCGTGACGATCTTTATGGGCGCCACAGGGGTTCTTCGAATCGTTGATGTGTACGGCATGCAAGCGCTCGATACCCACCACACGATCGAACTCGTCGAGTACGCCGTCCAGATCATGGATGATGTCGTAGCCGGCATCGCTCACATGGCAGGTGTCCAAACAAACGCCCAGCTTATCGGACAGCTCTGGGCACTTGGCGGCAACGCCCTCGATAATGCACGCCAGTTCCTCAAAGCTGCGGCCCACCTCGGTGCCCTTGCCGGCCATGGTCTCGAGCAGCACCGTCGTCTGCTGGCCCTCAAACATCACCTGACACAGGGTGTCGACAATCATCTGAATGCCGGCGTCGGAGCCCTGCCCCACATGCGCACCGGGATGGAAGTTGTAGTAGTTGCCGGGCAGCGCCTCCATGCGCCGCAGGTCCTCTGCCATAGCCTCCAAGGCGAACTCGCGCGCCCGCTCTTTGGCAGAACAGGGGTTGTAGGTATACGGGGCATGCGCCACCAGCGGTCCAAAGTCGTTTTGCGACATAAGCTCGCGCAGAGCCGCCACGTCATCCATGTCAAGTTCTTTTGCCTTGCCACCGCGCGGGTTGCGCGTAAAGAACGCAAAGGTATTGGCGCCAATGGACAACGCCGTCTCCCCCATTGCCCGATAGCCCTTCGTCGTCGAAAGATGACACCCGATCGTCAGCATCTCCAGCTCCCTCCTCATCAGTTGCGGAAAAATACGGTCTATTGGTGCCTTATTTTGGCGCAAACAGACCGTATTCCACCGCAAGTTATAAAAGGGGCATCAGAGATGTGGGCCGCCAGGCACCACGGGCGCCGGCGTCATGATCCCCTACGTGTCAGCGCCAAGTCCTAGAGGGCTAGACGAATCGCATCGATGATGTGTGCACAGCGCTGCGTGGCGGCAAGGGGCATGATGGGACTCTCGAGTTTCCCCGCCTGAATGAGCCGCGTCGCATGCTGGATTTCGCCGTAGAAATCATCGATCTCAAACGGGGCATTTATTTCTAGCGTTCGACCGTCGGAATACTTCACATGGGCGAGCTCGGGGCGATGGAGACGCTCGATTTCCAACGAGCCTCGCTCACAGGCAATCGTTAAGCGGCTTTCATATGTTGCTTTGCCGTCGCACACCATATGAATGGGTATACCGCCGACGCTCATACGGATCTCGTCGGCCCAATCGACGCGGCCGCCCGATACGTCACGCCAGCGAACTTCACGGGACGAAACCTCGCACGCGCCCGCGAGCAAATCCTCAAACCAACCGACCGCATAACAGCCCATGTCATATAGACAGCCGCCCTGCAACGGATCAAGCAGATAGCCCGAAGGAGGCTCGCCGTAATCGAGCTTTTGCACGCTTTCAATCGAGACAATACGGCCAAGCTCACCCGACGCAAGCAAGTCCTTCACGCGAGTGCGCATCGGGCAAAACCGATTCTTCATCGCCTCCATAAACAGCACGCCGCGCTCGCGAGAGGTGGAGGCAATCGAGAGAGCCTCTTCCTCACTCAAAACGGCCGGCTTTTCGCACAGCACGGCCTTTCCGGCGCGCAGCGCGCGACAGGCCCAACGCGTATGCATGCCATGCGGAAGAGCCAAGTAGATTGCGTCGACATCGGGGTCGGCAATCAGCGCGTCATAAGCCGCATTGCCGTTATCGTCGACCGAGGCATGGCCATGCGCAGCATCGATCGAAAACGCTCGGCAAAATTCCTCGACATGTGCAGGAGTGCGGCCGGCCGCAGCCACCAGCCGTGCCCCGTCGGCCTTCTTGAGCGACGATGCAAATCGATGAGAAATGTGCCCAGCGCCCAAAATGCCCCAACGAACCTCACGCGAATCATTTCGTAAACCTCGGTCACCCACGATAGCCTCCCATCAGTTGCGGTGAAATAGTTCCTGTTGATGCCTTATTCTGCCGCAAACAGGAACTATTCCATCACAAGATATAAAAGGGTCATGAGGAGCGTGTTTTGCCGAAGGCCTTAAGCACCGCCGTCACGGGACCAGGCTGGAAACGTCGGCGCACATCGTCGAGACACTCGGGAATATCGATGTGCTGTGGGCAGTGCCGCGCGCATTTGCCGCATTTGACGCAATTGCTCACCAACTTGGGCTCGCTTGTGCGCACCGCGCTCGCCGTAAAGTATTGAGACAGCCCCGTAAACCAGCTGTGCGCATAGCTTGCGTTGTAGGCGGCAAAACATCCAGGGATATTGATGCCTTTAGGGCACGGCATGCAATAGCCGCATCCCGTGCAGGGCACGCGATTCGATTTTTCAAACTCATCCAGCACGTGCGCGATCGTGTCGAGCTGGTTGGCAGTCATCGAATTCGGCAACGCGAGGTCTGCCAGTGACGAATTCTCATCCACCTGCGCGGTATCGGTCATACCCGAAAGCAGCATCGTCACCTGAGGATGATTCCACACCCACGAAAGACCCCAGGCGGCAGGAGTGAGCAAATGCGGGTCACGGGCACTATCGAGCACAGCGCGGGCCCGTGGCGGCAGCTTGCCCGCTAAACGCCCGCCCAGCAGCGGCTCCATCACAAACACCGCGAGGCCTCGCTCGGCGGCGGCCATGAGCCCCGCTGTTCCCGCCTGATATCGCTCTCCAGCGTAATTGTACTGGATCTGGCAAAAATCCCAGTCATATGCGTCAAGCATCGTCAGGAAATCCACCGCGCTGCCGTGGTACGAAAAACCAATCTGGCGAATGCGCCCCGCCGCCTTTTGACACGCGATCCAGTCCTCAATGCCCAACGCCACCACACGTTCCCACTGGGCGGGCGAGGTAATGTTATGCATGAGGTAATAGTCGATATGGTCGGTCCGTAGGCGGCGCAGTTGCTCGTCGAAGAACCGGTCGAAATCCTCCGCGCATTTGCACGAAGCATGCGGCAGCTTGGTTGCGAGCAAAACCTGGTCGCGCAAGCCCAGGCGCTCAAGCGACGCACCCACGCACGCCTCGTTGCCGGGATAGAGATAGGCCGTGTCCAGGTAGTTAATCCCCTGCTCCACCGCGCGGGAGATGATGGCATCGGCCGTCTTCGCATCGGGGTGTCCCGGCGCACCGGGAAACCTCATGCAGCCCAGACCCAGAGCGGATATTCGGTTACCACTTTTGGGGTCAACACGGTATTGCACGGCCCCTCCCTTCGCCATCAGCGCCCCGGCAAGGCGAAACACAATGGTCACGCAGCCGAAACATCGTGGAATCGCAATCGAGAACGTATCGTAACGCAGCAGAAATCGAGCCGTCACGGCACCGCTTTAACATCAGCAAAAAGCCCGATGAAAGGAGCCGGGCATCACCACGTGCGAGGACGCCTACCCCTACCCCGGCGAGCAATACATCCTCTCGGTCGACCGCCATCAAATCGAAGTCATGGACCATCTGGACGAGCTTCCCGCCACAGGCGCCGTCATCTTCTGCACCTTCCCTAAGGTCCGTGATGGTGTTGGATATCCCGCACGCGTTTTTGCGGTCTGCCCCGCTGCATAAGCGCACAGCGCAATAGTTTCTTTTTTATAACAGCCGCCCCGCGCACCCACCAATCACCCTGGCAGCATACAATCCATCAGGCGCCCCTTACGCGGGCGCCTTTTATATGGGGAGATGATTCACATGCAGATCAACAAGGTCGCTTTTATCGGCAAGGGCGGCGTCGGCCTGCTCTACGGCAGCATGATTGCCAAGGCCCTCGGCAATGACGCCGTCGAATACGTTATGGATGACACCCGTTTTGAGCGTCACGCGGGCGATGCGCTCACTGTCAACGGCAAGCCCTGCGATCTCACGTCCGTCCGCGCCAGCGAGGCGACGCCCGCCGATCTGGTCATCCTGACAGTCAAGACCACCGGTCTCGACCAAGCACTCAAGACTATGGAGCGTGTCGTGGGACCCAACACGCTCATCGCCTCGCTGTGCAACGGCATTACGAGCGAGCAAAAGATTGCCGAACGCTTTGGCTGGGAGCATACCGTTCTTGGTATCTGCCAGGGCATGGACGCCGTGTTCCTCAACGGCGCGCTCACCTTTACCAATGCGGGCGAGATCCGCTTTGGCGCGGCGGCCGGCACGGACCCCGCGACCGTCGCCGCTATCGACGAGCTCTATACGCGCTGCGGCATCGCCCATACCGTCGAGAGCGACATTGCGCACCGCATGTGGGCCAAACTCATGCTCAACGACGGCATCAACCAGACCTGCATGGCCTACGGCGGGACCTACGGAAGCGCCACGGAGCCGGGCTCCGAGCAGCGCCGCTGTTTTGTCTCCGCCATGCGCGAGACGCTTGCGGTCGCCAACGCCGAGGGCGTTGAGCTGACCGAGGCAGATCTGACGCAAATGGTGCACCTCATCGAGGGAATCGACCCCGCCGGTATGCCCTCGATGGCGCAGGACCGCATCGCACAACGAAAAACCGAAGTCGAGGAGTTCGCGGGCACCATTTGCCGCCTGGCCGCCAAACACGATATCCAAGTGCCGCAAAACGATTGGCTCTACCAGAGGATTCGCGAAATAGAAAGCAGCTGGTAGTGCTCGGCATACTGCAGCCAACAGATCCAATGGCAAAGCCGCCGCAAGGGGCACTCCCCTCGCAGCGGCTTCCTTTTTCATCTTTGGCCAAAAATCAGCTTCACAACGGTTAGAGCTGCGACTCCGACGCCTGCCCCTCATCGTCGCGACAAAGGACTACACCCGCACTTCCCAGCAGCGCGGCCGCGATCAACGCGCCGACCACAATAGAGGCAGCCCCACAAGACCCCTGCACACCTGCGACGAGCGCGGCCGTAGGACCAAGGCAACCAAGCGTCAATGCAATGGCGGCAACGGCAATATCTCGAGCATTCACAAGACCACTTCCTCCAAGAGAAAGACCTTATTTCTCAAGAACCAGTGTGCCCCGCATCCATACGCCCAGCGTACCGCCACGGTAAGGGCTCTGTTAACTCAAACGCATACATAGAACGGGCGTCCTTACGTTGCCCTAAAGCTCGGTAAAGACGCCCGTCCGCCAAATATCCGTGATGCAGAAAAATTACCAGCCAGTGTAGTAGTCGGTGGTTCCGGCAGCGCAGCCGGAGTCATAGACCTTGCAATCACCCTTGGAGCCCGTAAAGGTCGAGCCCTGGGCCATATCGCCCGCGGCAACAACGTAATAGCCGTCGGAATCGCGCCAAAAGCCCTCAGAATCCTGAGTCCATTCGCCCGTGCGATAGTGATAAAGCACATTGCTGCTGTAATAGGTCTCGCGGCGCCCGTTGTAGTTATTGACACCCGCAGAGCGCGTCAGGCCCGATCCGTTCGCGTAGGACGCGGCAGACGCGTAGGACGGAGTGTAACCGGCGTTGTAGTACGAAGCCTGGGCGACCTCGGCAGCCTCCGCCTCGGCGGCAGCCTCGAGCGCTTCGCGCTTGGCATCCTCAAGCGCAGTGCGCAGCTCATCGAGCTCGGTCGACTTGGCGTCGACCTTCCCCATCGTCAACAGGCTACCCGCACCGTCGATGCAACCCTGCAGCACAGCGCGCTCGTCATCGGTGGCATAGTCGCCATACATATTCATGATGATCTGAGCGCGCATCTCCAGGGAATCGCGCTTGGCCTCCATCGAGGCGTTCCACTCCTGCATGGAACCATAACCATCGCCGCGATAGTCAACGGGCTGTACCAGCGTCGTCTCGGACGGCGTAGATCCAACCGTATCGGATAGTGTTGCCGCGTGGGCATCAGTTGCACCGGCGCCCGCCAAAAGTGCCACGGTCAGAGCGGCGGAAAGGGCGGCGGCTTTCGGTTTTCGTGAATCGATCCTCATGTAGCTGGAAACCTCCGTAGTGCGTTTTTGCTGCGTTTGAGCTGCGTGTGATTCGATTGCGCTGCATAGTACCCCGAGCAAATCGCGACCTGCGTTTTTACTCAAAAGGCGCACGTCAATTGCGTAAAACTCACATCCTCTTAACAGGAGTTTTCCACATCTCGATTGCATAAAGCATGCCAAAAACCCTGTTTTTGCACCCGCTCTATGCAAAAAAGGCGCCTGTGCAACCATTGTTCGCACAGGCGCCTTGAGCAGGCATTTTATGCAGTTATACCTATCGAGTCGCAAGGGGTCCTTGCACAAGTCGCCTTACTCGTCCAGCGCGGCGAAGGCCTGCTTCAGATCCCAAATGATATCCTCGGCGTTCTCGGTACCGATGGAAAGACGGATCGTGGAGGGCGTGATGTTCTGCTCGGCGAGCTCCTCGGCAGAGAGCTGGGAGTGCGTAGTGGTAGCCGGGTGCACGACGAGCGACTTGACGTCGGCCACGTTGGCGAGCAGCGAGAAGACCTGCAGATGGTCGATGAACTTCCAAGCTGCCTCCTGGCCACCCTTAATCTCAAAGGTAAAGATCGAGGCACCGCCGTTGGGGAAGTACTTCTGATAGAGCTCGTGATCGGGGTGCTCAGACAGGCTCGGGTGGTTCACCTTGGCGACATGGCTATCACCAGCCAGGAACTCAACGACCTTCTTGGTGTTCTCGACATGACGGTCAACGCGCAGCGACAGAGTCTCGGTGCCCTGGAGCAGGATCCAAGCGTTGAACGGGCTGATGCAGGCGCCCTCGTCACGCAGCAGGATGGCGCGGACATAGGTTGCGAAGGCGGCGGGACCGGCAGCCTCGGCAAACGAGACGCCATGGTAGGAGGGGTTGGACTCGGCGATCTGCTCATACTTGCCGCTCGCCTTCCAATCGAAGTTACCGCCGTCGACGATCACACCGCCCAGCGAGGTGCCGTGGCCGCCGATGAACTTGGTTGCGGAGTGGACGACGATGTTGGCACCATGCTCCAGCGGACGGAACAGATACGGGGTGCCGAAGGTGTTGTCGACGACAACCGGTAAACCGTGCTTCTTGGCGATCTCGGAGATGGCGTCGATATTGGGGATGTCAGAATTGGGGTTGCCGAGCGTCTCGAGGTAGATGACCGTGGTGTTGTCCTTGATGGCGCCCTCGACCTCGTCCAGGTTGTGGGCATCGACGAAGGTGGTCTCGACGCCAAACTGGGAGAGCGTATGCTCCAGCAGGTTGTAGGAGCCACCGTAGATGGTCTTCTGAGCCACCACGTGGTCACCGGCCTGGGCAAGAGCCTGCAGGGTATAGGTGATGGCAGCAGCACCGGAGGCGACGGCAAGACCTGCCACACCACCCTCGAGTGCGGCGATACGGTCCTCGAAGACGCCCTGGGTGGAGTTGGTCAGACGGCCGTAGATGTTACCGGCGTCGGCAAGACCAAAGCGATCGGCGGCGTGCTGGGAGTTGCGGAACACATAGCTCGTGGTCTGGTAGATAGGCACGGCGCGGGAGTCGGATGCGGGATCGGCGCTCTCCTGGCCAACGTGAAGCTGCAGGGTATCGAAACCAAAGGTGTGCTCGGGGTTGTTGATGAACTGGCTCATGATGATCTCCTTGATCGAACAAAAGTTAATAAATTAGAGAGAAGTAAATCGCTGTCTCCTGATCACGCCGACGGGCGCAAACAGGAGCCCGGCATTCGTCTTGGTAAGCAATTCATATGCGGGCCTCCTTTCGCATCCCGGTTCCGTGTTTGGCTTAATTACCTACCGCCTTTGTGTGTTTTGAATAGTACGAGCATTGTTTCCCTCGGTCAATCACTTAAAAGCGCTAACCTGTTATCGGTTATATAGATAACACTCGAAAGGATGGCGCCGATGACCCTCCAGCAGCTTCGTTTCCTGATTGCCGTGGCAGAGTCCGGCTCAATCAATGCCGCAGCTCAGCGCCTCTATACCGCTCAGTCCAGCATCTCAAACGCCGTCAAAAGCCTGGAACAGGAGCTCCACCTGGAGATCTTTACGCGCTCCAGCCGCGGCGTCACGCTCACCAACGACGGCACCGAGCTTTTGGGCTATGCGCGCCAGGTCG
The DNA here is from genome assembly GCA_938045065.1 of uncultured Collinsella sp. GTDB lineage: Bacteria > Actinomycetota > Coriobacteriia > Coriobacteriales > Coriobacteriaceae > Collinsella. The sequence continues at coordinate 46,441 of CALIOA010000014.1, forward strand.
TAGAGCAGGCCGATATGCTCGAGGCGCGCTACGAGGACGGCGGCACCCCGCAAGCCCGCCTCGCCATTTCCGCCCAGCACTACGCCTTTTCGGTCGAGGCCTTTGTCAACGTGGTCGAGCGCTGCCGCGACAGCAAGTTCGAGTTCATCATGCGCGAGACTACCACATCGCAGATCATCGATGACGTCCGCGCGTTTCGCAGCGACATCGGCATCCTCTATCTGGACGACTTTAACGTCCGCGTTCTGCAGAAGGCTTTTGCCGATGCGCGCGCGAGCTTCCATCCCCTATTCGACGCGACGGTCCACGTCTTCGTTAGCGAGCGCCACCCGCTTGCCCGCCGCCCGCAGCTGTCCCTTGCCGACCTCACACCATATACGCGCTACAGCTTTGAGCAAGGCACCTCGAACTCCTTCTATTACGCCGAGGAACCTTTTAGCTATATCCCTTGCGACCGCAACATACGAATCTCGGACCGCGGAACACTTACCAACTTACTTATCACGTCGAACGGCTATACCCTATCGACCGGTGTCCTCTCCAATGAAATGCAATGGGGTATGGCATCGATCCCGTTAGCAGACGCCCCAACGATGCACGTAGGCTATATCATGCACGACGAGCGCAAGCCCTCTCCCCTCTTGCAGCAATACCTCGACGAGCTCAACCGCATCATCCATGCCAACTAACTGTCGGAAGACGGGATAGAAATCGTAGATTGCTAGCCCCCGGCGGGCATGGCGCTACAATGGTCACTCACACGAAACGTACCCAACGAAAGGAAGCCCGTGAAGGTCATCATCTATACCGACGGCTCGGCCCGATCAAATCCGGGACGCGGCGGCTACGGCGCCGTGCTCAAATACACCAACCCCGCCGGCAAGACCTTCACCTCCGAGCTTTCGCGCGGTTACGCCAAGACCACCAACAACCGCATGGAGCTCATGGCGGTCATCGTGGCGCTCGAGGCACTTAACCGCCCCTGCGAGGTCGAGGTCCATTCCGATTCGCAGTACGTCGTTAACGCCTTCAACAAACACTGGATTGACGGCTGGAAAAAACGAGGCTGGAGGACCGCCAACAAGCAGCCTGTCAAGAACCGCGATCTGTGGGAGCGCCTGCTCACCGCAAAGAGCAAACACAAAGTGGAGTTCATCTGGGTTAAGGGGCATGCCGGCCACGAGCTCAATGAGCGCTGCGACGAGCTTGCCACCACGGCGGCCGACGGCAGCAACCTCGATATCGACGCCGGCTTTAACGAGAGCGACCTGTAACGGCGTTTTCGCACGCTTTTGTGTCCTCCCGCGCTACACTCGTCCTGTAAGCCAAACAACGCAAGGGGGACACATGTTGCGTATCGCAACCATCGGCACATCCATGATTACCGACGACTTTATCCAGGTCGTCAACGCCAACGACCAAGCCGCGTTTGTGGGCACGCTTTCACGCGACGCCAATCGCGGTACTGCCTTTACCGCCGAGCGCGGTGGTGAGCGAAACTTTACGTCACTCGATGAGCTTGCGGTAGCCGCCGACGTCGACGCCGTCTATATCGGCAGCCCTAACGCACTTCACTACGAGCAGGCCCTTGCCTGCATCGCCGGTGGCAAGCACGTCATCGTCGAGAAACCCTTCTGCGCCACCGAAGCGCAGGCGCTGGAAGTCTTCCGCGCTGCCGAGGCAGCAGGTGTCGTGGCCCTCGAGGCCATGCGCCCCCTCCACGATCCCGCCTTCCACGCCATCGAGGACGCCCTGGGCGAGATCGCCCCCATCCGCCGCGCCTCATTGCGCTTTGGCAAGTATTCCTCGCGCTACAACGAGATTCTCGCGGGACGCGCCACCAATATCTTCGACTGCAATATGGCATCGGGTTCCCTCATGGATATTGGCGTCTACACCGTCGAGCCCATGGTCGAGATTTTCGGCATGCCCTCCGGCCTTACGAGCATGGCTACTCTGCTCGACCCCGCCACGCGACAGCTCACGCACGGCCCCATCGATGGCTGCGGTTCCATCCTCGCCAGCTACGGCGGTGGCCGTATCTCCGTCGAGCTCGCGCACTCCAAAATTACGAATGACCTGCTGCCCTCGCAGATCGAAGGCGAGCACGGCACTATCCAGATCGACCATCTGTCCACGCCCCGCAACGTCCGCATCGACTATCGCGGCGACGTCGTACGCGGCTCGGCGACCGAGGCACCGCGCGAACAGGGCGACAACGGCCGCGTGCTCGACCTGCCCAAATCGAGCAACACCATGGAATACGAACTCGCAGACTTTATCACCGCCATCGGCGGCATCGATAACGTTAAGGAAGAGATTTGGGAGACCCCGGCGGGACGCCACGAGCTCGGCCACTACCGCGATGTCACGCTCGTCTCACTGCGCATCATGGATGCCGTGCGCCAGCAGGCCGGCATTACCTTCCCGGCCGACGCAGGCAAGCAGGCATAGCGATGGGCCTCTTCGATACGTTCTTCTCCAGCGTCACCGGCGGCAGTCGAGAGCCTCAAAAACCATCAAACGTCGAGCTCGAGCTGCGCCGCAGGCTTGCTGTGATCGCAAGCGACGAGGCCACTCAAGACACTCCCCTGCGCTATTTCCTGCACTGGACGGGGCAGGTCCAGGGCGTCGGTTTCCGCTTTACCAACACCAACCTCGCACAGGCACGCGCACTCACCGGCTGGGTGAGTAACAAGGAAGACGGGTCAGTCGAGATGGAGATACAGGGAGCTCCGGCAAACATCCTATCTCATCTCGAGGCGCTTCATGCCTCCTATGAGCGCATGGGGACGCGTTTTCGCCTCATAGACGCTCAGGTCCGAGCCCCACTTGCCAATGAAGACGGTTTCACTCCTCATTATTAGTATTGTGTGCTAAATACGGTATCATTTACCTACGACCGTTAATAGAAAAGAGGCGAGGCGCATGGCGGTGCAAAGAAGGAATACCAGGCAGCGAAAGCTGGTTCTTGACGCCGTGCGCCAAAGCTATAACCATCCCACCGCCGACGAAATCTACAATGTCGTACGCGAACAGGATGACAAGATCAGCCGCGGCACAGTCTACCGCAACCTCAATCTCTTAGCCGACGCCGGCGAGATTCTCTCTATTAAGACGCCGGGCGGCAGCCGCTTCGATCGCACCATCGAGCCGCACGCACATATCATCTGCACCTCGTGCAGCCGCGTCATCGACGTACCACTCCCCTTCGATGCACAGCTCGACGCCAAAGCATCCGAGCAAATCGGCTGGCACGTCACGTCGCACTACACCATCTTCGAGGGTCTCTGCCCCGATTGCCGGTAGACGTTTGGAACATGCCTTAAAATCCACCTTTCCGCACTTTGCAGCAAGAAGTAGATTTCTAGACATGCCCCAAATGTTTACTCAGCAAGTAGACGGTGCAGTTCTTCTTCGACCGTGCGCACGTAACGGACGCGGTCGTTGACGCCACGCATGGTGGGGTTGCAGCTCTCCATCAGATAGGGATGGCCCACGACGTTGAGCATGTCGCGATCGTTCTCATTGTCGCCAAAAGCCATCATCTCATCGGGCGAAATACCCAGGGCACGACCGTAATCGGCAAGCGCGGAGCCCTTGCCCGAACCGAAACCGATCAAGTCCGTCCATGCGGTTCCCGACGTCATCACTTCGACACGATCGCTAAAGAGGCGCTCGAAATACTCCCGGGCTGCCGGATAATCCACCTCGGGCGTCTGGAAGCCAATCTTAATGACATCCTCGTCGATGTCCTCGGGACGGTCGACCACCGCCACATCGCAGTGGACCACATAGCGCAAATGGTCGACGAACGCATCGTTACCGCTCATGGCGTAGATGTGCCCCTCACACGAAAGGGTCACGTCGGTATGGGGATACGCAACCACGGCATTCGCGATAGCCATAGCAAGGCTACGCTCCATAGAGCGCTTGACAACGGCACGCCCCTCGCTCATCACCAGGGTTCCGTTTTCGCATACATAGGCGAGCTCATCGGCCACCGGGGCAAACAGGTAGCGCAAGCTCGCATATTGACGGCCACTCGCCGGCATAAACACGATACCGCGACGATGCAGCTCATCGATAAGCTCAAAGGCCTCGGAACGCAGCTCGCGCTCCCCCGGATGCAGCAACGTGCCGTCCAAATCGCAGGCAATCAGTTTGATTCCCTCAAGACCCATATGCTTCCCCAAAGCCTCCTATCAACAGCAAGACGGACCTTGATTGGTCGCCCCTCAAAGCCCATCTTGCGCATACGCGCGCTTAGCCGCGCACCTTTTTTACGATGGTAAAGTCTGGAGCCATGCTCACGACGACCTCCGCCGCACTCGACGCAAAGCGCCGGCTGGCATCGAGCTCGCGTGTGACCACCGAGAGCCGAACACCCTCGACACCCCGGAGCATGCGGCCCAAAACAGGCTGCACCGGCGTATACATGCGCACGGTATGCTCGTCCGAGTCGCCTCGGAAGAGCGGCGCATGCATGTTGCCGATCTCCCAGCACGAATGCGCGAGCGCAATCGGGTCCATGCGGTCAACTTCGACCAAATAAACCTCGGCGCTGCGCAAGCGCACGACAACTGCCACGGGCACCATGCCCGAACGGTCGATGGCGAGCACGTCGCCATCGGCAAGACGACCGCCGTCGGCAGTATCCAGCCGAACATCGATCGTGCGCCCCAGCTCCGTCACGCCCGCAAACGCGCATACATCAGCCTGATCCCAATCGAGCAGTAGCTCGTCAACCTCAAAGACGCCGCCCAACTTCCGGCGAAGCAGGAGTTCATAGGACGGATCGTTGAGATTTCCCAAGCATGTCGTCGAAACCAAGCGTTCAGGCATACTCTAACCCTCGACCTCGACGAGCTCGATATCAAAGTTGAGATCCTTGCCGGCAAGCTCGTGGTTGGCATCGAGCGTCACGGCCTCGGGCGTCACGTCAATGACGACGGCGGGGACAGGCATGCCGCTCGGCGTGGACAGGAAGAGCTTCATGCCCTTCTCGATCTGCTCGATGTTGGGAACCTGTTCGGCCGGGAAGGTAATAACCATCTCGGGATTGTGCTCGCCGTAGGCATCGGCAGCAGGAATGTGCACGGTCTTCTTCTCGCCCACCTGCATGTCGACAACAGCGGCGTCGAAGCCCTTGATCATCTGACCGGCACCGCAGGTGAACTCCAGCGGCTCGCCGCGATCGTAGGAGCTATCGAACTGCGTGCCGTCATCGAGCGTGCCGCGATAATGGGTCTTGACCTTCTTGCCCTGGTTGGACATGGTAACCTCCGTAATAAGGGCGGCGCACAACGCGGGCCGCCATGAACATATGGCGCTAACTATACCCTAGTCATACAATTCAATGACAGTTTGCAAAGAAACGCTGCAACCGGAGGAACCATGGCATATCCCGTATTTGACCTTCACTGCGACACCGCTGACCGCATCGGCTGGGCCACACTCGATCTCGACCTGCGCTTTACCGCCGGCACCGACGGTTATTTCCCCGGCGACGAAACACATCCGCAAGATTTCGATCTCATCGAGGGCAACGCCTGCGCCATCTCGCTCGCAAAGATTGGCAACACGCCGTGGGCACAGTGCTTCGCCACGTTTGTCCCCGACGAGATTCCCACCGCCCACGCCGCGCGCTTCCAGGCGCAGATCATGGCGCATATGAGCGGCCAGGCAATGCTCAACCACGACCGCATGGTCAACGTACGCAGCGCCGCAGACATTCGCCCCGCGCTCAAGGACGGCAAGGCCGCTTGCATCCACACCATCGAAAACGCCACGTTCTTTGCCGAGGACCCCGCGCTGATCGAGGTGCTCAAGAGCTTGGGCGTGCTTATGTCGTCACTCAGCTGGAACGCGCAGGGACCGCTCGCGAGCGGACACGATACCCACGCCGGCCTCACCGCTGCCGGCATCGAGGCACTTACGCAGATGGAGCACGCCGGCATGGTACTCGACGTCTCCCACCTCAACGATGAGTGCTTTGACGAGGTTGTCGCCCACGCCACGCGCCCCTTCGTCGCCAGCCACTCCAACTCCCGCACCGTCTGCGGCGTCAAGCGCAACCTCACCGACGACCAGTTCCGCACCATTCGCGACACGGGTGGCATCGTCGGCCTCAACTACTGCAGCGAGTTCCTTTCCAACGACGCAACCGACAAGACCGCCGCAGACGTCACCTTCGACCAGCTGGCGGCACATATCGAGCACTGGCTCGACCTGGGCGGCGAGGACGTCATCGCACTCGGCGGCGACTGGGACGGAGCCACGGTGCCCGCTTTCCTCTCCGATGCCAGCAAGATGCCCGAGTTCCAGAACATGCTCTCCAAGCACTTTGGCAAGACCGTGATGCAGAAGCTCTGCAGCGATAATGCGCTTGCCTTCTTTGAGCGTTATTAATATCACGTCCCTTGAGCGGGCCGGCATGCCGAACGGTCGACATGCCGGCCCGTCCCCAACCTGAAGGACCGCTTTTGACGCAGCAATTTACGATTACCGTATCCCGACCGGATGGCACATCCATCCCCGTCGTCGTTACCAAAAAGCGCGTCAAGAACTTCAACCTACGCGTCACATCGAGCGGTGAGGTCCACGCCAGCGCACCGCTCGGCGCCAGCCGCGAGCGTATCGAAGCGTTTGTGAAGCGCAACAGCGCCTGGATTATCAGCCGGCTTGCCCAGCGCGAGCAACATCAGGCGACGGCACAAGAGCCGCTCAGCCCCTCGTCCATCATTGCACTTTGGGGCATGCCCATCACGGTACAGGACGCACTCGATCACAACTTTGCGTCACCCGCACCGCGACCCAAGCAGGCCACCTTCGCAAGCTTTATGGGTGCCGACAAATCGGACGAACGCCTACAGGCCAAGCGGTACGCAATCCTCGACGGCCTAACGTCCGATGAGCTCCAAGCCCACATCGACCAGCTCTATGCCTCCGAGGTCACCACAGCGCTGCGCGATATGGTGCATGCGTACGAAATCGCAATGGGCGTCAACGTGGCCCGCATTTCCGTACGCAGCATGAAAACGCGTTGGGGCTCATGCACACCTAAATCCGGCGCTATTCGCATCGCGCGCGAGCTCGCCGCCTACCCCGTCGAATGCCTCGACATGGTTGTCGCCCACGAGCTCGTCCACTTGCTCGAGCCAAGCCACAATCAGCGGTTTCACGCCCTGCTCGACACGTACTGCCCCAACAATAGAGCCCTGTCGCAGCGGCTCAAGCAGCCACCCCTCAACAAGCTCTAGCGTCGACTAGCGCACGCGCTCGATCTCGACGCCGCAGCTTGCCAGGGGAAGACCGACGGGAGCCCAAGGCTTATCGAGCTTAACACGCACGCCAAGCAGCAAGGGGTAACGACGCAGCAGCATCTGGGCCACACCCTCGGCTGCCGCCTCGATGAGTTTAAACGTATGCTCGCGCAGATAGCCATCGACATCGTGGCACACCGAGCCGTAGTCAATCGAAGCGTCCAGGTTATCGTGCTCCCCCGCTGCACGCAGGTCGGCATAGAGCACCAAGGACACGATGAACTTCTGGCCCAGCGCATTCTCTTCGGGATACACGCCGTGGTTGGCAAAGACCTCGAGACCGTCGATAGTAATGCGGTCAGCATGGCGCAGATCGTCATAACTCACGTGGGGCACCGCCGTTGCGGTGGATATTTCGCCCCTTCCACGGCGGGCGAGCTCGGCGCCTTCAGTCTTGGTTGCATTCTCGGGCAGTTTCTTGTTGCTCATCGCGATCGTCTCCTTCGTTTAGAACCCCGACCGCGCAAACTAACTACACGCGAATCGACAGGTTCTTTTTATCATCGCTCCAGTTGCAAGCATTGCGCGCGGGGCATGCAAAGCAGGCGCGCGACGCTTTGTCGGCTGCATAGAGCAGACGCTCAAGCGGTTGGCTGTTCACACGCAGCTTTCGATGGCCCAGAATGGCCGTCTTAATGGCTGCGGCATCGGCCGGCTCAAACGCCACATCATCGGGCATGCCGCCGAGAATCGCATCAGCGACGCGTTCGCTTGCAACATCATGGGATATACCCGATTCATACTGTTCATCTTTGCCGATATCGTGAAGAAGTGCCGTGGCGTAGATGACCTCACGGTCAAATTCGAGCTGTTCCTCGAGATTCTTGATCCACATAATGCGAGCGACATCGAGAAGATGGTCAATACCGTGGCGGCAGAAGATGCGCCCCGATTCCAACTGTGCAATGTTACCCAGGTGCCGCCGGAACAGCCCGTTGGCGCAAATGTAATCAATGCGAGGCATGGCACCAAAGGGAGCCAAGCCCGAAGCCATAAAGCCGCGACGCGACGTCCCCTCATCGGTCTTCGATGTAAAGTCGTTGACGACCCTCATGCTAACGGCCCAGCATCCTAAAGAACCGCTCCTCGAGCGCGGGATCAGTCTCAAAGACGCCGCGGCGAGCGAGCGTCACGGTCTTGGTGCCGGGCTTTTGCACGCCGCGCATGGTCATGCACATATGCTCGGCTTCCATGAGCACAATCGCTCCCTGGGGAGCGAGATAATCCATGAGAGCGTCGGCAACCTGCGCACACAGCTGCTCCTGCAGCTGCAGACGGCGGGCATAAACCTCAACCGTGCGGGCGAGTTTGGAAAGCCCAGCCACCCGACCGTTAGGGATATAGCCAATGGCGGCCTTGCCATAAAACGGCAGCAGATGGTGCTCGCACAGCGAGTAGAACGTGATGTCGCGCTCGATAACCAAATCGTTCGAAGCGACGGCGAAGGTTTTGGACAGGTGCTCCTCGGCACTCTGGTCCATACCGCCGGCAATCTCGCCATACATACGGGCGACGCGTGCCGGAGTCTCCAGCAAGCCCTCACGAGTTGGGTCCTCGCCTATACCTTCAAGCAGCAGCTTAATGGCAGTCTCGACTTTTTCCTGATCGACCATCTGGGCCTCACTTTTTTCGATTTAGCGTTCGCGCTATGGTACCACGCCGGCACGCAACCTCTGCCACCTACATAGTATGGGTCGAATAGACCGGATCGTCCCGCCAAAGCTCCACGGCGTCGCAAAGCGCAATGTTCTCACGCTCGGCACGGGCACGCGTGGCGTTCATATCAATCACGCGCTGATTGCTCGAGCCCCTAAAGCGCAACGAGATATCGTACAGATCCTGAACGAACGGACCGTCCACCAACAAATCGAGGCAGGCGAGAATGCGCTCCGTCGCCTCGGTATAGTGACGACCGCCCGGCATAAGTTCCTCGAGCACGTCACCGGTAAAGCACCAAATGGTCTTCCCCGACCCCACAGGATAAGTGGCACGAACACGCTCAATAAAATCAACGAGTCCCGCCTGGTTCTCGGGTTCCATGGGCTCCCCGCCCAGAATCGTCAGGCCATCGATAAAGGGATGGTCGAGACTCTCGATGATCTTGTCCTCGACGGTGCGATCAAAGGGCTCGCCCGCAGCAAAATCCCACGCAACAGAGTTAAAGCAGTTCTTGCACCCACGACGGCACCCGCTCACAAACAGAGAAGTACGAACACCTTCCCCATCAGCAATGTCGAAATACTTAATGTTCGCGTAGTTCATAGGTAACTCTCCCGGGAGGCCGGGACATATCATCCCGTCCTCAAACATTCTCGGCCTGCGGCCTGCGAAACTGCGGGCGGGACGATATGTCCCGGCCTCATGCAAAGGGTAACTCAATGAACGAAGCGAACATCGAGCATAGGGTTCGAGATCCAATAAAAACTGGGTTGCGGCTCAACCGCCATCGCAAGTAAATCGCAGCTGCAGCTCGAATTATCTCCGCTAAGAACTTCGAGGAGTGAGCAGACCGCATGCCGCATCTCAGCTACGTCAACTTGGCCGCCCCGTAGCGAGGCCCCGGACCTTTGCTCGATATGAGTTCCGCACGAACAGGAGGCGCCAGTGGCGCCTCCGTCGTGAGCCAGGACTGTCCGAAATAGCGAGTAAAGGTCCGGGGCCTCGCTACGGGGCGGCCTGGGATGGTTATTAGAGATGCAGCACGCGGTCGCGGATCTCCTCGGTTCGGCCCTGGTTCCAGAACTGGGTACCGATGTAGCCGCACGTGCGACGGGCAACATTCATCTTCTCCTGATCGCGGTTGCCGCAGTTGGGGCACTCCCACACCAGTTTGCCATCATCCTCGACAATCTTGATCTCGCCGTCGTAGCCGCACACCTGGCAGTAGTCGCTCTTGGTGTTGAGCTCGGCGTACATGATGTTGTCGTAGATGTACTGCATCACGCGAATGACAGCCTTGAGGTTGTCCTGCATGTTGGGAACCTCGACGTAGGAGATGGCACCGCCCGGCGAAAGCTGCTGGAACATACCCTCGAACTTGAGCTTGTCGAATGCGTCGATCTCCTCGGACACGTGGACGTGGTAGCTGTTGGTGATGTAGCCCTTGTCCGTCACGCCCGGGATGATGCCAAAACGACGCTGCAGGCACTTGGCGAACTTGTAGGTCGTCGACTCAAGCGGGGTACCGTACAGCGAGAAGTCAATATCGCTTTCGGCCTTCCACTCGGCGCACTTGTCGTTCATGCGCTGCATGACGGCCATGGCAAAGGGCGTGCCCTCCTTCTCGGTGTGGCTGTGGCCCGTCATGTACTTAACGCACTCATACAGGCCGGCATAACCCAGACTAATGGTGGAGTAACCGCCCACGAGCAGCTTGTCGATCGTCTCGCCCTTCTTCAGACGGGCGAGAGCACCGTACTGCCAAAGAATCGGTGCGGCGTCAGAAAGCGTGCCCATCAGACGCTCATGGCGGCACAGCAGGGCGCGGTGGCACAGCTCAAGGCGCTCGTCGAAGATCTTCCAGAACTTGTCCATGTCCTGATGCGAGCTCAGGGCGACATCGGGCAGGTTGATGGTCACAACGCCCTGGTTAAAGCGACCGTAGTACTTGGGCTTGTTTGGGTCATAGTTCAGCGCGTTGGCCACGTTGTTAAATCCGTTACCGGAGCGGTCGGGCGTCAGGAAGCTGCGACAACCCATGCAGGTATAGCAGTCGCCGTTGCCCGCGGTCTCGCCCTTCGACAGCTTGAGCTCGCGCATCTTCTTCTCGGAGATGTAGTCGGGCACCATGCGCTTGGCGGTGCACTTGGCAGCCAGCTGGGTCAGGTAGAAGTACGGGGAATCCTCGTGAACGTTATCGTCCTCGAGTACATAGATAAGCTTGGGGAATGCCGGGGTAATCCAAACGCCGGCCTCGTTCTTAACGCCCTCGTAGCGCTGGCGAAGCGTCTCCTCCACGATCATGGCAAGGTCGTGCTTCTCCTGAGGCGTACGGGCCTCGTTAAGATACATAAAGACCGTCACGAACGGCGCCTGGCCGTTGGTGGTCATAAGGGTCACGACCTGATACTGAATCGTCTGAACGCCGCGACGGATCTCGTCACGCAGGCGGTCCTCAACAACCTCGCGGACCTTTTCGGGAGATGCGGAAACGCCGAGCTCCTCGAGCTCGCGGGCGACCTCGCCGCGAATCTTTTGACGGCTCACCTCGACGAACGGGGCAAGATGGGTCAGCGAAATCGACTGGCCGCCGTACTGGGAGGAAGCAACCTGAGCGATAATCTGCGTCGCGATGTTGCAGGCGGTCGAGAAGCTGTGCGGCTTCTCGATCAGCGTGCCCGAGATAACGGTGCCGTTCTGGAGCATGTCCTCCAGGTTCACCAGGTCGCAGTTGTGCATGTGCTGAGCAAAGTAATCCGAATCATGGAAGTGGATCAGGCCCTCATTATGGGCGTCCACGATCTCCTGGGGCAGCAGCACGCGCTGGGTCAGGTCCTTGGAAATCTCGCCGGCCATATAGTCGCGCTGAACGGAGTTGACGGTCGGGTTCTTGTTGGAGTTCTCCTGCTTGACCTCTTCGTTATTGCACTCAATCAACGACAGGATCTTGTCATCGGTCGTGTTCTTCTGGCGCTTCAGGCTCTGAACATAGCGATAGATGATGTAGTGGCGGGCAACCTCGTAGCAGTCGAGACGCATGATCTCGTCCTCGACCAAATCCTGGATCTCCTCGACCGAAACGGTGTGGCCCGCGTTCTCGCATGCCTCGGCGACGTTTTGCGCCGCATAAACCACCTGGCGGTCGGTTAGACGAGAGCTCTCCTCGACCTCCAAGTTGGCGGCGCGGATGGCATTGACGATCTTATCGATGTCAAAGACAACCTCGGTGCCGCTGCGCTTGATGATCTTCATCCTCTTGCCTCTTTCGCGTCGTAGCCTCATTGCGCTTCAGAGCCAAACGATGCCCGGCAGGGCTTGCCCCTGCCTTGCGGCGCCGTCGCGCAATCTGTGTTCTCGATAAACCATAAGCCTCCATGCGGACATTCCCTAGAGCCAATCAAGCGGCTCAAGGACACGTTCGAAAGAGGCAGTTAAGGTCTTCGTTCTCTGTCCGCCATCTATCATACGACAAAGAGGCATCTATATCCTGTATTCTTTTTTTAGGTCAAACACAACATATAGTGTTTCGGCAGGTCAAAGCAATTAGTCATTTTGCAGACGCATTAAAAATGAGGGGTTCTTGGCAAGTCGGTAAAACGTTACCAACACAGCTACCTGCATGGCAGTTATAAAACCCCCTTAGTCAAGCCGCTGACAAATCCTACCAAAACCAAGTCGCTCACGCCAAAAGAATCCAAAAGATTATGCTTGACCAACATGTTGCGGTCACGATCGGCCGGGACGTATGCAATCTGCCGGCACCTCTACGGGATGCGAAGACCATCGCGTACAGACCTTGGATCAATATTTGGTGGCTTATATTGGCGGCGTGCTTGGCGGCATAAAACAAAACAGCCCAGAGACATAGCCTCTGAGCTGCGAACATTTGGTGGGCGTTAGAAGATTTGAACTTCTGACCTCTTCCGTGTCAGGGAAGCGCTCTCCCCCTGAGCTAAACGCCCAAATGGAGCGGACAACGGGGCTCGAACCCGCGACCCCAACCTTGGCAAGGTTGTGCTCTACCAACTGAGCCATGTCCGCTTACGAAGATTAATCTTACGTGATGCCCGCATCCTATGCAAGAACTTTTTTTGAAAAGTTTTGCGACGCTCTCGCGAGGGCATCAGTCGTCACGAAAGGCGCGAACAAACGCAGGCTCGCAGCGAGATGCCCCTACATCTCACCGAGCATGATCCAGGCAGAGCTGTCCTGCGCGAGCCTGCCGTCTGCAAGCGGTGATGAGGTGAGCAGGACCCTGCCCGCCGGCAGCTCCACGGGTGCTGCGCCGAAGTTCGTCACACACGCCCAGCCGTTGTCGCGGCGATAGGCGATAACGCCGCCCTCGGCGCCCTCGGCACCATCCGCAAGACCGGTGCGCCCGTCAAGATCGAGCCACGCAAGATCGTTGGCGCAACCGCGCAGCTTGCGCCGAAGCCAGAGGGCGTCACGATAGAGCGCAAGCATCGATGTCGGGTCCGCTTCTTCCCTATCGGCAGCGTAATCGGAAAACCATGCAGGTTGCGGCAGATGGGGCGCCGCATCGGCGTCCGCCGGCGAAAACCCAAACGATCCGCCCTGCGCGGGATCGTCCGCCGCCACCCACGGCAGGGGCACACGGCAGCCGTCGCGCCCCTTCTCACGCTTCGGTCCGCGCGTATTGGTCGCAGTAGGATCTTCGAGTGCAGCCCACGGGTTGTCAGCCACCTCAAAAAGGCCGAGCTCCTCACCCTGATACACGTATGCCGAGCCCGGAAGCGCCAGTTCAAGCAAAAGGGCCGCCCGCGCGCGGCGCTCGCCGAGTTCACGGTCCTCGTCATAAGACGACCCGTCGCGTAAGAGCCAGTCGAGCGCAATCTGGTGGTAGCGCGTCGCCTTGATTTGCGGCAGGGCATAGCGTGTCGCCACGCGCGGCACGTCGTGGTTGGAGAGTACCCAGGTCGAGGCGGAATCGGATTCGACGGCTGCCTTCAAGCCCTTCTCGATTGCAGTGTGCATGTCATCATAGGTCCAAGTGGCCTTGGCAAACTCAAAGTTGAATGTCTGGCCAAGCTCGCTGGGACGCGCATAGAGATACTGGCGCTCGGGCAGCACCCACGCCTCGGCAACGGCACTGCGCGGCGGATTATAGCAGTCGAACACGCGGCGCCACTCGCGATAGATCTCGTGGACCTCATTGCGGTCCCACAGCGGATGGGTGCCGTCGTCAACCATGTCATCGCCCTCGGCGAGATGCCACCGGTCGAGGTCATCGCGGTCGAGATCCTTGGCGAGACCCTGCGCCACATCAATGCGAAAGCCGTCGACGCCTCGATCGCTCCAAAACGCCAGGACGTCGCAAAAGAGCGCATGAACCTCGGGGCATGACCAGTCAAAGTCCGGTTGCTCGGGCGTAAACATGTGCAGATACCACTGACCGTCCGCAACACGCGTCCATGCGGGGCCGCCAAAGTTGGCATTCCAATTGGTGGGAGGCAGCTCGCCATGCTCGCCGCGACCATCGCGGAAGATATAACGGGCGCGCTCGGGCGATCCGGGGCCGGCGGCAAGAGCGGCTTTGAACCAGGGGTGCTGGTTGGATGAATGGTTGGGCACGATGTCGACGATGACCTTGATGCCGCGCGCGTGAGCCGCAGCGATCATGTCATCGAAGTCGTCAAGCGAGCCGAGACGCGGGTCGACATCGCAGTAGTCCGCCACATCATAGCCGCCATCGACAAGAGGCGATGGGTAAAACGGGCTCAGCCAGATGGCCTCGATACCCAGCCGCTCAAGATAGTCCATCTGCTGGGTAATGCCCGCGATATCGCCCAGACCCGAACCAGTCGAATCCTTAAACGAGCGCGGGTAGATCTGATAGATCGCGGCATCGGACATCCATGAGCGCGAAGAAGACTTTTCTGTAGCCATGGGGCGTATCTCCCTTGCAACGAGGTTATGCGAGATGCCCACGATGATACGCCCAAAGCGGACATTCGCGACAAACAACGCCGCAGCCACGCCCCAAAACGATCGCCCCCTCTCGGGCTCGAGTCCATGCGATGGATACAAAAAAGCCCGGCTACCGTGGTAGCCGGGCTGTTGCGTTTGGAGCGGACAACGGGGCTCGAACCCGCGACCCCAACCTTGGCAAGGTTGTGCTCTACCAACTGAGCCATGTCCGCATATGTAAAACAAAACGGGCGCCGGAGCGCCCGGATGTTGCCTGGAGGCGAAGCCCGGATTCGAACCGGGGGTAAAGGCTTTGCAGGCCTCTGCCTTACCACTTGGCCACTTCGCCGAAAAAGGACCGCCTAAACGATCCGGAAATGCAATGGAGCGGACAACGGGGCTCGAACCCGCGACCCCAACCTTGGCAAGGTTGTGCTCTACCAACTGAGCCATGTCCGCTTGCGGGTTATTAATTTACGCGAGTTGTCCAAAAGACGCAAGTACTTTTTTCAAAAAACTTGTCTGCCGCATGTTCTTAGTAGCTAAACGCGCTAAAGCGATTGGCTAGGCACACGATTCCAGCGCTCCGCTAAACAGCTTCACCATCTGCACGCGCGTGCCGGCGCCGTCCGTACGACGAGCAACCTCCACGTTATCGACGAGCATACGCATAAGCTTGATGCCACGGCCGCGTTCCTCGGATGCGACCGGTTCGCTCGTTTCATCGATAGAATAGCCGGCACCTCGATCAAGCACCTCAACCACAACGCGATCGCCATAGGCCTGAACCGTCAGGACGCACCCGATACCGCCCGCATGGTCATAGGCATTACCCAGCGCCTCCCCCGACGCCAATGCGACATCGTAGCGCTCGTCACGGCGCAACGGAAGCGATTCAAGGAGTTCGGCGATGCGATGTCGGTAGTATGGAAGATTCTCGATACCCTGACGGACCTCGACGCTCTTACTCCAGCGAGGCAGCTCCCCCACCGGAATGGCGGGAATAGACTCCCGTGCCGGCCCCGCGACATGAAGGATATCGACAAGACGAGCAATCTCCAAAAAGCGAACAACTTCACCTGATGCATTGACGAGCGAAAGCAGGCCTTCTCGCCTCATGAGCTCACGAGCGCGCGTAAGCAGGAATGCCAAGCCCGTCGAATCGATAAAGCTAACAGTCTGACAGTTGATGACGACACGACGCACGCCGCGGCCAATCAAAGCATCCAGCCGCCGGCGCAGCGCAGGCACCGTGGCGATGTCGATATCGACTGGTGGCGTCAAAACCGCTATGTCATTCCACTCATTCATACGACCATGGTTCCCCAAAAAAGCCCACTCGATGCATTCGTTTCCCCAACCGTACGGATTCAGCCCGCCCGGCGTCGTCTATGAACGACCCCGTAAAAACTCAAGGGACACCAATGCAATGTCATCGTCCAGCGCCGATTCGGTAAATCGGTCAAGCTCGCCCAAGACCTCGCCGCAAATGCCCGACACGCCCTCCCCCGAAACGGAAAGCAGAAGATCGCGCAAGCGCTGCTCGCCAAAGAACGCTCCGGTGCGGTCGCGGGCCTCAATCGTTCCATCCGTATACATGAAGAGCATGTCACCGGGGGCGAACGTAAACACGCCTGTCTCGTACACCATGCTCTCAAAGGCACCGATTACGCCCGATTGGCATCCAAGCAGCTCGACCTCTCCCCCACGGGCCTCGCCGCCACCCAGCGGCATCGACTCTGGTCTGATGACCATGGTCGGAGGATGGCCCGCCGAACAATACGTTGCGCGTCCGGCTTTAAGGTCAATCTTGGCGATAAAGGCCGTCACGAACGTCTCGACCCTCGAGAAGCCCATGAGCATGCTGTTAAGGGAGCGTGCCATGCGGGCCGGTCCAGCGCCCTCCCAGGCATATGCCGTCAGGGCCGTCTTGACGAGCGCGGACATCGATGCAGCCTCAATGCCTTTGCCAGACACATCGCCCAGAATCATGACGGCGCAGTCGTCGGGAAGACGGATGAGCGTATAGAAATCGCCGCCGACCAACGCTGAGTTCGTGGCCGACAGGTACACCGAATCGGTTGCGATACCCGGAACATCCCCCAGGGAATTTCTCATGCCGATCTGAAGGGTCTGAGCGATATGGCGCTCCTCGCGTTTTTGAGATTCGCCTTCGTAGATCAGTTCAAAGTCATGCGCCAAGTGCACCAAGTAGTCATATTCAAGATCATCAATCGGCTCTTGGCTACCATCACGAAGCAGTAGCGCGCGCGTCGTCGGGCTCTTCGCAACAGAAGCAGGAACAATTGCGTCGTTACTGTGCTTGCCATCACCCTTAGAGCGTGGTCGCCCCGCCTCGATGCCGGAGTCGACGTAGAGACCTTGACAAGGCAGACCATGCGCCCTAAGCCAGCCTCCCATAGGCATCGATTCGTCAACGCGAGTTATACGGACGTGTTTAAGGTCCTCGGCACTCGTACCGCCCAAAACAGATGCCTCAAAGCCATCAGGGCCAGCCCCCAGACGTGCCGCTGGCGCCGTCGTGGAAAAGAAAAGCTTCTCGGGATCGTCCGGCAAAGCAACGCGACTGCCACCTTCAAAATCTATGACGTAGGAATCCAGACTGGCGTCATACTCAACAGGGCAAAAATGGCAGTTAAGCATATTGCAGATCTCGGACGATACCGCCTGGGTAGCCGCGGCGGAATCGTCTAGAAAGGTAAACAACTCATCACGCAAGACATTGAGCGAGCGGCCAAGCTCGGCCGTGCGACGGGAGCGAAGGCTCGATGCCATGCCGACCAGCTGGATAGACAGGTAATCGCAAATGACCTCGAGCACATTAACGTCATAGGCGAGCGGTGCCTGAGGGCGTTTCCAACCAACTTCCAGCACGCCAAGGATCTGCGTACCGTAAAAAACGGGAAGACAAATCTCGCTGCGGTACGGAGGCATATCCTGCATGCGCAACAGGTGCTTAGAACGATTGTCCAGGTCCATGAACATACCGGAGGCGGCCCTATCGCCCTCAAGGTCCTGTTGAATCGACAAGCGACAGGCACGCGACTCCCGAAGAACATACGTCGGAATACCAGCGCCATACGGCAAGAACTCGGGCAGGTAGCTGTCGTACAGCTCCTTGGAAACACCGCGAAGCTTAAAACCGCCGCTCTCAGAAAAATAGATAGCGGCACCCGAAGCATCGAGCGTTCCTACAAGCTGGTTCAAAACAGTATCAAGTAGGCTGGGCAGCTCATCGGAGCCTACGGTACTCATAATGACCGAGAGCGTGCCAGAGAGACGCTTGTTCGCCACTCTAAGCTCCGATAACGCACGCTTGAGTTGACGGTCGTGAGAATACTGTTCTTCGATGCTATGGAGCGCCACCAGGACACGTGGCGCGCGGCGCCCAAAGATGCGTGGAGGCGTTACGGAGCCCGCACGAACCAAGACGGGGATAAAGGAGCCGTCACTCAGCTTGAGCATCAGTTCGTTCTCGGAGCCATCAGTTTCAAATGGCAGACGATGTTCCGTCGCACGTTCAAAAGCGGATGAGTACAGGACGTCTTTAACATCTCCACCGATGACGTCGGCGCGTTCCTCGCACATCAAACCAAGTAAGCGATTATTCACATGCAGAATGGTTCCGTCGAGCTCACAGATGATGACAGCATCGCTCGTGATCTCGACTAGTTGGGCAACGTCTGCCCACTCGTTGCGTTCAAGCGTTTCCATCGTGGACCCCACCGTCTATCGGTAACAAAAAAGCCTCCGAAGAGGCTTCTCAAATGCGATGGTGTCGGAGGCGGGACTTGAACCCGCATGACCAAAAAGCGGTCACTAGCACCTCAAGCTAGCGCGTCTGCCAATTCCGCCACTCCGACATGCTATGTTGTTGATTCACGGTTCGTTTTGTTGGACCCGCGCGTTCAACGAGGAAGATAATAACCTATGATTCGAGAACTGTGCAAGCACTTTTTTGAAAAAAGTTTACGAATTTGTAAATGCGCAGGTAGACTGACCTGTTCGGGCCGGAATGAGGTTGCTTTCCAACGCGTCCTCGGGCATGCGACATTATTTTGATTTGCGCTTCGCGCTACAAAATAATGCCGCCCCCTGCGGAATGCGTTGGAAAGCAACCTCATTCCGGCCCTAGGAGTATGTACTCCGGACACAGTTCTCAAACATGTTCTGGGGGCTGATGCAAATTTAGTGGCTCGGCTTTGCCGAGCCCTTATATAAGGAGGCCGGAGCTAAAGCTCCGGCCTCACTCAATTTCTTATTAGATTAAGTGAGCGATCAAGGAATCGCACCCCTCTGCAGCGGTAACACAGGGCCCGTGCTTGACTTAGTTTTCAGAACATTCCGCAGACCAGGAAACCCCCTTATCCGCGGCTCCGAAGGAGCAGGATAAGGGGGTTTCCATGGTCGAGGACGTTCTGAAAACTAAGTCCAGCGCGGGCCCGGACGATAACAACCGGCTACAGGTCGATGTGCGATTCCTTGATCGGGAACGGCTCCGCGAAGTGGCAGGCGCAGCAGTGACCCGGTGCAACTTCCTTAAACTCGGGAAGTTTCTCAGAGCAGATGCCCTGCGCGATCGGGCAGCGGGTGTGGAAACGGCAACCGGTCGGCGGATCCAGCGGTGACGGCGGATCGCCGGCAAGGATGATGCGCTTACGGGTCTTCTGGATATCCGGATCGGGCACCGGCACGGCAGACAGCAGCGACTGCGTGTACGGATGGTGAGGCTCACTATAGAGCGTCTTCCAGTCCGAAACCTCGACCATCTTACCCAGATACATAACGGCAACGCGATCGGAGATGTGCTGTACGACGGACAGGTCGTGGGCGATAAACAGATACGCGGTACCGAACTTGTCCTGCAGTTCCTTGAGCAGGTTCAGAACCTGGGCCTGAATGGAAACATCCAGAGCGGAAACCGGCTCGTCGCAGATAATCAGCTTGGGCTTCAGCGCAAAAGCGCGGGCAATGCCGACACGCTGACGCTGACCGCCGGAGAACTCATGAGGATAGCGGTTGATGTGCTCGGGGTTCAGTCCGACAACGTCGAGAAGCTCGCGGACGCGCTCAATGCGCTCCTCCTTGGTGCCCACGCCATGAATGGTCATGGGCTCGGAGACGATCTCACCGATGGTCATACGAGGGTTGAGCGAAGCATAGGGGTCCTGGAAGATGAACTGCATCTCGCGACGCATGTCCTTGATCTCGTGCTTGCTCATCTCGGCAACGTCTTTGCCCTGGAAGAACACTTTGCCTGCCGTCGGCTTGGTCAGGCGCATGATGGTGCGGCCCGTGGTGGACTTACCGCAACCAGACTCGCCGACCAGGCCAAAGGTCTCGCCCGGATAAATCTCGAACGAAATGTCATTCACAGCAGAGACGACACGCTTAGAGAAGCGCTTGGCGAACATGCCGGACTCAGCGGGAAACTCCTTAGAGAGGTGCTCGACCTTCAGCAGCGGAGTACGCTCGTTGGTATCTGCCATTACGCCTCGCCTCCCTTCTTGGAATCCTTACGCGTACGGGACGTCTCAGGAGCGTTCTTGAGGAACTCGGGGTCACCGGAGTAGTGGCACGCAGAGTAATGACCAGACTCGGTGACAACGCGCTCGGGGCGCTGCTTGCGGCACTTATCGGTCGCATAGGGACAACGAGGCGAGAACACGCAGCCCTCGGGCAGGTTCATGAGCGAAGGCGGGTTGCCGTGAATCGGCGTCAGCGGCTTCTTCTCCTCGATGGCCTGCTCCGGGATGGAGCGGATAAGACCCCAGGTGTAGGGATGGCGGCTCTCGTAGAAGATTTCCTCAGCAGTACCGAACTCGACGGGACGGCCGGCGTACATAACCATGATCTTGTCGGCCATATCGGCAACGACGCCCAGGTCATGGGTGATCATGATGATGGCGTTGCCGTTCTTCTCCTGCATCTCCTGCATGAGCTCGATAATCTGAGCCTGAATGGTAACGTCCAGGGCCGTCGTGGGTTCGTCGGCAATCAGGATATCGGGGTCGCAGGCAAGAGCCATAGCGATCATGACGCGCTGACGCATACCGCCAGAGAACTGGTGCGGATACTCATTGACGCGCTTCTCGGGCTCGGGAATACCAACGAGGTCCAGAAGCTCGGTGGCACGCTTGAGCGCCTCCTGCTTGGAGTAACCACGGTGCAGACGAAGGCCCTCGCCCACCTGCTTGCCGATCTTATAGACCGGGTTCAAGGAGGTCATAGGATCCTGGAAGATCATCGCGATATCGTTACCGCGAATGTGCTGCATCTCTTCCTCAGTCATCTCGAGGATAGAACGACCGCGATAGCGAACGTCGCCGCCCTCAATCTTTCCCGGAGGCATCGAGATGAGGCCCATGATGGTCATGGCGGTCACGGACTTACCAGAGCCGGACTCACCGACGACACCCAGGGTCTCGCCGCGATCGAGCGTGTAGGAGACACCGTCGACAGCGCGAACGACGCCATCCTCGGTGTGGAAATACATCTTTAGGTCATCGACCTCGAGCAGATGCTGGCCCTCGGGAACCGGCTGGTCCTTCAGGTCCACATAGTTCTTGTTCTTCTTCATCCTTATGCGTCCTTCATCTTGACGTCGAGGGCGTCGCGCAGACCGTCACCCAACAGGGTGAAGGCGAGCACCGTCGAGAGAATTGCCAGACCGGGCATGATCATCATCCACGGAGCAGTCAGAAGATACTGCTGACCGTCCTGAATCATGGAGCCCCACGAAGGCGTAGGCGGAATAACGCCCATGCCGAGGAAGGACAGAGCGGACTCGGTCAGAATGGCGCCACCGATGTTCATGGTCGCGTAGACCACGATGGAGGCGACGGAGTTCGGGAAGATGTGACGTACAACGATACGAGCATCAGATGCACCCATCGCGCGCGCAGCATCAACATAGTCGTTTTCCTTGACCGTCAAGATTGCAGAGCGGAAGACGCGCGCAATCGAAGGCCAGCCAAGAATGCCGATGGCGATAAAGACGTTCTGAAGACCACGGCCGATAACGGCGATCATGGCGACAACGAACAGCACGTACGGGAACGCCAGGAAGATGTCCGCACAGCGCATGATGATCGTATCCCAGATGCCGCCGTAGAAACCGGCCAGAGCACCCATGACCAGACCAATCAGCGTGGAGATCGCGGTGGCCATAATTCCGACGGACAGCGAAACGCGCGCACCGTAGATAACGCGGACGAGAATGTCACGACCAAGGGCGTCGGTGCCAAACGGGTGCTCGGCACACGGAGCCAGCAGCGACGTCTCGGCCATGGTGGTCGAGTCGGAAGCTGTCGGCGAACCGAGCCAGGGCTTAGCCCACAGATCTGCGGTCAGGGCAACCACAACGACGATGATGATCCAGCAGACACCGATAACGGCGAGCTTGTTCTTGCGAAGACGCTTAAAAGCGTCGCCCCACAGCGTGCGGGACTTGGCGGGAGCAGATGCGGCCTTGGTGGCGGTAGCCTGCTCCTGAGACTGAGAATCAGTTTCCTGCATGAGACGTACCTCCCTTAGGCCTTATCCGACGGACCGCCAAGGCGGATGCGCGGGTCGAGGAATGCATAGCTAATGTCGACGAGCAGGTTGATCACCATGACGACGACGACAATGAGCGTAACGCCGCCCATAACGATGGGCCAGTCACGCATGCTAATGGCGCGATAGACCTCATAGCCGATACCGGGCCAGTTAAAGACCGTCTCGGTCAGGATGGCGCCCGAAAGCATGCCGCCAAAGTCGACACCAATATAGGTAACGACGGGGATGAGTGCATTCTTAAGCGCGTGCTTGATGATGATCGCGCGATTGGAGAGACCCTTGGCCTTTGCCGTACGGATGTAATCCTGGTTCATGACGTCAAGCAGCTGCGAGCGCATAATGCGGGCGGCGTAAGCAGTCGAAACCGAAGCCAGCGTAATGGTCGGAAGCACATAGTGCATCCAATCCTGATACTGAGAGCTGGAACCGCCGGCACCCGAGATCGGCATGGAGATTGCACCGCCCGTGGCGTCCTTGAGAATGACGCCAAAGAACAGCTGCAGCAACATACCGAGCCAGAAGGCTGGGACCGCAACGAGGATCGACGTGGTGAGCGTTACCAAAATATCCCAGAAGGAATAACGCTTTACCGCCGAAATGATACCCGCACCGATACCCATGATTGCCTCGAGCACGATGGCGCACGCGGCAAGTTTGACCGTATACGGATACTTCTGGGCAAAGATTTCCGTAACCGGCAGCTTGCGCTGATACGAATTGCCCAGATCGCCATGAAGCAGGCCGTTCATGTAATACAAGTAACGGTCCACGAGCGACGTTTGAACGGGGTCGCCGTTCTCGTCAAGGATCGCGTTGCCGTCCTCGTCCGACTGGACCAGGTGATAGCGGACGCGAAGCTGAAGCTCCACCTCGGGGGACAGAGCCTTGTCTCCACCGATCAGCTTGATCGGATCTCCCGGCACGATATTCTGGAGGGCGAACAGAATCAGCGTAACGCCCAAAAATACCGGGATGAACTGAAGCACACGTTTAACGATGTACTTACCCATACCACTCCCCTATCTAGGGATTAACCTAAATGGGATGCCGATCGCCAGACCGGCATCCCAAAATTACCATCAGCCAGTTTACCCCAGGTTAGGGAGAACTGTATGTTTCCCATGAGGTCTACGTAAATACTTGACCCTCACGGAAGCTGCAAACTCTTAGGCGAGCTCAGCGGTACCCAGCTCGGCATGCTTCTGCGGATCGACATAGAGGTGCTTGATGCGATCGGAGCCGACGATGGTGTGCGTGTAGAACATCACCGGGATGACCGGGCAGTCGGCAGCGACCATTGCGTCGGCCTCCTGCATCTTAGCGACGCGCTCTTCGTCGTCAACCGTGGTGCGAGCCTCGTTGACCTTGGCGTCGAACTCGGGGTTGTTGTAACCGGAGCGGTTGTCGCCACCGAGGGAATCAGAGTGGAACAGCGGATACAGGAAGTTGTCCATAATCGGGTAGTCGGCAATCCAACCCAGACGACCGAACTGATAGTTAAAGTTCTGGTACTGCTCGAGCAAGGCAGACCACTCAGGGGTATCGGAGACAGCGGTAACGCCAACCTTGGCGAGGTCACCGATGATGGACTCCATGATCTCCTTGTGACCGCCGTCCTGGTTGTAGGAAAGGGTCACGCTAATGCCACGATCCCCGTTAGCGCCAGCGGGAGCAACCTTGTCGAGGTACTCGTTAGCCTTGTCGACATCGTAGGCGCAGAACTCCCATGCGCCCTCCTTGTAGCCATCGATGCCCGGAGGAACAATGCCGTCGGCAGGGGTACGGGTACCCTTGAAGATGGTCTTGCAGATGGCCTCACGGTTGATGGCCAGGGAGATGCCCCTACGCAGGTCGGCGTTGTTGAACGGCTCGGCCGTGGTGTTGCAGGTCAGATAGTACGTGGAAGGCTCGGCGCCGAGCAGCATGCGCTCGCCGTCACCCATGGTGTAGCCGTCCTTGGACACGCCGCGATCCTTCTTGGCGGCATCGATCTGAGCAACGGGAACGTCGCAGACATCGAGGTTACCGGCCTGGAACTCCTTGTAAGCAGTCTCCATGTCCTTGATGACCTGGAAGTGGATGCCATCGATCTTGGCCTTGTCGCCATAGTAATCGTCGAACTTCTTGAGGTTGATCTCCTGACCATCCTCCCACTTGCCGTCCATCATGAACGGGCCGTTACCGACCGGTGCAAGATAGAAGCTCTTGACATCGGACTCGGCGCACTCGGGAACCGGGGCCAGAGCCGGGTGAGAGGCGACGAAGGGGAAGTCGGCGTAAGCGGAAGACAGCTTGACGACGAGGGTCTCATCGTCGGGGCAAGTAACACCGCTGAGCTCGGTAGCGTTACCGGCAAGCAGGTCGTCATAGCCCTCGACCATAGAAAGGTGATAGGAGACCTCGGAAGGGCCGTACTCGGTAGCGATGGCCGACTTGGTGTTGACCAGACGCTCCCAACCGAGCTTGAAGGACTTGGAGGTAACGTCGTCACCGTTGTGGAACTTGGCCTTCTTGATCTTGAAGGTGAACTCGGTGGCGTCGTCGTTGGCCTCAAAGGACTCGCAAGCCAGCGGAACGATCTCGCCCTTCTCCGCGTCATAAGAGGTCAGAGCATCAAAGAGCTGGTACTCGACCTGAGTGCCCTGGTCCTCCTGGACGTTATAGGGGTCGATGCAGACCGGGTTGTTGATGTAGAAGTTCAGCGTCGAACCGGACTCAGAACCGGAAGCGTCGCCGCCCTTCTTGCCGCATGCGGCAAGAAAAGCCATGGAGCTCGCAGCAAGGGTACCGCCGACAAAGGCGCGACGACCCATAACGGGCTGGTGGAACATAGAATCAGCCATGCCATCCTCCTTATGAGATAGGACAAAGTAAGTTCGGTCGGGCAACGTCAAGACAGCCCAATCGAACCATTCAAACGCGGTCCGCCGTTTTGGCTGGTTATACAAAGCGGACCAACGTATTGCAATACAGTAGCGCATTTTATGCACGATTTGGGGCTAATTCCGGTTAACGGTCGAGATTTTCTTTAGTTGGGCGAAGTATATGAGGATATTTTGACTCTGTTACAAATATGTAAATCAGAACCACCCTTAAAAAGGGTGGTTTGCTCTTAGGGTATAACCCACGGGCC
>CALIOA010000015.1:0-146358 GCA_938045065.1 uncultured Collinsella sp.
GCGCAACGCGTTGCGCTGAGTCCTGAGGCTGTTGCAATGAAAATGAGAATCAAGGGAAAAAAGAGGGACTATCGGCAAACGAGGAGCAACTAAACAAGTTGGTTGATAATTGCATGAAAGCAGATATACTACAATTGATTAGATAGAGGAGGTTTCTGCATGGACGTTATTAACAAAGATCTCTTGGAGCAACTGAAAGAGTTTCAGGAAGAGGGCGTCGTGGTAGAAGTGTTCGACTTTGAGGACTACATGGATAAATTCTGCCATTAGTTTCGAAATTTACTCGCCTCGCTTAAAGGAGAAGTCGATTATCGATTTCTCCTTTTTAATTAAAGATATTATTGAAATACATGCTCTTAGCACAGGTTGGCCTCTCAGTAAACTGGGAGGTTGCTTTGGCTAGTTAGAGATATGTGAACGTCCGTTAGACTGAATCTCAGGGTAGAAGGGGCCTCCAGTGTCCAGATCAACAAGGCAATGCTGCGTTTCGGCTAATAAGAACGATGGCTTTTTGCGTGTGGCGGCGGCGTCGCCGCAGATTCGCGTTGCCGATGTCGAGGACAATGTCGAGGTTGCATTGGCGGCTGTTCGCGAGGCTGCCGAGCGCGGCGTTCGCGCGCTGGTGCTGCCCGAGCTCAACTTGTGCGGCTATACCGCGGCCGACCTGTTCCATAATCGCACGCTGCTGCATGCCTGCGAGGCTGCTTTGGTGCATATCCTCGATGAGACTCGTGAGCTGCCGATTGTCTTTACCATCGGTCTTCCCGTTGCGGTTGCCGAGAATATCTACAACTGCGCCGCCGTGTGCTGCGCGGGCGAGCTTTTGGGCCTCACGGCCAAGAAGTATCTGCCCAACTATGGCGAGTTCTACGAGCGCCGCTGGTTTGCTCCGGCGCCCGCAGATCCTGTGTGGGTCGAGTTTGCCGGTCAGGGTCCGGTTCCGCTGGGTTCGGAGCTTGTCTACCGCTGCTGTGACGAGGGTGCCGAGGATATGGTGCTGGGCGTTGAGGTCTGCGAGGACCTGTGGGTGCCGGCGCCCCCTTCGACCGAGATGGCGCTTGCCGGTGCGACGGTGATCCTCAACCCGTCGGCCTCGGACGAGATTATCGGCAAGGCAGATTACCGACGCAGCCTCATATCCAACCAGAGCGCGCGCCTGTACTGTGCCTATGCCTATGCAGATGCGAGCGAGGGCGAGTCCACGACCGACATGGTCTTTGCGGGCGAGAACCTCGTCTACGAAAACGGATCTAAGCTCGCCGCCACGAAGCTTCTTACCTGCGATATGGCGGTGGCCGATGTCGATCTTGACCGTCTGGTTGCCGAGCGCCGCCGCTCGACGACGTGGACGCGCGCGGACGATGCGCCGGAGGCCACGACCGTTGAGTTTTCGTTTGAGGGCGTGCTGACGGACGAACCTGTCCTGCGCGATGCACTCGGCATCGACCGTGTCTTCCCCCGTGCGCCCTTTGTGCCGGCCGACCACGGTGATCTGGCCGAGCGCTGCGAGACTATTCTCAATCTGCAGACTGCTGGCCTCAAGACCCGCCTTGCCCACACAGGTACCAAGGCTGCGGTTATCGGCCTTTCGGGTGGCTTGGACTCCACGCTGGCACTGCTTGTGACCGTGCGTGCCTTCGATGCGCTGGGGCTGCCGCGCACGGGTATCACGGCGGTCTCCATGCCAGGTTTTGGCACGACGCATCGCACCAAGTCCAATGCCGAGTCGCTTGCCCGCGACCTGGGCGTGAGCTTCCGCGAGGTTTCGATCCACGCGGCCGTGGAGCAGCACTTTAAGGACATTGAGCACAATCAGACCGTGCAGGACGTGACCTACGAGAACAGCCAGGCGCGCGAGCGTACGCAGATTCTGATGGATCTGGCCAACCAGGCTGGCGGTTTTGTCATCGGCACGGGCGACCTGTCGGAGCTGGCGCTCGGCTGGGCTACCTACAACGGCGACCACATGAGCATGTACGCCGTCAACGCGAGCGTGCCTAAGACGCTTGTGCGCCATCTGGTGCGCTATGCGGCCGATGTGTTTGGCGGGCGTATTGCCGAGACGCTGCTCGACATCCTCGATACGCCGGTGTCCCCCGAGCTTCTGCCGCCCACGGGCGACGGCGAGATTGCGCAGAAGACCGAGGATTTGGTGGGCCCGTATGAGCTGCACGACTACTTCCTCTACTACCTGCTGCGTTTTGGCTTTGAGCCGGGCAAGATCTACCGCATGGCGCTCAAGAGCTTCGAGGGCGTCTACGACGCCAAGACCGTCCACACGTGGCTACGTACGTTCTACCGTCGCTTCTTTGCCCAGCAGTTTAAGCGCAGCTGCCTGCCCGATGGTCCCAAGGTGGGTTCGGTGACGCTCAGCCCGCGCGGCGATTGGCGTATGCCGAGTGACGCTAGCTCGCGTCTGTGGCTTGCGCAGATCGACGCGCTCAATCCAGTTGACTAAGGTTGGCTAAATTGAACCAATACGGGGGTTGCAAGCGTTACACTTTTGCAATCTGATGGCCCGTATCGCGCGGCGCTCTTGTCGGAGCGCCGCGTTTTTTATATCGAAAGGTGGCACCATGCAGGCATCGCAGCGTCTCGACCGCTTTGGCGCGGAGGTCTTCGCCTCGCTCAACAACAAGCTTCTCGCGCTGAAGGCTCAGGGCAAGACCATTTACAACATGAGCGTGGGCACGCCCGACTTTAAGCCGTACGACCATGTGGTCGAGGCGCTCACGCAGGCAGCCCAAGATCCCGAGATGTGGAAGTATGCCCTGCGCGACCTGCCCGAACTCAAGCAAGCCGTGTGCGATTACTATGAGCGCCGCTTTGGCGTTTCGGGCATTACGCCGTCTATGGTGCAGTCGTGCAACGGCACGCAGGAGGGCGTGGGCCATTTGGGCCTGGCCCTGCTCGATCCGGGTGACACCATTCTGGTTCCCGATCCGTGCTACCCGGTCTTTGAGGCGGGTGCCAAGATCGCCGATGCCAAGCTCGAATACTATCCGCTGGTTGCCGAGCATAATTACCTGCCCTATGTGGCGGGCATCGATCCCGAGGTGGCCGATCGTGCCAAGTATATGATCGTGTCGCTGCCTGCGAACCCGGTGGGCTCGGTGGGCACACCCGAGGTCTACGAGGAGATTATCGCTTTCGCCCGCGAGCATGATCTGCTCATCGTCCATGACAACGCGTACTCCGACATCGTGTTCGACGGCGAGCCGGGTGGCAGCTTCTTGCAGTATCCCGGTGCGCTCGAGGTGGGTGTGGAGTTCTTCTCGCTTTCCAAGTCGTTTAACGTCACCGGTGCCCGCATTGGCTTTTTGGTCGGTCGCGAGGACGTGGTCTCGGCCTTTGCCAAGCTGCGCAGCCAGATTGACTTCGGTATGTTCCTCCCGATCCAGAAGGCTGCTATCGCGTGCCTTAACGGTCCGCGCGATGAGGTCGAGGCGCAGCGTCTGAAGTACCAGGAACGCCGCGATGCCCTGTGCGACGGTCTTGAGGGCCTGGGCTGGGAGCGTCCCAACGCGCATGGCTCTATGTTTGTGTGGGCCAAGCTTCCCGGTGGTCGCACCGATTCCATGGCGTTTTGCGAGGAGCTTATGGAGAAGGCCGGCGTTGTGGTGACGCCGAGCGCGAGCTTTGGTCCTTCGGGCGAGGGGCACGTGCGCATGGCGCTGGTCTTGCCGCCCGATCAGATCGCTTTGGCTGTCGAGGCCATTCGCGAGGCGGGGCTGTATTAGGAACCTATTTCGACTCGTCAATAGCTCGAAACCGATTTCGTGCAGTTATTTTACGAATACTGCAAACAATTTCGGTAAACGGTCGATTTTTGGCTGCGAATAGGGGCATAATCAAAGTCCCGATTGGATGTGTTGGGATTACGACAAGCCGCTCGGGTCGTTCCCGGGCGGCTTGTTTGTGGAGAGAGATGGGAGTTTCTAATGGTTAACGAGAAGAAGGTCGCTATTGTCGGCTGCGGTTTCGTCGGTTCGTCTTCGGCGTTCGCACTGATGCAGAGTGGTCTGTTCTCCGAGATGGTCCTCATCGACGTGGACAAGAACCGTGCCGAGGGTGAGGCCCTGGATATCGCGCACGGCATGACGTTTGCCGAGCCGATGAAGATCTACGCCGGCGATTATTCCGATGTCGCCGACGCCGCCATGATCGTCGTCACTGCTGGCGCTGCCCAGAAGCCCGGTGAGACCCGCCTGGACCTGGTCAACAAGAACGTCAGCATCTTCAAGTCCATTATTCCCGAGATTAAGAAGTCCGGCTTCGACGGCATTCTGCTAATCGTCTCCAACCCGGTTGATGTTCTGACCTATGCTGCCATCAAGATGTCTGGCCTGCCCGAGGGCCATGTCATCGGCTCCGGCACCGTGCTCGACACCGGCCGCCTGCAGCAGATGCTTGGTGCCCACGTCGAGGTTGACCCGCGCGATGTCCAGGCCTATGTCATGGGCGAGCACGGCGACTCCGAGTTTGTCGCTTGGTCCAGCGCTCAGGTTGCCGGCGTTCCGCTGAACACCTTCTGTGAGCTTCACGGCCACTTGGAGCATGAGGCTGCCGAGAAGCGCATCGCCGAGGACGTCAAGAACTCCGCCTACACCATCATCGAGAAGAAGCACGCCACCTACTATGGTGTCGCCATGGCCGTCAAGCGCATCTGCACCGCCGTTATGCGCGATGAGCAGACCGTTCTGCCTGTCTCCTCGCTCATGGTGGGCGAGTATGGCCTGTCCGATCTGGCCATCTCCATGCCGACGGTCGTTGGCCGCGACGGCGTCGTCTGCCGCGTCCCCGTGCCGCTGAACGATGACGAGCAGCATGAGCTCACCGCCTCCGCCAAGGCCCTCAAGGACATCATCGACAGCGTCGACTTCTCCTGCTAAATTCGGCTCGTTTGGGCAACAGGCTACAATGAAAGGCGTCCGGGCCACACGGTCCGGGCGCCTTTTTAGTGCGAGGGGGGGTCAGGTTACTTTGCACCACCCCAATGCACCATAGTTGATGGGAGGGCCATGTCGGATTCGCCTAATTTTTTGACCTATGCCCAGACAGCGTTTGATCCGTTTGAGGAACGGCCGTTCTGCGCGGTGGATAGCCTGGTCTTTGCGTGGTTGTCCTATTTGCGTTTGCCGGGTGATATGGCGGAGCTGACGAACTGGCAGGGCCTAGACGTACGCGAGCTGCTGCGCGCCGAGTGCTACCAAGACATGATTGGCGACCTGTGGGATCCGGAGGGGAGTCGTGCCCTGTTGGAGGCTGTGGCAGCAAGCCCTCGCTACCGTGGCGTTCGTGTTTGCGGCTATCGTAGCGTGAGTGATGCCGAGACAACGGAGCAGTTTGCGGCCATGACGTTCCGATTTCCGGCGGGGTTTAGCTATCTTGCCTTCCGGGGGACCGACAGCACGATTGTGGGCTGGAAAGAGGACTTTAACATGGCGTTCCGGTGTCCTGTGCCGGCCCAGGAATCCGCGGCGCGTTATGTAGACGAGGCGGCGGATGCGATTGACGGGCCGCTTTTGTGCGGAGGTCATTCCAAGGGTGGAAACCTTGCGGTGTACGGTGCGGCGATGTGCCCCGATGTCGCCCGTGAGCGAATCGAACGGGCGTATTCCCATGATGGTCCGGGCTTCGTCGAGGAGTTTCTGAGCGGCAACGCCTTCGCCGATCTATCCGGTCGAATCGACAAGACGCTACCTCGGTCGTCGATCTTTGGCATGATGTTCGAGACACAGGAGGACTATGCCATCGTTGAGAGCACCGAGTTCAGCCTGCTTCAGCATAATCCCTTTAGCTGGGTGGTTGATGGTCGCGACTTCGTGTACTGTGAGCGCCTGTCCGCCGGCGCTCGATACGTTGATGGCTCCATTCGCGAGATGCTGCTTGCGGTGTCGCCTAGCGAGCGCGAGCGTTTTGTAGATGCGTTGTTCTCCGTGCTTGAGGCTACGGGTGCTGAGCGGTTTGCGGATATCGCTGGGAATCTGCGCGAGAGCCTGCCCGTGATGCTCCAGGCTGCGCAAGGCTTTGACAAGGATACGCGACGCTTTGTCTCGCAGACTATCGTTGCGATTCTTAAGTGTGCGCTTCTGCCCAAACGTCCCCAGATCGACATGCCCGCTGCCGGCAAGAGTTTGGTAGAACAGCTCGAGGCTTGGCAGTCCGAGCTCCTGCACTAGCCATTAGTGCAAAGCGGCCTGTCCCCGATGCACCAATCTTCGATGCGCCTGGGGCGGGCTCGACCGCTATACTGGTTCGTGCTCAATTCGATCTAGAACGGAATGCCGTATATGAAAATCAATCACGCGATTCTGCATATCCTGGACTTTGACTCTGCCGTCAACGTTATGAGCCAGCGCGAGCTCGATATCGAGAGTCGTACCGTGCGCAACTTCGTGACCACACATCTGCGCCGCGCGCGTACCTCGGCCGACAACAAACGCGCCACGTTTGCCGAGAACTCTGCGTTTGGTGGTGAGCTCAAGGGCTATTTCTTTGGCGAGCGCGAGTTCGTGGACCTGTCGCAGCAGATTGCGGAGTTTATCTCCTCCGAGCTCACCAAAGCCGAGAAAGCCGAGTCCACCGACGTGCTCGTGGCCGATTTTGACGACGATGAGGATGCCCGCTGGTTTGCCGTGATGCTGCTGGGCTCCAAGCAGGCTTTTATGCACGAAGTGGGTCGCGAGGAGGGGGAGGTGCGCAACGACATCGCGCGCCACTACGCCATTCTGCCGAACCCCTCGCAAAAGGTGCCGAGCTATGCCATCGTGCGCGCGAGCACCATGGAGATCGGCTATGTGGACAAGAAACGCAAGATCGCCGGCGAGGACCGTATGCTTATCCCCGATGGCCTGCTGCAGTGCGACACGGGCGTATCGGGCAAGGAGGTCATCGACACCGTGACGCGTGTGGTCGAGGAAGTCGCCGAGGAGCACGGTGCCAACACGGCTGTAGCGCTCGCTAAGGTTAAGGCTGCCGTTGCCGAGAAGGTCGAGGATGACGAGGAGCTGCCGCCTTGGGATATCGTCGATGAGGTCTTCGAGGACGAGCCGGTCATCAAAGAGAGCGTGCGCGCGGCACTGACTGAGGAGAAGGTGCCTGAGCGTGTGCCCGTGGAGCGCAAGCAGGTCGAACGCGCGGCGGTGCGCAACCACAAGATCCGTACCGACACGGGTATCGAGATCAGCTTCCCGGCAGAGATGGGTTCGAATTCCGAGTACATTGAGTTCGTCAATGAGCCCAACGGCCTCATCTCTATCGAGCTCAAGAACATCGGAAGTATTGAGAATCGATAAGCTGCGCTTGGACGTTGCAGAAAAACAAAGGCCGAAGCCCTTCGGGACTTCGGTCTTTTTTGTTTTCGGCTTGGTTGCTGACATTGCGCCGCAGGTTGAGCTCACGTCAGCGAAAACGCCCCTAAGCGAGCAAGGTGACGTGAAAGAGGAGGGAAGCGTACTTCGGTACGCGACCGACGATTGAACGTCAGATTGCCGCTTAGGGGCGTTTGCAGCGTCGAGCCGTTACGCGGTTTGGCAAAACCGCGTAACTTCTACAGCTGGCGCAGGCCCTCTTCCAGGCCGGTCTTGCTGTCGGTCTTCTCGTCGCGCATCTTGATGGCGCGGGCGGGGACACCGGCCACGACGGCGCCGGCGGGGACGTCCTCGACGCACACGGCGCCGGCGGCAACTACAGCACCCTTGCCCACGTGCACGCCTTCCAGGACCACGGCGTTTGCGCCGATCATGACATCGTCCTCGATGATGACGGGCGTGGCGCTGGCGGGCTCCACAACGCCTGCCAGCACGGTGCCGGCGCCGATGTGGCAGTTCTTGCCCACGGTGGCGCGACCGCCCAGCACGGCGCCCATATCGATCATGGAACCCTCGCCGATAACGGAGCCGATGTTGATGATGGCGCCCATCATGATGACGGCACGGTCGCCAATCTCGACGCGGTCGCGGATGATCGCGCCCGGCTCGATGCGGGCGTTGATGCCCTTAAGGTCGAGCATGGGCACGGCGGAGTTGCGGCAATCGTTTTCAACGTCGTAGTAATCGATGGAATCGGCATTGGCGTCCAGGATGGTCTTGAGCTCGTCCCAGTCGCCAAAGACGGTCTTGCCGCGACGGCCGCCGTAGACATGTGCGTCGCCCCAGGCAACCTTCATGCCCGGCTTCTCGCGCACGTACAGCTTGACGGGCGTCTTTTTGGGCGCGGTGGCGATGTAGTTGATAATCTCCTGTGCATCCATCTCGGCTGCGTTGCTCATTTGCTATCTCTCCTTTGGGTGGATTCGGTTGATACCTGGTTAGGCAAACATGACCTTGTCGAACGTATAGAAGCCGGGTTCGCGGGTGACGAGCTTCTGCGCGGCTGCCAAGGCGCCGTTGACAAAGATCTGACGGCTCGTGGCGCGGTGGGTGAGCGTGACCTCCTCGTCCTGGCCAAAGAAGCTCACCTCGTGCACGCCGGCGACGGTGCCGCCGCGCAGCGAGTGCATACCGATTTCCTTGGGATCGCGTGCTCCGCACATGCCCTCGCGGCCATAGACGGGGTGGTAGCCTGCCTCGGGCTCGGCTTCGACGACGGCGTCGAGCAGTAGCTTGGCAGTGCCGCTGGGGGCGTCGACCTTTTGGTTGTGGTGCGTCTCGACGATTTCGCAGTCAAAGCCGGGCAGCTCGCGTGTAGCCTGCGCTACCAGATGGCGCAGGGCTGCGATACCGATGGAGTAATTGCCCGAGTGCATAACGCGGGTGTTCTGGCCCAGCTCACGCAGGCGGTCCATCTGCTCGGGGGTGTAGCCTGTGGTGCCTGAGACCAACGCCGCGCCCGTGCGCTCGACATAGGCGACGACGGCGTCGAAGGTCGCGACGTTCGAGAAGTCGATGATGACGTCGGCAGCCGGTGCGTTCTCGAGCTCGCTCAAATCGAAGCCAATCTGGGCCACGATATCAAAAACGGGCTGCCCGGCGGCGTCGACAATGCCTTCGGCGGTAGTGCGGATGAGCGAGCCCATGCGGCCCGTTCCCATAATGACGGTCTTAATCAAGCAGACCAGCTCCCTTCAGAGCATCGGTAAGTGCAGCGCGCGTGTCGTCTGCCATGGGGCACAGCGGCATACGGTAGTTTGCCTCGATCATACCCATCTGGGCGAGCGCCTCTTTGACGGGGATGGGGTTGACCTCACTAAAGAGGGCATTGATGAGCGGCTGGCCGGCAATCTGGATATCGCGGGCGCGTGCCACGTCACCGTCCAGATAGGCGCGGCACATGTCGTGCACGAGCTGCGGCTGAACATCGGCCCACACGCTGATGGTGCCCGAGGCGCCCAGGCTCATGAGCGGTACGGTAAGCGCGTCCTCGCCCGAGTACATGCGGAAGTCGTCTGACAGCAGGTGGGCGATCTTGGCCGCGTAGGCGACGTTGCCCGAGGCCTCCTTAATACCCATGATGTTGGGGTGCGCGGCCAGGCGTTCTACGTTGCGCTCGCTGATGCCGCAGCCGCAGCGGCCGGGGATGTTGTACAGGATGCAGGGGATGTCCACGGCATCGGCGACGGTCTTAAAGTGCTGATAGATACCCTCTTCATTGGACTTGTTGTAGTAGGGGGTGATGAGCAGCAGACCGTCGGCGCCCAGGCCCTGATAGGTGAGCGACTTGGTGAGCATGGTCTGCGTGGAGTTGGAGCCCGAGCCGGCAATAACGGGGACGCGTCCTGCAACATGCTTGACCACAGCGGCGACGACGGAGTTGTCCTCGTCATCGGTCATCGTGGCACTCTCACCGGTGGTGCCCAGGGTGAGGATGGCGTCGGTGCCGTTTTGCAGGTGGAAATCGATAAGGCGCTCAAGCGCGTCAAAGTCGACACTGCCGTCCTTTTTAAACGGCGTGACAAGGGCGACGATTGAGCCCTCGAGATTGCGGATATCCATGTTCTTCTCCTTCGCTTCCGCGATCTGGACGCGTTTGTTCCATTGGGCGGCGACTGCTAGGCGCTCGTCCTGAGCGCGACGGCGGGCGCTTTCGGCGCGCGATTTGGCCAGCAGCTCGCGGCCGCACGGCAGCACGTCGAGCGTGGCAAAGTAATCGCCCGGGCGCTCGGCGCGGCGAATGAGGTCTGCCGAGCCATCGGGGCGCAGCAGGACCTCGGCGGAGCGCAGGCGGCCGTTGTAGTTGTAGCCCATAGAGTGGCCATGCGCGCCGGTGTCGTGAATCACGAGCAGGTCGCCCATGTCGATATGCGGAAGCTCGCGGTCGATGGCGAACTTGTCATTGTTCTCGCACAGATTGCCCGTGATGTCGTACGTGTTCGTGACGGTGGCTGCGGTTTTATCGGGACCGTCCGGCTGACCCATCACCGTGATGTGGTGGTAAGCGCCATACATGGCGGGACGAATGAGGTCGACGGCACTGGCGTCCACGCCGATATAGTCCTTGTAGATCTGCTTCTCGTGGATGGCCTTGGTGACCAGGCACCCATAGGGACCCATCATAAAGCGGCCCATCTCGGTGCAGATCGCCACATCGCCCATGCCAGCGGGAACCAGAATCTCGTCGTATGCCGCGTGCACTCCCTCGCCGATGGCGTGAATATCGTTGGCCTGCTGCTCGGGCAGATAGGGGATACCGACGCCGCCGGACAGATTGATAAAGGCGACATGTGCGCCGGTCTCGCGCTCCAGGCGCACGGCAAGTTTAAAGAGGATGCGTGCGAGCTTGGGATAGTAGTCGTTAGTGACGGTGTTACTGGCAAGGAAGGCATGGATGCCAAAATTCTCGGCGCCCTTGGCCTTGAGCATGCGGAAGGCCTCAAAGAGCTGCTCGGTGGTCATGCCATATTTGGAGTCGCCCGGGTTGTCCATGATGCCGTTGGAGAGCTGGAACAGACCGCCTGGATTAAAGCGGCAGCTGACCGTCTTGGGGATGGGCCCCGCAACACGCTCAAAGAACTCGATGTGGCTGATGTCGTCAAAGTTGACGATGGCACCCAGCTTGTTGGCGAGCTCAAAGTCGGCAGCCGGCGTGTCGTTGGAAGAGAACATGATGTCGTGTCCCGTGATGCCCAGCGAGCGGGCGATCATGAGCTCGGTATAGCTCGAGCAATCGCAGCCGCAGCCGTATTCGTTGAGAATGGAGATGAGCGCCGGGTTGGGGTTGGCCTTGACGGCAAAGTATTCCTTAAAGCCCGGGTTCCATGCAAAGGCGTCGCGCACTTCTTGCATGTTGCGGCGGATGCCCGCCTCGTCGTATAGATGAAACGGCGTGGGGAACTGCTCGACGATATGCTCGAGTGTCTCCTTGTCCACAAACGGCTGCTTGGCCGCATATGCCTCGTTGGGGGTCAATGCCATGTCCCGTAAACCTCGCTATCCAGACGGCGCCATCTGCGCATCGAATCCGCATAGCGTGGACCCAATGTCCGGATAGCGCTCCCGCATTGCTGCAGACAGTCCTGTGGGTGTTTCCCACAGGCCCACCAGGTTGTTCGTGCCCAAAAAACCCAGTTCGGCGGGTTTCGCCTCCCCACGGGGTCAAAGCCTGCCGGCTCGCCCGCGGCTCTTCGTGCCCGCGCCTCTATCAAGTGGTAAAGACCCTATCACGTTGCACTTTACCAAACAAGAGTATTCGTATATAACGTTTAAAAAATGCAGCAATATGCTGGAAACATGTGTGCCACAATCCTGTATCACAATAAGTTGCAACAGATGTGCCTCACGAAGGGATTCTCTATGACCGAGCTCCAAGAACTCCGTCGCTATCGCCGCGATCTCCATCGCATTCCGGAGCTCGATTTCGATCTTCCGCAGACTATCGCCTATATCGAGGGCGTGTTGGCGCCGCTCGCTTGCGAGGTGACCCATCCGTGTCCCAGCTGCGTCTGCGCTTTCTTCGACGCTGGCGTTGGTGCCGCGCGTGCCACGGCGATTCGCGCCGATATGGATGCGCTGCCCATCGCGGAGGCGACGGGAGCGGCCTTTGCCTCGATCCATCCCGGCAAGATGCACGCTTGCGGACATGACGGACACATGGCCATGGCACTTGCCGCCGCGACGTATGTCGACCGTACGATTCGCGAGCAGCCGGGCGCCATTAGGCGCAACGTTCTCTTTGTGTTCCAGCCGGCCGAGGAAACGACCGGTGGTGCCAAGACGGTATGCGAGAGCGGTGTGTTCGAGCGCTATGGGGCTGACCGCATTTTTGGCTTCCATGTGTGGCCCGATCTGCCTGCCGGCACGTTGGCGAGTTGTTCCGGTCCGCTGCTGGCGCGTTCGAGTGAGACACACATTCATATTCACGGGACGAGCGTCCATATCGCTAAGACCTATGGCGTTCCGGTCGAGGAGTCGCACGATGCGGCGCTGGCGGCTGCCAAGTTCTTGGTTGCCGAGCGCGAACTGATGGACGAGCTGGGCACCGACGAGCCCTGTATCGGTAAGTTTGGTCTGCTGCAGGCCGGTACGGTTTGCAACGCGGTGGCGGGGGAGGCCCATGTGGCCGGAAGCCTGCGTGTGTTTACGGACGGCATGTTCGACCGGGCGCGCGAAGGCGTGCGCCGCGTGCTGGACGATGCCTGTGCCGCAACGGGCTGCACGTATGATCTCGACTTTGCCGAGGGCTATCCGCCGGTCGACAACGACCCCGAGTTGTTTGCCAGCGTCGCGCCTGCCTTGCCCGGGCTGCAGCTTGTGGAGGAACCGCTGCTGATCGCCGAGGATTTCGCGTTCTATCAACGCCATCTGCCGGGCGTGTTTTTCCTGCTGGGCACGGGTATGCCAGAGGACCAAGACAACCCGAGTGATTCGGATGGCTGTCCCGCCTATGCCACAAGCGCTCTGCATACCGATAGCATGCTCTTCGACGAGGAAATCCTTCTCAAAGGCCTCGATGTCTACAAACGATTGCTTTTGCTTGACTAAGGCACAAAGGACTATTTGTTCTAGAAAACACGAACAAACGTACGATATAATAGAGATGTAAGTCTATAGAAACGTTTGACGTTACTAACGTAAGGCGATACTATGATTGCATCGTATAAAGATGAGGATACCGAACGCTTTGCCATGGGTGTGCGGGTCAGGAGGTTCGTGCCCTTTGAGCGTGTTGCGTTGAGGAAGATTCGCCAACTGCAGGTTTGTGCTTCGCTTGATGATCTTCGCGTTCCACCGGGCAACCGCCTGGAAGCTTTGAAGGGCGATCGTGCCGGTCAATATAGCATCCGTGTTAACGAGCGCTATCGGGTCTGTTTTGAGTGGAGACAGGAGATGGCTTGGAATGTCGAAATCGTCGATTATCACAAGTGATGAGACTTCGGCCGATTTGCTGTCGCCGGTGACTCCTGGTGAGCTTCTCAAAGAGGAGTTTCTTGTTCCCATGGGCATTTCTCAATATCGCCTTGCGAAAGAGACTGGGATTCCGGCTCAGCGTATCGGGCAGATTGTCTTGGGAAAACGTCGCGTGACGGCCGACACCGACCTCCGTCTTTGCCGTTATTTTGGCCTGACGGATGGTTATTGGCTGCGCGCTCAGGTGGCGTTTGACCTTGAGGCCGAGAAAAGGCGGATCGAACCGGAGCTGAATAAGATCGTTCCTGTCCAGCAGGCCGCTGCGTTGTAGTGCTCAAAGATATTGAGGTTGGAGTGACGATGGAACGACGCCGACAGTCTGCCGTTTATAGTCCCGGTGGGTGTGGATGCGGCTTGTTGTTGCTTCCGGTTATTGCTGTGAGCATTGGCGTGATGTTTGCGCTTGCTGGGCTGGCTGCGGCGGCACTCGTACTGTTTATCACTGCCATCGGCGTGACGATTTGGCTCTGCCGCAATCGCGAGCGACGCCGTGCCGGCGGTAAAACCAATGTCGGCTGGGTTGTATTCCTGGTCATTGCGTACCCGCTGAGTGTCAGCTACCTGGTGTTCTTTGTCCTGTTGATGGTCAGTGCCTTTACCGGGGAATCCGTCACGGTGGGTTGATGCGCTGCCGGCAGACGGTCGCGCAAAGTGCGTTTGCTCGGCGTTTGGATAACTGCATTGGCCGTTTACCGCAACCTTAGCTCTCAGCTAATGAATTCAAGTTTAATCCTTCCTACGATGTGCTGTGTGCAGGCACGGTAGCCGGATCGTAGGAAGGATGAATAATGGCAAAAGAGGGAAAGAAGCCGATCGGTAAGATTGTCCTAGGCGTCATCGTGGTGCTGGTTATTGTCGGTGCCGTGGGCTCTATGGGCGGCAACTCAACCGATTCGCCTGCGAGCGATTCGGCAAAACCTGCCGGGACGACACAGCGGGCTGAGGAGCAAAAAGAACCGCAAGAACCGTATACCATTGCTGACGAGGCTGAAGACACTTCCAATCAGTTTGCCTATAAGATCACGGGGACGCTGACCAATAACACGGACAAGGAAAAGAGCTACATTCAGATTGAGTATGTTCTGTATGATGCTGATGGCAACCAGGTTGGAACGGCTCTTGCAAACACCAATCATCTGAAGGCGGGCGGCTCCTGGAAGTTCGAGGCGCTGGGCACGGTGTCTCCCGATCAGGTCGCCAGTTGGGAGCGTTCGGACGTAAGCGGTTTCTAGCATGTTGTATGCACTGGGGGAGGTGAAGTCGTATGCCCGATAAAAAGCTGACTGACGAGTTACTCAATGAGCTTCTCGACGCGCCAAACATCGATGGCTATATCAAAGAACACGACTTTGCCGCCCCGTCGCTTTCGGACTACCTGAAGCAGCTACTGCAGGAAAAGGGCTTGGAGCGCTCGCGCGTGGTTCGTATGGCCGATCTCAATGAGACCTTTGGCTATCAGATCTTTACCGGTGCGCGGCATCCGAGCCGCAATAAGGTGCTGCAGATTGCCTTTGCGATGGCGCTGACGCTCAAAGAAACCAACCGTGCGCTGACGGCTGCCGGGGTAAGCGTCCTTAACTGCGAGGACCGCCGCGATGCGATTATCATTTTTTGCATCGATCGCGTGTGCAGCCTCCAAAAGGTCAACGAGGAGCTGTATCGCTTTGGCAAGGAGACGGTGAGTTAGCGGCTGATATCTGAGCCGGCGGAGCTGCCGAACAACGATGCAAGCGAACGGGGCGCAGATGCCATGGGGTGTCTGCGCCCTGCGCTATGATGGAGGCTATGGATACTCAGAGCCCAACATATTCCGATGACGAGCTGACCGCAGCGCTTGCCGAGCACCTGGCGTCGCTCGATCGCGACGACAGCTATCGCGTGGAGCGTGTACTTAAGCGCTCGTCCGTCGAAACAACCGAGCTCGTGTACTTTGAAGGAACCGGCGGTGGTTCGCTCGGTCCCTTTGTTCGTAAACGCATCGATGCTTCGGCTCAAATCGGCGGGGCATACGAGCGTCTGTTTGCCGCTCAGCGGGCAGGCAGGCGTTTTGAGCACCTGCCCAGAATCGTCGATTGTCGTCGTGTGGGCGACGAGCTCAACGTGGTTATGGAATACATCGAAGGGGAGACACTCGGGGCGCTGGTGGACCGTCTGGGAGCCACCCCCGATTATGCGCGTGAATTGTATCCTGCCCTATGCGATGCCGTGGGCGAGCTCCATGCCGGTTTTGCAATGGTGGGGGAGACGTCGGCGCCGGTGATCCATCGCGACCTCAAGCCGTCGAATATCATCGTGACAGGTGCCAACTATACGCCTGATGACGGCCTGGCATTTTCATCGCTGGTGATTATCGACCTGGGGATCGCGCGCGTATGGCGCGATGGCGCCGATGCTGACACCGTCAAGTTTGGCACGCGACCCTATGCGCCGCCCGAGCAGTATGGGTTTGGGCAGACGAGTGTGCGCAGCGATGTCTACGCACTTGGGGCCCTGTTGTTCTTTTGCTTGACGGGAGTCGACCCTAAACCAGGGCTCGACATGCGCGAGCAATGTGAGGCATGCGGCATTCCCACTCCACTTGCCGATGCCGTCTGCATGTCGATGGCGCTCGACCCGGCCAAGCGTTTTGCGAGCGCGGAAGCGTTGGGACGGGCGACGCGCGCGGCGTACGATCTAAGTCGCCCCGTGCGGCCTCCTGCGCCTGTGCTTGTCCGTACTCCGGCCTCGGAGACGGTGTTGACGCCCCAAGGACTCCAGAACCCCACAGGGCTTCCTAGGCCTGCCGCCTCCACTGCATGCGGTCTGCTCTCTCGCGTTCCGGAGTCTCTGAGGCGCATTTGGAATACGCTCGTCTTCTTCTCGCTGCTTGTGTTCTTTGCCGGAAGTCACTTTGCCGTCTTTCACCCCACGGGAGCAAACCAAAGCTACCCGACGTGGCTTCTCATAATCGAGTATTTTTTTCTTTGTCGATGGCCTTATGGTGCTTATGCATTTTGCGCTGTTCGACAAGCGTCGTCTTCGTCGGCGATTCGCGCTGCTCGACAGCTATCGCGGCAAGAAACTCGCGAAACTCTGGCTCAAGGCATTGGGTGTGCTGCTCCTATGCATGATCGTCATAGTCGCGGTTTCCAATGCGACCGGCGTCGTCGATACCTCCGCTACCTAAAAGAAAAGGGCCCCATTGGGGCCCTTTGCAGTTGCACTTAGATGCGGTTCATCTGAGCGGCGACTTTGTTGTACCAGTCCTGCCACGTGGGCGGGCAGTACTTTTTGGCCGCTGCCGGGGTAAGGGTGGAGCCGTAGTTGGCGCCCAGATAGGCAACGTGAGCGGAGATGCCCTCGCTCCAGCTGCCAAAGCTGCGCCAACCGCCGCCACGTGCACTCCAGCCCCAGGCGTTGTAAGAATTGGCGCAATAAGCACCCTTGGTGCTCTCGATGCAGGCGATGGCGGGGGACCAACGGGGGTCGACACCGGTATTCCAAGCGGCGACGGCAAAGTTATAGCCCTGGCCTGCCATGGGGGAGCCGGCGAGATAATTGTCGATGCGGCTCGTCCACTCATTAATGAACGAATCGTAATCGGAGCTACCGGTATTGGCGTTGTTCACCGTGGTGTCGATGGTGGTGTTGGTGTTGGTGGCCTGGCTGCTGGAATTGCTGCCACTCACGCCCTCGCCCGAGAGCTTTTCGGCGGCAGCGGCCTTATCGGCCTCAAGCTTGGCAAGCTCGGCGGCATTTTCCTGCTCGGCTTTTGCCTGCGCCTCGCTGCGGAGCTGCTGAGCCTGCGCCAGCGCATCCTCGGCGTTTTTCTGCTCTGCCTCAAGCTGAGACTTGGCCTGCTGGAGCTCGGCCTTGTTCTGCTCGAGTTCGGTTTGCATGTTATTGAGCTCTTCGATCTCGTCGACGCTCGAGCTCGTGATCTGGTTGGTGTATTTGCAGGTCGTGATGAACTCACCCAGGCTCTGCGCGTTGACCAGGAAGCTCACGATGGGATTGGTGCCCTTCTGATACTTGTACAGATCGCGCATGGCGGAGCTTGCCTTGGCCTGCTGCTCGGGAAGCTTAGCCTCGATTTCCTCGATGCTTGCCTCATTGGAGTCAATCTGCTTTTGCAGGTCATCGAGTTTGGTGCGGGCGTCATTGTAGGCGCTCGTGGCGGCTTCGATCTTCTGCTGGGCTGCGGAAAGCTGGTCCTGCGTTGCCTGCGAGGCGGCATACGCCGCAACGGGGGAGAGCATCGGCGTGGCCGTCAGCGCAACGGCGAGCGCGGCGCTCGTGATGATACGAGCCGGCTTCGACGCAATGAGCGCTGCGGTGCGATGATTCGAATGCTGCATCCAGTCCCTCTGCAATCAATCGTAGGTTATGGTTCGAACGGTATTCTACTACTGCTTTCGACCTCAACTTGAACCTTAAAGGTCCCAAAGGGTCAAGTTGAACTTGAGGCTTTGGCTTTGACCTGCAGTTATGATGAATTGTTGAGAAACCATAGAGTTCAACTTTAACGTTACAGAGCCCTGTTTGAGAGGAGTTTTGGGCTGTAAAAGCCATCTCAACGTGGGGTTTTATAACTACAGCGTGCCCTTCTGGCGAGCCTGCTCAATCTCTTCGAGGGCCTCGGCGGGGGTGAACGAACAGGTGCCGTCGCCGAGTTTGATTACCTGGATATCGTCGCCGGCGTAGACCTCTCCGCCCTTTAGTACCACGCCGAAAACGCCCTCGTGGGGAAAGATGCAGTCGCCGGCGAGATAGTAGATGGCGCAGCGTGTGTGGCAGGCCTTGCCGATTTGGCTGATTTCGACAAGCACCTCGCTGCCAAGCTTGAGCTGCGTGCCCAAGGGGAGCGAGAGCAGGTTGATGCCCCGGGTTGTGAAGTTCTCCCCAAAGTCACCCTCGTGTACGTCGAGCCCGCGTGCCTGCGCCGTCTGGATGGACTCCGCGGCTAAAAAAGAGACCTGGCGGTGCCAATGCCCGGCGTGCGCATCGGTGGCGAGGCCAAATTGCTCTATAACGGTGTCGTGTCCATCGGCGACGGGCGACTTGCGCGTGCCCTTGTGCGCCGACGTGTTGATTGAGACGATGCGGGCAGGCCCGTTGTAAGCATCGTTTGCCGTTCGTAGGGGAACGGCCGATTGTGCGCGTTCCTCCAGCTCGCGCTTCGCGGCATTGAGGATGGGATTATCGGTCGGATGGTCTTGGGGC
The DNA here is from genome assembly GCA_938045065.1 of uncultured Collinsella sp. Classification (GTDB taxonomy): domain Bacteria; phylum Actinomycetota; class Coriobacteriia; order Coriobacteriales; family Coriobacteriaceae; genus Collinsella. The sequence goes on from CALIOA010000015.1 coordinate 18,549, forward strand.
ACGTGTGCGCCTTTCGCTCGAAGATGTCAATACGCTGAATCCTACAACAACGGTAGGTTCATTGCCCATTGTCATACAACGGTGGGCGCCGTCTTCGTGCTGGACGAATACGTCGATTGCCATAGATACGGTGGAGCTTTGGGCGCCGGCGGCTTGGCACGCTAGAATAAATCAGTTGCGCAAAGACCGCCCGTTGTGTGGGCAGTTCATGATAGGAAGTTTCCATGGCATTGCAATTTACAGAGCGCGAGTTCATTCCCGTGCTGCTTGGTGGCGACATCAACGCCTATTCGGTGGCGCGCGCCTTCTACGAGGAGTACCAGGTCAAGAGTCTGGTCTTTGGCAAGTATCAGACGGGTCCCGCGTACCGCAGCCAGATTATCGACTACACGCCCAACGTGGATATCGACACCATGCCCGTGATGCTCAAAACCGTCAACGGCATTGCCCAAGCGCATGCCGACAAGACTATTGTCCTTGTGGGCTGTGGCGACAACTATGTCGCTCTCGTGGCTCAAGCCAAGGATGCTCATGAGCTGGCGGATAACATCGTCGCTCCCTACGCGCCCTACAGCATGCTCGAGCAGTGCCAGAAGAAGGAGATCTTCTACGAGCTGTGCGAGAAGCATGGCGTGCCCTATCCGCACACGTTTACCTTTACCAAGGCGATGCTCAATGCCCAGGGTGAGGCGCCTGCCGAAGTGCTCGACCAGATCGATTTTCCTTACCCGATGATTCTGAAGCCTTCTGACGGCATCATGTGGTGGCAGCATGAGTTCGAGGGCCAGAAGAAGGCCTATGAGATTGCCGACCGCGCCGAGCTGGAACAGGTCATTCGCGATTCGTATGCCAGCGGCTACACCGACGACCTGATCTTGCAGGATCGCGTGCCCGGCAACGACGAGTACATGCGCGTGCTCACCAGCTATTCCGACCGCAACGGTAAGGTCCGCATGATGTGCCTGGGCCATGTGCTGCTCGAGGAGCATCAGCCCCACGGTGTCGGCAACCATGCCTGTATCATTACCGAGCCCAACGACGAGCTCATGGGCGGCGTGCGCAAGTTGCTCGAGGACCTTCACTTTGTGGGCTATTCCAACTTTGACGTAAAGTACGACGAGCGCGACGGCTCGTTTAAGTTCTTCGATTTCAACACGCGCCAGGGCCGCAGCAACTACTACGTTACCAACAGCGGCTTTAACGTTGCCAAGTATGTGGTGGACGAGTATGTGTTCAACCGCCCGTTTGAGCCGGAGTTTGTGACGGCGCAGGACGAGGCCCTGTGGATGGTCGTTCCCATGGGCGTCGTCGACAAGTACGTCAAGGATCCCGAGCTGCGCGCTAAGGTGCATCGCCTGGACAAGGAAGGCAAGGGCGCCGACCCTTCGTTTATGAAGGGCGACTTTGTCTTTAACCGCTGGCTGCGCATGTGGCACACCAAGCTGCGCCACTTTAAGCTGTTCAAGACGTATTACAAGTAGATGAGCGCGGCGCCCGTCCGGTTTGCATCGGGCGGGCGCGGGTATGATACGCGCAATTGCGCAAGCGTCACCAAGGAGGCGGCGATGGAAAAGCTGGGAGTTATCGGCGGCATGGGCGCCGAGGCCACGTCGTATTACTACGACCAGGTGGTGCGTCATACGGCTGCTGCCTGCGATCAGGAACATATCGACATGGTGGTGCTCTCCAAGTCGACCATGCCCGACCGCACGTTGGCCATTAAGACCGGCGAGCATGCCAAGCTGCTGGCGACCATGAAAGAGTGTGCCCAGGCACTCGAGTCGCTGGGCTGTGCGCACATTGCCATTCCCTGCAACACGTCGCACTACTTCTACGACCAGATCCAGTCGTTTACGAAGGTGCCGATTATCCACATGCCGCGTGAGTCGGTGCGCTATGCCCTTGCGGGTGCGGTGATGGGGGAGTGCGAGTTCGACCCCAACCTGAGTATGCCGGCCGAGCCGGTGCACAAGATTGGCATTATGGGAACCGATGGAACCGTGGGCGCGGGCGTCTACGGACGCGAATGTAAGGCTGCGGGTGTTGAGGTTGTCTATCCCAGCGAGAAACGTCAGAACGATGTGATGTCGCTTATCTACGATGACGTGAAGGCCGGACGTGAGCCCGATATGGATAAGTTCGACCGCGTGATGTGGGAGTTCGCCCGTAGCGGCTGCGACCGCGTCATTCTGGCCTGCACCGAGCTCTCGGTGCTGCAGAAATACCGCGAGATGCCCGAGATTACCCTCGACGCCATGGACGTCTTAGTGCGCGAATCCGTCATCCGCAGCGGCGCCCCCTACCGCCAATAGCCCTCGATCTGCCAAAAAGGGACAGGTTTATTTTTGGTAGGTATTATCTGGGGAAACAGTAAAGGCCTCGGCTCGTTTGGTGCGAGCCGAGGCCTTTTGCGTTGGGTGGTTGCTGTCGGTGGTGAACTAGAACAGGAAGCCGATGGCGATGAGGGCGATGCTGACGATGAGCACGGCGATGTCCAGACCCTTGATGGGATAGCGCTTGTACGAGCTGGCGCGTGTGCGCAGATAGAAGCCGCGCTGTTCTGCCGCCAAGGCTGTGGCATCGGTCTTGCCCACGCTCGAGATGAGCAGTGGCACGCACAGTGGCAGCATGAGCTTAAGCTTCTTGATGGGGTCCTTGGTGTCGTACTCGACGCCGCGTGCGGTCTGCGCCTCCATGATGGCGTTCATCTCCTGACCAAACACCGGCACAAAGCGCAGCGCCGTGGTAAAGGTGAAGGCATAGCGATACGGTACGTGCAGCACCTCGACGCAGGCGTTGGCAAGGTCGTTGAGCTTGGTCACCATGAGCATGAGGATGAGTGGTAACGCCACACCCAGCAGGCGCAGGCAGGCCTTCGATCCTGTGATGAGGCCCGTGTCGGTGATAAAGCCCCACACCACGTTGCCATCGCGCATAAAGGCCAGCTGGAGCACCAGCATGATAAGCGCGAGCGGAATCAGCAACTTGAGCAGCGAGAACAGGCGGTCGACGACGCCGGCATAGGCGCCCAGTGCAAGGGTAAGTGCCAAAAAGCCCAGCAGCGCCACGTAGGTGTCGGACAAAAAGATGCCGACGATGATGGCGGCGGCGAGGCCCAGTTTGACGACGGGGTTCAGGCGATGCAGCAGCGTATCGCCCGGCATGTAGTCGATGACGTTAACCACGGTGGACCATCTCCTTGGTAATTCGAACGACATCGGTGACCTCGCTCACCTGCGCAAAAGCGGGCGAGACGGAAGATGCCAGACGGCGCGAGAGTTCAATAACCTGGGGAGGCTCCACGTAGGCACGCCGCATGAGATCGATGTTCGAGAATAGCTCGTGCGTGCGGCCGCGGTCGAGGATGCGACCGTCGGCCATTACCACAATGCGCTCGGCAAAATCCGAGACGACTTCCATATCGTGGCAGACCATGATAACGGCGCAACCGCGCTCGGCCATGGTGCGCACTGTTTCCATGACGGTCATGCACTCGCGGTAATCAAGGCCGCTCGTGGGCTCGTCGAGCACGACGATCTTGGGCTCAACCACTACGACGGAGGCAAGCGCCACCATTTGTCGCTGGCCGCGCGAAAGCGAGAAAGGCGCCTCATCGGCAGGCAGGCCAAATCGGTCGATGACGAGCTGGGCGCGACGCAGTGCCTCGGCACGGTCGATGCCGCCAAGCTCCAGGCCAAAGGCGACCTCGTCGAGTACGGTATCCTTGCAGATCTGGCGGTCGGGGTTTTGGAAGAGGGTCGCGACCTCGCGAGCGATGCGGCTCGTGGGAACGGCTGCGGTATCCAGTCCCGTGACGCGCACGCTGCCCGAGGCGGGCTTAAGCAGGCCTGTGAGCAGTTTGGTGAGCGTGGTCTTGCCGGCGCCGTTTTGGCCGACGATGCCCACGAGCTCGCCAGGATAGAGCGTCAGGCTAAGGTCGTGTACGGCGGCTCCGCCATTGGGATAGGCAAACTCAACATGGTCGAAGGTGAGTACGGGTTCGGCGTCCTTGGCATGAGGGCGCAACGACGGTGCATGCGGGGAACCGGCGGGCGCCTGGGCTTCGATAGCCGCGCGTGCGGGGTCGACGATGCCCGAAATCAGGCACTCGGCCTCATCGACATCCAAGCAAGGGGTACCGCTTACTAGACCATCGGTTTCGAGGCTATTGAAGATACGCGTGACGCGAGGGCAGTCGACGCCGATGGCACGAAGCTCGTCGGTATGCGCGAAGACCTCGTGTGGCTCGCCCTGCAGCGCGATTTCGCCATGGTTGAGCACGAGCACGCGGTTGCAGTACTCCGAGAGCAGGGCGACCTTTTGCTCAACGACGACGATGGTGATTCCAAGTGTGCGGTTTGCCTTACGCAGCGTCTCGAAGACCAACGTGGAGCTGGCGGGGTCGAGTGCCGCGGTGGGCTCGTCGAGAACCAAGACGCGCGGACGCATGGCGAGGATGGCGGCGATGGCTACCTTTTGCTTCTGTCCGCCCGAGAGGGTGGCGATCTCGCGGTCGCGCAGGTCGCTGATGCCGACGGTCTCGAGCGTTTCGCTCACGCGCTGCTCGATCTGGTCGTGGGGAACGCCAAAGTTCTCGAGGCCAAAGAGCATCTCGTCCTCGACGACCGAAGCGACCATCTGCGTGTCGATATCCTGCAGCACACTGCCGACGATTTGCGACACGTCGGTCAGCGAGACCTCGCAGGTGTCGTGGCCGTCAACCATGACGGACCCAAAGAACGTGCCGGTGTAGTGGTGGGGCACGGCACCCGACAGGCAGGCGGCAAGCGTGGACTTGCCGGCGCCCGAGGGCCCGATGATGCCGATGAAATCTCCCTTGTTCACGCTGAGCGAGATGTGGCTGAGCGCCTGCTCGGTTTGCGTGCCATAGGAGAACGAGACATCGTCGACGTTGATGATCGTTTCCATGGATACCTTTCATAGTCAATGGACGTTCTTACATGACCAGTCGTTTAAGAACGTCCCCAAAAGCTAGTCGTTTGGGACAGTCTTTGGTGGTGAAGCACGGAGACGGCTTTACGAGGGGCCCCAGGTTGGCGCGAGAAAGAGGAGCGAAGCGTACTTGGGTACGCGAGCGACGAATGAACGCCAAGATGGGGTGGCTCGTAAAGTCGAACGGGCTAGTTGAGCTTCAGGGCCTTCTGGATGGGCAAGTAGAGGGCGCCGACCAGAATGGCGTTAAAGACGGCGGTCATGGCGACGACGGGCAGCATGGCGGCGGCGAGCTCGCCTACCACGCCGAGCATGGCCATCTTGATGACCATGAAGATGGCGCCGGAGACAAAGGTGGTCAGGAAGGTTGCGACAATGGCGATGGCGGGCTTGACCTGACCGTTCTTGCCGGCGGCGTTGACGATGCCGGCCATGAGCATGGCGGCGATGCCCTCGGCGGCAAAATCAACGAACGGCGAAGTAGTGGTGATCTGGATCACGGCAGCCGAGATAAGGCCAATGACGAGCGCCTGGCCGATGTTGGGGCGAACGACCAGGATGGTGAGGCAGAAGGCCGAGATGATGAACTCGGGGCTGATCATGCCACCCGAGATGCCCGAGATGGCCTTGCCGACGGTGAAGTTGAGGATGAAGCCGGCAGCGAGCAGGATGGCGAGCAGGACGAGGGCACGGACGTCGAGTTTGCCGCGGTCGGCGGTCTGGACGGTGCGGGGCTGGGCGGCGGTGGTGTTCTGAGACATGGTGAAAATCCTTTCGGAAGGGGAGTGCAAGAGAAAAGCGGAGGCGCGTGATGCGAATGCGATCGGGCTCGAGATAGAAAAAGGCCCCCGGTCGAAACCGGAGGCCTTTCAATCACCTAGAGCGCAAAAACAGGCGTGAGGGACTCACTGTCGACCGATCGTATTCGCATCACGCCACCACCAGTTGTTGAGAGACTTCATCGTGTTCTTCATGTTGGTGGCTCCTTTCGTGATGCCGTGGCGCGGTCGCACCAAGTTGCTGTTGCGCTGCACTATAGCACAGCGAAGTGTGTGCGGGGAAATCTTTTTTGAAAAGATTTCAAGCGGGTTTCCCGCCGGTCAAAAGGCGGGTTAAGCGGGCGAGGTGACTCATGTGCCCCGCCCGCTCAGCTAGGACGTTACTCCTTATTGCGACGGTAGAGGAAGTAACCGCCCGCGGAGATGACGGCAACGCCAGCGATGGCGAATGCAGCCACCACGCGGCCATCAAAACGATCACCGGTGGTGGGCAGGCCGCCCTTGGTGTTCGCCTTGTTGGTGGTTACCGTGGTCGTGGTGTCCGACTTGCCAGGCTTCTCGGGCTTGGTGGTGGGCTGCTCGGGCTTAGCGGGCTGCTCGGGGGTACCGGGCTGCTCAGGAGTACCAGGCTGCTCGGGAGTGCCAGGCTGATCCGGGGTTACCGGGTCGGTGGCAAGAGCGTCCTTGGCGTAGGTGATGGACACCTTGAGGCCGTTGGTCTCGGTGTTCAGGTCGCTCGGGGTGAAGGGCTGGTCGAAGTTCTCAGCCTTCAGATAGGCGCGCATCTCCTGGAGCAAGGCCTTGCACTTGACGTAGGTGTTCTCGGTGGCAGCATTGCCGGCCTTGTTTGCCAGGGCGGTACGGGCCTCGGTGCCCTCGGTGGCCTGCATGACCTCGTCGACTTCCAAGTTCTGCTCGACGAGCTCGTTCTGGAGGGCGTCGAGGTAGGTGCGAACGCCGGTGCCGAGCTGCTCACGGTGCTCGAAGCACAGGGAGCTGATGTCCATGAGGACATAGTTGATGGAGTTCTCGGGCTCCTCGTTGTTCACGATGTCCTCCTCTTCGCAGTGATCGAAGGAGACGGTCTGGTCGCTGTAGTACGGGCTAACCTCGGTGAGCAGTGCGGAGTAGTAGGGGATGGCGACGGAGTAGGCGGCGCGGGAGAGCATCTCCCACTGGATGGTCGCGATCTCGGGGTCCATGCCCTGACGGATCTGGAAGAGATTGACCTCGGTGTTGGTCTCGGTACCAATGGCGTAGGCGCCGTCGGTGTTGGCGTTGAGGCCCGGGACCTTCTCGCCGCGGTTGCCAAACGCGCGGATCATCTCAAAGGTGTTCCAGTCGGACTTGCCGGGCTGGAAGAACAGCGGCTGCGCCTTGCTAACCAGGGCGCCGGTCGTGGCACGAGCATCTTCGCGCTCGTCCTTGACGATCTCGTAGTCGGTGCCCTCGGTGAGCGGCACACCGAAGTAGGCGCGACCCTGGACATAACGGGCCCAAGAATGCATGGCCTTTTCGCTAATTGCCTCGCCGTAGGTCTGGGCAACGTCAAATTGACCGTCATCGAAGTACTTGGCGAAGCCATTCTCCTTAGGCATGGACTCGATGGTCGCAGAGTGGAGACAGTTCGCGGTGTCGGTGAGGTCAACCTTGTAGTTGAGGTTGCCGATGTTGGGGTTGAGCGAGGCGATATCGTCAGTGAGCCTCATGGCGATCCACTGGTGGCCGGAAAGTGCGGCAAACAGCCAAGTCTCGTTGCTGTCGGCGATGATAATCTGATCGTTGCCGCAGGCGCCCTGCTCGTCGATGATCTTGCCGAGGAGCTCGACGCCCTCACGTGCATTGGCGCTTTCACCTAAGATAACGCTGCCGTAGCTGTACTCGCCAATACCGGTTTTGGTCAGGGGGTCTGCTGCCTCAGCATCAGCATTCATGCCGGTGGTCAGCGTTGCGGAGCAGGACACGCCCTTCTCATTGATGCCTGCCTCAGAGTAGGCATCATAGCGCCCGTGCCACTGGGAGGGATGGTCGCGTACATAGGTGTAGCGAGCGATACGTGGTCTTGGTCGAGGTATACATGAATGCGGACTCGTCCGAGCCGTACGTATGCCCCGGGCCGTGAGAAGGCTCAATGCCAAAGTGCTTGAGGTAGCGCTTATCGAAGTCCTCGGCGCGGCCATAGTACGTGTCACCGTCGGCCGTCAGCTTGTTGCCCATGTACATCTGCGTGCAGGCGAGCGCAGATGTCGGCATGGACATGATGGTTGCAGCTCCAAATGCAAGGCCTATGCCAAGCTTCTTGAGCGCGTTGACGGGATGAGTTTTACTCATATTCCCTCCCAGCGTGCGAAAGCCCTCTGTCTCCAGAGGGCTTCACCCAATAATTACACCCCCTTAGCGTAACGAATTCGAAACAATATACATTCATGAAAGTTATTTACTCGATAAGCGTAGCGAAATATGCGATTAACGGTAAATTGAACTCATTTAGTGGGAAATCAATTTGTATAACGCCAGCGAAAAATGTAGCTAAATAAAGCGTCAAGAAAAAAGCGGACCCCTCGCCGGCATGTGGTTTCATGCCGGCGAGGGGTCCGGGCTGCACGGGCCGTCTAAGAGTAATGGCTACTTCTTTCGACGGTGAATCACGTTAATGGCATAGCCGACGAGCATGGCCAAAACGATGACGATAAAGCCAAGGATGGGGTTGTCGTTCACGGGGGTCCTCCTATTTTCCGAGCGGCGAGAATTCGTCGACGATGATATCAAGGCATTGCGGTAGCGCGCGGGCGGCAAAGACGCCGGAGTTGCTGGAGATGATCTCGCCATCAACCTGCATGCCGAGCGATGGCGTGCAGGTAATCTTGGCTTCTTTGGTCTGGATGATCTTAAACTGCGGGCGGCCGAGTACCTTGCCGGCGGGGTCGAGCGCGACGGTGATTACCGTGGGGAGCAACTGCACCGTGCGCACGGGCTCAATAACGACGATGTCGACCATGCCGTCGTTCATACGGCAGTTGGGGAACAGGTTGATGTCGTTTTGGATGACAGACGTGTTGCCCGCCATGCAGCAGATGCCGTCGAGCTCCTCAACAATGCCATCATGCTCAATGGTAAAGTGCGCCACCGTGGGGTTGGGCGTGGCGAGAGCGGAGAGGAAGTAGGCGATCTCGCCGATGTCGTTTTTGGTGGGGGCGGCCTTCATCATGATCTCGGCGTCAAAGCCCGAACCGGCGATGATGATAAAGCCATGGCGCTTTTCGTTGCCGTTCTCGTCGAGCCAAAAGAGCTCGCCCATGTCTACTTTGACCGTGCGGCCGGCGCGACATGCCTTGGCAAGCGCCGCTGCCTCGGGGGCATTGCCGATGTTGTTAAAGAACAGGCAGGCCGTGCCGGAGGGGAAAACGAGCGTGGGGACGCCGCAGCCGCGCATCTGGTCGAGCACGTTGGAGACGGTGCCGTCGCCGCCCGAGACGACCACGCGGTCGAACTCGCGAACGTCTGCCACGGCGTCCTCGGGCTCCATGCCATCGCCGATAAAGCGCATCACGACTTCGTCGCCGCCCTGTGCAAGGGCGTGCGTGAATGCGTAGATTTCATCTGAGCTGGGGCCCGATGCCGGGTTGTGGATGATAAGGCAGCGCATACTTACGTTCCCGTTCTGTGACTAACCGAGTATAGTTGTAAGGCAATGCCGATATCCTACCCGTGTTTTTCGGGCCTAACCTTATTCGATGGGTTGATATGTACATTTCCACACATCAGGCTCTACTCGACTTTTGCCAGCGCGCCCGTGAGTTCGACGCGATTGCCGTCGATACCGAGTTTTTGCGCGAGCGCACGTTCCATCCGCGTCTGTGTTTGGTTCAGATTGCCACCCCTGCCGAGAGTGTAGCGGTCGATCCCCTGGTAATCGACGACCTATCGCCGCTGGCCGAGCTTATGGCCGACGAGAGCGTGACCAAGGTCTTCCACGCCTGCTCGCAGGATATGGAGGTCATGCTCCATACCGTAGGCGTGCTGCCGCGTCCGATTTTTGACACGCAGGTGGCCGCCGCCTTTTTGGGCGAGCGTCAGCAGATTTCCTACGGCGCGCTCGTGCAGACGTTTTGCGGCGTCTCATTGCCCAAGACCGAGTCACTGACCGACTGGTCGCGTCGCCCGCTGACCGATAAGCAGATTGAGTACGCGATCGATGACGTCAAGTATCTGATCGTCGCCTATACCGAGATGATGAGCCGCCTGCGCGAGCTGGGCCGCGTGGACTGGGTGCTCGACGAGCTGCGCCCGCTGGCTGACGAGTCGCACTATCGCGCCGATCGCCACGAGGCGTTCCGCAAGGTCAAACGCATCAACTCGTGCAGTCGTCACCAGCTGGGTATCGCGCGCGAGCTCGCCGCCTGGCGTGAGGACCGCGCCGAGCGCCGCAACATCCCGCGCAAATGGGTCATGTCCGACGACACGCTGCTTGCGCTCGTTAAACGCAATCCCGTGCGCGTTGAGGAGTTCCGCAGCATTCGCGGTACCGATCAGTTGGGGGAGCGCGACGTGGACGGTGCGCTCATGGCCATCAAGCGCGGCGCAAGCTGCCCGCACGATCGCCTGCCGCTCATGGTGCGCGGGCATCGCCAGATCTCTCCGGAGTTGGAGAGCGTGACGGATCTCATGTACGCGCTCATCCGCCTGGTTGCCGAACGCTCGGGAGTGGCGACCTCGGTCATTGCCTCGCGCGATGACCTGGCCGACTACATTGAGCATCCCGAGCAGAGCCCCTTGCGCGAAGGCTGGCGCTTTGAGCTTGTGGGCTCGCGCCTGGACGATCTGCTCTCGGGCAACATGGGGTTGACGGTCAAAGATGGCAAAATTGAATTGCTGTAAGGAAGCCTAGCCGCTTGAGTGGGTAGAATGCCTCCAACGTGTAACTCGATTCGGAGGAATTCGCATGCCTTATTACTATGGATACGGCTTTGGCATCGACCCGCTGTACCTGCTGGTTGTTCTTGTCTGCACGGTGATTGGCCTTGCCGCACAGAACTATATCAACTCGACGTACAAAACCTGGTCCAAGGTTCGCTCGGACGGCGACACGGGCGCCACGGTCGCTCGCCGCATGCTCGACGCCAACGGCTGCAACGCCGTGGGTATCAAGGGTGTCGCCGGCGAGCTCACCGACCATTACAACCCACAGGACAATAACCTGTATCTCTCGGATGCCAACCGTTCGGGCGGGTCGGTCGCAAGCGTTGCCGTCGCCTGCCACGAGGCGGGCCATGCCGCCCAGCGTCAAAGCGGTTACGCCATGATGAAGGTTCGCACCGCCCTCGTGCCGGTCGTCAACTTTACCCAGAACACCTGGACCATCGTGTTGCTCTTGGGCCTGTTTATGAACATCGCGGGACTCACGACCCTCGCACTGATCTTCTTCTCGTTTAGCGTGCTGTTCCAACTGGTTACGCTGCCGGTCGAGATTGATGCCAGCCGCCGCGCCGTGGCGTACATCGAGCAGTCGGGCATGAGCTCCAAGCAGGTCAATGGTGCCAAGAAGGTCCTGACGGCAGCCGCGCTTACCTATGTTGCTGCAGCGCTCACCTCGATTATTCAGCTGCTCTATCTTATGGCTCGCTACAACAGAAACTCCAACCGATAACAAATTGGGTCGCTGGGCGCCGCGGGGATTCGTGTCCCCGCGGCGCTGTACTATGTGTTGGACTTGAATTTGCGCAGGGCCGAAGCCCTTGTGCACGATGACGAAAGGAGGCTGCGTGGCAGGCTGGAATCTAACCGGCAATGCCGTTTCCGCCGAGTTCGACGGTTCGGACGAGCAGGAGCGCAAGGAGCTCAGCGTGAGCCAGGCGGTGGAGATCGCCGCCGGCGCGCTCGATGCCATTCCGCAGCTGAGCGTTTTGGGCGAGGTCACGGGTTTCCGTGGTCCCAACGCCCGAAGCGGCCACTGCTACTTCCAGATCAAGGACGACTCGGCGGCCGTCGACTGCATCATCTGGAAGGGCGCCTATCTCAAGCGCACGTTCGATCTGCGCGACGGCATGCAGGTGAGCTTTAAGGGCAGCTTCAATCTCTATAAGGCCACCGGCCGCATGAGCTTTGTCGCTCGCTCGTTTTCGCTGGCGGGGGAGGGTCTGCTGCGTCAACAAGTGGCGCAACTGGCCGAAAAGCTACGCCGCGAGGGCCTGATGGAAGAAGCGCGCAAGCGCCGCATCCCGGTGTTCTGCTCCCGCGTGGCGGTCGTCACCTCGCTTTCCGGTGCGGTAATCGACGACGTCAAGCGCACATTGCGTCGTCGCAATCCGCTCGTCGAGCTCGTCTGCGTGGGCGCCAAGGTTCAAGGCGAGGGTGCGCCGGCCGAGCTTATTGAGGGCTTGCGCCGCGCCGCCGCCATCACGCCGGCGCCCGACTGTATTTTGCTGGTGCGCGGCGGCGGCTCCTTCGAGGACCTCATGACCTTCAACGACGAGGAGCTTGCCCGTGCAGTGGCTGCCTGTCCCGTGCCCGTGGTGACCGGCATTGGCCATGAGCCCGATACCTCGATTTGCGACATGGTGAGCGACCGCCGCGCCTCCACGCCCACGGCGGCGGCAGAATCGGTGGCGCCGGCTATGACGGAGTTGGCCGATGTGCTCGAGGCGCGCCATCAGCGCCTGGGTGCCGCGATGGCATCGATGATTGGGTCGAATCAGGTTGATCTGGAGATGCTCGACCAGCGCGGTCGCCGCGCCTGGGATACCTATACGGCTCGCTTGCGCGATGCGCTCGATGCGGCCGCGTGCCGCCCGTGCCTCAACGACCCAACGTTTATGGTTGAGCGTCGCGAGTCTGAGCTTGCCCTGACGGCCGATCGTTTGTCCGGCGCCATAACGCGTTCGGTTGGGGCATTCCGCTCCAACTTTGAGCGTCTGCCCGAGCGCTTGATCGCAAGCACCTCAGGACTCGATGGCAAGCGCCATGCGCTCACGCTCGCAAGCTCCCGCCTGGAGCATCAGGGGCGCACGATGCTCAACAAGCCAGCGTCCGACCTGGGCCGTGCAGCGGCTTCGCTCGATGCCCTGTCGCCGCTCAAGGTGCTTGCCCGCGGCTATTCCATCGCGTACGGCGTTGACGGCGTGGCTACAAGTGCCAAGACCTTTAAGCCGGGCGACGCCATTCGCGTGCGCATGGCAGACGGCAACGTGGCAGCAACGGTCAATACGGTCGAATAGACCGCGTTTTACAGTGATAAACCTTTGGGAAAGGAAACAGCTATGGCAGAGAAGACCCCGGTCGAGCAGCTTACGTACAAGCAGGCTTCGCAGGAGTTGGAGCTCATCATTCGCAGCTTGGAGTCGGGCGATATGGAGCTCGAGGAGTCGCTTGAGAGCTATACCCGCGGCGTCGAACTCCTCAAGAGCCTGCGTACCCGCTTGTCCGATGCCGAGCAGAAGGTCTCGGTGCTCCTGAAGGACGTCGACGGCAACGACGTGCTCGCCGACGGCGAAGCCGCCAACACCGACGACAACCTTTCGTTCTAACCATCCCGACCAAATATAATTACCTTGGTCTGTGAGAAAGGAACCAACCATGTGTGATTGCATCTTCTGCAAAATTGCCAACCACGAGATCCCCTCGACCGTCGTCTACGAGGATGACCAGGTCATCGCGTTCGACGACCTCAATCCCCAGGCGCCGGTCCACACGCTCGTGATCCCCAAGAAGCACTACAGTGACATCGCCGATAACGTACCTGCCGAGACCATGGGCGCCATGGCCCACGCCATCCAGGAGGTCGCCAAGGCCAAGGGTCTGGAGGACGGTTTCCGCGTCATCTCCAACAAGGGCGTCAACGCCGGTCAGACCGTCATGCACTTCCACATGCACGTCCTCGGCGGCAAGAACCTGGGCGAGAACCTCATCTGAGGACGCACGGCCCGTCGCCTTGGCTGCCTTTGGAGTAACCTATGCAGTTTTCTCAACTCGAATACCTTCAAGCGGTAGCGAGCTACGGCGGCGTGCGCAAAGCGGCTCGCGCCGTTCACGTGAGCCCACAGGCTGTCTCGTCGGCAATTAAGAAACTGGAGTCTGAGTATCAGATCGTTTTGCTCAATCGATCGGCGGGGGAGGCTGTTTTGTCTCCGGCGGGCAGAGAATTTGCGCATCGTGCACGCGTGATCCTGGCGCAAGTCGACGATCTCAAAAAGTACGCTCAATCGGGGAACGGCGGCGTTTCGCCCGACGGCCATTTCCGTCTTTACGCCCCCTGTCTTCACGGGCGGGGGCGTCTTTTTTCCGAAAACTGGTACGACTCGTTTGAAAGCTCGCACCCTCAGATTCACCTTGATGTTTGGCATCAGCCAACGGCCACATGCTTTGAATCACTTGTGCTTGGCATTTCGGATGCGGCCATCTCATTTGAGGAACCAAGGGATAGTGTCCTTTCTTCGAAATACTTGGGTGAAAAGGAGCTCAAGGTTCTTTCATGCCCAGCTGGTCATCAATCTGTTGACGCTATGACCATTCGTGAGTTACTGGGCGGCAGGCTCGCTGTTCCCATTAATTTGTCACCCTGTCTCAATGCAATCAATCAATGCCCCGAAGCCCAGCTGGTTAATTTCCGCTTTCGCGATGTCGAATACGGAAACAGGGCGCAGACTGAGTTTCTTCAAGCCGGGGGATTGATATTGAGCTTTTCTGGCTCTTCTCTCGCATCAGATGGACTGGAAGTGAGCGAGTGTTCCATTGAAGGCTCGCATGACGTAGCCTTGCCCATCTACTTTTGCTATCGACAAAATGCCTGGACCGATCGACACCAGACGGTATTTCTTCACCTATTGCGTCACCTTGCTTCGTGAGGCCATTTGGCCTCGTGGCGTCAAGTGAATGTTGACGCCTTGTAACACATGACTGACGGCTCTGCCCTCATGCTTTTCCAAGATTCCGATTTTAGATTGCTGACTCTTGGAGGGCGGAGTATGAAAAACCGTACGGTTTTGCTTTATATGACGTTCGTTTTTCTGTCGAACTTCAGCACCATCTTGTATTTTCTGACGGTTTACCTTGAATTCGTCGGATTCTCGATGGTGGCGATTTCTAGCATGATGATTGCATATCAAGTGAGCAAGTTCATCCTTGAAGTTCCCACTGGCTATATTGCTGATGGGTTTGGACGAAAGACAAGCGGCCTCGTTGGCGTCGTGGGAATGCTTGGATACTACGCCGCCCTGCTTCTCGTCCGTTCTCCTCTGCTTTTAATCGGTGCGTTTGCTCTTAAAGGTTTTGCCGTTGCATGTGTGAGCGGATCCATCGAAGCGATTTACATTGACAGCGTCTCTCAGGACCAGCTCGTAAGACTTAATGTCGTTGAGCGATTTGTTTTCTATGCCTCTTATGCCATCTCCGCTTGCGTGGGCGGTTTCATTTCGTCTGTCGGTGCATATCTCATTGGTCTTTCGGCAGATACCATCGCAATGGTGTTGACGTTGGTTGTCGTTGTCTGCATTCCTGAGATGCAAAGAGGGAGCACTGCGGGGACACCTGAGCGTGGAATTAGCCCGAAGATGATCGGTGCTGCTATTGCGTGTAATGGCATTCTTCGTTCAGCGTTCATCATGGACTGTTCTCAGGCATTTGCTTTTGTCGCCCTGGAAGACTTTTTCTCACTGTTGCTTGCGGGTCGCGGAATGAATGCCGTCGCTTCGGGTGTGATCATTGCGGTCCAGCTCCTTGCCTCGGCCTCCATGGGGCTTATTGTGCCCAGTGTGATTGCTCATGTCGACAAGGGTCGTTTTGCGCGTATTTGCGGCATCGTGCGCCTTTCCCTGACTGCTCTATTTTTGATTCCCTTTACTCCGGTCTATTTGCTGCCCGTGTTCTATGTGTTGCAGACGGTCGCCTACTCGTTATTTGCTCCAATTAAATACTCAATTTTTCAAAATGCTGCCGATTCTTCGATGCGCTGTTCACTGATTTCGGTTCAAAGCCAGATGGTGGCGGTGGGTGCCATCCTTTTCTATCTGTTCAATGCTGCGTTGAGCAGCATCGCGGACATTCGAGTCATATTGCTTGTCGCGCTCGGGATTTCTTCTTTGGTGTATATCCCCGCGCTATTTCGTCTTACAAGTCAAAGGCCATGCGTATTTAGGCACCGATAACTTATATATCAACGCAATAAACCCGAGCGCGAGGGCGTTTGGGTTTATTATTGAAACGTATGTAACCTGGCGGCGCCACACCGCCTGTTAGTAGGGAGACACATGAACGTTCTGGTCGTCAACGCAGGATCTTCGACCCTTAAGTATCAGGTCATCGATACCAAGTCCCACAAGGTGTCCGCAAAGGGCTCCTGCGAGCGCGTCTGCTTTACCGGCGGTACCTTCACCCACGCTGCCAACGGTTCCAAGAAGGTGACCGAGAACATCGAGTTCCCCGACCACAAGGTCGCCATCGAGGTCGTTCTGAAGGACCTCGAGGCCAACGGCGTCAAGATCGAGGGCATTGGTCACCGTATCGTTCAGGGTGGCTGGTACTTCGGCGATTCCTCCCTCGTCGACGAGGACGTCCTCGCCAAGATCCGCGAGGTCGCTCCGCTGGCGCCGCTGCACAACAACCCCGAGGCCAACGTTATCGAGTACTGCCTGGAGCAGTATCCCGACCTGCCCAACGTCACGGTCTACGACACCGCTTTCCACTTCAACATGCCCGAGGTCGCCAAGACTTACGCCCTGCCCAAGGACGTCTGCGACAAGCTGCACATCCGTAAGTACGGCGCCCACGGCACCAGCTACCGTTACATCTCCAAGAAGGTCGCCGAGATGACCAACGGCGAGGCTCGCAAGGTCGTCGTGTGCCATATCGGCTCCGGCGCTTCCCTGTGCGCCATCGAGGACGGCAAGTGCATGGACACCACCATGGGCTTGACGCCGCTCGACGGCGTCATGATGGGCACCCGCTGCGGCTCCATCGACCCGGCTACCGTGTGCTACCTGCAGCGCGAAGGCGGGTACACCTTCGACGAGGTCGACGAGATGATGAACAAGAAGTCCGGCCTTTTGGCTGTGACCGGTGGCAAGACCAACGACTGCCGCAACGTCGAGGAGCTCGCCGCTGCCGGCGACCCCGAGGCTCAGCTCGCCTTCGACATGTTTGTCTACAAGATTGCCGCCAAGGCTGCCGAGATGGCTACTTCCATGTGCGGCATGGACACGCTGGTCTTCACCGCCGGCATCGGCGAGCACGCTCCGGCTGTCCGCGCTGGCGTGGCCGACCGTCTGGCCTTTATGGGCGTCAAGATGGACCATGCCCGCAACGCCCTGCGCGGCGACGGCGCTTGGTGCCTGTCCGCCAAGGATTCCAAGGTCAAGATTTTCGTCATCCCCACGGACGAGGAGTTCATGATCGCTTCTGACGTCGAGCGCATCGTCAACGGCAAGTAATTGCAAGAGGGGAGGGGCTGGACGACCGAGCGCCGTTCGGCCCCTCTTTTGCGCTCGTTGGGCGATATGCTGATATCTATTTATCAAGATATGATAACTTCTTATTAAAATGCGGCCGCCTTAAGGGGCCTGCGTCGACCGTATTGCACTGCGAAGGAGTCTCATGAACGTACTTGTTGTCAACGCCGGCAGCTCAAGCCTTAAATATCAGCTTTTGGATACCGATACCCGCAAGGTTTTCGCCAAGGGCAACTGCGAGCGTATCGGATCGGACATGGGCATCTTTGGCCACTCCGAGAACGGTGGCGCTAAGCAGACCGAGGAGGTCCCTTTCCCCGATCATCGCTCTGCTATCGCTCGCGTGCTCGAGGAGCTCGAGAAGACCGACTTTACGATTGATGGCATTGGGCATCGTATCGTTCAGGGCGGCTGGCACTTCGATGATTCCGCGGTTGTCGACGACGAGGTTATGGCCAAGATTCTTGAGGTGGCACCGCTTGCTCCGCTGCACAACTACGGCGAGGCCGCAGCGATTGAGTATTGCCGTGAGAAGTATCCGGAGCTGCCCAACGTGGCGGTCTTCGACACCTCGTTCCACATGACCATGCCCGAGGTTGCCTACACCTACGCGCTGCCCAAGGACGTTTGCGACAAGTACCACGTGCGCAAGTACGGCGCCCACGGCACGAGCCACCGCTATGAGTGGATGATGGCCAAGGAGATCCTGGGTTCGCGCTGCCACTGCCTGCTTTCGTGCCATCTGGGCAACGGTGCTTCGCTCGCTGCTATCGAGGACGGCGTGTGCCGCGACACCACGATGGGTCTCACGCCGCTCGATGGCCTGATGATGGGCACCCGTTGTGGTTCCATCGACCCGGCCACCGTGTGCTACCTGCAGCGCGAGGGCGGCTACAGCTACCAGGAAGTCGATGACATGATGAACAAGCAGTCTGGTCTGCTTGCCATCTCGGGCATCTCCAACGACGCCCGCGACATCCGCACGCGCGCCTCCGAGGGCGACGAGCGCTGCCTGCTCGCCTTCGATATGTTCGCCTATAAGGCCATGCAGCAGGCCGGTTCCATGATCGCTTCCATGGCGGGCGTGGACACCATTACCTTTACCGCCGGCATCGGCGAGAACGACTGGTCGATCCGCAAGGCCTTCTGCGACTGCTTTGAGTGGCTGGGCGTGCGCATCGACAACAACAAGAACCGCGAGGCCGTGGGCAACGGCCCACAGGTCATCAGCGCCGCCGGCTCTTCCGTCACGGTTATGGTCATCCCCACCGACGAGGAATACATGATCGCCCACGACGTCGAGCGCCTGACCAAGAACAACTAACGCGCGCATTTGCAAGTAAACGAAAGGCCTCCAGAGCAACGGCTCCGGAGGCCTTTTTACTAGCAGGCGGAAATTCCAGTCCCAAAGTGATCATCACCAGCAACGCCTGCGCTCCCAGCAACGGCACCAGACCATTCAGATCATCAGCTCCAGCTCGTAGCCAAGCCGCCGTCCACCCCGGATTCCCTGATTGCTACGTGGCGGCAGGGACCCTACAGGGTAAAGCTCTGAAAACTTTCCGCAGGACGCATGAAACCCCCGCCGCACGAAGTGCGCAGCGGGGGTTTCATGCATGTCCGAGGACGTTTTCAGAGCTTTACCCTGTAGGGTCCCGAGGGGATATGTCCGCTACTCAGCCATCTGAGCCTGGACGGCGGTGATGGCCACGACACCCACGATGTCGTCGGCAGAGCAGCCGCGCGACAGATCGTTGACCGGCTTGGCGATGCCCTGCAGGATGGGGCCGTAGGCGTCGGCGCCGGCGAAGCGCTGGACCAGCTTGTAGCCGATGTTGCCGGCCTCGAGGTCGGGGAACACGAGCACGTTGGCCTTGCCGGCAACGGAGGAGCCGGGAGCCTTGAGCTGGGCGACAGTGGGGACGATAGCGGCATCGAGCTGCAGGTCGCCGTCGATGGCGAGCTCGGGAGCCTTCTCCTTGCAGAACTTTACGGCCTCTTGGACCTTCTTGGCGACCTCGCCGCCGGCGGAGCCCATGGTGGAGTAGGAGAGCATGGCCACGTGCGGCTCAACGTTGCCCATGAAGGTGGACCAGGAGTGAGCGGAGGCGATGGCGATCTCGGAGAGCTCGTCGGAGGACGGGTTGATGTTGAGGCCGCAGTCGGCGAAGATCAGCGTGCCGTCGGTGCCGAACTGCGGGGTATCGGTGCACATCACGAAGAAGGCCGAGACCAGCTTGGTGCCCGGGGCGGTCTTGAGGATCTGAAGCGCGGGGCGCAGGGTGTCGGCGGTGGAGTGGCAGGCGCCGGAGACCAGGCCGTCGGCGTCGCCCATCTTGACCATCATGGTGCCAAAGTAGGTGGCGTCCATCACCTGGGCGCGAGCCTGCTCGATGGTAACGCCCTTCTTGGCGCGGAGCTCGGCAAACTTCTGCGCGTACTCCTCGTGCTTCTCGGCATTGCGCGGGTCGATGACGGTGGCGCCGGGAACGTTGATCTCGTCGGGGTTGCCCAGGATGACGATCTTTGCCAGGCCCTCCTCGATGATTTTGGTGGCCGCGACGATAGTGCGCGGATCCTCGCCCTCGGGCAGGACGATCGTCTTAAGGTCGGCCTTGGCAGCAGACTTCATACGGTTAAGGAAATCGCTCATGTTACTCCTTACAAGCGTTTCGCTAAGCTCCAGGCGCCCGGCTGTTCACGAATAAACCCGCTGCTAGCGGGTTTACCTTTCAATTATGTACGCCGCGGTGCTTGAGCTTTCCTTGTGTGGCAAGCTCATTATAGGACGCATTAGCGCTATAATCGCTCTGATAAATATGTCTCGAAGAATGTTCGAGAAAAGCCCAGCTAACGAGCCCGTGGCTTTTGACAAGGAGTATCGATGCAGATTACCTCAGGCCTGCCTGAAGGCTTTAACGCCGGCGCGTACGACATGATTGTCGTCGGTGCTGGATATGCCGGTGCCGTTTGCGCCCGCCGTCTTGCCGAGACCATCGGCTATCGTGTTGCCGTTTTGGAGCGCCGTAGCCACATAGCGGGCAATGCCTACGACTGCACTGACGAGGCCGGAATCCTGATTCACGAGTACGGTCCGCATATCTATCACACCTTTAACGAGCGCGTGCACAATTTCCTGTCGCGCTTTACCAAGTGGACGGATTATCAGCACAAGGTGCTCGCCAACATCAACGGTACCCTTATGCCCGTGCCCTTCAACCATGCGAGTCTCAAGCTCGCCTTTGGTGACGAGCGCGGCGAGGAGCTGTATCAGAAGCTCGTGGAGACCTTTGGCAAGGATGTCAAGGTGCCCATTATGGAGCTGCGTAAGAAGAACGACCCCGACTTGGCCGAGGTCGCCGATTACGTCTACGAGAACGTCTTTTTGCATTACACCATGAAGCAGTGGGGCCAGACGCCCGATCAGATCGATCCCTCGATCACCGGTCGCGTTCCCGTCTTTGTGGGCGATGATGACCGCTACTTCCCGCAAGCCCCCTTCCAGGGCATGCCGCAGGAGGGCTACACGGCGCTCTTTGAGCACATGCTCGACCACGACCTGATCGACGTGTTCTGCGACGTGGACGCCCACGATCTCTTTGAGATCGACGAGACCACCGTCAAGATCGACGGCAAGGTCTATGGTGGCGAGATCGTCTACACCGGTCCGCTCGATGAGCTGTTCAACCTCGACTTGGGTGCGTTGCCGTACCGCACGCTCGATATGAAGTTCGAGACGCTCGATACGGACCAGTTCCAGCCCGTGGGCACCGTCAACTACACCACGAGCGAGGACTACACGCGTATCACCGAGTTCAAGAACATGACCGGTCAGGTCCTGCCCGGCAAGACCACCATCATGAAGGAGTACTCCAAGGCCTATACGCCCGGCTCGGGCGAGACGCCGTACTACGCCATTCTTGAGCCCGAGAACCGTGAGCTCTATGAGCGCTATCTTGAGCGCGTCCAGAACCTGACGAACTTCCACCCGGTGGGTCGTCTGGCCGAGTATCGTTACTACGATATGGACGCCGTGACCAATTCCGCCCTCGATCTTTCGGATGAGATTATCGCCTGCCATGCATAAAGTCATAACATTCGGTATTCCCTCGTATAACGCCGCCAAGGACATGGACCATTGCATCACCTCCATCTTGGAGGGGAGCAATTACGCCACCGATATCGAGATTATCGTGGTGGACGACGGCTCCAAGGACGAGACGGCCGCCAAGGCCGACGAGTGGGAGGCGCGTTATCCCGGTATCATTCGCGCGGTACACCAGGAGAACGGCGGCCACGGTATTGCCGTCCTTTCGGGTCTGCGCGAGGCACAGGGCACTTACTACAAGGTCGTCGACTCGGACGACTGGCTCGACGCTGCGGCTCTTTCGACTATGCTGTCGATTCTGCGTGGCTTTGAAGAGCGCGATCAGCGCGTTGACCTGTTTATCTCGAACTACGTGTACGAGAAGGTTTACGAGGGCACGCATACCGCTATTGGCTACAAATTTGTCCTGCCGCGCAAAAAGATCTTTTCCTGGGATCAGATCGGTCATTTCCGCCTGGACCAGAACCTACTCATGCACAGCCTGTGCTATCGCACGGATGTGCTGCGCGAGTCCAACCTTCCCATGCCGCCGCACACGTTCTATGTGGACAACATCTACGCCTATGTGCCGTTGCCGCGTTGCAAGACCATGTACTACGCCGACATCGACCTCTATCGCTACTTTATCGGTCGCGAGGGCCAGAGTGTCAACGAGGCCACGATGGTCAAGCGTCTGGACCAGCAGTTCCGTGTTACGCGTATCATGATGGAGTCGTACCACCTGTACAGCGATGTCGAGTCGTCGCGCCTGCGTTCGTACATGATGGGCTACTTCACCATGATGATGGCGATCTGCTCGGTTCTCACCAAGCTTTCTGAGGAAGATTGCGCCGACGAGCGCCTAAAGACGCTGTGGAATGATTTGAAGGCCTACGACGAGCGCATGTATCGTCGTGCCCGCTACGGCGTGGTCGGGTTCTTCACCAATCTGCGCGGACGGGCCGGAGACAAAACCACACTCGGCCTATACCGTCTTGCCTCAAAGATCTTCAAATTCAACTAGCTGCTGAGTAATCGCTGCTGATAGGTTGACTGGGCCCCTTGGCCTTTAGTTTGCTACTGCGAACAGTCCTGCTCGCACGGAAAGCACATTAAGTGCTTTCCGGTTCGTGCGGAACTTGTATCAAACTAAAGGCCAAGGGGCCTCTGCTATAAATCGATTGTCAGATAGGTGAATTTGAAGATCTTCGACGCGCGGTACACAGGGGCCTGGGCTGAAAAGAATCTGGTTGGTAGGTTGCCGGTGGGGCTTGGTTATGTTTGTCGCGAGTTCCGCACGAGCCGAAGAGCACTTAATGTGCTCTTCGTGCGAGCCAGGACTGTAGAGCAGCAAACATAACCAAGGCCCACCGGGCAACCGGACGAGCTAGTTTACTTTGCGGCACCGGGGATGCCGTGGGAGGTTTTGGCGGTTTTGGCTCCGTTTACGATGGCAGTTTCCAGGGCCCTTACTGCGAGCATGCCCAGCAGGTCTAGGGGAACGGTGGCGCTTGCCTGGGCGCCCAGTTTGCCGCTGGCGAGGGTGTAGATAGTGTCGCCGTCGTTGGTGGTGTGCGTGGGACGGATGGCGTGTGCGTAGGCGTCTGCAGCCATCTGGGAGACCTTGGTGGCTTGTGCCTTAGTGAGTTCCACGTTGGTGACGATGCAGCTGATGGTGGTGTTGGTGCGGTCGAGCGGCATCTGCATGGATCCGGCGGCGGCAAAGGCTGCGAGTTCCATGTCGACGATCTGGTCGCTATCGGCTGCGGCGCGCATACCGGCGACCCACTCGCCGGTGAAGGGGTCGACAACGTTGCCGCAGGCGTTGACCGAGACCACGGCGCCCACCTTGATGGGGCCGAGCGCCACGGCGGCAGCGCCAAGGCCGGCCTTCATGCAGGTAGCGGGGCCCATGAGCTTACCCACGGTAGCGCCCGTGCCGGCGCCTACGTTGCCCTGTTCGAGCTTGGTGGGGGTGTTGTCGAGTGCTTCGCGCACGGCGGCGATGCCGGCCTCAATGTCGGGGCGAACGGTGGGGTTACCAAAGGCGAGGTCGAAGATACAGCTCGAGCACACGATAGGCACCTGCGTGGGGCCGACGGGAAGGCCGATGCCGCGGCTCTCAAGCTCGCGAGCGACGCCGCTTGCAGCCTCGAGGCCAAAGGCCGATCCACCCGAAAGGCAGACGGCGTGGACCTTGTCGACGGTGTTCTCGGGTCGCAGCAGGTCGGTTTCGCGCGATGCTGGAGCACCGCCGCGAACGTCAACGCCGCCGGTGGCGCCCTCGGGTGCCACGATTACGGTGCAACCGGTGCCGGCCTCCTCGTCCGTATAGTTGCCATAGCAAAAGCCATCGACATCGCAGACGTCAATGGCCTCGAGCAGTGTATCCATGTTTAACTCCTATCGGTTTTCCGCCGCGCCTTGTGCCCGGTCGGGATCCGTACGGTACGCCAAAATTGTAGGCGCTGGGGAATACCCAGCGCCAGATGCAATTACGAGAGTTTTTGAATCGCGCGCGCGACGCGGGCGATGGGTAGGCCCACCACGTTATAGAAGTCGCCCGAAATATCGTGCACGAGCATGCGTCCGCCTGTGCCCTGAATGCCGTAGGCGCCGGCCTTGTCCATGGGCTCACCCGAGGCGACGTAGCGCTCGATCTGCTCGTCGGTGAGCTCGTAGAACGTCACGTCGGTCACATCGACAAAGGACAGGCTCTCGGCGGCATGCGGGGCGGCCGTATCGCCTGCCTTAACGATGCAGACGCCGGTTGCGACCTGGTGCGTGCGGCCCGAAAGCTCACGGAGCATGGTGCGCGCCTCGTCCTCGGTTGCCGGCTTGCCCAGAATCTTGCCGTCAAAGGTGACGATGGTGTCGGCCGCGACCGTTAGCTCATTGGGCTCGGCATGCTCGGCGGCAACGGCGGCGGCTTTTGCGCGTGCTAAGCGTTCAACGAGCGTAAGCGGGGCCTCGCCATCAAACGGCGTTTCGTCGATATCGGCAGGAATGATGCGAATGTCATAGTCCGCCTCGCGCATCAACTCGATGCGGCGCGGTGATTGCGAAGCCAAAATCATAGCTGAATGCCCTCGGCGACTTTCTCGACGGCCTTGTCGCCGGCGAGCGTGCGCAGCAGCTCAAGCGCAAAGGGGAGCGACTGGGCCATGCCGCTAGCGGTGATGATGTTGCCGTCTTGCGTAACCTTCTCGCCGGTATAGGTGCCTTCGGGGAAGCTTTTCTCAAAGCCAGGGAAGCACGTGGCGTGGCGCCCCTCGAGCAGATCGAGCTCGCCCAGGATAAACGGGGCGGCGCAGATGGCGGCGACGTGCTTGGTCGCGGCGAACTCGCAGACCACGTCGCAGACGCGCTGATCGGCGCGCAGGTTGGTGGCACCGGGTAGGCCGCCGGGTAGCACGACGCAGTCGTACTCGTCAAAGTCGATCTCATCAAAGAGCGCATCGCAGGTCACGGGGATCTGCAGCGAGCTTACGACCTCACGCGTTGGCATGATCGAGACGAGCGTGGCACGCACGCCGCCGCGACGCATGACATCGACCATGGTCAAGCATTCAATAGTTTCAAAGCCATCGGCGGCGAGAACGGCAACGCTGGGCATGAGGGTTCCTTTCATAGGCGGCATACGATTAGCCGTCTTATACCCCGAAGACCTCCGCTTGCCACGCTCGATTTCCCAATGATTTTTCTGAGCAATGATTAAGTGGCTAGTTGCGCCTAAGGTGGACGACGGTCTCGCAGTGGAAGGTTTGCGGGAATAGGTCAACTGGCGTGATCTTTACGGGGGAGAAGGTGCCTTCTTCGACAAAGCGTTTGAGATCGCGCGCCAGGGTGGCCGGGTCGCAGCTCACGTAGGCGACATCGCGGGCACTCGTGCTGGCGATGAGGTCGATGGCCTCGGGCGCCAGGCCCGCGCGTGGCGGATCGACCACCAGGACATCGGCGTCCTGGTCGGGGAACTCGCGCACGGCATCGCCGCCGATGACGTCGACGTTGTCGAGCTTGTTGATCTCCAGGTTGCGACGCAGGTCGCGCACGGCCGGACCGTAGGCCTCGACGGCGGCAACAAAGTCGCAGCGGCGGGCGAGCGGCAGGGTAAAGGTTCCGGCGCCGCAGTACAGGTCCACGGCAAGCTCGTCTTCTTGTGGGTCGAGCGCCTCCATGACGAGCTCGATCAAAATCTCGGCACCCTTGGTGTTGACCTGGAAAAAAGACGGGGCAGACAAGCGCATCTGACCCTCGGCGATATTCTCGGTCCATGAGCCCTCTCCGGCGAGCATTTCGACCTTGGAGACACGGCGGGCCTTCTTTTCGCCCTTGCTCATCACGCGCACGATGCTCGTGGGATGAGCGGCGTCCGCCAGCACGCGGGAGACCTGCGAGCGCGGAAAAGAGCCTGTGGGCGTCCAGAGTGCGACCTCGAGTGCCTTGGTGCGGCGCGATGCGCGAATGCCCACGCGTTCGAGCCCCAAGTCATGGCTGCCGCTTAGATAGTTGAGTGCGCCGACGACCGATTTGAGCGCCTTCGGGAAGCGCTTATCGAACAGCGGGCACGAATCGACGGTCACGATTTTGCTGGGGTCGACACCGTGCATGCCAAGGCGAACGCGACCGTTGACGACGGTCGGTTCGAGTTCGATTTTATTGCGGTAGCCCCAGTCGTCCTTGGTGTGGCGGATGGGCTGTATCAGCTCATCGACCTGCTCAGGAGCGAACTTGCCGATGCGCTCGAGCGTGGAGCGCAGGTTTTGCTCCTTGGCGGCGAGCTGTGCCGTGCGTGAGAGATTGCCCCACGAGCAGCCGCCGCAAATGCCCACGAAGGGGCAGGGAGGCTGAATGCGATCGGGGCTTGGCTCCAGAATCTCGGTGGTGCGGGCGCGCATGAACGACTTGCCGTTCTGTACGACCTCGGCCTCGACGGTGTCGCCTGCCACGGCGCCCTGCACAAAGACGGCCTTGCCGTTGTCGGCATGCGCCAGCCCGTCGGCGCCGTACGTCATCGATTCTATGGTGAGCTTCATATCCCTGCCTGTCATTCGCGTTGTTGTCCGCACCATGGTAGCAGGGAAAAGCGCCCCGCATCCGAGGCTTTCCTCAAATGCGGGGCGCTTCTACAAACGCCTATTTGGTCTTGCCGGTAATGAGCGTTTTAAGGCCTAGACCGATTAGGCCCAGACCCATGCGCACACGACCGGGGCGATGACGCTCGATGGCCTTGGTCGTGCCAGCGGGCTTCTTGCGATGGGCACTCGTCTCGGGCGCGGGCTTAGCTGCCTGCGGCTCGGGCTGAGGCGCAGGTGCAGGCTCGGGCTCAATGACGGTCGCCTGGACCTCTTGGACCTTGGGTGCTACCGGCTGCGGCTCGGGCTCGGGGGCAGGTTTCGCCTCAATGACGGGCTCGGGCGCGGCCTCGGCGTTGCGATAGGCGCGCTCCAGCAGGGCTTCCTGCGAGTTGAAGGGTTTCTCACCCTCTGCACGCTTCACGGGAACCCAGGTGCCGTCGCTCGTCAGGCTGCGGGCCTTCACGTTGTCCCGCAGCTGCATGCCCATGTACTCGTGTACCAGGGCGCGGCAGGTGGGGTCGAGCACGGGGAAGGCGATCTCCACGCGGTGCTCGGTGTTGCGTGTCATCATGTCTGCCGAGCTCAGGTAAATCATGTCCGAGTCCACGCCAAAAGCGTAAACACGGGCGTGCTCCAAAAAGCGTCCGACGATGGAGCGGACATGCACGTTCTCGGTCTTGCCCGGAACACCGGGCTTGAGGCACGAGATGCCGCGGATGATCATGTCTACGCGCACGCCGGCACACGATGCCTCGGCGATCTTGTCGATAACCTCGCGGTCGGTCAGTGAGTTGAGCTTAAAGAACACGCGGGCGGGCTCGCCGGCAAGGGCGCGCTGGATCTCGCGGTCAAGCCCGCGCATGATGAGCGGTTTCAGTCCGACGGGCGCCACACCCAGGAAGCGGTAGTCGCCGCGCAGGTTGCCCAGCGACAGATTGCGGAAGAACAGGTTGGCGTCTTCACCGATGCCGGGATGGGCTGTCATGAGCATAAAGTCGCTGTAGAGTTTGGCCGTCTTCTCGTTAAAGTTGCCGGTGCCCAAAAGCGTGAGGCGGGTGAGCGCCATGCCCTCGCGATAGGTGAGCTGGCAGATCTTGGAGTGGCACTTAAAGCCTTCGGAGCCGTAGATGACGGTGCAGCCTGCCTCTTCCAGACGCTCGGCCCACTCGATGTTGTTCTGCTCGTCAAAGCGGGCGCGGAGCTCCATGAGTACCGTGACCTCTTTGCCGTTCTCGGCGGCATCGATCAGCGACTCGCATAGGCGGCTCTGCTTGGCCACGCGGTAGAGCGTGATGCGCAACGAGATGCACTCGGGATCGTAGGCTGCCTCGTGTACCAGATCCAGGAACGGATTCATGGCCTCGTAAGGGTAGAAGAGCAGCTTGTCGTGCTGCAGCACCTGCTCGCGGATGGAGCGGGTCATGTCGATGGTGGGGTTGGGCTGTGGCTTAAACGGCGTAAAGAGGAGCTCGTTGCGCAGGTGCTCGGGAATCTTGCCCTCAATGCCAAAGACGTAGCCCAGGTTGAGCGGGATATCGCAGGTAAAGACAGAGCGGCGCGAAAGCTCGAGCGCCTTGCGGATAGTCTTGAGCGTCGCCTTCTCGAGCGACCCCGAGACCGCGAGCACTACCGGCTGCAGGCGCAGGCGCTTCTTGAGAATGCGCTTCATGTGCTGGCGGTAGTCCTCTTCCTCTTCGACGCCCTCGCCGTCCGGATCGATGTCGGCGTTGCGGGTGACGCGGATCAGCGCACGATCCAGCGGCTTATAGGAGCCAAAGCAGCTGTCCAGGCAGGCGAGGATGACGTCCTCGAGCAAGATGTAGGAGTAGGTGCCGGTGGGCGAGGGGATCTCGACCACGCGGTTCATCGAGGCGGGAATCTCGATAAGGCCCAGTAGGCTCTCCTCGTCGGTGGCGCCGTCCAGACCACAGGCCAGATAGAGCGCGCCGTTGCGCAGGTTGGGGAAGGGGTGGCGAGGATCGATGACCAGCGGCGAGATGACCGGCGACACGTAGGCCTGGAAGTAGCGGGTTACAAAGGTGCGCTCCTCGGGCGTAAGCGAATCGATGTGGGCGCGGTGAACGCCCAAGGTGTCGAGCTTGCCCTCGATGCTCTTAAAGATGGACTCCCAACGGGTAAGGAGCCCGGGCATTTCGGCCATGACAGCATCGACCTGTTCGGAGGCGGTCATATTGCTCTTGTTGTCGACAGGTTGTTTTTTGAGCTCCGCCAGATCGGACAGGCCGCCCACGCGCACCATAAGGAACTCGTCGAGGTTGGACTCGAAGATCGAGACGAACTTTAGTCGCTCGAATAACGGAACGGTTTCGTCGAAGGCTTCGTCGAGCACGCGGTTGTCAAAGCGTAGCCAGCTGAGCTCTCGGTTTTGCGTGTATGAGAAGTCGCGCGGCGGTTTGCGCAGCTTTGCGGCGGCTTGCTTCTTTTCGATTTTGCTCGGCATATGCATCTGTCCGTTCAGTCCCCACAGGGGACGGTAGCCTAACACTATTCACTATTGTCTCAATTTAGTCGACCTGTGGCACGGACGTATCGCGTGAACGGTATCTTTACCTACTTCTTACGCTGCCAAGGCATGCAACTAACTGCCCAACTCGTTTGGAAACAATCTATATCCATACTCAATTGGTGAGGATGTATGAATAAGAATGATTGCGAGCTGAATATAATCGAATCCAAATTGAATCATGGACAAACGACATATATATGCAGAAAACCGTTTTAGCTATGCAATTCCTAAACATGAAAATATTTGTGCAATCTAGCTTAATTCCTTAGAAAAAAGAACATTTACCTTTGAAAACCTGCTTTAGAGAACCGAAGTGCATCATGGGGGAATCATATGAGATATACCGTTCATCGCACTTTGCTGACCGTTCGGGGGCGAGGTGGAATTGCAGGTGGTTTTTGGATATAACTAGAGCTGTCAGCAAGCAGCGTCCCATACGGAGGGGCGCTGATACATTCGGCCAGTAAGGCCCGAAAGAAAGGTAGGAGGCCATGACGAAAGGTCTGCACGTGCCTTCCGAGATCGGCAAGCTCAGGAAGGTCTGCCTGCACCGTCCCGGCGACGAGCTCCTCAACCTGCCGCCCGACGAGCTCGAGCGACTCCTGTTCGACGACGTCCCGTTCCTGGAGGTCGCGCAGCAGGAGCACGACACCTTCGCCCAGATCCTGAGGGACCAGGGCGTGGAGGTCCTCTATCTCGAGAACCTCGTCGCCGAGGTGTTCGACCAGGTCCCCGGCGCCCGCGCCGAGTT
Organism: uncultured Collinsella sp.; assembly: GCA_938045065.1. Taxonomy (GTDB): domain Bacteria; phylum Actinomycetota; class Coriobacteriia; order Coriobacteriales; family Coriobacteriaceae; genus Collinsella. The sequence continues at coordinate 48,162 of CALIOA010000015.1, forward strand.
CACCGACCAGTACATCGCCGAGGCCGGCGTCCGCGGCCAGCACATGCCGCAGATCGTCCGCGAGAAGCTGGACTCCATCGAGGACAACCTCGAGTTCGTCAAGAAGACCATGGCCGGCATGACCAAGTCCGAGATCGACATGCCCCTCACGGCGTCCACGACCCTCGACTCCCTGGTCAACTCCGAGTCCGAGTCCGACCTGATCATCGACCCGATGCCCAACCTCTACTTCACCCGCGACCCGTTCGCGGTCGTCGGCGAGGGCGTCAACCTCAACCGCATGTACTCGGTCACCCGCAACCGCGAGACCCTGTACGGCAAGTACGTCTTCAAGTACCACCCCGACTACAAGGACGTCTCGCTGTACTTCCGCCGCGACTGCCAGTTCCACACCGAGGGCGGCGACGTGCTGAACATCAACGAGAAGACCCTCGCCGTCGGCATCTCCCAGCGCACCCAGGCCGCCGCGATCGACGTCATGGCCCAGAACATCTTCTGGAACTCCGACTCCAAGGTCGAGCGCATCCTGGCCTTCGACATCCCGGTCTCGCGCGCCTTCATGCACCTCGACACGGTCTTCACCCAGATCGACGTCGATAAGTTCACGATCCACCCCGCCATCATGGGCACCCTGCGCGTCTACGAGCTGACCGCCGGCAAGAACCCGGGCGACGTGAACATCCGCCTGATCGAGGACACCCTCGAGCACGTCCTGGAGGACGCCACCGGCGTCGACCAGGTCAAGCTGATCCCCTGCGGCGGCGGCGACCCGATCGCGGCCTCCCGCGAGCAGTGGAACGACGGCTCCAACACCCTGTGCGTCGAGCCCGGCAAGATCTGCGTCTACGCCCGCAACACCGTCACCAACGACGTGCTGTACAAGGAGGGCCTGGACCTTCTCGTCGTGCCCTCCGCCGAGCTCTCCCGCGGCCGCGGCGGCCCGCGCTGCATGAGCATGCCCTTCTGGCGCGAGGACCTCTAAGGTCTTTCAGGACCCGTACAGGTCATAATACATACATCTAGCTGCCATTAGATGTCTCCCATTGGGGCGGTGCGGGTTTTCGCACCGCCCCAATCTTGTATGAGGGACGTCAACACGATTGGATGACTGCTTTTGTAAGGAGCTTGGCCATGGACATCAAGACGATTGGCGTTGAGGAATGGCTCAACGTTTGGGAGAAAAGTGCCACGTGGGACATCGCCCAGTCGACGATCTCGTCGCTCACCATGGGCGAGCTGCGCGCGCTCGATGAGCAGGACGGCGCCACGTTCTACGAGCGCCTGGACCGCGAGAAGATGAACTACGGCTGGATCGAGGGCTCGCCGGAATTTAAGGCTGAGGTTGCCAAGCTGTATCGTCGCGAGGTCAATCCCGATCACATTCTGCAGACCAATGGCTGCACGGGCGCTAACCTCAACGCCATCATGGCTGTGGTCGAGCCCGGCGACCATGTTATCGCCGAGTGGCCCACCTACGAGCCGCTCTACGAGATTCCGCGCACGCTGGGCGCCGAGGTCGAGTATTGGGAGCTTCGCGAGGAACTCGGCTGGAAGCCCGATATCGAACAGCTCAAGCGCCTGGTTCGCCCCACCACCAAGCTCATCTGCATCAACAACGCATCGAACCCCATCGGTACGGTGCTCGATGCCGATATGCTCGGCCAGATTGCCGAGATCGCCCGTTCGGTGGGCGCCTACGTGCTGTGCGACGAGGTGTATCTGCCGCTCGAAAACACTGAGTCCTTTATGTCGATGGTCGACGTGTACGAGAGGGCCGTTGTCACCAACTCGTTGTCGAAGACCTATTCGACGCCTGCGGCCCGCGTGGGCTGGGTCGTGGCAGACGAAGAGGTGTCCAACCGCATCCGTACCTATCGCGATTACACCATGATCTGCGGCGGCGTGTTCAACGATGCCCTGGCGACCTATGTGCTTGAGCACAAGGACAAGATCCTCGAGCGCAATCGCAAGATCGTGTTTGGCAACCGCGATATCGCGCAGGCTTGGATCGATACGCAGCATCGCGTTTCCTGGACGGCCCCACAGGGCGTGTCTACCTCGTTTATCCAGCTGGATATTCCCGAGGACGACGAGGAGTTCTGCAAGCGCCTGCTGTCCGAGAGGGGAGTGCTGCTGGTACCCGGCAGCCGCTTTGAGCTTCCCTGCGGCGCACGCCTGGGCTACTGCGCGAGCGAGGACGTTCTGCGTGAGGGCCTGAGGCTTTTGGGCGAGGCGCTGGCGGAGTTTGATCGCTAGGATTCCGATGATCTTCGAGGGCCTTATCTAAATTGGCCGAAGATAATCGAAAGTGGACCCGTTTCCCATGAGGGGAGCGGGACTGTTTTTCTATACCGAGAAGTCAAGTTGTTACAAATGGGGCCGTAAAGCGAGCCGGTATCCGCTGGGCCTTATACTGAGTTTCCGGTGAACGGTATCAAGCGTCTGGTAAACGGTAATTTATTTACCAGAAATGAATAGGACAAACTTTTTTCTGAATAAAAATGAAAATGGTTGAGACGCGGTATGAACCGCTAGTTCTATTCATAGCTTTAGTGGAAATATGCAATTTGAGGATGGTTTAACAAAGTTAAGTTCCATTTGATTTTAGGATTGAAAACGCGTTTAAGCACGTAAATACGCTTTATTAAGATGAAGTGTGCCATGCGTGAAGTATATGTGTATGCCGTTCACCCCCTATAAAAAACCGTTCGGGGGCAAGGTGGAATTGCAGGTGGTTTTTGGATATAACTAGAGCTGTCAGCAAGCAGCGTCCCATACGGAGGGGCGCTGATACATTCGGCCAGTAAGGCCCGAAAGAAAGGTAGGAGGCCATGACGAAAGGTCTGCACGTGCCTTCCGAGATCGGCAAGCTCAGGAAGGTCTGCCTGCACCGTCCCGGCGACGAGCTCCTCAACCTGCCGCCCGACGAGCTCGAGCGACTCCTGTTCGACGACGTCCCGTTCCTGGAGGTCGCGCAGCAGGAGCACGACACCTTCGCCCAGATCCTGAGGGACCAGGGCGTGGAGGTCCTCTATCTCGAGAACCTCGTCGCCGAGGTGTTCGACCAGGTCCCCGGCGCCCGCGCCGAGTTCACCGACCAGTACATCGCCGAGGCCGGCGTCCGCGGCCAGCACATGCCGCAGATCGTCCGCGAGAAGCTGGACTCCATCGAGGACAACCTCGAGTTCGTCAAGAAGACCATGGCCGGCATGACCAAGTCCGAGATCGACATGCCCCTCACGGCGTCCACGACCCTCGACTCCCTGGTCAACTCCGAGTCCGAGTCCGACCTGATCATCGACCCGATGCCCAACCTCTACTTCACCCGCGACCCGTTCGCGGTCGTCGGCGAGGGCGTCAACCTCAACCGCATGTACTCGGTCACCCGCAACCGCGAGACCCTGTACGGCAAGTACGTCTTCAAGTACCACCCCGACTACAAGGACGTCTCGCTGTACTTCCGCCGCGACTGCCAGTTCCACACCGAGGGCGGCGACGTGCTGAACATCAACGAGAAGACCCTCGCCGTCGGCATCTCCCAGCGCACCCAGGCCGCCGCGATCGACGTCATGGCCCAGAACATCTTCTGGAACTCCGACTCCAAGGTCGAGCGCATCCTGGCCTTCGACATCCCGGTCTCGCGCGCCTTCATGCACCTCGACACGGTCTTCACCCAGATCGACGTCGATAAGTTCACGATCCACCCCGCCATCATGGGCACCCTGCGCGTCTACGAGCTGACCGCCGGCAAGAACCCGGGCGACGTGAACATCCGCCTGATCGAGGACACCCTCGAGCACGTCCTGGAGGACGCCACCGGCGTCGACCAGGTCAAGCTGATCCCCTGCGGCGGCGGCGACCCGATCGCGGCCTCCCGCGAGCAGTGGAACGACGGCTCCAACACCCTGTGCGTCGAGCCCGGCAAGATCTGCGTCTACGCCCGCAACACCGTCACCAACGACGTGCTGTACAAGGAGGGCCTGGACCTTCTCGTCGTGCCCTCCGCCGAGCTCTCCCGCGGCCGCGGCGGCCCGCGCTGCATGAGCATGCCCTTCTGGCGCGAGGACCTCTAAGGTCTTTCCTTTCCGGTGCGGTCCCCCTACAACCGCACCGGCTTCGCCCGTTAAACGGGCAACACTAATACTTACGTAATTCATTTCTTCGAAAGGAATCGAACCATGGGTGTTAACCTCTCCGGCCGTAGCTTCCTCAAGCTTCTCGACCTCACCACCGAGGAGATCGAGTACCTGCTCAAGCTCTCCAAGAACTTCAAGGATATGAAGCGCGCTGGCGTTCCGCACCGCTATCTCGAGGGCAAGAACATCGTTCTGCTCTTCCAGAAGACCTCCACTCGTACCCGCTGCGCCTTCGAGGTCGGCGGCATGGACCTGGGCATGGGCGTTACCTACCTCGATCCCGGTTCGTCGCAGATGGGCAAGAAGGAGTCCATCGAGGACACCGCCCGCGTTCTCGGCCGCATGTATGACGGCATCGAGTTCCGTGGCTTTGCCCAGGACGACGTCGAGGAGCTCGCTGCTAAGTCCGGCGTGCCTGTCTGGAACGGCCTGACCACCGAGTGGCACCCCACCCAGATGCTTGCCGACATCCTGACCGTCCAGGAGAACTTCAACTACGACATCAAGGGCAAGACCCTCGTCTTCATGGGCGACTGCAAGAATAACGTTGCTCGCTCCCTCATGGTTGTCTGCTCCAAGCTCGGCATGAATTTCGTGGCCTGCGGTCCCGAGGAGTGCATGCCCGCTGACGACGTCATCGAGGCCTGCAAGCCCATCGCCGAGGCCAACGGCTGCACCATCAAGCTGACCACCGACGTCAAGGACGGCGTCACCGGTGCCGACGTTATCTACACCGACGTGTGGGTCTCCATGGGCGAGCCCGACGAGGTCTGGGCCGAGCGCATCGCTCAGCTTACCCCGTATCGTGTTACCTCCGAGGTCATGGCTATGGCCAACCCGGGTGCCATCTTCCTGCACTGCCTGCCCAGCTTCCACGACACCAACACCACCATTGGCGCCGAGAAGTGCGAGCAGTTCGGCATCACCGAGCAGGAGGTCACCGACGAGGTCTTCGAGAGCCCCGCTTCCAAGGTCTTCGACGAGGCCGAGAACCGCATGCACACCATCAAGGCTGTCATGTACGCCACGCTCAAGTAAGAACATCTAGCATCTCGCTCGGGGTGTCTTGCTGCACACCCCGAGCGGCTTTGTCTGGTAAATATCTCGCGTCGGGCGGTGGGCACGGCACGGAAGATCCGCTTCGCGCGAGAAAGTTAAATGATTTATGAAGGGGGGATGAGAACCATGACTGAGACCGCTAAGAAAAAGCGCGGTATGCCTTCATCGTTCACCATTCTTCTAGCTCTGCTGGCAATTGTTGCAGTGATTACCGTTATCGTCTCCGGCACGTCCGGCGGCGCGGTTACTGCAGCCCGCCTGAGCGATTTCTGCACCGCCCCGATCCTGGGCTTCGCTGACGCTCTGCCCGTCTGCCTCTTCGTTATGATCCTGGGCGGCTTCCTCGGTATGATGACCGAGACCGGCGCTCTGGACAACGGCATCGCCGTTCTGGTGCAGAAGCTTAAGGGCAACGAGATCATGCTCGTTCCTGTCCTTATGCTCATCTTCTCCCTCGGTGGTACCACCTATGGTATGTGCGAGGAGACCGTTCCCTTCTACGCCCTGCTCGCCGCTACCATGATGGCCGCTGGCTTCGACCCCATGGTCGGCGCCGCTACCGTCCTGCTCGGCGCTGGCTGCGGCTGCCTGGGCTCCACGGTTAACCCGTTCGCCGTCGGCGCTGCCGTCGACGCTCTGACCGGCGTTGGCATTGAGGTCAACCAGTCCATCATCATCGGCCTCGGTGCCGTCCTGTGGATTGTCACTACCGCTATGTCCATCGTTTTCGTGATGAACTATGCCAAGAAGGTCAAGGCTGACAAGGGTTCCACCATCCTGTCGATGCAGGAGCTCAAGGACGCCGAAGAGGCTCACGGCAAGGCTGCTTCCGAGGTCCACAAGGAGGTCAAGCTCACCGGTCGTCAGAAGGGTGTTCTGATCGCCTTCGCCTTCACCTTCGTCGTCATGATCGTCGGCTTCATTCCGCTGGCCGATCTCAACGAGGGCGTCGCCAACTTCTTCGACGCTGGCGCTGTCTACGACGCCGATGGTAACGCCGTCGTCCAGGGCTGGTCTGCCCTGATCACCGGCCTGCCCATTGGCCAGTGGTACTTCGACGAGGCTTCCACCTGGTTCTTCCTCATGGCCGTCCTGATCGGTATCATCGGTGGCCTGTCCGAGAAGCAGATCGTCAACACCTTCATCACCGGCGCTGCCGACATGATGTCCGTTGTTCTCGTTATCGCCCTCGCCCGTGGTATCTCCGTCCTCATGGCTAACACCGGCCTCGACGTCTTCGTCCTCGACGCTGCCGCCAATGCCCTGGCTGGCCTGTCCGGCGTGATCTTCGCTCCCATGAGCTTCCTGGTCTACTTCGGCCTGTCCTTCCTGATCCCCTCGACCTCCGGTATGGCCACCGTCTCCATGCCCATCATGGGACCGCTGGCTGTTAAGCTTGGCTTCTCGCCCGAGGTCATGGTCATGATCTTCTCCGCCGCCATCGGTGTCGTGAACCTGTTCACCCCGACTTCCGGCGCCATCATGGGCGGTCTCGCCCTGGCCAAGATCGAGTGGACGACCTGGCTCAAGTTTGCCCTTAAGCTCATCGTCGCGCTCTCCGTCGTCTGCGCCGTCATCCTGACCGTCGCCTGCGTGCTGCTCTAAGTACCCAACGGGTACCCCACGGAAACCTTGACGATCCTGTAAAGGATCACCTGGTCATCGTCTGTCCGGTGGGGTAAACCCACCGGTAGACTCCTACCTTTAGCCCCCTTCCGTTCCGTGCGCGGGAGGGGGCGACTTTTTGTTCCGCGGTTTTACCAAACCGCGGAACCGGTCGACGCTACGCGCCGTCCAGAACGACAATTTGTCATTCAAAAGGCAAGGCATGACCAAAAGGTCTATGCCTCGCCTTTTTCATGCCAACTTGTACGTTCTGGACGGCGCTCGCTGTCCGTCCTCTGCCTGCGGCGCTTTCCATTGTTGGTGCAGAGGGCGCTTTGCCTACTCTGGCGGGCTTTCGCTGGCTTATGCTCAACCTGCGACGTTTCCATTATTGATACAAAGGCCAGGTTTGTTTGAACCAAAAAGGGGAAGTTGCGGTGGAATAGTTCCCGTTTGGCCGTCTTGAGGGGTTAAACAGGAACTATTCCACCGCAACTTATCGATGGCGTGTTTGGTTGGTGCCAGTTGATTGCTTGGGCGTTGGGGAGGGTCTGCTCCGTTATAATCGCCTAGAACATTCAATGGAAACGGGACGGGAGCCATACATGCGCCAGGGTTTCGACAACGCGAAGTATATCGAGCTGCAGGCCGCTCATATTAAGGAGCGCATCTCGCAGTTTGGCGGCAAACTCTATTTGGAGTTTGGCGGCAAGCTGTTTGACGATTATCACGCGAGCCGCGTGCTGCCGGGTTTTGAACCGGACAGCAAGTTCCGCATGCTCAAGAGCATTGCCGATGACGTTGAGGTCATCATCGCGATTAACGCGAACCACATCGAGAAGAATAAGGCCCGTGGCGACCTGGGCATTACCTATGACGAGGACGTTTTGCGCCTGGTCGACCTGTTCCGCGGCAATGGTTTTGCTGTCGCGGCCGTGGTCATCACCCAGTATGCAGGCCAGCCCGCCGCTGACGTCTTCCGTAATCGCCTAAACGCGCTCGGCATTCCCGCCAAGCTGCACTATCCCATCGAGGGCTATCCCCACGACGTCGACCTGATCGTGTCCGACGACGGCTACGGCAAGAACGAGTTTGTCGAGACCACTCGTCCGCTCGTTGTGGTCACCGCTCCCGGCCCTGGCTCGGGCAAGCTCGCCACCTGCCTGTCTCAGCTCTATCACGAGCACAAGCACGGCACCGCCGCCGGCTACGCCAAGTTCGAGACTTTCCCGGTCTGGAATCTGCCCCTCACGCATCCGGTCAACATCGCCTATGAGGCCGCCACGGCCGACCTTGACGATGCCAATATCATCGACTCCTTCCACTTGGAGGCCTACAACAAGACCACGGTCAACTACAACCGCGACGTCGAGGCCTTCCCGGTGGTCCGTGCTCTGATGGAAAAGATCCTGGGCAAGAGCCCCTACCAGAGCCCCACGGACATGGGCGTCAATATGGTCGGTTTTGCCATTACCGATGACGATGCCTGCCGCGACGCTTCCAAGATGGAGATCGTCCGCCGCTACTTTACCGCGGTCGAAAATGTGCGCCGTACCGGCGTGGGCGATGAGCAGGTTGATCGTCTCAAGATCATTATGAAGAAGGCCGGTATCGACAAGAACTACTCGCCGGCACGCTCGGCCGCCCTTACCAGGGAGCAGCTGACGGGTGGCCCCGTAGGCGCCATGGTCATGCCCGATGGCTCCGTGGTGACCGGCAAGACTTCCACGCGCCTGGGCGCCGCGAGCTCGCTCATCATGAATGCACTTAAGCATGTCTCGGGCGTTGACCTTGAGCTCGAGGTCATTAGCGATGAGGCGATCGAGCCTATCAGCAAGCTCAAGACGCATTTCCTGGGTAGCAAGAACCCGCGCCTGCACACCGACGAGACGCTTATGGCGCTCTCGATCACCTCGGCAACGAGCGAGACGGCGGCCCGCGTCCTTTCGGGCCTGGAGCAGCTGCGCGGCTGCGATGCCTTCTTTAGCGTGATCATCTCGCCGACGGACGAGACGGTGTTGCGCAAGCTGGGCATCAACGTGTGCTGCGAGCCCAAGTTCGAGCGCCGTGGTTTCTTCCACCGCTAAGCCTGGATTAATTGGTCTGAAAGGGGCGCATCGGGTATGCATTCGGTGTGCCCCTTTTATCAACAAAGCTACCGTTTAACCTAAAAATAGCCCGTTTACCTGCCTATAAGCGATTTTGGCGGTATACAATAACCCTAACTGTTTCATCCTTTTGCGGGGATGCCGCATGATGGATGTTGCCGGCCATCATGGGGTGTGCCGGTCGCGCACGGTGCAGGTGATGCCCGTGCTCGGTTTGAGGAGGCTGCCATGGCTGGCAAGGGTCGTGCGAGTGTCAACGATATGAAGCGTGTCGAGGTGCAGGTGCTGATGGAGATCGCACAGCAGTCCGAAGACAACGACGGTTTTTATGGCTTTTCGCGCAAGACGCTCGCCGAGCGTGTTGGGGTGTCTCCGTATCGCGCCCGCGCGGCAATTGAACGTCTGGAATCCGAAGACATCATTGAGGTCGTCTCGCGCTACAGCGACGACGGCGGCCAGCTCGCAAATGGTATTTGTCTCACGGAGCGTGGCGAGTGGTATCTAGAGGGCATCCGTGCCGGTATGCTCGTGCAGGACTTGATCAAGGACGAATTCGCCGATCGATAACAAGGCGCATTCATAGTCGAAACGACGCCGCCTGGGCAACCGGACGGCGTTTTGTTTCGAGATGGAGAAATGCGATTGCGCGTAAGAAAAATTGCGTGCGGCGCGCGTCGCGAGTATTACAATGAAGACCCGTAAGATGTGTATGGACAACTTCTACGGGAAGCGCAGGTAACTCAATATGACCAAGCATGTGTTCGTGACCGGCGGCGTGGTTTCGTCTCTGGGCAAGGGTATTACCGCGGCCTCGCTGGGCCGTCTGCTCAAGTCGCGCGGGTACAAGGTAACGATGCAAAAGGCCGACCCGTATCTGAACGTCGACCCCGGCACCATGAGCCCGTTCCAGCATGGCGAGGTCTTTGTGACCGAGGACGGCTACGAGTCCGATCTGGACCTGGGCCACTACGAGCGCTTTATTGACGAGAACCTGACCCGCGATTCCAACTTTACGACTGGTGCCATCTATAAGAGCCTGATCGCCCGTGAACGTCGCGGTGACTTTTTGGGCGGCACCGTACAGGTGATTCCGCACGTCACGAACGCCATTAAGGATAAGTTCCGTCGTATTGAGGAGCAGACCGGCTCCGACGTGGTCATCACTGAGTTGGGCGGCACCATCGGCGACATCGAGTCGCAGCCGTTTGTCGAGGCCATTCGCCAGTATCGCAAGGAGGCCGGCCCCGAGAACGTCTGCTACATCCACGTGTCGCTCGTTCCCTATATCGCCGCCGCCCACGAGGTCAAGACCAAGCCGACGCAGCACTCCGTTAAAGAGCTCCGCAGCTTTGGTATCCAGCCCGATATTATCGTTCTGCGCTCCGACCACCATATCGACGATGCCATCCGCGGCAAGATCGCAAGCTTCTGCGACGTCGACACCGACTGTGTCTTTACCAACGAGGACTGCGCGAGCATCTACGATGTTCCGCAGTTGCTTGCCGAGCAGGACTTTGACCTGCGCATTTGCGAGCGTCTGGGTCTGGACCCGCGTGAGCGCGACATGAGCGAGTGGAACGAGTTCCTGCGCAAGCAGAACCATGCCAACCAGCACGCCGACAAGGTGAAGATCGCCGTCGTGGGCAAGTATACGCAGCTGCCCGATGCCTACCTGTCGGTTATCGAGGCCCTGCACCACGCGGGCGTGTTCTACGATCGCCACGTTGATGTGCAGCTGATCGATGGCGAGAGCCTCGATGAGCAGAACGTCTCCGAGGTCCTGGGTGACGCCTCGGGCATCTTGGTCCCTGGCGGCTTTGGCAAGCGCGCCCTGGAGGGCAAGATCCTCGCGGCCGAGTTTGCCCGCGAGCACAAGATTCCGTATCTGGGCATTTGCCTGGGTATGCAGGTGGCCGTGTGCGAATTTGCCCGCAACGTGGTCGGCCTTGCCGGCGCCAGCTCTTCCGAGTTCGATCCGGATGGCCCGTATAGTGTCATCGACTTGATGAGCTCGCAGGAGGACGTGACCGAGAAGGGCGGCACCATGCGTCTTGGTGCCTACCCGTGCAAGCTTGCTGCCGATTCCCTCGCGCGCGAGGCATATGGCGAGGAGCTCGTCTACGAGCGTCACCGTCACCGCTTTGAGTTCAACAACGCCTTCCGTGACCAGCTCGAGGGCGCTGGTCTGGTTATCTCGGGTCTTTCGCCCGACGAGCGCCTGGTCGAGATGGTCGAGCTGCCGCGCGACGTGCATCCGTGGTATGTGGCAACCCAGGCTCATCCCGAGTTCAAGAGCCGCCCGACCAACCCGCAGCCGCTGTTCCGCGAGTTCGTGCGCGCCTCGATCGGCCAGCATGAGGGCGTCGATCGCTTGCAGGTGACGCCCAAGAACCTCGCTACGGACTAAGGGTGCCGGCGAATAAGGAACATACCGAAGCTACTCCCTCGTCGCTCGCCGTGGCGGCGGGGGAGTATCTCGATTACCTCGCGGTCGAGCGGGGCTTGGCGCGCAACACGATTGCGGCCTATCGTCGTGACCTGACGACGTACTGCGCCTATCTGGAGCGGGCTGACATTGCGTCTTTTGAAGAGGTGACCCGTCAGGTCGTGGAGGGCTTTGTTGCCGATCGCCGCGACGGAGGCTATTCCGACGCCTCGGTGGAGCGCGCGCTTGCTGCCGTGAAGGGCCTGCATGCCTTTTTGGTGCGCGATGGGGCCGTGGCCCAAAACCCGACGGCGGCGTTGCGCCTGCCCAAAAAGGCAGATCGCCTGCCGGAATACCTTTCGGTGGAGGACGTCTCGGCACTGCTCGATCAAGACTTTCCCGAGGGCGAGATGGGGCTGCGCGATCATGCCATCTTGGAAGTGCTCTACGGATGCGGTTTGCGTGTGAGTGAGCTGGTTGGGCTCGATGTGGGCGATATCCATATTGATGACGGGTTTGTCCTGGTGCGCGGTAAGGGCTCCAAGGAGCGTCTGGCCCCGTTGGTGGGAAGCGCGGCTCGCGCCTTGACACACTATATAGGTGACGGGCGCACTCTCCTGGCCGCGCATGCTCACGGGACGGAGACCTCGGCGGTCTTTTTAAATAAGAACGGACGTCGCCTGTCGCGCCAGGCCGTGCATGCGATATGCGAGCGGTATGGGCGCCAGGTGGGGCTGGTTGGGCTCCACCCCCACACTCTGCGCCACTCCTTTGCCACCCACATGCTCGCGGGCGGTGCCGACCTGCGTGTGCTGCAGGAGATTTTGGGCCATGCCGATATTTCGACCACGCAGGTCTACACGCATGTCGACCGCACGCAACTGACCGAGGTCTATCTGGCGGCGCATCCGCTGGCACATCGCTAGCACCTCGTTGACCTGCATATTTATAAATATTAAAGGGGACGGGCCCCAGATTGCCGAGACGCACTTTTGCGCGCATGGGCAATCTGGGGCCCGTCCCATTTTTCGCTAGACACCGACGCGGTGGTGGGCCGTGTGTACCGTGGGTGGGGGAGTCTGGGGGCGATGTGAACGGTGTGTAAAGGGACGTAAAAATCGCCTCAAGGTCAACTTGAAGGTTGAGGTTCGCGGGCGTGGTTCTACAGGTGGCATCCCGCCTTTGCTGTAAACACAACATATTGTGTTTTCGAACATATGCTCGGGGGTGTTTTACAACATATTGGGGGTGGAGTGGTGGGGTGGGGTGGGGGAAGAGGTGGGGAAAGGTGTTGAAAAATGGGGCGGTTCCCCATATTATTGATGACGTCGACAGGCGGGGTGGTTCCCCGCGTACGTGCCATCTGAGTAACCGAGGGGAGGGCGCACATGGGAATGACGGGTGCATACGAGCGCAATCTCGATGCAAAAGGTCGTCTGTCCCTGCCTGCACCCCTTCGCGAGGAGCTTGGAGAGCACGTTCGCGTGTTCAAAGCCCTGGATGTCGATGCTCTGTACGTGTTCTCTGCCGAGGCCTTCGATAAGTGGGTCGAAGGACTCTTCGCGGGTCGTGAGGGCCACGAGGGTTTTAACCCGCGTGACATCAACGACCAGAAGCTCATGAGGGCGATCAACAAGCGCACCACGTCGATGGATGTGGACAGCGCGGGTCGTATCGGTCTTTCTGAGTCTCTCCGCAAGCAGGCGAACCTCGACCGCGAGGTCACGGTTGTGGGCAACTACGACCACCTCGAGGTTTGGGACCGCGCTACGGCCGATGAGGACGATGACGACGAGGCCCTGCTGGACCTCTTCTTCTCGTAAGGGCAAGGCACGAGTAACGGATGGAGCGTGGGATCTTGACACAAGAATATCGGCATGAACCTGTCATGCTCGGCGAAGTGCTTGAGTCGCTGCAGCTAAAGAGCGGCTCCGTCGTCTGCGACTGCACCCTTGGCGGTGCCGGCCATTCGGTAAAGATGGCCGCGCAGGTGGGGGAGACCGGCCTTTTGCTCGGCGTCGATCAGGACGACATGGCCCTCGAGGCCGCTGGCGCCCGTCTGGACCGCGAGGTTCCCGGCGTACCGCACCAGCTGCTGAAGGGCAACTTCGGCGACTTGGACGAGCTGCTTTGCTCGGCCGAGGTGCCCGGGGTCGATGGCTTCCTGTTCGACTTGGGCGTTTCGTCGCCGCAACTCGATATCCCTGGCAGGGGCTTTTCGTACAACGAGGACGCCCCATTGGACATGCGGATGGATCCGGGTAACAACACCTTAAACGCAGCTGAGGTCATCAACACCTATAACGAACACGACCTCGCCCGGATTCTACGCGTCTATGGCGAAGAGAAGTTCGCCTCGCAGATCGCGCGTGAGATCGTGCGCCGCCGCGAGCATGAGCCGATCGAAACCACCGGTCAGTTTGTCGAGATCATCAAGGCTGGTATCCCCGCTGCCGCTCGTCGGCATGGCGGACACCCAGCCAAGAAAAGTTTCCAGGCCATTCGCATCGAGGTCAATCACGAACTCGATGTGCTCGAGCGAGGGCTTGACGCCGCCACAAGGTGGCTCAACCCGGGCGGACGCATCTGCGTCATCTCGTATCACTCGCTCGAGGACCGTATCGTAAAGAACCACTTTAAGGAGATGAGCCAGGGGTGCACGTGTCCGCCGGAGATTCCGGTGTGCGTGTGCGGCAACGTGCCGATACTCAAGGTCATCACCCGCAAACCCCTGGTTGCCCAACCCGATGAGGTTGCGCGCAACCCTCGGGCGAGATCAGCCAAGATCCGCGTGGCGCAGCGTCTGTAGACGCGACCGCGCGATATTGGACCTCCCGCTCGTACCACAAACGAAGCTTAAACACACTACCAACGTACTCGGGATGGGAGGCGGCATATCATGGGCTACAACACCTCAAACGCAGCACTCGCCTATGATATGAACGCCATGCCCGCCTATCGTGAGACGCCGCAGGCCCCCGTTGCTCCCCGTGAGCAGCGCGCGCCGCGCTTTGATGTCTACACGGGCGCGGGCCGTCAGGCAAACCAGGTGGTAAGCCCGGTTTTCATGAGCGTTCTTAAAACGTTTTGCATCATTGCGGCTATCTTCATGACGATCGGCGTCGCCCGCGTGGCGCTCGCCGGCGTTACGGCCCAGGTGCTCAACAGCAACGCCGAGCTTACCAACACGCTCGAAAAGGCGACCGATGAGAGCTCCGACCTGGAGGTCATGCATTCGGTCTATGGCGCCGACACGCGCATTCGCGACCTTGCGGGCGCTTATGGCATGGTGGAGCCCAGCGAGAGCGTTACACTTGACTTTTCGCAGGATGCAGCCGCGGGCGCCAACGCGACCGCGACCGCTCAGTAGCAAGACGGTAGCTGAGTATGACAAATGACTATCGCCGCGGTTCCGATGGGGGCCGCGGTTCTGGACGTCCCTCGTCGCGGGGACGTTCTGGTTATCAAGGAACGGGTCGGCAATCTTACAACGCCGGGCAGTCCCGTGGCAACGACCCGGCGTCGCGACTTCGCGGCTCGGGCGGCCCTCAAGTGCATAACACCAGGTCGCGCAAGAGTTCGTCGACCGAATGGCTCACAGGCGCGCCTCTGCCTCGCCGCAAAGCCGTCATGGGCTTCATTGGGCTTGGCTTGGGCTTGGGCGTCTTTCGCCTTGCCGACTATCAAATTGTCGAAGCCGATAAACTGCGCGAGCGTGCCGATGCGCGCCGCCTGCTTGCGCAGACCCTCTATGCCAAACGCGGCACCATCTACGACCGCAACGGCAACGTGTTGGCGTCGTCGGTCGAATGTCGCAACATCGCCGTGAACCCGCAGCTTGTCGAGGATGTTGACAAGACGGTGTCGGCGCTGGTCAAGGCAACTGGAATCGATAAAAAGACCTGCCGCAAGCTCGTCGAGTCCGATGGAACCTGGGTGTATATCAAGCGCCAGGTGGACGAAGACGATGTTGCGGCGCTGGAGAAGAAGAACCTGCCCGGCGTGCTTTTTGAGCAGGCCATGAAGCGTGTATATCCATACGGCAATCTGGCATCGCAGGTGCTGGGTGTAGTGAATGTAGACAACGACGGCTTGACGGGTCTCGAAAAGCAATACAACAAGCTTCTGACCGGCACGAACGGTTCTCTCGTACGCGAGCGCGCGAGGGACGGCAGCTATATCGCGGGCGGTGCCTATAAAAAGGTGGCTGCGGTCGACGGCGTTGATATCGTGACGACGCTCGACGTCAATATCCAGCGTGCGGCCGAGGATGCCCTGGCAGAGGCTGTCGAGAAGACAAAGGCCAAGAACGGCTCGGCGCTGGTCACCGATCCTACGACAGGCGAGATCTTGGCAGCCTGCTCGTATCCGACTTACGACCAGACCGATCTGGAAAACGCCAAGACCGAGGATATGAACTTGCGCCTGGTCACCGACGCCTACGAGCCCGGCTCGGTCTTTAAGACGCTCGTGGCGGGCGCCGGCTTCGACTTGGGTGTCGTGCGATCGAGTACGTCGTTTGAGGTGCCGGCGAGCATCAAGGTGGGCGACGATACCGTCACCGATGCCGACAAGCGCGACTACGCCATGACCATGGATGTGCGCGAGATGATGCGCCGTTCGTCCAACGTGGGCTTTGTCCTGGTGGGGCGCAAGATCGGTGCCGACGACTTTGCCACCTATGTGGACAAGTGGGGCATCGGTCACAGCTCTGGTGTAGATTTTCCGGGCGAGAGCCTGGGTATCGTCAAGGAGCGTGACCAGTATGACGGCGCCACGCTGGGCTCGATGAGCTTTGGACAGGCACTGTCTGTCTCGCCGATTGAGATCGCACGTGCCGTGGGCGGCATCGCCAACGGCGGCGTGATGATGACACCGCACTTCTATAAGTCCAGCAAAGGCGACGAGAAGGACTGGGGCGAAGGCGAGCGCGCGATTTCGGAGGACGCCGCATCCCAGGTGACATCGTGCATGCAGACGGTCGTGTCCGAGGGAACGGGCGTTGGCGGCGCGGTTGACGGCTATGACGTGGCGGGTAAGACCGGTACGGCCGAACGTGCCGACGAGAACGGCGGCTACCTCAAGGAGAACTACATGTCGTCCTTTATGGGCTTTGCACCGGCACAATCGCCCAAGGTGCTGTGCTATATCACGCTCGACGGAACGCCGAGCGGCTCAGATGCCGCTGCGGTGCCGTTCCAGTCCATTATGGCCAACGCGCTCGACGTGCTGGGTATCCCGCACACGAAGTAGGGGGTTACAATCTTTGGGGCGTGGTTTGTTGTCCCATATGAGGGTGTTCACATGCCCTGCACCACGCATGCGCGGCGCTGGGATACAATACGCCGATAGCATTATTAGGTTTACAGGGGAGCTGCAATGATAGAGATCGCCGTCAACAACCTCGCGGCCGCAACAGGGGCCCGAACCGTGACGGGAGAAGCCGATCGGGTATGCCGCGGGTGCGTTATCGACTCGCGCCAGGTCGAGGAAGGGACGATTTTCGTCGCCTTTCCCGGTGAAAACGTCGACGGCAATGATTTTGCTTCCCGTGCCGTCCAGTCGGGTGCCGGCGCCGTCGTGATGACGCGTGAGCCCGAGGCCGAGCTGGTCTCGCTGGCGCAGGACAAGGGGTGCGCCATCCTGCTGACCGATGATCCCGAGGAGTTTCTGCTGCGTTTGGCGCACACGTATCGCCTGGAGCTTGGCTGCCTGGTCGTTGGCATTACCGGTTCCATCGGCAAGACGACGACCAAGGACGTGCTCGCCGCCGTGCTCGCCAAGCGCTATCGTGTCTGGGCCACCAAGGGCAATTTCAATAACCTGATCGGCATGCCGCTCACGGTGCTTTCCGCTCCGGCCGATACCGAGGTCCTGGTGCTCGAGATGGGTATGAACCATTTCCACGAGATTGAGCGCCTGTCCCAGTCCGCCAATCCCAACCTTGCCATCGTGAGCAAGATTGGTACCTCTCACATCGGCATTTTGGGCAGCCGCGAGAACATCGCCCGCGCTAAGGCCGAGATTGTCCAGGGTATGTGCGCCGCCGGCGACTTCTTGCCGTTGCTGGTTTTGGGCGGCGAGGACGACTTTACACCGTTCATTCGCGATACGTTCGCCCAGCCTGCTGGTATCGACGTGATGCTGGCCGGCGTCTCGGACGATGATGAGGTCCGCGCCCGCGACATTCGTGTTGATGACGAGGGCCGTCCGGTCTTTACGCTCGATTTTGGCCAGGGTGAGACGATCGATACCATGCTTGCCATCCCCGGCGTGCAGTCCGTCCCAAATGCCGTTAAGGCCGCCGCAGTTGCCTATCGCCTGGGCGTGACGCCCGAGCAGATCGATGCTGCCTTTAGAGGCCTCACGATCACCGGTCACCGCCAGGAGATCAAGCGCGCCAAGAGCGGCGCCCGCGTCATCGACGATTCCTATAACGCCAGTGCCGAATCCATGGCTGCTGGCCTCGATCTGCTGTGCTCGCTTTCGTGCACGGGGTCTCGTATGGCGATCCTGGGCGAGATGGGCGAGATGGGCGATGAGGCTCCTCGCATGCATGAGCTCGTGGGCGCCTATGCCGCCGCCAAGAAGCTCGACATGCTGGCGTGCGTGGGTGGTGAGCTGGCCCAGCTTATGGCCGATGCCGCACGCATGATGGGCATGGACGAGGACCGCATCCAGGTGTTCTCCGATTATCAGCAGGTGCTCGACCGCATGGGCGGCGCGCTTGAAAAACATGATGTTGTACTGGTCAAGGGTTCCCGCTTTGTTGAGCTCGACCGCTTTGTGGAAGGTGTGTGCTAGCCCATGTTCGGAAATCCCTCGTATCCAACGTATCAGGCTTTTTTGGGGCTTGGCATCGCCGCCGCCATTGCGCTGCTGCTCATGCCGTGGTGGATCAAGCTGCTGAAGGTCGAGGGTATCGGCCAGCAGGTTCGTGCCGACGGCCCCAAGCGTCATTTGGTTAAGCAGGGAACGCCCACCATGGGTGGCGTTGTCATCCTCGTCGCGATCTCGCTGACCTGCCTGCTGATGGGCAAGCTCACCACCGAGCTCGTACTCGTGCTGCTCGCCACGCTGGCGACCGGCGTGCTGGGCCTGATCGACGACCTGACCTCCGTTACGCATGGGCGCTCGCTCGGTCTGACGCCCCATGCCAAGATGATCGGCCTAACCATTATCTGTGTCACCTTTACGGTACTTGCCGTCAACTGGTGCGGCGTCGCCCCCGAGATTCGTTTTCCCGGCGGCCTGACGATTGACCTCGGTGTTCTTTCGACCACCATCTGCGGCCTTTCGTTCCCGTGGCTCTACATTGTCTTTTGCTGGCTGATGATCGCCGGTCTTTCTAATGCCGTGAACCTGACCGATGGCCTTGACGGTCTTGCTGGCGGCACCTCCATGATCGCCATGCTCGCCATGGCCGCCATGGCGTTTTTGCACGGAGACGTGAACCTGTCCATCTTCTGCACCGCGTGTGCCGGTGCCTGCTTGGGCTTTCTGTGGTTCAACTGCTATCCGGCGAGCATCTTTATGGGCGATACCGGCTCGCTTGCCCTGGGCGCCGCGTTTGCCTGCACGTCCATCATGACCAACACCGAGGTCGTCTCCCTCATCATCGGTGGCCTGTTTATCGTTGAGACCCTGTCGGTCATGATTCAGGTTGTCTACTTCCACTTTACGCACAAGCGCGTCTTCCTTATGGCGCCCATCCATCATCATTTCGAAAAGAAGGGTTGGGCCGAGACCAAGGTCGTCATCCGTTTTTGGATTATCGCTGCGGCCTTTGGTGCCGTTGGCCTTGCTCTGTTCTTCCAGTTGGGATAGTGGTCTTTCATGTCTCTTGCTGATGTCTTTAGCCTGCTCGTTTTGGGTCAGGGCAAATCCGGTCTCGATGTCGCCCGCTGGGCGCTGGCACATCCCGAGCGCGTAAGTGCCGTTACCGTGTATGGCGGTGGCACCTCTGAGCCCAATGACGCCACGCGTGCGCTCGAGGCTGCTGGTGCGTCGTTTGTCTATGGGACCGAACAGGTCGAGGGCGCCTATGACGTATGCGTGACGTGCCCGGGCATCTCGGAGTTCTCGGGCTTCTTTAAGGCCGGGCGCGAGCATGCCGCCCAGATTATGGGTGAGCCCGAGTTTGCCTATCGCCTGTCGCCCGATAACTGGATTGCCATCACGGGCACCAACGGCAAGACGACCACCACGTCGCTGACTGATTATCTGCTTAAGGCTGCCGGCGAGGCCAGCGTTGCTGTCGGCAACATCGGCGAGCCGCCGGTCAACGAGATTGACGGCCGAGCCCATAACGAGTGGTTTGTGGCTGAGCTCTCGAGCTATCAGATTGCTACGACAACCGAGCTCCACCCCCGCGTGGCGGTGCTGCTCAACATCACTCCCGACCACTTGGGCTGGCATAAGAGCCATAAGAACTATGCGCTTGCCAAGATCAAACTGTTTGACAATATGGCCGATGACGATCTGGTGGTTGTCGACGTCGAAGACGCCGGCATTCACGAGTTCGATGAGTACATCTACACGCCGGGTCGTCGCATCTGCAAGGTTGCCTTTGACGAGCCTGAGGGCGAGGATGCCGCCTTTGTGCGCGATGGCAAGATGATCGTGCGTCTGAAGGGTGTCGAGACCCCGCTCATCGCTATATCCGAGCTCAAGATCTCGGGCCATCACAATGTTATCAATGCCCTATGCGCTGCCACGGCTGCCTTGGCGGTCGGTGCCGATGTCGATGGTGTCTGCCGCGGTCTTGCCTCGTTCCAGCCGCTCGAGCACCGTGTGGAGCCGTGTGGCGAGATTGACGGCGTGCGCTACGTCAACGATTCCAAGGCGACCAACACCGATGCGGTCGAGAAGGCACTGACGGCATTTCCCGATGACGACGTGATCTTGCTGCTCGGCGGCCACGATAAGGGCACGCCGCTCACGGACTTCGCGCGCGTCGTTATGGATAACGTGCGCTCGGTCGTCTGCTTTGGCGATGCGCGCGAGCGCTTCACCGCCGCTATGGACGAGGCTGATGTCGATGGCGATGTGGATATCGCCCAGGCGGATGACCTGCGCGACGCCGTGGACGTTGCCCGTTCGCTTTCGAGCCGTGGTGACGTGATCTTACTTTCTCCTGCCTGCTCTTCGTTCGATGAGTTCTCGGGCTATGAGGAGCGCGGCCGCGTGTTTAAGGACTACGTGGCCCAGCTTGCCGCTACAGCGAAATCACAAATGGAATAGGGGTTGCGGTGAGAGAGGAGAGCCCCCGACAAGGTATGAGGAGGCCCGACTCGGACCGTGCTTCCTCACGTCGCACCACACCGCGTTCCAGCCGCGGCGGGCAGTCGTTTAGCGAACGCTATATTGCCGGCGTTCCCGCCCGTATCATGCGCCCCCGTTTGATATTCATGGCCTGCTTGTTTACCTTGGTATGCTTTGGCCTGCTGATGGTGTACTCGGCGTCTTCGGTCGAGGCGCTGCACGAGAATGGCTCGGCGACGTTTTTTCTGGGTCGACAGGCCGCGTTTGCCGTGGTCGGTGTTCTGGCGCTGATTGCCATCGTGCGCGTTTTGCCGGACAGCTGGTTTGGGGAGGATGTGCTCAGGATCTTCCTCATAGGCATGATAGGGCTACTGTTTCTGGTGTTCTTGGTGGGCAGCGGCAGCCGTGGCGCCACGCGCTGGCTCAACATCGCCGGCATTCAGTTCCAGCCTTCCGAGTTTTTAAAGCCATTTGCCATTGCGTATTCGGCCATCATGCTTGATCGCTTTTTTTCGCCCGGTGGCAACATCAACGAATTCCTTCGCAAGATGGGCATCTACCTGGGCATTTCGCTCTTTCTGATCTTTATCCAGCCCGATTTCGGTACTGTCCTGATCATCCTGTTGACCCTCATGTGCATGGCGTTGTTTGCGGGTCTCGACCCCAGATTTATCATCGGCGTGCTAATCTTCGGCATTCTCGTGATCGTGATTGCGCTTGTCGCAGAGCCGTACCGTATGGTGCGTATTCAGGTTGCCTTGAACCCTTGGGCCGACGAGTATGGTGACGGCTATCAGGCCACGCTTGCCATCATGGCCTTTGCCTCGGGCGGTCTGTTCGGCCGTGGCATCGGCAACTCAACCATGAAGTACTCGTATCTGCCCGAGGCACACAACGACTACATCTTGGCCATCATTGGCGAGGAAGTCGGTTTTGTCGGAACCGTGCTGTTCTTCTTGGTGTTTGCGATGCTGATCTACTCGGCGTTTCGCATTGCCGAGCAGGCGACCGATCGCCGGGGCGCGCTTATGGCGTCTGGCTCCGCGGTCATTCTCGCAGTGCAGTTTTTGATTAACGCGCTGGGCATCCTCAACGTGTTTCCCATGACGGGCAAACCGTTGCCGTTTATTAGCTACGGCGGTTCGTCGATTATTGTGTCGCTCATGCTTGCCGGGTTGATCCTGCGCGTTTCGTACGAGAGCGCCCGCCGCGATGAGTATGACCGCCGCCGCGAGAGCTTTGCCGTTATGGATGAGAGTACCGCCGGCGTGCCCCACGTGCGCGGCGAGCGATCTTCGCGTAACGGTTTTACCGTCCTGGATGGCTCTGCGACCGAGCCGGCAGCCCGCCCGCGTCAGCGAACGGCGCCGCAAGGTCGTCCTCAGCGCCCCAGCCCTCGCAACGCGGGCGGCGGATATAATCGAATCGATTTGAACTCGGACCCGTCGGCGCGTCTGCGTATCGACGACCAGGGACCGCGTGTACGAAGGGACTACCATGACCGATAAAATGACCGTTGCTATTGCAGCCGGCGGCACGGCCGGGCACATCAACCCCGCGCTCGCCTTGGCCGAAGAGCTGCGTGACCGTGGCCACCACGTTGTGTTCGTGGGCCAGTCGCGCAAGCTCGAGGGTCGTCTGGTCCCCGAGGCTGGGTTTGATTTTGTGCCCATTACGGTCACGGGCTTCGACCGCTCCCGTCCTTGGACGGCGCTGACCTCGCTGTGGCGTGTCAACAAAGCCAAGCGTGTGCTCGCCAGTCATTTCTCAAAGGTCGGCAAGCCCGATGCCGCCATTGGTTTTGGTGCCTATGTCGAGGTTCCGCTGCTGGGGTGGTGCAAGGGCGCGGGCGTTCCGTATCTGCTGCATGAGCAGAACTCTGTTCCGGGCCTGGCCAACAAGATGATGAACTCCCACGCCGCCCGCGTGTGCATCTCGGTGCCGGCAGCGCGTTCGGTCTTTGAGCGCGAAGGTGACCCTGACCACGTGCTCATGACCGGCAACCCCGTACGTCGCTCGGTGATCGAGGGCGATCGCGCTCGCGGCCGCAAGGCACTTGGCGTTCCCGAGGACGCTACGCTGCTGCTCGTCTTTGGCGGTTCACTTGGCGCCCAGCACCTCAACGAGCGTGTGGCTTCGCTCAAAAACGAGCTGCTTTCGCGCAAGAACCTCTATGTGTTGCATTCGACGGGTGCCGACGGCTTTGAGGAGACCGAGCGCGCTTTGGCGCTGACGCCCGAGGAGGCGAAGCGTTACCGCGTCCAGCCTTACATCGACAACATGGGCGATATGCTGGCTGCTGCCGATTTGGTGCTCTCGCGTTCGGGCGCATCGAGCGTGGCCGAGATCGCTGCACTCGCCGTGCCTTCGGTGCTCGTGCCGTACCCGCATGCGACGGCCGACCACCAAACCACCAATGCCCGTTATCTGGTCGACGCTGGGGCCGGCGTGCTCTGCGCCGATGCCGATATCGACGGTTCTGCCTTTGCCGATGAACTGCTGCACCTGGTCGATGACGCGGCGGCGCGCGACGCCATGCGTCAGGCGGCGCGTGGTCTGGCTCAGGATAGGGCCGCCGCTCTTCTGGCGGATGCGGTAGAGGGTTTGCGTTAGTTAGACGGGATATCGTCGGTCGCCCTCGCGCTGATGCGGTAGGTGCGGTACAGTTAACGGGTTACAGGCAGTGTTTACGCAAGGAGTACACGAGCACATGGCTGATTCCCAGACTGCAACCTCCGCGCCCGAGTTTAAGAGCGCCCACTTTATCGGTATCGGCGGCGCCGGCATGAGCGGCATCGCCCTCGTTCTTCACGAGCGCGGTTATGCCGTTACCGGCTCCGACCTTAAGACGTCACGTTATATCCGCCAGCTTACCCGCGCTGGTGTGAAGGTGCATGTGGGCCATGAGGCCGCCACGATCGACGAGGTCAAGCCCGACGTGGTTGTTGTCTCCACCGCTATTCCGGAGTCCAACCCTGAACTCGTGCGCGCTCGCGAGCTTGGTATTCCCGTGTGGCCCCGTGCCAAGATGCTCTCTGCTTTGGGCCACGGCTACACCACCGTCGCTGTTGCCGGCACGCATGGCAAGACCACCACGTCTTCGATGTGCGCCACCATGCTCGACCGCATGGGTCTGGATCCGAGCTTCTTGATCGGTGGCATCGTCGAGGGCTATGACACGAACGGCAAGAACGGCTCGGGCGACTACTTTGTCGCCGAGGCCGACGAGTCCGACAGCTCCTTCCTGTTCCTGAACCCCAACGTGGTCATCGTGACCAACGTCGAGGCCGACCACCTCGATCACTACTCGGGTATCGAGGAGATCGAGGCAACTTTCGCCAAATTCATGAGCCTGGTGGGCGAGGACGGCACCGTCATCGTCTGCGGTGAGGACCCGCATCTGGTCGAGCTCGCCAAGTCGACGGGTCGTCACGTGCTTTCCTACGGCTTTGCCGAGAACAACGACATCGTCTGCATGCACCCGGATGTCAAGGGCATCCAGAGCGATTTTATCGTTCGCTTTGAGGACGGCACTGAGCACGCTGTGGAGATCAAGAGCAATCCCGGTCGCCACAACATGCTCAACGCCACGGCGGTGCTCACCGTCGCCCATGTCCTGGGCCTTGACATCGACGCCGCCGCCAAGGCGCTCTCGAGCTTTGAGGGCGTCCGCCGTCGCTTTACCCACGTGGGCGATATCGATGGCATCACCGTGGTCGATGATTACGGCCATCACCCCACCGAGATCAAGGCGACGCTTGCTGCTGCTTCGTCGCTGGGCTACAAGCACGTCGACGTCGTGTTCCAGCCGCACCGCTATTCGCGCCTGCAGGCCCTGTGCGACGACTTTGCCGATGCATTTGCCAATGCCGATAAACTGCTGCTGATTGATGTGTTCTCGGCTGGCGAGATGCCCATTCCGGGTGTCACCTCTAAGATGCTCGCCGATACCGTGCGCGCCAAGCATCCTGGCAAGGAGGTCGTGTACTGCTCCAGCCGTCTTGAGCTCAATCAGGAGCTCGAGCAGATGGTGGGCGAGGGCGACCTGCTGCTCACTATGGGTGCCGGTGACGTTACGACCGTCGGTCCCGAGTTCATTGAGTATCTGACTGCCAAGAAAGACGCTTAAGTCTAATGGGTCTGTTTAACGCCGTCATGGCGCTCTCGGGCATGATCGACACGGATGTGATCGAGGACGAGCGCCTTGCGCGTCATACGAGCTATCGTATCGGCGGCAAGGCCGACCTCTTTGTGACGTGCCATAGCTATCATGCCCTCCGCCGCGCCGTGGCGGTGCTCGATCGCGAGCAGGTGCCGTGGGTCATCATCGGCAAGGGCTCCAATCTGCTGGTTGCCGATGGCGGTTATCGCGGCGCCGTCATTTCGCTCGGACGTGAGTTTCAGCGCACGGTTGTTGCCGATGACGGTTGTACGCTGACGGTCGGTGCGGGCGTGATGTTTGCGCGCCTGGTCAACGATGCCCTGTCGCGTAGCCTCTCGGGCCTTGAGTTTGCCGTTGGCATCCCTGGTTCGGTCGGCGGTGCGATATCTATGAATGCCGGCACACGGACCGAGTGGATTGGCTCGCTGGTTGAGGATGTCGTAACGTTTGACCCGGCATCCGGTATCAAACATTATGCGGGGTCCGAGATCACTTGGGGCTACCGCGAATGTAGCCTTCCCCGCAATGAGATCATCCTCGAGTGCGTGCTCAAGCTTAAACCGGCGCCCAAGGCCGACATTCGCGAGCGCATGGAGCGGTACCTGACGAGGCGCAAGCGTACACAGCCCATGGGTCGCGCATCCTGCGGGTCGGTCTTTCGCAACCCGCCCGATGCGAGCGTGGGCAAGCTTATCGAGGATTGTGGATTAAAGGGTTTTTCGATTGGCGGCGCGGAAGTTTCGCCCGTTCACGCTAATTTTATCGTTAATAACGGAACTGCCTCGGCCGATGACGTTGCCGCGGTTATCAGACATGTGCACGGAAAGGTGAGGGAGGCGTATGGCATCGAGCTCAGACCGGAAGTTAAATTCCTCGGCTTCTAGAGCATCGAAACCCACCTTCCGCCGCGCCGGAGGGCGTTCCGGCGCGCCTGCCAAACCTCAACGCAATATCGTCGCGCACTCTAAGCCTGTCGGGCATGCTCGACAGACCAGTCGTCCGGTTGTCGGCTCGCAGCTCGGTAATCGTCCGGCCGCAAAAAAGTCCTCGCGTCCCTCGGTGACGTCAAAGCCTGTTATGGGCGTCAAGCCTGCCCGTCCTATGGCAACTCCTAAGCCCTCGACAGGAACTAAGGCGGCGCGTCCGAGTCGCACGCTGGGCGCATCGAAACCGCGCTCGCTGACATCGGTGCCGGCTACCGCCAAGAAGCCTTCGGGTAAAAAAGGCGTCAACCCGTTGTCTTTACTTAGGGCGATGGCAAATAAAACATCAGACGCCGCTTCTGTCGTTACAGGCAAAGGCAAAATCGTGGGCGGCGTTTTGGCCGTCTTGGCCGTGCTCGTCGTCGTTGCTATCGTGGTGATTAACTCTGGATTGTTTACCGCCACTGATATTCAGATTCAAGGCAGCGAGCATGTGACGAAGCACGATGCTATCCAGCTGATCGATTTGCCCGAGGGAACGTCGCTTTTTAACGTCGATCCCGACCAGATTACCGAGGACCTCAAGCAGAACCCGTGGGTCTCGGGCGTGGATGTCCAGCGTCAGTTCCCGCATACGCTCATCATTACGCCGATGGAGCGCAAGGTCATCGCAATTGCCTATATCAGCTCCGATGACCTTGCCTGGGCCATCGGGGATGATGACACCTGGATCGCCCCGCTGTCGACGTCGGTCGAAGTGGACGATCAGGGCAACGTCATCACGACAGGGCAGGGCTCAAATACCTTGACCGGAATCGATGCCGCGCTGGCGCTCGCTAAGCACTATGGCGCGGTGTTGTTGACTGATGTCTCGGCGGATGTCGCTCCGGTTTCCGGCCAGGCAGTGAGCTCCAAGGCCGTTAAGGCTGGCTTGGATTATGTGCGTGGTTTTTCGAGCGAGTTCTTGGGACAAGTCAAGGATATTTCCACGCCTTCGGTCGAAGCCATCTCGGCAAACCTCAATAACGGCATTGAGGTGTCGCTGGGCGATTCGAACGATATCGTCAAGAAGGAGCGCGTAGTCACCAAGCTGCTTTCGCAGGTAGAGGGCGTAACGTATATCAATGTGCGCTCTCCGGGTAACTATACATTTAGGAACGCTCCGACCTCGTAGCGCTGGTTGATGCTTTGTTGAGGGGCCATACCACGCCGTTTATCTGGTTTGTTTGGTTTTCACGGTCAATTATTTGACTGATACGTTCATAATGTGCAAACATAATACGGTTTACCTTTGCATTTACTTTCAACCTGAAGGTTAATGTGCGCAGGGGTCGACCCATGCTATGGCTATAACCTTTGTTCGGAGGACCGACATGCACGAGACAGAGATCAACAACTACCTTGCCGTCATTAAGGTGGTCGGCGTCGGCGGCGGCGGTACCAACGCGGTCAATCGAATGATCGAAGAGGGCATCCGCGGCGTCGAGTTTGTTGCCATCAACACCGATGCTCAGGCACTCGCGATCTCTGATGCCGATATCAAGGTGCACATCGGCACCGACCTTACCCGCGGCCTGGGCGCCGGCGCCAACCCCGAGGTTGGCCGCAAGGCTGCCGATGAGTCCCGCGACGACATTGCCGAGGCGCTCGCTGGTGCCGACATGGTGTTCATCACCTGCGGCGAGGGCGGTGGCACCGGTACCGGCGCTGCTCCCATCGTTGCCGATATCGCGATGAACGAGGTCGGTGCGCTGACCGTCGCCGTCGTGACCAAGCCCTTCACCTTCGAGGGCCGCAAGCGCAAGAAGAGCGCCGAGGAGGGCATTAAGACCCTCTCCGATTGCGTCGACACCATGATCGTCATCCCTAACGATAAGCTGCTCGACATCGCCGAGAAGAAGACCACCATGCTCGAGGCCTTCGCGATTGCCGATGGCGTCCTTTCCCAGGGCACCCAGGGCATCACCGACCTCATCACCGTCCCCGGTATCATCAACCTGGACTTCGCCGATGTTAAGACCATCATGAAGCAGGCCGGTACCGCCATGATGGGTATCGGTACCTCTTCTGGGGACACCCGTGCCGTCGACGCTGCCCAGCAGGCCATCTCCAGCCCGCTGCTCGAGAGCTCCATCGATGGTGCCACGCGCGTGCTGCTCTCCATCGCCGGTTCCAAGGACCTGGGCATCCAGGAGATCAGCGACGCCGCCGACGTTGTCGCCAACGCCGTCGACCCCGAGGCCAACATCATCTTCGGTACCGTTGTCGACGAGTCCCTGGGCGATCAGGTGCGTATCACCGTCATCGCTACGGGCTTCTCCGACTCCAACGTCAACCGTCAGGACGAGCTCTTTGCTGCTCAGCAGTCTCAGAGCAAGGCCGCTGCCTCCGCTGAGCCGCAGCGCACCGCTCCTGCCACGAGCCCGGCTCAGGCCGCTCCGACCCGCAACGTCGGTGGCACCGAGCTTCCTAACTTCGGCAACGATCAGTTCGAGCTTCCCGACTTCCTGAAGCGCGGCAGCTTCTAATCGGTTGTTCTCAGCGTTTTGTATGGGGATGCGTCCATTTGGATGCATCCCTTTTTTGTTTCGCTTTTGTAAACGAAAGCCTCCAATCTCTTTACGTTCCCTTTACGTTTGCCCTTGGTGCAGCGGGTATCCTTTTAAGGAAGTATGACAGCCGCGTACATGCGGACTGCAGCGGCGATGCCGCGGTACTTGTGTTATTAGGAGGCTTTAGTATGGCAGCACGTGCGGACAGAGTTTCGCGTGTCGACCATGATGGAGTTACGTTGGTGGAGGGCACGACGTCAAATGTCCGTTTTGCCTTTACCGAGCGCACCGGTGGCGTTTCCGAAGAACCGTACTCCTCGCTCAACTTGGGCTCGCATGTAGGCGATGACCCCTTTTCCGTTCAAGAAAATCGTCGTCGTGCGCTTGATGCCATGGGAGCTGCCGAGTGCGAACACAACCTGCTTGTTCCCAATCAGGTACATGGGGATCGCATCGTTACGGTGACTTCGAACGGTGCTGATGATCTTGAGATCATTCGTGAGCAGATTGCCGAGGGCTGTGATGCCCTCGTCTGCACGGCGCATAAGGTGCCCGTGATGCTCTGCTTTGCCGATTGTGTTCCCGTGGTGCTGGTGGCTCCCGGCGGCTTTGCCGTGGTGCATTCTGGCTGGAAGGGCACGATTGCACGCATTTCCGCCAAGGCCTGCCAAGCACTCTGCGAGGCGGCTGGCTGCACGCCGGAGGACATCTCTGCTTATATTGGGCCCCATATCCTGGGCGACGAGTATGAGGTGTCCCAAGAACTTATGGATCGCTTTGCCGCCGAGTTCGCGTGCATCGATGCTACCGCTTCCCGTATGCTCGATCTTTCCGCCGCCATTCGCGAGGCGCTGGTGGATGCCGGTGTCGATGTGAATGGCATTGTGGACACCAAACTTTCCACCGTGCGTCAAAACGACCGCTTTTATTCCTATCGCAACGAGGGCGGGACCTGTGGGCGCCATGCTGCGATCGGCGTGATGCTATGAGAAAGATCGTATCGCTCCTGAGCGCCGCGGTGCTCACGCTCACGCTGTGCGCCTGCTCTTCGGGATCCTCCACCTCTTCCATTACTGTGGCTGGCTCCACGACGTGCCTTCCCATCGCCGAGATTGCTGCCGAGGGTTTTAAGGAGGAGACCGGCATCGACGTGCTGGTCTCTGGCCTGGGCTCATCTGCTGGCATCGAGGCCGTCAGCGCCGGCACGGCCGATATCGCCAGCTCCTCTCGTGGCCTCAACGCCGACGAACAGGACCTGGGTCTGACCCCGATCGTAATCGCGCACGACGGCATCGCGGTCATCGTGAATGAGGACAACCCTGTTGAGAACCTCTCGACCGAGCAGCTCCGCGATATCTACGCCGGCAAGATCACCAACTGGAAAGAGGTCGGTGGCGAGGACCTGAAGATTCAGGTTATCAACCGCGACGAGGCCTCCGGTACGCGTGAGGCTTTCCGCACTATCGTGATGGACGGCACGCCGTTCGATCGCCGTTCGGCCGTTCTTTCGGGTACGGGCCAGGTGCGCGATGTCGTGTCCCGTTCGCGTGGGGCCATCGGCTACATTTCGCTGGGCTTCGTCGATAGCCTCAACGCCAAGACTTCGGTCAGGGCCGTCTCGGTCAATCATGTTGAGGCCTCCGAGAAGACGGTTGCAAGCGGGGGATATCCCATTTCGCGTGACCTCTACTTCTTTGTGAAGGGAACGCCTTCCAAGCAGGCTCAGGATTACATCGACTACGTGACGTCCGAGAAGATGGACAAGCAGATTCGCGAGGCGGGCTTTATCCCCGTCACCAATGACGGGAAGGGGAGTGAGTAGCATGGAAGCACAGGAAAGCCCCCGGACTGAGCAGACGGCTCAGGCACCCAAGAAGCGTGAGCTGGCGCTGGTATCGCGTAGCACTTATCTCAAAGAGAAAGCGCTGCAGTGGATCTTCTTTGCCTGCGCGTTCCTGGCGGTCGTCACCGTCATCCTGATTTTTGTCTTTACCACGTACTCGGCCCTACCCGTCTTTACCGATATTGGCCTGGCAGACTTCTTTAGCTTTACATGGGCACCTTCCGAGGGCCACTACGGCATTATGTCGCTGCTTGCCGGCTCAGGTCTGGTGACTGTCGGCGCCCTTGCCATGGGCGTCCCCCTGGGCGTGGGCACCGCCGTGTATCTGGTTGAGATTGCCAGCAAGCGCGTGCGCAAGCTCATCAGCCCCGCCGTCGACCTGCTGGCGGGCATCCCCTCCATTATCTACGGCTTCTTTGGCATGATCATCATCCGTCCGTTTATCGCTCAGCTGACTGGTGGCCTTGGCTTTGGTGCGCTGACGGCTTGGTTCGTGCTCGCCATCATGATTGTCCCCACCATCACCACGCTTACCATCGATGCCCTTAACTCCATTCCCATGGGCATCCGCGAGGCATCCTATGCCATGGGTGCCACCAAGTGGCAGACCATCTACAAGGTCGTGCTGCCGGCGGCCAAGCTGGGCATCGTGGACGCTATCGTGCTGGGCATGGGTCGCGCTATCGGCGAGACCATGGCCGTGCTTATGGTCGTGGGTAACGCCCCGGTCATCCCGGACAGCATCTCGAGCCCCATCTCGACGCTCACGAGCCAGATCGCGCTCGATATGAGCTATTCCTCGGGCCTGCATCGTTCTGCCCTGTTTGGCATGGGCGTGGTCCTGTTTATCATCTCCGCCGCGCTGGTGGGCATCGTCCGTTTGATTTCCAAAAATAAGAGGGGGTAGGCTATGTCCGATTCCGTTGACACGACGGTCGATACGACCTCGTCGCGCGAGCGCATCAAGCGTGCCCTTTCCCACGGTAAGAAGGGCCGTATCAACAAGGACCTATCAAACAAGATCATGCTCGGCGTGTTCCGCGCCGCGGCATATATCACCACGCTGGTGCTGGTCGCCATCATCGCCTACGTGGTCGTTAACGGTCTGCCGCATATCTCGCTCGACTTTATCTTCGGTTGGCCCCAGGGCGTAAACGCCGAGGGCGGAATTTGGCCCACGATCGTCTCGACTGTCTACGTGACGGCGCTCGCCATGCTCATCTGCACGCCGATCGCCGTGCTGGCCGCGGTCTATCTGGCCGAGTACGCCAAGCAGGGCAAGGTCGTCGAGCTCATTCGCTATGCCGCCGACGCCCTGGCATCGGTGCCCTCCATCGTTATGGGTCTGTTTGGCTACGCCTTGTTTGTCGAGGCCATGGGTCTGGGCCTTTCGATGATCTCGGCCGCTCTGGCGCTCGCACTTTTGATGCTCCCCATCGTCATGCGCACCACTGAGGAAGCCATTCGCGCCGTACCGCGCTATATCCGCTGGGGCGCATATGGCCTGGGCGCCACCAAGTGGCAGGTTGTCTCCAAGATCGTGCTTCCTTCTGCCTTTGGCCGTATCGCCACCGGCATCGTGCTTGCCATCGGTCGCGCCATCGGCGAGACCGCGGTGGTGCTCTACACCATGGGCCAGGCCATCAACCTGCCGATCTCGCCGCTCGATTCCGGCCGCCCCATGACGGTTCACCTGTACCTGCTCGCCAACGACGGCATCAACATGAACGCAGCTTACGGCACCGCGCTCCTGCTGATAGTGATCATTTTGGCCTTCAACCTGTTTGCGCGCTTCCTGTCGCGCAAACGCCGCTAGTTAAGGAGTCCCATGTCCGTTTATCAGTCCGCTCCCACGCTGGAGCAAGCGGCCATCACGGCCAAGGATTTCAACTTTTGGTACGGTGACTTTCATGCGTTGACGGGGCTCGACCTCAATATCGCCAAAAATGCCATCACCTCGTTCATCGGCCCCTCGGGCTGTGGCAAGTCGACGTTTTTGCGCTGCATCAACCGCATGAACGACCTGATCGAGGGCACGCGCGTCGAGGGTACCATGACGCTCGACGGCAACGATATCTATGCCGAGGGTGTCGACCCGGTCGATCTCCGTCGTCGCGTGGGCATGATCTTTCAGCAGCCCAACCCGTTTCCTAAATCCATCTACGAGAATGTCGCCTTTGGCCCTCGTCTGCAGGGCGTGACTAGCAAAAGTGACCTCGATGACATCGTGGAAGAATCGCTCAAGCGCGCCAACCTCTGGAAAGAGGTATCCAATCAGCTCAACAAGGATGGTTTGGCGCTCTCGGGCGGTCAGCAGCAGCGTCTGTGCATCGCGCGCGTGCTTGCGGTGCAACCCGATGTCCTTCTGATGGACGAGCCCTGCTCCGCCATCGACCCCACGTCCGTCTCTAAGGTCGAGGATCTGATGGCCGAGCTGGCGCCCGAGATGACGATCATCATCGTCACGCATTCAATGCAGCAGGCAGCTCGCATTAGCGACTACACCGCATTCTTCTTGCAGGAAGTTGCCGGCGAGCCCGCCACGCTCATCGAGTATGGTCAAACCGACGCGATCTTCACCAGCCCGGTGGACTCGCGGACGGAAGACTATATCACCGGCCGCTTTGGCTGATCGGTGCGACTAGTCCCAAGCCGATCGGATCTGGTCCGGTGCGTATTCACTGTGCGGGCGGCATGACCGCACCCAACTGATTGGAGTGAACCATGCGCAAACTGTTTTCCCGTCAGCTCATCGAGGCCCGTCACGAGATGCTGAGCATCTACGAGGCCGTCGATCTGGCCCTCCACGATGCCGTGAAGGCCTATGTGACCGACGACCGCAAGCTCGCCACCAAGACCAAGAAGCGCACGCTTTCGATTGACGCACGCTGCGCCAACCTGGAGGCCGTCTGCTACAACCTGATTGCCACGCAGTCACCGGTCGCCTCCGACTTCCGCTTGCTGCAGACGATCATCTACGTCGACTTTAACCTGCAGCGCATGACCGATAAGGTTCGCCAGATTTGCCGCGCCACGCGTCATATGATCAAGGCCGACATCTCGCTGCCCAAGGAGCTTGTCGGCACGGTCGAGGCCGAGGCTGAGGCCGTCTACCAGGTGCTGGGCTCTTCGCTTTCTGCGCTCGTCACCAACGACATGTCCATCATCTGCAACTTGGCCGTCGAGGACGAGCCAGTGCACGCCGCCTACGAGAAGTTCTTCCGCACCTTTAACCGCATGGACACGGGCGATTTTATGGACGACGACAGCAACTATGACGACCTGCGCCGCGCCATCATGGTATCGCGCTATCTCGATCGCATCGCCTCGATTTCCATCGATGCCGCCTGCCGTCTGACCTTCCTGTTGACCGGACAGCGTATGACTGCCGGTGATATCGCCTGCACTGATGAGGATGAGCTCGAGAGCATGCGCGTGCCTTCGGGCGAGGGTGTTATCATGAGGCCCGCCGTCGATGCACGCTACGTTGCCAAGGTGCCCGTTAACGAGGTCAGCGAGGGTCTTCGCTACCTGCTCGATCATCTTGAGGATGAGGACGATGGCGAGGACGACGAGGAGTAAGTAACCCCGTTCGTCGAAAGATTGTAAATACCTAAGTGAGCGCGGCCTTGCACATGCGGGGCCGCGCTCTTGCGTTAGCATGGGACTACTTGTTTGGCTGTCAGCGGAGGCGATTGGCAATGGATAACTATTTGGACTTGATGCGCGCTCGCCGCGAGCAGATTCTGGAACGTTTTTATGCGGCGCTCGATCGCGCGGGCCGTCCCCACGACGCCGCGAGCCTCATTGCCGTGTCCAAGACCGTTGGTGTCGATGAGACCGTTGCCGCCATCCAGGCGGGGTATCGCCATTTTGCCGAGAACCGCCCGCAGGAGCTGGTTCGCAAGCTCACGGGTCTGGCGGAGCATCCGGAGCTGCCCGAGGTGCGCTTCGATATGATCGGCAACCTGCAGACCAATAAGATCAATGCGGTGCTGGGCTCAGCCGAGCTGATTCACTCGGTGGGTTCGCTGCATCTGGCGCAGGCGATCTCGAGCCGTGCTGTTCGCAAGATTGAGGCAGGCGAGCTCGTCGGCCCCCAGCGTGTGCTCATTGAGGTCAATGTGAGTGGTGAGGAGTCGAAGGGAGGCTTTTCACCCGATGAGATTCGCGCCGCCGCGGGTGAGCTTGCAGAACTTGAGGGAATTTGCGTACAGGGGCTTATGACTATGGCGCCCCGGGGGAATAAGGATGTGGCACGCCGCACCTTTGCGGGGCTTCGTGAGCTGAGGGATGAGCTGGAGGCGGCGCATCCCGATTTGAACCTGCCTGAGCTTTCCTGCGGCATGAGCGAAGACTTTGAGCCTGCCCTTGAGGAGGGCTCTACGCTCGTTCGCCTGGGCAGGGTAGTATTTAGCCCGGAGTTTGCAGTAAAATAAGGCTCTGAAGTGCGCACTGATTATCGGGGCGCCTGCACTAAACCGCGAGAGGACACAACCATGGGCTTCCTTGACGAGATTAAAAATAAGATGCACTTGGGCGGCCAGCAGGGTTACGACCAGGGTTATGGCCAGGACGACGACTACGGCTACGATGACGGCTACGACGATGGCTATCAGAACAACGGCTACAGTGGTGCTTCGGGCGAGGGCTTCTACACCCAAGACGAGCCGAGCAACGGCCTGCTTGGCCAGACGCGCCGCGGTGAAGCTGAGTCGGTTGCCGTGTATACGCGCTCCGGTCAGCTGGTCGGCGATGACTCCCGCCATGCCACGACGTATAACCCGCCTTCGCGCTCGCAGGACAGTGTTGCGAGCGGTTATCGTCCTGGTGCCTATGACACGCCGTCGAGCTACGCCGAGAATACCCGCGCCCGTGCCGCCGCTGCACCCGCGCCTGCACCGAGCGATGCCTCGGCCTATGCGAGCAATATCATCAACGCCACGCCGCAGCTGCCGGCCTATGTCCTGCGCCCCGAGAGCTATGACGACGTGGAGACCGTGGTGCGCCGCGTTCGCACCAAGCAGCCTGTCGCACTGATTTTTGTGGGCGTACGCACCGAAGTTGCCAAGCGCGTCTTGGACTTCTCTTACGGCTTTGCCTGCGGTCTGGGTGCCACGGTCAAGGAGGTGGGCGACCGCGTGTTCATGGTGCTGCCCGCCGGTTGCGAGGTCAAAGATTCCGATCTCAAGAAGCTTCGTGCCGACGGCTACCTTAAGTAAAGACAAGACGAGGAGATTCCCATCAACATCTACACTATCGTCCAGCTGGTCAACACGCTGTTCAACTTCTATTCCACGCTCATTGTCGTCTACTGCTTTATGACGTGGATTCCCATGAAGCAGGGTGGTTTGCTTCAGGATATTGCCGCGGTGCTTGATAGCGTGTGCGGTCCGTGGCTCAACCTGTTCCGTCGTTTCATCCCGCCGATGGGCGGTATCGATTTTTCGCCGGTCGTTGCGATTATTGCGTTGCAGTTGGTGCAGAGGCTGGTTCTGCAGCTTCTTATAGGTATACTCGTGTAGAACTGACTTAGTAACTTACGTCGGGCGTGTAGCGCCGAGGCGATGAAAAAGGAGACTTGTTATGGCTATTACCCCTGCAGACATCCAGGCTCAGACTTTCTCTGAGGCCAAGCGTGGCTACGATCCTGCTGAGGTCGACGTCTTCTTGGAGACGCTGTCCTCCGAGGTTGACGCTATGCTCGCTAAGATCGTCGACCTTAAGGGTCGCCTGACTGCTACCGAGCAGCAGCTTGCCGATGCGCAGGCTCAGCTTGCCCAAGCTCAGGATGCCACCGCCCAGGCCGTTCCTGCCGCCCCCGTGGCTGCTCCCGCCCCTGACTTCTCCGCTCAGGAGCGCCAGATTTCCGCTGCCCTGATCGCTGCCCAGCAGACCGCTGAGACCATCGTCAACGATGCCAACGAGAACGCTGAGCGTATCCGCAACGAGGCTGACGCCAAGGCCCGCGAGGTTATCCGCCAGGCTCTGACCGAGAAGCAGGCCGAGCTCGAGGAGATCGATCGTCTCAAGGCTTCCCGTGAGGAGTTCAAGGCAGAGTATCTCAAGCTCATCCAGCACTTCATGGACGATGCCCAGAATTCCTTCCCGGCCGATCTGATGGCCTCCACGCCGGTCGGTTCTGCCGCTTCTCCTGCAGTGACTGTTCCCGCCGAGCCGCTGCCCGTCGCTGACCCGGTTGTCCCCGTGGCCGATCCCTTCGCCCCGATCGACAACTTTGCTGCCGACGACCTGGACTAACATTCGGCCTACAATTTAGTGCCTAGAAAGGACCCGCAGCTTGCGGGTCCTTTTTTATGACTGTGCCGGAGTGCGTAACATAAAAAACCGAGCCCTGCACATAATGGCGCAGAACTCGGCGAACGGGTGAGCGGTCAAGGGTAGGTTTTAAGGCATGTCCCAAAACCTACTTGAGGAGGAAGTCGGAGAGGGGAATGGTACGGGCCTCGCGATGCTCGGGATCGGCGATGTGGTCGGCAGGATATCCACAGACGAGCATGTGATAGGGATAGACGCCCTTGGGCAGATTGAACTGCTCCTGCGCCACCTCAGGCTTAAAATGGCATACCCAGCACGTTCCCAGGCCCTGCTCGGTGGCCTCCATCATCATCTGATCACACACGATTGAGGTGTCGATTTCACTAGAATTCATCTGGTCATACGGGCGCACCCAAGCATCACCGGTAACGCTGCAAATAAGGAAGATAAGCGGAGCGCCAAAGATAGACCCATCACGAGCAAACCGAGGCTGACAAGCAGCAGCCTTCTCCAGAAGCTCAGGCGTATCCAACACCATCACACGGGTTGGATGATTATTACAAGCAGAAGGAGCAATCCGCCCAGCCTCAACAATGGCATCCACCACAGCCTGCTCAACAGAACGATCCTGAAATTCACGACAAGAATACCGACCCCGAGCCAGATCCAAATAAGACATACAAGCCCTCCAACAATTAAAAATCAAACAAACCCAAAGTAACCCAAACAGTACCCAAAGCAGCAATCAGCCAAACGCTCATCGAGGGCCAAAGTGTCCGAACGGATACCAAAGGTCCCTTCAGCCAAACCCCCATTGCGCTATAACTATCAGCCAAAGTTCCCAATGGTGGTACGTAAGGGAGCGGGCCCGGCCACTAATACCTTTTGAACGACTCTGCTTGCAGCCGGAGTGAAAAAGGTATTAGTGGTCGGGCCCGCGACCGGTGGGACACGTACCCCCAATTAACTGTTCTTCATGACAATCGAATCCACAACATCGGCCACATTCTCACAGCAGTCAGCGCAGTACTCCAGGAAGGCGTACACGTCACGCCAGGCGATGACCTCGAGCGGGTCCTTGCCGTTAACGTGCAGGTTGCGCATGGCGTTGATATAGAGCTCGTCGGCTTCGGACTCGATGGTGTTGATCTGGATGACGAGTTCGCGCAGGGTCTTGGACTTGCGGTAGTTGGGCAGCTCGACCATCAGGTCTTTCATGGCGCGGCAGGCGTCAGTCACCTTGTGAGCGATGACGATGGCGTCGGGATGGATGCTCTGGATGTTGGTGAAGTAGACGCGCTGCACGACGCCCTCGATGCGGTCGAGCACGGTGTCGAGTGAGCAGCTCATCAGATCCAGATCCTCGCGCTCGAGCGGGGTGATAAAGGCGGTGAGCAAGGCGTCTTCGAGCTCGTGGTGCTTCTTGTCTGCCGCATGCTCAATCGCATGCATCTTATCGAGCATGTCGTGGATCTGCGCGGGGTCAAAGTTCTCAAAAATCTTGGTGAGCAGCTCGGCTGCCTGAACGGCGAGGTCGGCGCAGGCAACGTAGTTATCAAAGTAGAACGAATCGGGTTTCTTTGCCATGGGTGGGTCCTTTCGAGGCGAAGACGGGTGGGCGAAGTAATGCGGTCCGGATGGACGTTCGGTTTGACTAGAGGAACATCATGAACAGCTTGGCCATGACAAAGCTGATGAGTCCGCAGGCGGGGAAGGTGAAGAACCAGGTGAACATCATGTCTTTGACGACGCCGAAGTTGATGGCTGAGAGGCGCTTGACGGCACCGACGCCCATGATGGCGCAGGTCTTGATGTGTGTGGAGGACACGGGGATGCCGGTAAGGGTGGCAAGCAGCAGGTTTGCGGCGCCCGCCAGGTCGGCGGAGAAGCCCTGATACTTTTCGAGCTTGACCATGCTCTGGCCGACGGACTTGATGATGCGCTCGCCGCCCACGCTGGTGCCGATACCCATAGTGGCCGAGCACAGCAGCATAATCCAGATGGGGATGCCTGCATCGCCGACGCTCGTCTGGCCGCTGGCAAAGGCCACGCCTAAAAAGAGCACGCCGATGAACTTCTGTCCATCCTGCGCGCCGTGCATAAAGCTCATGGCCGCAGCGCTCGCGATCTGAGCGTATTTAAAGAAGACATTGGCACGTCGCCTGTTGGCGGCGGCGAAAAGAATCGAGACGAGCTTGCACAGGACCCAGCCCATGACAAAGCCCAGGCCGATGGAGAGCGCCAGGCCGTAGATGACCTTCATCCACTCGTGGACGTTGACGCTGCTCGCACCGCCGAGGGCGATGGCGGCACCGGTCAGGCCGGCGATAAGGCTGTGGCTTTGCGAGGTGGGGATGCCAAAACGCGACGCTGTGGCGCCGTAGACGACGATGGAGAACAGCGCCGCGCATAGGCAGGCGAGCGCCATGGTGCTGTTTCCGCCAAAGTCGACGATATGTGAGATGGTGTTGGCGACGCTCGCGTTAAAGTGCGTCATGATGAGCACGCCGAGGAAGTTGAATGCGGCGCTCATGAGAATGGCGGCGCGGGCGGGCATGCAACGCGTAGTGACGCAGGTCGCGATGGCGTTGGGCGCGTCGGTCCATCCATTGACGAAGATGGCACCCAACGCGAGGATCACGGTGACGGCAAGGACTGGGTTCGACACAATTTGGCCGAGGAAGGTTGAGAACGTTACGTCCATATATGGGCTTTCTCGAAGTTTGCAGACACGTTACAAAAACATGATAAATCGTATCACCTCCTGCGGGTCTCTTTACCGAGTTCTGATGGGAGAAGTGGACTTTTTGGCACTAAAATTGAATATTAGCCCTGTTGACCGCGGGTGTTCTTTTTGCTAACACGCCATGCGGACACGTGCGATTACTACGACACTCCAAAACCACAGTCTGTTCGCTTTACAACATACAAACATGCGTTCGATAATAGGAGGCATGGAATATCGACAGACAGACGGCAAAACTCGGCGCGTGCACAAGCAGTATGTGGACGTCGTGGCCCGCATCCTCGCGGGCGGACAGGTCGTGCCGGTCACCGTCTGCTGGGTCGACGGCCGTTGTTTTACGATCGACGAAATTATCTCGACCACCGGGTTTGGCCTGATGGTCTACGGCATCCGTACGGCAACATATAAGGTGCGTTTTGGCGGGCACGCGACCGAGTTGTATCTGGAGGACCAGACGCGCGAGCGGGCAGACGGCTCGCAGGCACACGTGATGCGTTGGTGGGTCTGGGCCTTTGATCGTACGCTTGAGGGCGAGCGCCGTAGGTAAGGACGTGCGGCATTCGGGTACAATGGCAGGAATCTTGTCACCTACGGCGCTGTCGTGCGCTTTTTGAAAGGACGAAGTATGAACGATATCCAGGGCTATCAGAACGGCCCCATCGAGACCGGTGCAAGCCGTGCCAAGGAGATGTCGCCGCGCGCGTACAACCTTGTCATGTCTGCCCTGATCTTTTTGGGCTTTTGCGCCATGGGCGTCGGTGCTTACTTTACGAGCACCATGTCGTTTGCGCGCATGATGATGAGCGGCGCCGCTTTGCCGCTGGTCTTTGGCTCATTTATTTTGACCATCGTCGGCATGGTCATGATGTCGGCCGCCGCCAGCAAGCAGTCCGTGGGCCTGTCCCTTGTGGGCTACGTAATCTTTGCGAGCACCTTTGGCCTGACCGCGTCGTTTGGCCTTGCCAACTACGACCTGCCCACCATCAACACTGCCTTTATCGCCACGGCCGCTATCACCTTTGTCTTTGGCGCGTTGGGTGTGACCTTCCCCAAGTTCTTCCAGCGTGTGTATGGCATTGGTTTTGGCATCCTGCTTGCCACGATTCTGGTCGAGATCGTGCTGATGTTTATGGGCGTCTCGCAGACCATCACCGACCTGATTGTGATCGTGGTGTTCGCCGGCTTTATTGGCTACGACACCTATGTGGCCACGACAGTGCCGCCCACGCTGCCCAACGCCGTGCTCATGGCATCCAACCTGTTCGTGGACATCATTAACGTGTTCCTGCGCATTCTGAACATCCTTGGTCGTCGCGACTAGTGCCAAATTGCAGCGGTGCTTGCCGCGCACGCAATTCGATGCGAAAGGCGGTCCTTCGGGGCCGTCTTTTTTGTACACGGCGGGGTATTATGGATGGGAAAAGCCGATAGCGGCAGAGACCGAGAAAGGTGACCACTTATGGCAGACGTCGACAACAGGAACCGTAACCGCAGGTCCAATCGAACGGGTCAGCCCAATCCCAAGCGCGAGGCGCGTGCTAAGGCCGCCGAGCGCCATGTGGCGGCTGTGTCCGAGGCCTGCGCCAAGGACATTGAGCGCTCGCTTGCCGGCGTGCGCGAGTTCGATGGTATGCCTGCCGGATTTGTCGCGGCGATGAAGGCCAAGGCCCAAGCGGCCGACGCTGCCGAGGAACAGGTTGCTGAGGAGTCTGAGGCCGCCGAGGTCGAGACCGCTGAGGTTGCGTCCGCCGAGACTGAGGTCACGGCCGAGCCTGCACCCGCAGAGGAGGCCGCGGAGATCGAGTCCGCGCCTGCTGCTGAGGAGCCCGCTCCGGTCCTGCCCGAGGTCACCGTGCTCGACGCCTCTGCCACGCAGGCCATTCTGGATAACGGCCGAGGCTACGCGCAGTTCTGTGACATGGCCGTGCTCGCCTTTGCCTCGTTCACCAACCCGGGCGGTGGCTACATCCAGGGCTATCTGGGTCAGGAGGCCACGCTCTGCGCCGATTCGTATCTGTACAACGTACTCGATAAGCAGCGCAAATGGTACGGCGAGAACCGTCGCCGCAATATCAACTGCGAGCTTTACCGCAACCGTGCGCTGGTGGTGCCTGCGGTGCGCTTCGACCGCAACCACGTGCATGCGTATGCCGACGTAATCGTTGCCGCTGCGCCCAACGTCAAGCGCGCTCGCCAGGAATATCGCGTGGGTGACGATGCCTTGCTGGATGCCCTGCGCGACCGTATCCGCTTTGTCCTTGCCATCTGCGATGAGCTGGGTCGCGAGAAGCTCGTGCTGGGTGCTTGGGGCTGCGATAATAACGGCTTTGACGCCGAGGCCGTAGCCGAGCTCTTCCGTAAGGAGCTCGCGTCGGGCGACTTTAAGGTCAAGCAGGTCTTCTTTGCCGTGCCCTCTACGCGCTGGGACGAGGATTTTGCCAAGTTTGAGCACGTGCTGGCAAACTTCCCCGCGCGCAACGAGGAGTCCTATGCCCAGGTTGTCGCTCGCGCTGCGGCTGCTCGCGCCGCCGAGCAGGCCCAGACTGCCGCCGAGGACGATGAGGACGATGGCGATTGGCGCAAGTACCTGTAATCGGTACGTGCCGACAGATAGGTCGAGCCGGCGGGAGGGGCTGCTCCCGTCGGCTTTTTACTAAAGGAAGGGCTTACGATGAAAAACGTTCTGTGCTTTGGCGACAGCAATACCTATGGCTACGATCCGGCAGGTATGCGCGACAGCACCGCAGTGCGCTATGCGCAGGATGTGCGCTGGTGCGGTGTGGTGCAGCGTGACCTGGGTGAGGGTTGGCATGTGATTGAGGAAGGCCTAAATGGTCGCACGACGGTGCGCGACGATATGTGCCATCTGGACACCAACCTCAACGGCATTCGCGCGCTGCCGATGCTGCTCGAGGCCCATAAGCCGCTGGATGCGATCGTGATTATGCTGGGCACCAACGACTGCAAGACGGTCTTTGGCGTGACGGCCTCCGATATTGCCCGCGGCGCCATGGCGCTGATTCGCGCCGTCCGTGCGTTTGCCTGGACCGATGCCGCGCCCTGCCCACGGATTCTGCTGATGGCGCCTATCAAGATTAAGCCGCAGATCGCCGACGTATATATGACCGATTTTGACGAGCATTCCGTAGAAGCCTCGGAACATTTTGGTGAGTACTACGCGCATGTGGCTGAGCAGTTTGGCTGCGACTTTTTGAATGCCGCCGACTTTGCCGAGCCGGGCGATATCGACTATCTGCATATGATGCCCGAAAGCCATGAGAGCCTGGGTCACACCGTGGCAGCCAAGCTCCAAGAGATGCTCGGAGAGTAGCGCGACCCCAAACCACCGCAAAGGGGGCGGGCGCCTTTGCGGTGGCTTGGACTGCGAATCTTAATACTGCCACAACTAACGGCGCGCCATCTACCTGCGGCTTTGCGGGGGAATATCCTAACTTATCCCAAGCGCGTCGAAGGCGGCGCGGACGACCTGCTCGGCGGTTGGGCGGATATAGTGCCGTCCCGACACGCCGGGGAGGGCGTGGCCCATCAGCATCTCGATGAGGTCCCACGGCAGGCGAAGCTCGACCTCCGCTATCGTACGCCATGAGTTGCGGAGGTTCGACCACGGGATGTGCTCGATGCCGCGGGCGGCGCAGAGTTTCCGCCAGCGGTCGTTGCAAATGCTCCGGTTCATGGGCAGCCCGTCGCCCCGGTCGCTCAGCCATTCGCGGCCCTCGGCGGCGCGCGAGGCCGCTATCTCGACGAGGCGGTCGGCGGCCTGCGGTAGGATCACGACGGTACGGGCGGACTTGGCGGTCTTGAGGGCGCCTACCGGCTCGGTGCCGGACTGCTGCATCTGGCGGCAGATGTCGGCGGAGGCGAGTACGGTGCCGCTACGCTCCCAGCGCAGCACCTCCTCGGTGCGCACGCCAAGCGACTCGCCTGAGCGGCAGGAGCCGAAGCACGCGAGGATGAACGCGGGCTCCAGGGGGTTGCCGCGCAGTGCGTCGAGGACGCTCAGGGCCTCGTCGAGGGTATAGACGCGCTTTGAGCGCTCGCGGGTCTTGCGGGTCGGCATGGTGTACCTGACGCTGGCGGCGAACGGGTCGAGCGGCAGGCGGATGAAGGTCGAGACGCAGGCGTAGACCTTGCGCAGGGTGAGCAGGGCGGTATCGGCGGTGGCGGCGGGCAGCGTCAGCAGCCAGTCCTGCAGCTCGACGGCGCGCAGCTGGTCGACGGGCATTGCGCCCCAGCGGGGTCCGACGTAGTTCCTCCACGAGCGCAGCACGAGGTCGCGGGTGTTGGGGGCGAGGGTCCCCGCCTCGACCTGTGCGGCCATCTTGGGGACGAGCCACGTCTCGTAGGCCTTGGCTATGGTGGGCACGGGGGCGTCGTCGGCGTGCTCGACGTGGATGCGGTCGAGTTCCTCGCACGCCTCGCGGTAGGTGCCGTACACGGTCTTGGTCTTGCGCCTGCGGCCCTGCGGCGTGTTCTGCATCCAGCGCAGGACGTACTTCTTGCCGCGCCTCATCTCGGTCACGGAGCCCCAGACGCGGCGGCGCTGCTTTCTTGTCATATAATCAGATCCGTTCAGATCGCGGGCTTATTCTCCGTTTCGCCCGGTTCTGACTCCGGCCCCGTCTCACGTTCCAAAGTGCAGGGGCCGTATCCTTAGTCTCGGGGCCGCGGCATCAGCCTGCGGTCCCGAGATTTTTTGTTTTCATGGGCATCACCTCCCTGCGATGAACTGCGGTCAGCTCGGACCGCTTGCGCATCGGGCTATGACTCCGCCCCGTCTTCTGGCAGTTCGCCCGCTATTCCGTCGTCGGCCTCTATCTTCGCTATCACGGGGCTGCCCTCGAGGGTCGAGAGTTGGCTGATAGCCATCTCTCGTAAATATGCCGCCCTCTGCCTGCGGTCGATTCCCCTTTTGATCAGTTCGGCGTTCATGCTTTCGAGGTTCGCGAGTACGAGCAGCTGGTGCAGGCTCGCCTCGTCTCGGATGTTGCCCGTCGCGCCTTCGTGCGACTCCCTCCACTGCTTTGCAGTCATCCCGAACAGGGCGACGTTGAGGACGTCCGCCTCGTTTGCGTAGGTGTAGCCCTCGACCTGCCGGCTCATGCTCGGCTTCAGCAGGTTCTCCTTTACGGCGTCGGTGTGTATGCGGTAGTTGATCTTCGAGAAGAGCCTCTTCTCGTTCCACTCGCCGGAGATCCTGCTGTTCTCGTCGTTCTTCAGGCGCTGGTAGTCTTTGATGACGTAGAGCTTAAACTCCGGGGAAATCCACGAAGCGAACTCGAATGCGATGTCCTTGTGGGCGAACGTGCCGCTCGCATACCTCCCCC
The DNA here is from genome assembly GCA_938045065.1 of uncultured Collinsella sp. Taxonomy (GTDB): domain Bacteria; phylum Actinomycetota; class Coriobacteriia; order Coriobacteriales; family Coriobacteriaceae; genus Collinsella. The sequence continues at coordinate 92,609 of CALIOA010000015.1, forward strand.
TCTTGGTCCTTATGCCGATGGCGTTTGTCCTCGAAATCCACTTCGTCGGCGTCAGGGTGAAGGAGTTGAGCCCGGCCTCTTCCCTAAAGGCATCGAATTCGATGCCTTTAAAGTCGGGGTTGTGGAGCGACTCCCAAACACCGAGGAACTCGATGGTGTTCCTGTTCCTCATCCAGTTCTGCACCACCATCTTCGGCTCATCGCTCTTGTACCTCGCTATGTCCGTGAGTGAGATGTAGTCGTCCCCGCTGCCGGTCGACGCGACCCCGATCTCTATACCGAGTGCGTTGATCTTCTCGATTGCCTCTTTCGGAGCCATCCGCGCTCCTCCGTTCTTCCAGTCTGGTTGGCAGGGGCCCGGTCGGCCCCAATGTCTCTACCTCTCGTCCCGCTCGCCCATGTACCAGACGACGCGGCCCTTGCAGACCACGGGCTCGTCGCCCGGGCCGGCGAGGATGTCGTCGTACTCGCCGCTGTGGCTGTCCGCCGTGAGCATCACTGTCGAGCGGCCCCGGGTGTAGTTGCGGACCACGGCGCCGTAGTCGGACGTCTCGGCGAGCACCGGCTGGCCGTTGACCGGCTCCATGTCGGGGTCGACCAGCAGCAGGGCGTCGTGGGGGAAACGGTTGTCCATGCAGCCGCCCTGCGCGTGGACCATGAAGCCGCGCGGGTGCGCGTCGGCGATGGAGGCGGGGACCTCGACCTCGTCGGCGAGGTTCCCCTCGTCGCACGGCTCGCCCATGTGGGCGAAGCCCAGCAGGGGGACCATGCGCGAGGTGCCGCTGATCGCGGTCTCGGTGGCGTCCTCTCCCATGAGGTCGGCCACCGTCGTGTCGAAAAGCTCGGCGAGTTGCTCAAGCCGGTACATTCTCGGTTGAGATTTGCCCGACTCCCACGATGCAACGGCGGCCTTGGTGACCTTCGGGTTGAGTCTGTTTCCGACGTCCTCCTGGTTCCAATTACGCGCCTCACGCAGGGCTCTTACTCGGTTTGCGAAACTCATGGACCCTCCCTCGGTTAAACGTAATTTAATTCTAATTAAAGAAAAATTGATTTATAGATAATTTTAAGTTGACCCGCGGTCAAATAAGGTTTAACCTTTAGTCAACGAAAGGAGGAGCAGATGCAAAGCTTGCAGGAGTACCGAGAGGCAGGCGTCGAGCGTTTCCAAAAGAAGAACATCGCCGCAGCTCTCGGAATCTCTTTACCGGCATACGACGCTCTCGAGAACGACCAGGAGCACCGTATGAACCCTGCCAGAGCAAAGGCGCTCGGGGAACACTTCGGAGTTGACCCGACTATTTTTTTAGCTGAAAAGTCAAATTAGATTTGACCAAACGAAACGGAGAGAACCATGAACGAGAACTACATCGACATCGAGCTGGGCGGCTGGAACATCCCCGAGGCCATCACGGTCGAGGCCGAGCCCGTCGAGGCCCGCGACTTTTCCGACTTCGAGCTGTAGGGGAGGGCGACATGGGAGACGTGAAGATGCGCCGCGAGAACATCAGGTACGAGGCGCGCGGGAAGTCCTTCGAGATCGAGTGCCCGAGCGGCTTCGCGAGCATCGAGGCCATCGTCTGCTGGTGCGACGCCGGCGGCGGCTGGCACCATGAGGCCTTCGAGTCGTTCCTCGACGCCCGCGGGCGCCTGGACGGGCTGCTGCGCGGCGAGGCGGTCATGGCCTACGTCCAGCGCACGGTCTGCATGAACACCGCCGACGCCATCGACCCCGACATCCAGCCGGTGGAGGTCGGCATCTCCGCGGGCGAGTGGACGCGCTTCCACCTCAAGGGCGGCGAGCAGTGATGGTGAAGTCAAGGAGACGGCGCCTTATCCCGTCGGTCCAGCTCGCATGGCTCGTCGCGTTCCTCGCCTCGGCGGTCGTCGCCGCAGTTCGTCGCGACTGGACCGACCTGTCGATCGCGCTCCTGTGGGCGTGCAACGTCGCCATGGCGCTGAAGTTCACGGCTCTAGAGGAAGAGCTTCAGGAGCAGCGCGAGAAGGCCGAGGGCGAAGCCGATGCGGTCAAGCTAGTCGATTAGGTTGGCTAGCGCCCTTGCGGCCTCGCTGTCGCACAGGCGGTTGAACGCCCGGGCGATGCCCGGACGCCGCTTAGCGTGCCTCGGTCGGTATGTCGGCTCTCTCAAAATCATGGCCCGAAGCCTACCGCGTTCATAACGCGGAAACGCAGGTATTGCCGCTCAGGCAACCCGCGGGCCCCATCACCGGGGCGGCACCGTTGCCCCGCGGCTCTCCAATAACCATCCGCGGGGACGTTCCCTACCGGTGCCGTGCCGGGGGCGAGGCCCCGAAAGCAAGCAACAAAAAAAGAGCCGCCCGGTGTGGAAAGCGGGGACGGCTCCAGACCTGAAAGGAGGTCACTCATGGATTCTAGCAGAGCCAAAACGTTCCAGCAGATGGCCGACGAGCTTGGCATCAGGCACAAGCTGATGTACACGCTGCGCGAGGCGTCGAGGGTGACGGGTGTGCCCTACGACACGCTGCGCATCGAGTGCAAGGCGGGCCGCCTGCGCTCGCAGCTGCCCGAGGGGCGCAAGGTGGGGCGCATGGTGCGCCCGGAATGGGTGGAGCAATGGATCGAGGAGGGAACGCATGGCATCGAGGCTGCTTAGGTGCGCGGGGTTCGTCGCGCTCCTGTTCGCGGTGTACGCGATCATGCCGTACGTCCTGCGGGCGATGCTGCTCGCGGCGGATGGCATCCGCGTGGCGCTCGGGATGGGGTCGGTACTGTGATCGGCAGGCGATTCGCGTTCACCGTCCCGTTCGTGGCGGGCAAGCAGCGCCACAGGCTCGACCGCAGGCACGCCCGGATGTACACGCCAAACGAGACCATCCGCAACGAGGCCGCCATCCGCGACGCGGCGCTCGGGGCCATGCGGGAGGCGTACCCGGAGCTCAAGGGGCTGCTGTTCCCGTTCAGGGTGCCCGTCGCGGTGCGCATCGACGTGTACGAGCCGCTGCCCGTGTCGAGGCCGAAGCGCGTCACGTCGGAACCGAACACGTTCAAGCCGGACGCGGACAACATCGCCAAGCTCGTGATGGACGGGATGAACGGGGCGGTCTGGGGCGACGACAGCCAGGTGGCCGAGGTCCACGTGGTCAAGTGGCCCCGTCGGCGCGGAATCGAGCCGCACATGGACATACAGGTATATCGCGGCTGGACAGACCCAGCCGAAGAGAAAAAGTAGAAACGGAGAATGAAATGAAGCGAAAGGCATTCAAGGAGCTCATGAGGCAGGCCGTGGGCAACGTCCTCATCAACACGGAGCTCAACGCCGAGGCGCTCGAGGAGAAGGTCGACCCCGCGGTGCTCCGCGGCGTCGCCTACGGCATGGCGGTCGCGCCCGTACTGATGGACGAGGAGCCCATCGAGTTCGACCGCGACTTCCTTGCCGTCATCATCGCGTACGGCAAGGAGTGCGATGACGTCTACGCCGAGAGCGGCGCCGTCGCCACTATCTCCAAGCTCTACGGATGCGAGGTGAGCGTCGATGAGTAACGAGGTCATCGAGTTCAAGGACGATGCGGGCATGCCCGTCAAGTTCACCTCGCAGGACATCCGCGAGCGGCTGTGCCCGAACGCGACCGAAAGCGAGCTGGCGCTGTGTATCGAGCTGTGCAACCGCCAGCACCTGAACCCCTTCACCAAGGAGGTCTACCTGGTGAAGTACAGGGACGCCCCGGCGAGCATCATCACTTCCTACCAGGTGTTCAACCGCCGCGCGAACAAGCAGCCCAACTACGGCGGCATCGAGAGCGGCGTCGTGGTGCTCCGCGACGGCAAGGTCGTCAAGAAGAAGGGCTCCGCCGTCTACAAGATGATCGGGGAGCAGCTCATCGGCGGCTGGGCAGAGGTGGCGTTCACCGACGGCAAGAAGCCCGCATACGTCGAGCTGGCGCTCACCGACTACAGCACCGGCAAGAGCAACTGGGCGAAGATGCCGGGCGTCATGATCGAGAAGTGCGCCAAGGCCGGCGCGTGGCGCCTGGCCTACCCCGACGAGTTCAGCGGGATGTACACGGGCGAGGAGATGGACCAGAAGGTCGCGCAGGACATGCGCGCCGGCACTCAGGCTGTCGAGGCCGAGAGCGTCGAGCCCGTGGCCGACCTGCAGCCTGTGCGCGAGCTGTTCAAGCCGTTTATGGCGGCGACCGCGCTCGACAGCGCCGGGGCCATGGCGGCCATCTGCGCCGCCGTGGGCTGCTCGTCGGGCAACATGCACGACATGACGCTCATGCAGGCGCGCCGCGCGGCCTCTTGGATGGAGGAGGAGATCGCGGCCCGCAAGGCGCAGCCCGAGCCAGCCGCCCCCGAGCCGGAGCCCGCGCCCGTCTATGAGCCCGCGCCCGCCGAGTATGCGACCGACGACGACCTGCTGGGAGGCTTCTAATGGCAGACGAGGTTTTGGCAGTCGAGGCCGTGCCGCTCGAGGAGGACTTCGACACGCTGGTGGCGTCGCTCGCCATCGACGACACGCTCGAGGACAAGCTGGCGAAGCTCAAGAAGAACGTGGACGAGAAGCTGGCGGACTACGTGGACGTCAAGCGCATCGAGAAGGACGAGGACTTCAAGGCGGCGAAGAAGTACCGCGCGGCGGTCAACGCCGTGAAGGAGCCCATCGAGAAGCAGCGCAAGGCCGCGAAGAAGAAGTACAAAGACCTGCTCAAGACGTTCGACAAGACCATCGGCGAGATCACGGCACCCATCGACAGGCTCTCCGATGAGTACAAGGCCGAAATCGACCGATACGACGGCGAGTGCAGGAAACGCCGCCTCACCGCGCTCAAGGGCCACTACTACGACCTCGCTGGCGAGATGGGGCCGCTGGTGCCCTACGAGCGCATCGCCGACGACAAGTGGCTCAACGCGAGCTTCGGCGAGGTCAAGGCCAAGAACATCATCGAGCGCCGCGTGGGCGAGCTGCTGCACCAGTTCAAGTTCGTCAACGGGCTGGACTACGCGGACGAGTCCGAGAAGGCATGGGCCGTGGCGTGGTGGACCAGGACACTGCCGGCGGACTCGGGCGAGGTGGCGGAGGCTGTCGCCGCGCACCGCGAGGAGGTCGCCAAGGCCGCCGCGCTCGCGGCGACCTACGAGCAGGCGACGGCGCCCGCACCGGAGCCCGAGCCGGAGCCCGCGCCGCTGCCGCCCGACCCCGAGCCGATGCCCGACGAGCAGCCCGAGCCTGAGCCGCCCTTGGGCGTGCCGAGGTGTGTGCGGGTGGTCCCGTCGCGCCCCGAGCCGAATGTGGCCGAGGATGCGGCCCCAGCACCGCAGAGAGGCTACCGCGTGGTCATCGAGTGCGCCACGGCGGACGAGCTGCGCCGCGTGAGGGCCGTCATGGTCGAGAACGGCATCCACGGACACGTAGAGAGGATGTAGGACATGGAGAAGAACCTGCCGCCGACCCGAACGCCGGAGCAGCGCAAGGAGGCGATGGCGAAGGCCGTCCACACGCGCCGCGAGCGCGCCGCGTTCAAGGCCGCCTGCAAGGCGGGCAACATCCCGCCCGAGGTTGCCATCGAGGCACCCATCGCGGCAAAGCTCAAGGTCGAGGAGTTCGCCCGCTCATTCCCGGGCATCGGCCCGGTCACGGCGCAGAAGATCGTCGAGGTGTGCCACATCCGCGACGGCCGCCGCGTGAGCGGCCTGGGGTACATGCAGGGGCCGCGCCTTGTCGCGTTTATCAAGAACAACATGACCGCGAAGGAGGACGGGCAGTGAGCATCAACCGAGTGAACATCAGCGGCAACCTGACCCGCGACCCCGAGCTTCGCGCCACCGCCGGCGGGACGCAGGTCCTGTCCTTCGGCGTCGCCGTGAACGACCGCCGCCGCAACGCGCAGACGGGCGAGTGGGAGGACTACCCCAACTTCGTCGACTGCACCATGTTCGGCAACCGCGCCGAGGCCGTTGGCCGTTTCCTCGCCAAGGGGATGAAGGTCGCGATCGAGGGCAAGCTGCGCTACAGCTCTTGGGAGCGCGACGGCCAGAAGCGCTCGAAGCTCGAGGTTATCGTCGACGAGATCGAGGTCATGGTGCGCCGTGAGGGGCAGACGCAGGCCCAGCCGCAGCAGAGCCTCGCGAACACGGTGCCCGTGCAGCCACAGGCGCAGGCCGCGCCGCAGTGGAGCGCCCAGCAGGCCTACGCCGCGGTCCCGCAGTCCGAGTTCTACGACGAGGACGTGCCGTTCTGATGAGGCACGTACCCGACATCATCCGCGACCACTGGGAGGCGGCCCTGTTCGCCGCCTCCTTCTCCGCGGGTTTCCTGTTCTTCTCTTCGCTTCTATGGGGGTGGTTCTGATGGCCTTCACCGTGTTCGACAGCTTCGCCGAGGTCTACGACGACTTCGACGCGAGCGACCCCGAGGACCTGCGCGACCGCGCGATGCTCGCCGACGCGATCATGATGTACGGGCTGCACGGCGTCGAGGCCGACCTCCCGAAGCACCTCCGCCGCGTTTTCAAGGCGATGAAGAACGCCATCGACAACTCCAAGGACGCTCGCGGCAGGGGCGGCAAGGGCGGCCGCCCGCGCAAGAAACCAGTTTCCGACAAACCCGAAACGCAGGTTTCCGAAAGTGAAAACCTAGGTTTTTCAAACGGGAAACCAGTTTCCGACAAACCCGAAACGCAGGTTTCCGAAAGTGAAAACCCTAACCTAACCTGTCCTGTCCTGTCCTGTCCTGAACTGGATTGTGCTGAGCTGTCCTGTGATGGGGGCGATGCCCCCGCCGCCGCGCCGCCCGAGTTCGAGCCGCCGACCATCGATGAGGCCCGCGGTTACTTCGGCGCCAACTGCCTGAGCGGCGATCCGGACGCCTTCTGGGCCTACTTCGAGTCTCAGGGCTGGGTCAAGGGCAACGGCCAGCCGGTGAGCAACTGGGGCGCCCTTGCGCTCGACTGGTCCAGGCGCCAGAAGCGCATCGACGCCGACGACCGGGCGAGGGGCAAGCCCACCGCCTCGGAGGTCGAGGCCGCCACGTTCAAGCCGACGAGGTCGCCCGAGCAGACGAGGGCGGAGCTCGAGCGCAGGTGGCGCGAGGAATATCCGGGCATCGACCCGGCGAAGGTGAAGGCCCCGAGGGGGACGACCGCCGACCCGGTGGCGCTCAAGGCGTACCGGGACGCGCGGCGTCTGCTGGATGCGAGGGCCGCATGCGAGAGGAGGGCGTCATGAGCTTGGACGCCGAGAGGAACGAGAACATTGGCAGACCGAAGGGGTCTGTGAGCATCTACGACGACGGGCCGCGCAGCGCCCGCTGCGAGACGTGCGGGTTCTGCGCCGTGAGCGAGGCGGTCATGACGGCATCCGGCGAGGGCCGCAAGCGGTACACGTGCATGCGCTGCCCAGGCTTCGTGCACACCACGCAGGGGCTCGCGAGGTGCAACTACTGGGAGGCGCGCCATGAGGGCTGAGTCGCGGGACATGCGCGGGGGCTACGTGCTCGTGTGCGGGCAGTGCGGCAGGCGGTTCCGCACGGCGTACAGGAACCAGAGGTACTGCTGCGGGCGGTGCGAGAACGTGGCGCGAAGGGACGCGAGCAAGCGGCCCGTGGACGTGTACCTCGGAACGAGGAGCGAGTCGGGCCGAGAGGTCAACGCCATGCGTGCAGCGCTGGCGGAAGGGAGGCGCATCTGATGCGCGACGGATACAGGTTCGAGTTCGGCGCGTTCGACAAGCCGGATGCGCCGAAGGCGCAGGCGCTCAAGCCGCTCGAGGAAGCGGCCGAGGTGTTCGGCGCGTGGCAGGACTGCGACGACATGCGGTACAGCCCGATCATGACGGCGCGCAGGGTGTACCGCGAGAGCCTTATCGACGAGTGCATGGACGTGGTCCAGGCGGTCGTCAGCCTGCTCGACGCCGAGGGGTTCACGCAGGAGGACGTGGACACGGCAATCGAGCGCTGCAACGAGAGGAACCGAGAGAGGGGACGTCTGTGATGGAGACTTTGGAGCAGATCAAGGCAGACGCGGTCGAGGTGTTCCATTTCGACCGCGAGTGCAGGCCGCAGGACAGGGCGCACGCCTACCTGGGGAAGTATCGCGTCAGGCGCGGCTACAACGACACGGCGATGCAGGTCGCGGTGACAGACATGATCGAGCGCGCCTACGAGGCGGGAAGGGCGGAGGTCACCGGCGCGAACCTCGTGCAGAACCTGCGCCGCCAGCTGACGAGCATCGAGGCGACCGTCGGGGATGCCATCGACCTGCTCGACGAGAGCGTAGGGGGGGCGGACTGCGATGAGTGACTCGAGGGTCGGCGGCTACCCGATGGGGGTGACCGACGCCGCCATCGAGCGCCACTTCGGCGGGGACTGCGAGCATCGGATGTGCGGTAACTGCAGGCACTTCTGCGGATGCGACATCCACGTCGACTACGGCTACTGCCACCTCGAGTTCGAGCGCGCCTACGACGCGGAGGCTCCCGACCGCAAGGAGGGGCGCTGGCGCCTGGCGAAGTGGGCCGCGGCGTGGCTCATGGGGAACCTGCTGTACTGCGAGGACGAGTGCGGCGAGTGCCGCGACTACGAGGAGTTTGGGCTATGAATATCGAATTGCCGAAAGACGCCGAGGGACGCGAGATACCTCTAGATACCGTGGTGCTGTTCGGCGGCAACAACAATGCCTACAACATCACTGGCTGGATATACGTCACCGACTTCGACCTGAGCAACAGCATGGCAGGTCAGTGGCGAGCGATCACCGATAAGTTTACAAGGCTCGACCCCGAGCTCATGTACCTCACCCCGTTCGACAGCTGGGAGAAGCTGCTTGAGGACTTGAACGAGGCAGGTGACGCGCGGTATGACGAGGCTTGTGCCTACTTCCACAGAGACAAAGACGAAGATGTCTGTACATCGTGCCCCGATGGCGAGGGCGGCTGCGCTCGAATTGCCATGCGCGACATCGCCGACCGCATCCGCAAGCTGAGGGGTGTAGCTGAATGAGATACGTAAGCATCTTTTCCGGCGTCGAGGCGGCAACGCTCGCGTGGGAACCGATCGGATGGGAGCCCGTGTGCTTCGCCGAGTTCGACGAGTTCCCCAGCGCCGTTTTGGCCGAACGGTACCCCGAGGTGCCGAACGTCGGCGACGTGACGAAGATGAACTGGAAGAAGTACCGCAACAGGGTGGACCTGGTGGTGGGCGGAAGCCCGTGCCAATCCTTCTCGATCGCGGGCAAACGGAGGGGGTTGCAAGGTGAGTCAGGACTCATGTTCGAGTACATTCGAGCTGTACGTGAGATACGTCCTCGATGGTTTCTTTGGGAAAACGTCCCGGGAGCGCTCTCAAGTGAGAATGGGGAGGCTTTCCGACAGCTCCTGTCCGAAATGGACAAGCTCGGGTACGGCCTGGCGTGGCGCATACTCGATGCGCAGTTCTTCGGAGTGGCCCAAAGACGCCGCCGTCTCTTTCTTGTCGGACATCTTGGAGCCTGCCCCCCATCGGTGTACTCCTTGAGCCAGAGAGCATGCGAGGGGATTTTGAATCGAGCGCGGAAAAGAGGGCGAGCCTTGCCGAAGCGACTGGAAGAAGCCCTCGTAGCGCAGGCTTCAAGTACCGCCAGGGAGCGGGCGCAGGAGGAGTAGGTGCGGAACCCGAGCAGTCTCCCACACTCACCGCAGATTGGCACAACCCCGCCGTGTACCCCATTGACGAGCCAATAACGATGGCCGACCTCAACGCGAATACGGCGATCGGGTACGACATGGTGGGCACGCTCAAGGTGGGCGGCGACGCACCGTCGGTGTGCCACTGCGGATGTGCGGGCGGGGGCAAAGGAGCGCTGGTGAGCGAGGGTGTGCGAAGGCTCACACCGCGCGAGTGCGAGCGGCTGCAAGGCTTCCCCGACGACTGGACGAAGATACCATATCGCGGCAAGCCTGCCGAGAAGTGTCCTGACGGGCCGCGATACAAGGCAATCGGCAACTCCATGGCGGTTCCTGTCATGCGCTGGCTGGGAGAGCGCATCGAGGCAGTGGACAGGCCATAGAGAGGAGTCGATGGACGAATGATTACCGATTTGAGAGATGAGGACAAATGACTAAACGAGCGATGATTTCTCAGCCCATGGCCGGCAAGACCGACGAGGAAATCGCGGAGACGAGGGACAAGGCGCACGCCAAGCTGTGCGAGATGGGCTACGAGTTCGTAAACACCCTGTTCACCGACGATTGGTACAGCGACGAGGCCATGGAGGAGCGCGGCGTGGTGCAGATTCCGCTCTGCTACCTTGCAAAGTCGCTCGAGAACATGAGCCTGTGCCATGTGGTCTACTTCTGCAAAGGCTGGGAGAACGCACGCGGATGCCGCATCGAGCATGATGCCGCCGTCGCGTACGGGCTTGAGGTGCTGTATGAGGATTAGCGATGAAGAGCGCCGCGAGGTGGCGAAGAGGTTACGCGAGATCTCATACAAGCCCGGGTGGTCACTTGGCGATTGGTGGTTACGTGTTCATGGGGCCGTGGTCGGTTCCGAACACTGTCTGTGTCCCCAAGAGGACGTGGCTGTAATCGCCGACCTTATCGACCGTCCGATGTGCCACGACCTTGTCGAGCACAAGCAGGATCCGTTCATCCCGGGCAAGCGGATGGTCGACGGCTACTTCCATTGTTCCGACTGCGGATGGGATGGGCAGATCTGGGAGTATATCGGCTTCGGGGACATGCTGGCGTATGAGGCTATCCATTGCCCGAAGTGCGGGGCGATAATCGAGCGCCGTGCGTGAGGTAGTCCCCGGCGCTTGGTATGGTGGTCGAAGCAAACCGAGCGCGATGGGGGTATGCGAATGGCGTGTAGGCCACCTGTAGGAGATGGGCCAAAAGGCCCATCCACAAAGTCAGCACATCCGTTGAGGGACGAGTGGGCGCTCCGGAAGGGGCGCTCCTCTTACGTCCTGTGGACGGACGAGATGATAAGGCGGATGCAGGCGCACCCGGAGCGGACGGCGGCGGAGATCGCGGCGGAGCTCAGGGTGACGCCGAGCGCCGTGAGGCACGCGCGGCAGCGGTACGGGCGCTTTTCGACCGGAACGGATGGGCTGTGCATCGTGTGCGACGCGCGGCCCGTGTTCGACACGTCGGCGCAGGCGAAGAAGTGGAGGCTATGCAAGGGGTGCTATCTAGCGGAGCGGAAGAGACGGCTCGAGGAGGAGGCGGAGAGCAACCGCATACGACAGGCCGCGCACAGACGGCAGAAGCTGGACGGAGACGCTTGAGAGGCTGGCCGAGGCAATCGGAATCAAGCCGACAAAGGTCGAGTAGCCGAAAGGCCCCGGGAAACCGGGGCCTTTTCTTTAAACGTTACCCCCTTTTTACGCTCGTGGGCAAACGCACGCGCTTGTCCACGTGCGTAAAAAGGTGGGAACGTTCGCGTTTCCATATGGCTATCTACCAGCGGAAATGTGATTTTGTGGCGGGAAAAGGGCGTGAAAAACTGACCAAGGAGGGCATCGAGGATGCCGTCCGCCTGTGCCGTGCCGGAATGACCGACAGGGACATCGCCGCATATCTCGGGGTCGCACGTGAGACCTATAGCCGCTGGATCAACCACCCCAGAACAGACAATCAGCGTCAACTGTGTCACGTTCTAAAAAAGGCCGAGGTCGAGCGCAAGGCGACGCTCGTGGGCCGCATCATGGACGCGAGCGGCGACAGCTGGCAGGCGGCGGCGTGGCTTTTGGAGCGCAAGTACCCGCAGGAGTACGCCAAGGCGCAGCGCATCATGGACACCACCGACACGGCGGTGCTCAAGGCCGCAAAGGAGCTTGTGCTGTCCGTGCCGTCCTCAATCGGCGGGGACGAGTAGCCGATGCCGCTCACGAGGATGCAGCGCGAGTACCTCGCCAACTGCACGCACCGCTACAACGTGAAGTGCGGGGCGACGGGCTCGGGCAAGAGCTACGTCGACATAGCCGTGACCATACCGCAGAGGCTTCTCGCCATGAGGGGCGAGGGGCTGGCGGTGATGATCGGGAACACCCGCTCGACGCTCGAGCGCAACATCCTCGAGCCGATGCGCTCGCTCTACAGCGAAGACGTCGTCAGCCAGATCGGGCGGGACAACACGGCCCAGATATTCGGGCGCAAGGTCTACTGCCTCGGGGCGGATAAGAAGACAAGCGTATCCAAGATTCAGGGCGCCACGTTCGAGTGGGTCTACGGCGACGAGGTCGCCACGTGGAGCGAAGACGTGTTCCAGATGCTCAAGAGCCGCCTGCGCTGCGAGCACAGCCGCTTCGACGGTACCTGCAACCCCGACAGCCCCAACCACTGGTTCAAGCGGTTCCTCGACGGCGACAGCGACATCTACAGGCAGGACTACACGATCTGGGACGGTGCGCTGGCACCGGATGTCATTGAAGCCCTCATCAAGGACTACGGCAGCGGCGTGTACTACGACCGCTACATCTTGGGCAAGTGGACGTTGGCCGAGGGCCTGGTCTACCCCGAGTGGGAGGGTGCCCTCGAGAGCCGATATACGGGCAGCGCCGCCAAGTACGCGGTGTCTTGCGACTACGGAACGCAGAACGCCTTCGCGGCGCTGCTGTGGGCGTTTGACGGCAAGGTGTGGCACGTGGTGGACGAGTACCGCTACTCGGGCCGCGACACGGGGCACCAGAAGACGGACGCCGACTACGTGGCCGACATGGCCGACTTCGTGCGCGGGCTGAGCAAGCCGCCCAAGTTCATCATCGACCCGAGCGCCACGAGCTTCATCGCCGCGATGCGGCAGGCCGGGTTCAAGACCAAAAATGGGCGCAACGACGTCGCGGACGGCATACGAGAGACGGATGTGTGCCTGGGCAACGGCACGGTGCGCATCTCCGACGCCTGCGCGGGGCTGATAGGCGAACTCGGCGGCTACTGCTGGGACGCCAAGGCGGATGGCGACAAGCCCGTCAAGGTCGAGGACCACAGCTGCGATGCGCTCCGTTACGGCGTGGCAACACTGCGCATGTACAAGCCTGCGAAACGGCAGGTAAACCCATTTTTTGAAGGGAGGTAGCGGCTTTGTCTAAGGGGCCTTTGGTGACCGATGGCGACCTCAAGGCGGCGGCGTCGGCGACGGCGTTCGCGGCAGATGCCATCGAGCGACACATGTCGAGCGAGATGTACCGCAACGCCGTCATCGCGAACGAGTACTACCGCCAGCACAACGTCACGATCAACCGTTTCGTGCAGAAGATCTACTCGTGCTCCGGTGCCGAGGCCGAGGACTTCACGGCCTCGAAGCTGAGGCTGGCGAGTAACCTGTTCAAGCGCCTAAACGTCCAGCGCTGCACGTACTCGCTCGGTAAGGGCGTGAGCTTCGTGGACGTCTCGGCGGGCGGCAAGGACACGACCAAGGAGGGGCTTGGCGACCGCTTCGACGACGACGTCATGGAGATGGGGCTCAAGGCGCTCATCCACGGTGTGTCATTCCCGTTTTGGAACCTCGACCACATCGACGTGTTCACCGCCGACGAGTTCTGCCCGGTGTGGGACGAGTACTCGGGGGCGCTATACGCCGGCGTGAGGTTCTGGCGGCTCGACTCCGACCACCCGTGGCACGCGACCCTCTACGAGCAGGACGGCTACACGGAGATGGTGTCGGGCGGCAGCGGCTTCGACTTCGAGGTGACTGAGGCCAAGCGCGCCTACAAGGTCACGTATCAGGAGATACCGGCGGACGGGATGAAGCTGGCCGTCGATGCGGAGAACTACTCCCGCCTGCCCATCGTGGCGGTCTGGGGCAGCGACGCGCACCAGAGCACGCTCGTCGGCATGCGCGAGAGCATCGACGCCTACGACCTCATCAAGAGCGGCCTGGTGAACGACACGCGCGACTGTGCGCAGATCTACTGGCTCATCAACGGAGCCGGCGGCATGGACGACAGGGACCTCGACCTGTGGCGGGCGAAGCTCAAGCTGACGCACGTGGCCGAGGTCGACGCCGAGCAGGGGCAGTCCGTGACGCCGTACACGCAGGAGGTGCCCGTCGAGGGCCGCAAGGAGACGCTGGCGCAGATCAAGGCCGACATCTACGAGGACTTCGGCGCGCTGGACGTCCACACCATCGCGGCGGGTGCGACCAACGACCATATCGACGCGGCATACCAGCCGATGGACGAGGAGGCCGCCGAGTTTGAGCGCCACATCCGCGAGGGTATCATGGACATCCTTGCCCTCCAGGGCATCGAGGACACGCCCGTATTCACGCACACTCGCATCAGCAACACCAAGGAGCAGGTCGAGACCGTGTGCCTGGAGGCCGAGTATCTGGACGACGAGACGATCCTGCGAAAGCTGCCGAACATCACGCCCGACGAGAGGGCGAAGATTTTGGAGCGCAAGCAGCGGGAGCAGGAGGAGCGCATGGCGGCGCTGCCGCCCGCCCTGGCGGCGAACGCGAAGGGTGCCCAGGAGGGCGACGAGGACGACGAGGATGAGGAAGGTGATGAGTGATGGCGGCATTGCAGGTGCTTGACGGCGAGCTGTGGCAGTGGGACACCGGGCGCGAGGTCGAGGTTGTCGGCTGCGAGCAGGTGCATTTCGCCCGGTCGACCACAGGGACGTGCTACACGGTCGCGGTGGCTAACAGCAAGGCGAAGATTCCCGACGAGCTGCTCCAGGCGGCTGGGCGCGTGTACGCATGGGCCTACATCACGGACGAGGCATACGGCGGGCGCACGCGCATCGAGGCGCTCTGGGACGTAAAGAGGCGAGCCAAGCCCGCCGAGTACATCTACGAGCCGAGCGACCAGCGCACCATCAAGGACGCAGAGACGGCGCGAGACGAGGCCAAGGCCGCGCAGAAGGCGGCGGAGGCCGCACGCGACAAGGCTGTCGCCGCCGAGGTCAAGGGGGCACGTGCCACGACTCTTGCCTCGGGCTCGGAGGCAACGGCGGCGATGGAGGGCAACGTGCTGGTCGTCGGCGTGCCGAAGGGCGACGCGCTGAGATACAGCGACCTCACCGCCGAGCAGATCGCGGAGCTCAAGAAGCCCGCGACGGACGCGGCGGCTGGCGTGAACAAGGTCAACAACGAGTTCAAACAGCTCAAGGCTTCTGTCGAAACGGCGGAGAAGGGCCGCGCCGACGCCGAGGCCGTGCGCAAGGAGAAAGAGGCCGTGCGCGGGCAGAACGAGACGGAGCGCAAGGAGGCTGAGGCCGGACGCAAGACTGCCGAGCAGAAGCGCGAGCAGGATTCGACCAAGGCCCTAGCCGACGCGCAGGCGGCGCTCAAGGACGCCAAGACGGCAGCCCTGAACTACCAGTCGATTATCGACTCGGCGGCTGCCGTGACGGCGCTGGGACTCAAGAAGGTAAACGGCAAGATTTGCCAAATGCGAAAGGTAGGTGCCTAAATGGCCGATACGCAGACAGCCGAGCAGGCAACTGAGGGGTTCGAGTACGCGGACCCGCTGGCATCGGACAAGGCGGTGTGGGCGCTTGTCGGCGCGGTGAAGAATCTGGGCGACCAGAAGGCGCTCGAGCGCGACGCCTCGACGGGCCGCTACGCCAACGAGAGCGTCGCCGCGATGGTGGACAAGCACAAGACGGGGCTGGTGTACACGTTCCTCATCCCGGCGGGTAGCCCAACCGACATTCAGCCGATGAGCGCCGCCGCGAAGCGCGTGGCCTCCACCGAGTTCGTGCCCGCGACGGCGACGAGCGCGGCTGTCGACCCGTTCGACACCGAGGGCGGCCCGTGGTTCCACGTGTCCGCCAACGCCGGTGCCGACGCCGACGGCGTGCCGTGGGTCGAGGCCATCGACGGCGTTGACTACGGCTTCTCGCGCGTGGACAACGGACATGGCAACAACGTCTACGAGATCGCGCCGGTCGTGTGGCAGGCGGTCGAGGTGCTGACGAACGGCAACCTGCTCGTCTCGTGGTCCGACAGCCGATTCAGCGGCTCGCAGCCGAACCCCAAGGCGTTGCTGCCGGACGGCACGCTGCGACCGTACATGCTGACGCCGACATACCCCATGAGCATCGACGCTGAAGGGCGCCCGCGCTCCGTCTCGGGTGCGAAGGTCGCCAACCGCACGACGTCGCACGACTCGCTCGTCGACCTTTGCAAGACCGCGACCACGGGCTACTCGGGCATGAGTGTCTACGACCAGTGGTATATCAACTTCCACCAGTTGACCAAGACGCTCTGCAAGTCCTCCCAGGTGGACTTCCCGGGCTGCACGGACTTCAACATCCAGGTCCACCCGGCGCTCGCCGAGACGGGCGTCACGCGCGTGGTCGTCACCGCCGAGCAGGCGGCGAAGATTCCCGTGGGTGCGTCGATGATGTACGGCACCGACACGGGCATCACGTGCCCAGATCGAGGCGCCGCGGCGGCGTACGACGTGTTCGACGGCGCGGTCGTCGGCGGCAAGGAGACGCTCACAGACGGCAACGTGGCGCTTCTCATGGACGTCGCCAAGGCGTTCGACACGACCGTGAACACATGGCTCCAGAGTGCGCCGTGGAGCACGGGCAACACCGATGCCCTCGTGGGCGACGGCCAGGTGGCGAAGGACGGCAAGCATCCGTTCAAGGTCGGCGGCGTCGAGACGGGGTTGGGCCTGTGGGAGTTCATGGGCGATACGCTCTTCGTCTCCGATGGGACGGGCTTCGGTATCGCGGTCAACCCCGACACTCGCAATGAGAAGAAGAACGCCGTGGCGGACGGGGTGACCCCGACGGCGGCGTGCATGCCGACGGCAGATGGCTACATGCTCGACATCCAGTTCGTCAACGGCCTTATCTTGGGAAAGGGGCTCGGCGGCTCGGCGACGACCGGTGTCGGCGACTACTCCTACTTCGACACATCCGGCGGTAAGGTCAAAGGCACAATCCGTCTGGTTCGGTTCCTCGGCTTCCTGTGGGGCGGCTCGGTTGCCGGTCTTCGTTGCGCGGGCTCGTGGGGCCGGTCCGGTGGGGCCGCTTGGTACTTCGTCTCCCGGCTTTCTGCTACGGGCCGTAGCCGGGGGTGAATCAGGGCGTAGCCCTGAGAGGGGGCTGGCCCCCTCCTAACCCCAAACAGGGATTCACGGTGAGGGCGGCGCTGGTTTCTGGTTCAGTTCCTCGGCGACCTGTGGGGCGGCTCGGATGCCGGTCTTCGTTGCGCGAACTCGTGGGACCGGTCCGGTTGGGCCTCTTGGGTCTTCGTCTCCCGGCAATCTGTCTATAAATCTCTACTCGCACCGTGTCTACCGCGCCCGCTGCTTTCTGGCGGGACGCGGCTCAGCCTGACTCCTTTGAGTGAAATTTGTCCGCAAGGCTCACGGGCTGGTAGCCGCAAGGCGAACGCTCGTATGACAGACAGAAAGAGCTTTGATCTATGAAAACCTACTGCAAGGGCATCGAGTTCACGCGCAAGAGCGTCGTCGAGGCCCTGCACCGATGGAAGAAAAGTGACTCCGGCAAGGAGAACGGCTGGCGCGTCGCCGACGAATACGGCACCGAGACGGCGTTCGTCGACCGCATCTGGCTAGAGCTCTCGACCGAGACGCTTACGTTCGAGCCGATTCGAACCTACCTGAAGCACGACCCGAACAGCGGCAAGCTGCGCGAGATAAGCGTCGAGAGCATCAAGCGGCAGGTCTGCAACTACCTGTGCGTTGGGGCACTCGAGCCGCTCCTTGCCGCCAAGGTCGGCTTCTGGCAGGTGTCGAGCGGCGTCAAGGGCAAGGGCGCGGCGCTGGGGATGCGCAAGCTCAGGCGCGCGGTTCACCGCTTCGCCTACCACGTACACGTCGACATCCGCAACTGCTACGGCTCGATGCAAACGGCGATAGTGGAGGGTCTGGTGGCGCGCTACGTCAAGAACAGTCAAGTCCTCTACCTGCTCCATTCGCTGCTGTCGACGATGAACGGCGTCCTTATCCTCGGCAGCTACCTGTCGCTTCGGTTGGCGGCGTTCGTGATCTCGTTCGCGTACCACGCGGTCGAGGAGGCGGCGAAGGAGCGGCGCGGCAAGCGCGTGAGGCTCGCGGGATGCCAGGTGTGGTACGCCGACGACGGCTATTTTCTCGGCAACTCAAAGCGCTCGCTCGGGAAGGCCGCGGCCATCGCCGCGCGCGTTTTGGGGCGGCTAGGATTGTCACTGAAGCCGTGGAAGGTGAGGCGCAACGGCGCCGAGCCCATCGACTTCGCGGGCTATCGCATCTGGTGCGCTCGCGGGCGCCGGGTCGACTTGCGAAAGAGGCTCTGGAAACGACTGCGACGCGCGTTCGCGCGCTACATGCGCAGGCGCACCGAGCGCTTGGCGAGGCGCGTGTGCTCTTACTGGGGCTGGCTGAAAACGGCTGTCATGGAGCACCAGATGAACGTCAAGCGGTGCATATTCAACGCGGCGAGGGCCGTGGGTTAGGAGGAAAAATATGGTTGTGAAGTCGGAGCGAACGGGCGAGAGGCCCGAGACGGTCGAGATCGCGGGGACCGACGTCTGGCTGCGCCGCGGCATCGCCGAGGGCGAGCGCGAGGAGAAGGGCGGCGAGGGCGGTTCCGTCAAGGTGAAGGTGTTTACCTACGAGGAGCTGCACTTCACCGACCCGACGGGCGAGCTGACGGTCGAGGGCGCAAAGGCCGACTTTGACACCGTCTGGGCGGCACACGAAGCGGACGGCATGAGCATGGAGGAGCAGATCGCATCGCTCCAGCAGCAGGTCGCCGACTCGCAAGCGGCCCTTCTCGAGCTCGGCGACATCGTTGGAGGTGAGTAACTTGGCGAAGATCTACTACCGCGCCGTGAAAAGCGGCAAGCGCACGCTCGAGAGCGTTCCCGAGCGCTGGCGCGACGATGTACGCCAGATGCTAGAGGCAGACGGCGAGTAGGGAAGGGCCCCGGCTTCGGTCGGGGCCCTTTTCCGTTATGCGCGGGCGACCATGCGTGCCGACGATTGGAGGCGGCGCATGGCGAAGGATAGCGCTCACGAGTTCTCAGACGCCGAGATTCGGGCGTTCGAGCGCGAGGTGGCGGGAGTGTACGGCGAGGCGAGCAAGACGGCCTACGCCGACCTCAAGCGCTATCTGGCGCAGTTCGAGGCCGACGACGAGAAGATGCGCGAGCGTCTCGAGGCCGGCGAGATCACCAAGGCGCAATACAGGTCTTGGCGAAGCGGGAAGATAGCGGCTGGCAGGCGCTACCGAATCGTGCTCAAGCAGTGCGCCGAGGCCATGACGCACGCGAACGTCGTCGCAGCCGCCGCCATCGAGGGCAGGCTGCCCGAGGTCTACGCCGAGAACTACAACTACGGCACGTGGCAGGTCGAGAGCGCCGTGGGCGTTGACACGGCCTACGCACTGCAGGACGCGTCGACCGTCCAGAGGCTGCTCACCGACCACGACAGCTACCTGCCAAAGCCGTCCGTCAACGTCGCCAAGGACGTGGCGTGGAACCGCCGGCTCATAGCCAACCAGATCACGCAGGGCGTGCTGCTCGGCGAGTCGATACCAAAGATAGCCAAGCGCATGCAGGACGTGACGGGGGCGAACCGCGCGGCGGCGGTGCGTCTGGCGCGGACCTCGACGACGGCGGCGGAGAACGCCGGGCGCGTCGACAGCTACAAGAGGGCCAAGGGGCTCGGCATCAAGGTGCAGCAGGAATGGGTGGCGACGCTCGACCTGCGCACGCGCTCGACCCACAGGAAGATTGACCGCGAGAAGGTGGAGGTCGGCGAGAAGTTCAGCAACGGGTGCCGCTACCCGGGCGACCCCGAGGCGCCGTATGCCGAGACGTGCAACTGCCGATGCACGCTGATTGCGTGCTGTGACGGGCTCGACGTGCTCGACGGCGAGCGTTTCAGCCGACTGCCCGAGGGCATGACCTACGAGGAATGGAAGGCGGGCAAGCCCGCCGTCAACGGCGCCAAACCGGCCGACCGCACCATCTCCGAGTTCATGGAAATGCCCGGCACCAAGCGCAAGCTGGACGTGGCAGGCGTATCCAAGACCGAGGCGCGCAAGCGGCTCTCGCGGCAGCTTGGGGACTACGGCATACCGTCGAGCGGGTTCAGGAAGATGAGCGCAGGCGACCAGCAGAAGGTGCTCGACACGGTGCTTGCGCCCGGTTCGACGCCCATTGTCAACGGCCGGCGCGTTTTCAAGGAGATCAAGGGCGAGCATTCCGCAGGCTCCGACCTTGCCAAGGTAAACCCGAACTTTAAGACAAAGAAGGACAAAGACGGCAGGTACTCGTACAACTGCCAAAGGTGCGTTCCGGCGTATGAGGCGAGACGGCGTGGGCTCGACGTCGTTGCGAAGCCGGTTAAGATGAACAAGTGGGGGAAAATATCGGCATATGACCCCTTCGTGCGCGCCGAGTCGTACAAAAAGGTGTTTCCGGGGGCCACTTGGAAACGTGGTGGCGATAAGCCGGAGAAAGAAATAACGTCATTCCTCCTTGCGGTAAACGGGGACGCGAGGGCCGAGGTCTCCGTTTCCTGGGACCACGCGCTTTGCGGCAAGAGCGGACGACACGTTTTCGTTGCGGAAAAGACGGGAAACGCTATCAAGTTCATAGACCCACAGAGCGGCGATGAGGACGTGAGCTGGTATTTTGGTATAATCAAGGCCGAGGAGACGGAGTTCGCGCGAGTTGACGACGCCGAGTTTGGCGATCTTATCGACGAGTGCCTGACGACAAGAGGTTGACATGCTCACATTGGAAGAGGCCATAAAGCCGATTCTGGAAGAGGAGGCCGTAGACGGATACGGCCCGGTGTGCGCATACGAGGGCAAATACCATTGGTTCGTCGGGTTCGGTTTCGATGGAAAGATGGCCCCGGGCGACACTCCATATGCCATCGACAAGGAAACGGGGAGGATTGACTTCTTCCCGATTCCATTTTTCCTCAGAGGCGAGAGCCCGTCTGCTATCGAGCTTGAGATGGACAAGGCCAACGAGATAAAAGTCAAATAGACCACAGCAAGCCCCGCTCCGGCGGGGCTTTTTAATGCCGCGTGACCGTGCCGCGACACTGCCCGTAGAGAGATTGGGGCAGGCATGAAAGAGCTATTCACTTGTGCGAGCTGCGGAGACTGCGCCGTAAAGCTGGGCTTCGGCTTCACGTTTCCGGATACCTACATCTGCACGCAGCGCGGCGACGAGGTCGAGCCCGACGACGGCTGCACGCTCGGGCGCGAGGGCGTTCCGATGCAAGCCATCGAGGCCATCGAGGCGGACGTCGACGGGCGCGTTGGCTATGGCTGCGAGGTGCTCGACTGATGGCCTACGGGCTCGTCGGCGGCGTCGGCGACCACGGCCGGCACGGCACCCTCATCACCGAGGAGATCGTAAACGCCGCGAAGCTGGATACCGCCGAGTGCATCGAGATACGGCAGAACAACATCGAGCAGGTCGAGAAGGCCCTCCTGCGCGCCTATAAGACTGGCCTAGAGGAGATAGGCCTCGTTGCGGAGGGCTATGCCAAGGCGACGTGCCCGGTCGACACGGGCAGGTTGCGCAACTCCGTCACGCACCTCCTCAAAGGCTACGACTGCTTCATCGGCACCAACGTCGAGTACGCGCTGTACGTCGAGGAGGGAACCTCCCACATGAAGGGCAAGCACTTCCTGCGCAAGGCGGCGACGGGCCACGGAGACACGTACCGGGCGATTCTCGAGAAGCACCTGAGGAGTGGCGCGTAGGGCCGCGTTACTCCATTTGGATACTCACCCTTGCCGCGAGGTATTGCGGCGCGGGCCCCGCCGAGGCAATAGGTGGGAACCCGCCCATTCCGAAGCAAGGGAGATTCTGTTGGCACTTACGCGAAAGATGCTCAAGGCAATGGGCATCGAGGACGAGAAGATCGACCAGATCATCGACGAGCATGCCGAGAGCGTGAACGCGCTCAAGGCACAGCGCGACGAGTTCAAGGAGGCCGCTGGCAAGGCGGACGGCTACAAGAAGGAGCTGGACGCACTCAAGGCCAAGGGCGAAGGCGCGGACGAGTACGAGGAAAAGTACAAGGCCGCCGTCAAGAACCTAGAGGACTACAAGGCCAAGGTCGAGGGCGAGAAGGCCGCAGCCGAGAAGCGCGGCCTGTACCGAGAGCTGCTCAAGTCGGCGGGCGTCGACCCCAAGCGCATCGAAACCGTTCTCAAGGTCTCCGACCTCGAGGGCGTGACCGTCAAGGACGGCGCTATCGAGGACGCGGACAAGCTGACCGAGGGCATCAAGGCCGACTGGGCCGACTTCATCGCAACCACGACCGTCAAGGGTGCCGACGTGGCCCACGCCCCCAAGGGCGAGGGCGGCAAGGACATCAACGAAATGAGCACCGCCGAGTACATGAAGTACAAGGCGGAGCAGAGAGGCTAAGGGGTATCTATGTCGAACACCATCCTTACACCCAACATCATCGCCAACGAGGCGCTGGACGTTCTGCGCACCAACGCCGTCATGGCAAACCTCGTCCACCGCGACTACTCCTCCGAGTTCGTCGCCGGCGTGGGCGACACCATCACCGTCCGCAAGCCCGCCACCTTCGAGGCCAAGGAGTTTACTACCGAGGTCGAGGTGCAGGACGCCACGGAGGGCAAGGTCCCCGTCAAGATGGACAAGCTGCTCGACGTGACGTTCGCCGTCACGTCCAAGGAGCTGACGATGGGCATCGTCGACTTCTCCGCGCAGTTCCTCGTCCCCGCGATGCAGGCCTTCGCCGACAAGATCGACGGCTACCTGCTCGCGCTCGAGAAGGACGTCACGAACCGCGTCGACCACACCAAGGGCGCCATCGCCGTGGCGGACATCATCGCCGCCCGCAAGTTCCTCGTGGACGCCAAGGCACCCTCCACGGAGCGCCGCTTCGTCTACGGCTCCCAGGCCGAGGCCGACCTGCTCAACACCGAGGCGTTCACCAACGCGTCCGCCGTCGGCGACAACGGCACCGCCCTCAAGGAGGCATCGCTTGGCCGCAAGTACGGCCTCGACTTCTACTGCGACCAGAACGTGCAGAAGACCACGGCAGAGACGGCCAACTACACGCCGTCCATCGCTTTCCACAAGAACGCCTTCGCGCTCGTGACCCGTCAGCTCGAGATGCCGCTTGGCGCTCCCAAGGCGTACTCCACCTCCTACGACGGCTTCGGCCTGCGCGTCGTGCAGGGCTACGACCAGAAGACCAAGACCGACACCGTCTCCATCGACATGCTTTGCGGCGTCAAGACCCTCAGCCCCGAGCTCGCCGCAGTCATCACCGATAAGCGATAGGCGCAGAGATGCTCGAGCAGGTGCTTCTGTCGTTGCGCAACTGGTTCGTCGCCGACAAGCGCACGGGGCGCGTCCGTATCGAGGACGGCCGCCTCGTGCCGCCCGCGGCCCTCGGCCTCAAGGAGGGCCAGTACGTCCGCATCACGGGCTCGACGTTCAACGACGGGCTGCATGCGTGGCCCTACAGCGGCCTCACGGACGAGGAGTTCGTCGGCACCGTCTGGGCGCTCGCCATCCCGCAGGCCGTGGTCGACCTCGCCGACGAGATCGCAGCGTGGCAGGCCGAGCACGCCAAGGAGCTGGACAGCCCCTACGCGAGCGAGAGCTTTGGCGGCTACAGCTACACGCGCGTCGGCGGCGACGGCTCGCCAATCACGTGGCGACAGCAGTTCAAGGCGCGTCTCGACCCTTGGAGAAAGCTGTGAGCCGCCTGTACGAGCGCATGGCGGTGGCGTGCGCGAGGCTCGTCGCAAAGACCGAGCCTGACGGCGAGGGCGGCTTCAAGACCGTCCTCGCCGTCGGCGACGGCTTCACGGCGGCGATCGTGCGCGACAGCTCGACGGCCTCGCGCATCGCGGAGCACGACGGCGTGAGGAACGTCTACACCGTGACCACCGACGAGCCGCTGCGGTACGGCGACCTCTTCCAGCGTGCGTTCGACGGGCAGGTATTCCGCTGCACGTCGAACGCGGACGACGGCGCCGCGCCGTGCTGCGCGTCGTTTGGCTTCGGCCAGTGCAGCGCGGAGGAGTGGGAGGTGCCGGATGTCGACTAAGGCGGCAGTGCTGCAGGCGTGGCTCGAGGGCTTCGGGCTGCCCGTGTACCGCGACTCGGCGGTGCCGGGCGAGGCGAAGATGCCCTACATCACCTACGACCTGCCGACCGCGTCGTTCGGCACGCAGTGCAACTCCGAGGTGAACCTCTGGTACCGGACCTCGTCCGAGGCCGCGCCCAACGCCAAGGCCGAGGAGGTCGCCCGGGCGCTGGGGCTGTCGGGCGTGCTGCTGCCGTGCGACGGCGGCGGCATGTGGGTGATGCAGGGCGATCCGTTCTGCAACGCCATGGCCGACGAGGACAACGCCGTGAAGCGCCGAATCATCAACCTGACCATTGAGTACATGACCAGCTACTAGGAGGTCATATGTCTAAGTTCACGCGCATCCCCGAGAACACGTTCAAGGAGATCGTCATCAACGCGGGCCTGCTCGCCACGAATTTCAACCCCAAGACCGCCGAGGTCGCGGAGTCCGAGCTGATGGGCGCGACGAGCGGCGGAACCAGCTTCGCCGCCACGCCCAGCTTCATCGACTACGGCGAGGACATCGACAACTGCCCCGCCAACACGATGGAGCTGAAGCGCATCGACAGCATCGAGGCCAAGCTGAGCGGCACGTTCGTGACGCTGAACACCGCGCTCGGCAAGAAGCTCGCGGCCGCAGCCGACGAGACCGAGGGGAAGATCGTCCCGCGCTCCGCGCTCTCGGAGGAGGACTTCGCCGACATCTGGCTCATCGGCGATTACTCGGGCGAGAAGGGCAACGGCTATATCGCCGTCCGCCTCATCAACGCGCTCAACACGGGCGGTCTGCAAATCACGACGCAGAACAAGGCCAAGGGCCAGTTCGCGTTCGAGTTCACGGGCCACTACTCAATCAAGAACCCCGAGATCGTGCCCTACGAGCTGTATATCAAACAGGAGATTGGAGCCTAACCATGAAGCTGGAGAACCTTAACGCCGACGAGTTCCAGAACGCCATGTGCCTGCTGGCGGACGTTGCCGAGGACGTCATGAACGGCGAACTCGGCGCGAAGGCCAAGGCCGCCTACGCCAAGTTCCGCTCCGACTCCGCCAAGGTCAAGGCCAAGGCGACCGCCAAGGCCAAGGGCGACCCCGAGGCCGCGAAGGCAGCCGCAACCGCCGAGGTCAACGGCCTCGCCGTGGACATGGTGGTGGGGCTTCTGCCCGACGTGCTGCGCCAGGGTGGCGAGATCAGCTACAAGCTGCTCGCCGCGCTCGACGGCCAGACGCTCGAGGAGTACAAGGCCGACTTCACCGTCAAGAAGTGGGTGAACGACATCAAGGATGCCATCGACGGTATCGACGGCATCAAGGACGTCCTGGCTCCTTTTTTTGGATAGCCGCCGAGGACCCATCTCACATATGGCTCTGTCTGGGCGAGTACGTCGGGCCACGGCGTGCTCGCCCTTTCTCTAGGTACATGGTCGCGCGGTGGCGCGAGCGGGACGAGCGGGAGGCGTTCCGCGTGTACCTGAGCGAGTCGGTGCGCCTCATGGCGCAGGGGAAGTGGCTCAAGGAACCCTTCCTGAGCATCGTCAACGGCGGTGCGGGCGATGGGTCCGAGGCGGAGGACACGCGCGGCGGCGACGAGATCGCCGCAGACATCATCGAGCGGATGGGATTGAAGGTGGTCTAGGTGAACCTTCTCGACCTGATGATTAAGGTCGGCCTCAAGGACGAGGCCAGTGGCAAGGCCGAGGGTGTGGCCTCGAAGGTCGTGGGCACGCTCGGCAAGGCCGGAGCGACTGTTGCCAAGGCGGTAGGCGTGGGCGTCGCCGCCGTGGGGGCGGGCGTCGCTGCCGTCACGGGCATGAGCATGAGCGCATACGCCGCATACGAGCAGAACGTCGGCGGCATTAAGAAGATATTCGGCAACATGGGCAAGTCCCTCGAGGACTACGCCGCCATGACCGGCCAGACCGTCGAGCAGTGCTCCGGTAAGTGGGGGCAGCTCGAGCAGGCCCAGACGACGGTGCTGGCAAACGCCGACCGCGCCTACATAACGGCCGGCCTGAGCGCCAACCGGTACATGGAGCAGGTGACGGGCTTCTCGGCCTCGCTCGTTTCCTCACTGGGCGGCGACACGGTAAAGGCCGCGAAGTACGCCAACACGGCCATGGTCGACATGAGCGACAACGCGAACACCTTCGGCACGGCGATGGAGGACCTCCAGAACGCCTACCAGGGCTTCGCGAAGCAGAACTACACCATGCTCGACAACCTCAAACTGGGGTATGGCGGAACCAAGGAGGAGATGCAGCGCCTCGTCAAGGACGCGCACGCCGTCAACTCCGCCGTGGACGAGTCGAGTCTCTCATTCGACAATATCGTGCTCGCTATCCATACGATGCAGGAGCAGATGCAGATCGCCGGTACGACCTCGCGCGAGGCCGCGACGACCATCGAGGGCTCCTGCAACATGGCGAAGGCCGCCTGGGAGAACTGGATAACGGAGCTGGGCAAGGACGACGCCGACATGGGCAAGCTCACCGAGGAGCTGGTACAGTCGGTCGAGACGGCGGCCTCGAACGTCATCCCGCGCGTGGCGACCATCGCCGGCACTGCGCTGTCGCAGCTGCCGAGCCTTGTCACGTCGGTCGGCCCCGTGCTCGGTCAGGCGTTCGTCAGCATCTTCACGCAGGCACTCGACAGCGCGGCGGCAGCCGTGCCCGGACCCATGGGCGACATCCTCTCCGCCGTGTCGGACGGCGTGGACGAGATCGGCGAGCGCTTCAAGGGCCTTGGCGAGATCTGGTCGGCTGGTGACAACCCGCTCGAGTCTCTGCACCTCGCCATGGTCTACGGCCTGACGCTACTCGAGGGCGACCTTTCCACGCTGCAGGAGAACATCACCTCATCGCTGCCCGGCATCGCCGAGGGCTTCGCCGAGGTGGGCGGCGAGGTCGTTCCCAGGCTCGCCGAGGGAATCGAGATGGGGCTGTCGTTCCTCTCCGAGACGGCGGCGTCGCTCATGACCTCGCTCGGCGGGTACCTGTCCGAGAACCTGCCCTCCATCATGGAGAGCGGTCTGCAGATTCTCACCGGCCTCTCCGAGTCCATAGCCGAGAACGCAGGCGTTCTTGCCGAGGGCGCGGCGAACCTCATCGTCGGCTTGGCGCAGGGCATAGCGGGCAGCCTGCCGACGCTCATCGAGCAGGCACCGGTCATCGTGCAGAACCTCGCCAATGCGATCAATGACAACGCGCCGACGCTGCTCGGTGCCGGCATCCAGGCAATCGTGACGCTGGCGCTCGGTATCGTGCAGGCGATACCGACGCTCATCGCCAACATCCCGGCCATCTTCTCGGCCTTCGTCTCTGCGTGGTCGGCGCTCGACTGGCTGAGCCTCGGCAGGAACGCCATCACGTTCCTGGGCAACGGAATCGCGAACATGGCCGGCTTCGTGCGCTCGTGCGGCACCAACATCGTGTCCGCCATCCGCGGCGCGATCCAGAACCTGCCGTCCACCCTGGCGAGCATCGGCCGCAACGGAATCAGCAGCCTGGGCTCCGCCATCCGCGGCGCGGTCGGCTTTGTGACTTCGGCGGCCTCGAGCATCGGCAGCTCCATCATGGGCGCCCTGTCCTCCATCCCGGACCGCGTGGCCTCCATCGGCTCGCAGATCGTGCAGGGCATCGCAAACGGAATCAGCGGCGCGGCTGGCGTGGTCGTGAGCATGATTACCGGCGTGGTTGGCGGCGCCATCGACGCGGCCAAGAACCTGCTGGGTATCCACTCCCCCTCGCGCGTGTTCCGCAAGATTTTCGGCTACGTCATGGAGGGCGCGGCCCTCGGCATCGACGATACGGCGGACGAGCCGGTGAAGTCCATGAGGTCGGCGGTGCGCAACGTCGAGAAGGCCGCCGTGTTCGGTGTGAGCGTTACCGGCGGCGGAGCATACGGGGCGACCGCCAACGGAGCCGCGGGCTTCGCGGGCGGCGGCAACGTTTACAACCTCTACCTCGACGGCGACATGCTGGGCGTCGACGGGCGCGTGGCCTCCGCCTTCAGGAGCTTCGTCGCGGCGGTGGAGCAGAGCATGGCGATGGGGGTCGCGTAGTATGGCGCAGGGAAACTGGGTTCAAGGCGGCAGTGGCTATAGAAAGTACTGCTGGTGCGCGTACGTGGACGTTGCTGAGGTCGGACGCACGGACACCACCGTGACCTACCGCGTCACGCACGGCTACGGCACGCGCTACGCCATCGACTGCTACGCAAACGGCAGCTCGTCGGCGGGCGGCTCGTGGAACGGCTCGGTCTACTCGACAAACAATTCCGGCTGGGTGTGGGTGCAGTGCACGTCGCGCGACGTCGAGCTCGCCCGTGGCAACGGCGACGCCTACAACCACACCTTCACGGGGCAGATTAACGTCACGGGCGGCTTCGGCAACGGAACGTCGAACGCCTCCAACACCGTCACGGTGCCGTGCCGCGCCTACCACACGCCGCACACGCCGAAGAACATCAGGGCGGAGCGCCTTAGCGACACCAGCGCGAAGGTCAGCTGGGATGCCGACTACACGGGTATGAACGGAGACTACCCCTGGTCGACCGTGACCGTCGGCGTGGCGAAGAACGGCCCCGGGAAGTTCACCGACGTCGGCACCGTGGGCTGGGATACCACGAGCCACACCTACAACGGCCTCGAGCCGGGCTGCATGTACATCTTCTCGGCCAAGGCGACGGGCCCCGGCGGCACGTCGGACTACGGCGCGAGCGCGCCGGCGATCTACACCACGCCGACGGCGCTCGGCATGCTCGAGGCCGTCAAGGCGGAGGCGGCGAAGGTCGTGCTCAGGGGGCACGACGCGCCGGCCTTCGTCGACAGCTGGGAGTTCCAGCTCACGACCGACGGCAGAAAGACGTGGGTCGATGCGGACGTGAACGCCTCATGGGAGGACGAGGAGGCACCGGCGGGTACGGTGCGCTACCGCGTCCGCGCGGTCAAGAGCGGCCTCAAGGGACCGTGGACCGAGTCAAACGAGGTCACGACTATATGCCCGCCGCTCGCACCGTCCATCAGGGGCGTCAGGGCGGCTTATGCCACAGGTTCGACCGCGACGCTCGAATGGGTGCCCAACCATCCGGACGGCTCGGCGCAGACCTCAGCCGAGGTGCAGGTCACGACGCCGACGGGTCCCACCACCACGACGGTCGATGGCCCGGGTACGAGCCTGAAGCTGCCGACCGGCACCAAGGGCCTCTACTCCGTGCGCGTGCGCACCAAGGGCCTCGACGAAGACTGGGGCGCATGGTCGAGCGCGGCGGCGTATACCGTGGCGGACGCGCCCCAGGCATTCTTCACCGACCCGGCTTCGGACGGGGCAACCTTGCGAGCGGTGCCGCATACCTTCACGTGGAAGGTGGCCGACGAGACGGGCGTCAGCCGACAGTACCTGTCTTTATGCGACATCAGGGGCAACCTTCTGTGGAGCGGGGCTGTGGACAAGGACGCGCGCTCCTTCCGCCTGGGCTACGCGCAACACGCCTTCGTCAACTTCACGCCGTACAGGGTCATGCTCACGGTCACGGCCGGATCGTCGCTATCGGTCACCGTCTCGAGAACTTTCCGGACCGACTGGGCACCGCCAGCCAAACCGTCGCTAAACATCTTCGTCGACGAGAGGCTGGGATGCCAGCTGTCGGTATTCCCAGGCAAGGCCGACAGCGACGACACGCCCGAGACGTCCCACTTCACCGTGTCGCGCGTCCTGCCCGACGGCTCGACCCTGCAGCTCGGCTCTCACCTTGCGGCGGGCGAGGGCGCGAGCGACCCGCTGCCTCCGCTCAACAGCGAGTTCGAGTACGTCGCGGTCGCCTACGCCGCGACGGGCGTGAGCACGGCGACGAGGGTCAAGACGACCGTGGCGAGCCGCGCGGTGGCTCTCAACTGGGGGGCCGGCGCTGAGAGGACGTGGCTCGGGCACTATCTCAAGAAGGGCTCGAGCCGCAAGGTGACGCACGGGTACAAGATGCTGCACTTTGCCGACGGCGGGGAAGGGCTGCCCGTCTCGTACGGCATCAACGAACGGGACGTCAAGGACAGCATGGACTTCCTGCTGCTCGACGAGGAGGACTACAAGTCATTCCTCGAGGTCATGAACACCGCGGGACGCTTTTGGGTGCGCGATCTCTACGGCGAACGGTTCCGCGCCCGCCTGAGTTGCAGCGTGAAGCGTTCCGACGGCGCGTGGGTGGCCTCGTGCGACCCGACGTGGGAGACGTGGGAGGAGCCCGCTAATGGCTGATAGCTGGACGAGGCCGTTCGACGCCTCCTACGACTTCGTGCGCGTCTCGCGCGAGACGGGGCTCGAAGTCGACTTCGTGCGCGACATCGAGAACGGCGGCTCCATCGAGCGCAACGCAAACACGGCGCTCTATGAGACTGCATCCCTGGACTTCGCCGACAAGTTCGACGTCGGCAACGACTTTCTGCGCGTGTACCTCAACGCCTCCTTCTCGGACGGCAGCGAGAGGCGCGAGTGCCTCGGCACGTTCATGCCCGTGGTGGACTCGGTGGACATCGACGGCGCCTACCGCGAGGGACAGATCAATGCCTACGGCCTCCTGAAGCGGCTCAAAGACGACGACTTCGACGGGCCGTACGTGATCGTTGCTGGCAGCAATCTGGTTGATGAGGCCGTCAAGATAGCCGAATCGGTCGGCCTCACCGTCTACGCCGACCCCAGCAGCCTCCTTCTGGGCAGCACCTTGGTTTTCGGCGTGGGCAGGGACAACGACGCCAAGAACAAGCTGGACGCGGTGGACCTGCTCCTCAAGGCGGCCGGGTTCCGCTCGCCGGCGACCGACCGGATGGGCAACGTGATCTACAGGCGCTACGTCGAGCCTGCCGACATGCCCATCTCGGCGGAGTTCACCGAGGGCAGGGACGCGCGCTTCATGCCGGACATGACCGAATCGACCAACCGTGCCGAGGTCTGCAACGTCGTGCACGTGGACTTCAGCACGCAGGACGCATCGGTGCGCGGCACGGCGGTGGACGACTCGCCCGACTCCGACCTGTCGACCGTCTCGGTCGGGCGCCGCATCGTCAAGAGCTACAGCTACGACAGCCTGCCGGGCGTGGACACCGAGGACGCCAACCTTGTCGAGGGCGCCGCCAACGCCCTCATCGGCACCGGCAAGAAGTCGGATAAGAGCTTCAGACAGAGCGAATCGCACGGCAGCATCCAGACCGTCTACGTCTCCGACTCGCCGCAGGTGGGCGTGCTTTTCGGCATCAAGGTCGTCTCGAGCGGCGGGCGCGTCGGCTTCTGCCAGGACGAGGGGCCGAGCGTCAAGAAGGATACGGACTACACGCAGAGCGTGTGGGTCAAGGGCACTAAGGGCGCGACGGGCATCATACAGTCTTTCTGGGATCAGGAGAGGGCGCTTGGCCCGGTGACCAAGGGGTTCACCATGACTGGCGAGTGGCAGAAGGTCAGCTACACCTACCACGCCACGGAGAACCACAGCAAGGTCAGCTGGGGCTACTGCTACATCGACGGCGGCGAGGCCATCTTCGTCGCCGGCAAGGTCGAGGAGGGAGGCAACGCCACGCCTTGGCCCCAGGACGCCATGCAGGCGGCGGCGGACCGCAAGGCGGCTGAGCTGCTCGCCACCGAGCGCGCCGTGACGCGCACGGACGAGTTCAAGAGCGTGTACAAGCCCGTCGAGCCGTGCATGGCGGTGGCGATGAACTACAGGACCGGCGGGGTTGTCGGCAAGCTGGCAATCCAGAAGCAGACGCTGACGCTCGACGCCGGCTGCGTCATAAAGCACACGGCGAGGAGGTACGAGCGATGAGCGATTCGACGGCCGAGATCAAGGGCGCGGCGGCGCGGCTGGCGGCGGCGATGCCGTCGGGCGGCAAGCGGCTGACGATGGAGTTCGGCACGGTCGTGGGCGTCCACGACACGGCGCTCGACGTGATGCTGCACGGCGCGGTAGTGACGGTCCCGATGGTGCGCTCCTGCACGGGGTGCATCATCACCGACCGCGCCGTGATTCTGTCGCAGGGCCCGCTGGCCGTGTGCGTCGGCACGATGGCGGCGGTGTAGGCCGGCGTTACGGTGGTCCGAACCTGCAGTGTGGCGGGGAGTGGGCCCCATCACACTGCAGAACGGAAGGGAGGCCGGATGGAGGTACTCAAGCTGTTCGCGCCCTATGGCCCCGGATGGCTCGGAGGCGCAGCGCTTGTTCTCATTGCCTTCTATTTTGGGCGGCAATTTTTGGCCGAGTACAAGGTCCAGAACGAGCGCAAGGCGAGCCTCGACCTCAAACGCGAGGAGCGCAAACAGGCCGAGGTGGACGAGCGAGCGCAGCGCGACCGCGAACGGTCCCAAATGGAGGGGCGCATCGCCGCCCAAATGGAGCGCAGCAACACCCTTATTGAAGGAATGAAGGCGCTCATGGAGTCGGTCGTCGCGTCAAATGACGTGTTGCACGCCGACCTGGTCAACAGCCAGGCGCGCAGCCAGGGGATGGCCGAGAAGGTCGACCACATCTACGACCGCGTCGACCTCATGTACAACAAGGAGACAAACAGATAGGAGCAATCAAATAACTGAGATTCAGGCCGGCCTCACCGTCGCCACGGTGCTCGTGGTGCCGTACATCGTGCAGGCCATCAAGACCAAGGCCATGACAGGCAGCGTCGCCCGCTGGACGGCCATCGCCGTCTCGGCGGGGTGCGGTGCCCTCACGGCCATGGCGGGAGGCGTGCCCACCGACCCCTCGGCGTGGGTGACGTCCATCTTCGCGTGTGTCGGCGGCGTGCAGGTGGCCTATGCCGCCTTCAAATCCGTCGGTATCACGGACAAATGGCTCGACGCGCTGCTCGCGCTCGGCGACATTAAGGAGGACTAACATGGCAGATTTCGCGAACGTCCAACCGGACGAGTACAAGCTCCTCGGCTGCAACTTCTCGGCGGGACGACCCTTCGGCATCAAGGGCGTCACGATCCACCATATGGCGGGTGACCTCAATGCAGCCCAGTGCAACAGCATCTGGGCCGCCAACGGCTGCTCTGCCCACTACTCGGTCGACCGCAACGGCTACATCGTGCAGCACGTCAACGACACCGACCGCGCCTACGCTTGCGGCGACGGCATCGGCACGGGCGGCGGCAACGACACGACCATCAGCATCGAACACGCCAACAGCGCGCGCGGCCCGTGGACGGTTCACGAGGCCGCTATCGAGAGCGGTGCGCACCTCGTGGCGGCGCTGTGCCTGTACTACGGGCTGGGCCGCCCGGCATGGATGGTGAACGTGTTCCCGCACAAGCACTGGTCGTCCACGGCCTGTCCCGGCGAGCTGGCTGGCTCGCAGCGCGACCACTACATGCAGCGCGCCGTCGAGTGGTACGACGCGATGGTCGGCGGCACGCAGCCGTCCGCGCCGACTGTGCAGCCCGCGGCGACCCCCGCTGCGCCTTCGGCGTCGCAGGGCGCGCCGGGCGGTTTCCCTCGCTCCACTGGCACCCGTGTTCCCGTACACTACTCGCTGCACCTCAAAGGTGGCGGCTGGCTGGACGAGGTGACTGACTTCGGTGCCGGCGACGACGGCTTCGCGGGCTACCCGTGCCGACAGCATGACCTCCTTTGCGCCCGAGTTGATCGAGGTACGCTCAAGTATCAGGTCCACACCGTCGAGGACGGCTGGCTCGACTGGGTCGCCAAGGGCGACCGCAACGACACCGTAAACGGCTGCGCCGGTATCGCCGGTCATACCATCGACGGCGTGCGCATGTACTACGTGACGCCGAGCGGCGAGGAGTACAAGCAGGTGTGGTACCGCTCCCAGACCACTGCGCGCGCCGGATGGCTGAACACCGTGTGCGACGACGGCTCTACCTATAGCGGCGACGACTACGCCGGTATCTACGGCGAGCCGCTCGACCGTCTGCAGGTCTGCGTCACCGACGGGGTGCCGTGGTAATGGCTTTCGTCATGGGCGCGGCGCTCGGCGCGATTCTGGGCAGCTTCGTCACGGTTGTCGCGCTCGCCCTGATCTGGGGCGGGAGCGACCGCGGGCGATAACAGCAAAAGGGGCCGTGGCGGTTCTTCGCCACGGCCCCTTTCTCGTATCCTTCGAATATCCCAAGTGGGCGCAAAACCCTAAGTACGGTCAGCGTGTTGCGGTACGTTCAGCGTGTTTTGCCTGTTGGTCAGCATCAATAGCGAGCTGCGGCAAACTGTCTCAGTACTGCCACATGTGGTTGACAGGGCCGGAGCCTTTGCCCATGTTCAGGCCGGCGGCCAGAGCGCCTGTCAGGTAGGCCTTGCCGGCGTTGACGGCGTCGGCAAGATCCATGCCCTGTGCCAATGCGCAGGCGATGGCGGACGAAAGCGTGCAACCGGTGCCATGCGTGTTGCCGGTCTCGATGCGCTTGTGGCGGAACCACGTGGTGAGCGGATCGCCCAGGTGGTTGCCCTCGTCATCGAGCGGCGCGGGCTCTGCTAGCACATCGTTGGCCTCGTTGACAAAATGTCCGCCCTTAACGAGGGATGCGCAACCAAAGCGGCGGGTGAGGAGCATGGCAGCGTTTTGCTGCGTGCGCTCGGAATCGACCTCGTAGTCGAGCAGCGCCATGGCCTCGGGAATGTTGGGCGTGATGACGGTCGCCAGCGGGAACAGGCGACGCGT
This sequence comes from uncultured Collinsella sp., assembly GCA_938045065.1. Classification (GTDB taxonomy): domain Bacteria; phylum Actinomycetota; class Coriobacteriia; order Coriobacteriales; family Coriobacteriaceae; genus Collinsella. The sequence continues at coordinate 127,284 of CALIOA010000015.1, forward strand.
GAGCGCCTCAGCGGCGTCCTCGGCAATGAGGCGAGCGCCCGAGGTGGCGACCATGACGGGGTCGACGACGATATTTCGTGCGTTCCATGCGCTCAGGCGGTCGGCGATAACCTCGATAATCTCGGCAGAGGAGACCATGCCGATCTTGACGGCGCTGGGTCGAATATCGTCAAAGACGGCGTCAATCTGCGTCGCGACAATATCCGGGGAGATATTCTGCACGGCGGTGACACCGAGCGTGTTTTGTGCGGTGATGGCCGTGATGGCTGTCTCGGCATACAGACGGTGCGCCGTGATGGTCTTAATGTCGGCCTGAATGCCGGCGCCACCGCTGGAATCGGATCCTGCGATGGATAGAACGGCAGGTACCTTGCTGCGATCCATGTTCGCTCCCTTGTCTGGTCGGATTCAAATGGGTCTATTACCCCGCATTATAAAGATGCCCAGGCCGGCGATATGCCGAACCCGGGCGCGAGATGCAATTTTTACGCAAATGCAGGCAAATGTTCACACGTCAACAATTGGCGGGCACCGACTCGATGTTAAAAGGAGATTGCGGCGAAGAGACTAGTCCTCCATGCCGAGGTCGATCGTCGTGCCTTCGAACACCTTGTTGACGGTGCGGACGGCGCACATCTTGCCACACATGGTGCAAGTGCCCTCGGTGGCGGCGGGGGACTCCTCGTAGCGCTTCTTGCCCGTAACCGGGTCGAGCGCGCACTTCCACATGGCGTCCCAGTCGAGCTTGCGACGTGCCTGGCCCATCTTGTCGTCCATGTCGCGGGCGTGGGGCACCTTCTTGGCGATATCGGCGGCGTGTGCGGCGATCTTGGTGGCCATGAGGCCGTCGAGCACATCCTGAGCGTTAGGCAGGCACAGGTGCTCGGCTGGTGTCACGTAGCACAGGAAGTCGGCACCGGAGCTGGCGGAGATGGCGCCGCCGATGGCGGCGGTGATGTGGTCGTAACCCACGCCGATATCGGTCACCAGCGGCCCGAGCACATAGAACGGAGCATTGTGGCACAGGCGCTTCTGCAGTTTCATGTTGGCGGCGATCTCGTCGAGCGCCATGTGACCCGGGCCCTCGACCATGACCTGGACGCCGGCGGCCCAAGCGCGCTTGCACAGCTTGCCCAGCTCGATCATCTCAGCGGTCTCGGTGGCGTCGTTGGAATCGTAGAGACAGCCCGGGCGGCAGGAGTCGCCGAGCGAGATGGTCACGTCGTACTCGTGGCAGATTTCGAGCACCTCGTCGTAGAACTCGTAGAACGGATTCTCGTTGCCGGTGACCTCCATCCATCCAAACAGCAGCGAGCCGCCGCGGCTGACGATGTTCATAAGGCGGCCGGTCTCCTTGAAAGTTTTGATGACCGATTTATTGATGCCGCAGTGGATGGTCATAAAGTCCACGCCGTCCTCGGCGTGTGCGCGCACGACCTCGAGCAGGTCGTCCTTGGTAAGCTTGACCAGCGGCTTTTCCATGTAGCCGATGGCGTCGTACATGGGGACGGTGCCCACCATGAGCGGCGTCTCGTCGATGAGCTGCTGGCGGAACTGGCGTGTCTTGCCCGAGTTGGAGAGGTCCATGATGGCGTCGGCGCCAAAGTCCTCGGCGATCTTGACCTTCTTCCATTCCTCGGCGGCATCGGCCTTGTCGCCCGAGATGCCCAGGTTCACGTTGACCTTGGTGGACAAGCCCTCACCGACGCCAAAGGCGTGCATGCCCTTTTCGATGTGCACGATGTTGGCGGGAATGGCGATGCGGCCGTCGGCCACGCGCTCGCGGATGTACTCGGGGTCGCGATGCTCGCGCTCGGCGACCTCCTTCATCTGCGGTGTGATCTGCCCGGCGCGGGCGAAGTCGATTTGCGTGACGAGCTTGGGCTCGGTCTGTGTGCTCATTGGCACGGCTCCCTTCGTTGGCATTACCCATATCAGGTTTGCGGGTCAGGGCGGGCGCGCCCAGTCTCAGCCTGCCGTCTTGTCCTGCAAGCTCCCCGTTTATGTGGTGGGCTCAAGTATAGCCTGAATGGGTACGATTGGGCCAACAAGCGTGCCTGTGGGGAGGCGAACATGGAAGACAAGCATCTATATCGAGAGACGCAATGGGATGTATCGGCCGAGGAAAGCCGTGCGCACCATGGCCTTGTCGCGATTGGTTTTGCGGTGCTTGCCGTGTTGGTGATTGCCTTTTGTATTTGGACGTTTGGCGGTCGCGGCGGCGCTGCCTGGGAGTTCGAGGCTGATGATAGCCTACCGATTATGACGGTGAGGAGTACTGGCGGTAATGCCAATACGCTCGCCGTTCCGGGCGATTATTGGTACCCGCGCGATGAGTTTGTGCAGTTGCAGCTGAGTGGTGGGTCCATTCCAGGTGAAGAAACCGAACGCGTGACGTTTGACGCGGCGCTCAAAACGCTCACGGTGAAGCTCAAAGATCAAGGAGATGTGCCCGCGACCATGGATATCGCCCTGACGGAATGGCGTCTGGAGCCCCCGACGGGTGTTGCGGTGTCCGAGGTGGAGCATGTCAAGATTACCTATCAGGACGGCTCGACAAACGTGATTGCAAAGGCCGACGGTCTAGCAGAATAGGTGTCGCGCCTAGCCGGCCAAATCATAAAAGCTGCGGTGGAATAGTTCCTGCTTGTGCGATAAAAGGCTCAAATAGGAACTATTCCACCGCAAGTTATATAGAGAAGGCTGAGCGGGTCAGTGTCGGGTGTCGGCTCTAGGGCATCTGTTCGTTGATGAAGACCATGCTGTCTGGGGACGAGAACTCAGGGACATAGCGGTAGCCAAGGTTGAACTCGGTAAGACCGGCGGCGTCCTCGACCTTGTTTTCCGCCATCCAGCGGACCATCGAACCGCGTGCCTTTTTGCTGGCGGTCGAGCGCTGGATGGGCTTGCCGTTGCGGATGCCTTCACCAAAGAGGCATGTGACGACCGTGACATCGGTGGTGAGGTGGGGCAGAACGGCTTTGGCGTATTCCGCGCTGGCGAGATTGACGATCGTAGCGTTGGAGCTCGCCGGAGCGATGGTCCGTGCGAGCTTGTCGCCCCAAAACGCGTAGAGGCCTCGGGCATCGTCGACGGCAAGCTTTGCGCCCATCTCCAGCCGATACGGTTCAACGGCATGAAAGGGGCGCACGCATCCGTAAAGGCCCGAGAGGATCCACAGATGGTCCTGCAGCCAGTCGAGCTGTGCGGCATCCATCACCTCGGGCGCCATGCTCTGGTATTGAATGCCGTGATAGGACATGACGGCAGGGGAGAGGTGACGGGCGAGTGCGGGATTGTCGAGATCGCCGCTTTTCAGGATGGGCCAGAACTCATGCAGTGTGTTGAGGCAAGGTCCCAGCAGTTTGTCACTCACGTTCCACAGCGCCTGCAGGCCGCCGCTGCCTTCATTCCGCTCGATATCTAGCAGTGCGCGGTGGAGGCGAGCCGTCTCGCGCACAAAGGGTGGGATGCCCAGGACTTCAAAAGCATCTTGGGCCGCGCGCATCTGCTTGGCGGGCGAAATGATGACCTGCAGCATGGACTCTCCTCTGCCAAAAAAGTTGCGGTGGAATACGGTCTGTTTTGGCCGTTTATGGGCCAGTTTAGTCCGTATTTCACCGCAACTGATGAAGGGTTGGTTAGGCTCGCTCGATGAAGGCCTTGTAACCGCGATATGCCTCGTAGATGTCGGCCTTGTTGGCGACCTCCCACAGGGCGTGCATGGACAGGACGGCAACGCCGGAGTCGATGACGTTCATGCCGTACTTGGCCATGATGTAGGCGATGGTGCCGCCGCCACCAGCGTTGACGCGGCCGAGCTCGCAGGTCTGGAAGTCCACGCCGGCCTCGTCCATGATGTCGCGGACGAGGGCCACATACTCGGCGTCGGCGTCGTTAGAGCCGCCCTTGCCGCGGCTGCCCGTGTACTTGTTAAAGCACAGGCCGCGACCCATGAAGGCGGCGTTCTTGGTCTCGAACTTGCCGGCATAGCCCGGGTCGAAGCCGGCGGACACGTCGGAGGAGAGCATACGGCTGCGGGCGAGCGCGCGGCGCAGAGCCAGCGGGCTGTCCTCGCCGGCGAGCATCATGATCTCGGCGACGGTGTTCTCGAAGAAGCGACTCGTCATGCCGGTGGCACCCACGGAACCGATCTCCTCCTTGTCGACGATGAGCGTGATGCTCGTGCGCTCCACGTTGATGACGTTGATCTGGGCGAGCATGGAGGGGTAGGCACAGACGCGGTCGTCATGGCCATAGCCCAGAATCATGGAGCGGTCGAGGCCCATGTCGCGGGCGGGGCCGGCGGGCACGACCTCGATCTCGGCGGAGAGGAAGTCCTCCTCCTCGACGTCGTACTGCTCCTTGAGGATATCCAGGAACATCTGCTTGACGGGCTCCTTGGGGGCGTCCTTGTCGTCCTCATCGAACTTGACGGGGCGGCCGCCCACGATCACGTCGAGAATCTCGGCATCGACGGCGTCCTTGGCAGGCTTGGACATCTGCTCGCTCGAGAGGTGGATCAGCAGGTCGGAGATGGTAAAGACCGGGTCGTCCGCCTTGTCGCCGATATTGATGTCGACGGTGGTACCGTCCTTTTTGCAGATGACGCCCACGAGTGCGAGCGGGGAGGCCACCCAGTGGTAGCTCTTGACGCCACCGTAGTAGTGCGTGTCGAGGTAGGCCATGTCGCCGGCCTCGAAGGCGGGGTTCTGCTTAAGGTCTAGGCGCGGCGAGTCCACGTGGGCGCCCAGGATGTTAAAGCCCTGCTCGAGCGGGGCGTTGCCCAGGTTGACGAGCATGAGGTCCTTGCCGTGATTGGCGGCGTACACCTTGTCGCCTGCCTTGAGCTCGCGGCCTTCGGCGATCACGGTCTCCAGGTCGACGTATCCCGCCTCCTCGGCCATCTTGATGCCGGTCTTGACGCACAGGCGCTCGGTCTTGTTCTCGCTCAAAAACTGCTTATAGCCGCGGCAAAGCTCCTCGAGCTCCTCGACTTGCTGTGGCGTGTACTTTTTCCATGCGCAGGGACGCTCCATGACGCAGGCTCCTTTCGGATCGATCGTGCTGGTTGATGTACCGTGAGCCATCGTATCACGCGCGGGCTCACGGTGGCGGGGGAGCTTGATGTGAGGTGGCCGCGGGGCGGGGAGCGTGTAAACTGGAGTGAGCAAACCGTGCCCAGCCCAAAGCGAGGTATTCAATATGTCTGACAAGCGCCGCACCTTTGCCGTTATCGACGGCAACTCGCTCATGCATCGCGCCTTCCACGCCGTGCCGCCGACCATGAACGCGCCGGACGGTCGCCCCACCAACGCGATCTTTGGCTTTCTGAACATGTTTCTCAAGATGATCGATGCCTTTAACCCCGACGGCGTCGTCGTGGCGTTTGACAAGGGTAAACCGCGCGTGCGCATGGAGATGCTGCCGCAGTATAAGGCGCAACGCCCGCCCATGGACCCCGATCTGCATGCGCAGTTCCCTATGATTAAGGAGCTGCTCGCCGCGCTCAACGTGCCGATTCTGCAGTCCGAGGGCTGGGAAGGCGATGACATCCTGGGAACCATGGCGCGCCTGGGTGAAGAGGCCGGCTGCGACATGCTACTGGTGACCGGCGACCGCGACATGTATCAACTCGTGACCGAGCACGTCAACGTGGTCTCGACCCGCAAGGGCCTGTCCGACGTGGCGATTATGACGCCCGAGAGCGTGGACGACCTGTATCACGGCATTACGCCGGCGCTCGTGCCCGATTTTTACGGTCTAAAGGGCGATACGTCCGACAACATCCCCGGTGTACCGGGCATCGGTCCCAAAAAGGCGAGTGCGCTCATTGCGAAGTACGGTAGCCTGGACGAAGTCATCGCGCATGCCGATGAGGTCAAGGGCAAGATGGGCGAGAACCTGCGTGCACACATCGATGACGCACTACTGAGCCGCAAGGTTGCGACAATTCGCACCGATGCGCCCGTCGAGCTCGACTTTGAGGCGACGTCCTTCCCGGCGTTTTCTGCCGATGAGGTTTCCGCGGCGCTGGGTACGCTTGGTATCACCGCCATGCAGAACCGTTTCTTGGCGCTGATCGGCGGCGAGGGCGGGGCTGCTGCCTCCAGTGTGTTTGAGATACCTGCTATGGTTCGCGCAGCCGCCGGCGATGCCGACGCGCTTGGTGCCGTTGCGGCTGAGGTCTCCCGCGCGATTGATGCCGGCGAGTGGGTCGCCGCCGTGGTGGACGACGACAAGGAAGAGGGCGCGCTCTTTGGGCTGACGCGCACGCTGTGGTTGGCGACGTCCAAGGGCCTGTTCGCGCTCGAGGAGGGCGACAGCTGTGCGGCGGCTGAGGTTGAGGGCTTCAACTTCGCTCACGGTGTGATCGCCGGCGTGCTTGCGAGCCTGTTTATGGAGGGCCGCGTGGCGAGTCCGGATACGAAAGCGCTGCTGCACGAGCTTTCGCCCATCGATTCTTCTGAGCCCGAGCTCATGGATCCGCTCGCTGCCGATTCCACGCGTATCTTCGATACCGTGGTCGCTGCCTATCTGCTGGATTCCGATCGCTCCGAGTTCGATGAGGCATATCTGGCCGATACCTATCTGCAGATGGCGTTGCCTGCGGCGCGCGGTGCAGAGGGTGCTGGTGAGGACGCTCCGGCGCCTGCCGCCCGTACTGCGGCTCTGACGCTGGCGCTCGTGGCGCCGTTGCGCGAGTGCATGGCCCGTGAGAACGCCGCCAACGTGTTCGATGGCATCGAGATGCCGCTCGTTCCGGTACTTGCCAAGATGGAGCGCGCGGGCATGCTCGTGGACCCCGACCGCCTGCACAGTCTGTCCGAGGGTCTGGCGACCCAGATCACCGAGGTCGAACGAAGCATTCGCGACCTTGCCGGTGACGAGACCTTTAACATCGGCAGCCCCATGCAACTTTCGCATGTGCTCTTTGATGTGATGGGCCTTCCGACCAAGGGTCTCAAAAAGACCAAGCGCGGTTACTATTCGACCAATGCCAAGGTACTGAGTGATCTTGCCCGTGACCACGAGATTGTTCGTTTGATCTTAGACTGGCGCGAGAAGTCCAAGATCAAGTCAACCTATCTGGACACGTTGGGCCCGCTGCGCCGCGGTGACGGTCGTGTGCACACCACGTACAACCAGACCATCACCGCGACGGGGCGTCTGTCTTCGAGCGACCCTAATCTGCAAAACATTCCGACGCGCTCGGAGCTGGGGCGTACCGTCAAGACGGCGTTTTCGGCAGGCGAGGGAAGCGTCTTTTTGGCGGTGGACTACTCGCAGATCGAGCTGCGTCTGCTGGCACATCTCTCGGGTGACGAGCACTTGGTGCGCGCCTTTAACGAGGGCGAGGACTTCCATGCCGAGACGGCGGCGCGCGTGTTTGGTGTGCCGGTGTCCGAGGTAACGCCCGACCTGCGCAGTCGCGCCAAGGCCGTGAACTTTGGCATCGTGTATGGCCAGCAGGCCTACGGCCTGTCGCAGTCGCTGCATATCTCGATGGCCGAGGCGCGCGACATGATCGACCGCTACTACGAGGCCTACCCGGGCGTGCGTACGTTCCTCGACAACGTGGTGGCACGCGCCAAGCAGACGGGCTACGCCGAGACCATGTACGGCCGCCGTCGTCATATTCCGGAGCTCAAGGCCAAAAACCCGCAACTCCGCGGCTTTGGCGAGCGCACGGCCATGAACCATCCCATGCAGGGCACCGCAGCAGACATCATCAAGATCGCCATGGTCCGCGTAAGCCGCCGCCTGGAAGAGGAAGGCTTTGCCGCCCACATGATCCTGCAGGTACACGACGAACTGGACTTTGAGTGCCCCATCGACGAAGTCGAGCGCCTAACCACCATGGTCCGCGACGTCATGGAACACGTAGTAGACCTCCGCGTCCCCCTAATTGCCGAAGCCAGCACCGGCATAACCTGGGCCGACGCCAAATAGGGAAGTGCCCACAACCCTAAAGTAACCAAACCAGAAGGGGGCTCCTTGCCAACAAGGAGCCCCCTTCGTTCAATTAAATTCAGCCTAAGTATCTAGACACTCAAGACGCCATCTAGGCGGCAAACAAGTAAACCTAGGGCCTGGCCGGGCGGCACAGGTTAACTTTTCGTAGATTCCGCACGCAAAGAAAGCCACTTAATGTGGCTTTCGTCTTGCGCAGGACCTGACCGAGCGAAAAGTTATCCTGTGCCGCCCGGCCAGGCCCGATGGGACGGCTACCGGGCCGCCAAGATAGCGTCGATGAGCGTCAGTACGCCCCCGTCGTTGTTGCTCGGAATGCGCCACTTGGCGTGCGCGTTCATGTGCTCCTCGGCATTGTCCACGATAAAGCTGTGACCGACGCGCTCCAGCATGGGGATGTCGTTGTACGTATCGCCCACGGCGGCGGCGTCGGCGATATCGATGCCCAGGTGCTCGCACAGGTGCGCGACGCCGGCGCCCTTGTCGACGCCCAGGTTCATAAAGTCGATCCACTCGCGCCCGGCGTTGGTGACGTAGAGCTTGTCCGAGAACTCGGGGCTATAGGTCTCGCGGAAAGCGGGCTCGGCGTCGTAGCCGGGGAAGAAGACCGAAATCTTGTTGGACTCGAAATCAATGTCCTCAAAGCTGTCGACGTAGTTGATTGTGTTGTAGTAGACGCTGATCTCGTCGTGGTATTGATGGTCGCGGGCAAGCACGTAGAACTCGTCGAAGCAGCACAGGACGGGGACAGCGCGAGGATCCTCCGAGGCACGGTTCAAGACCTGCTGATACAGCTCCACGTCAATATTGCTCTTATAGATATAGCTGCCGCGATAGATCACGCAAGCTCCGTTGTCGGGACAAAAGGCGAGGCGGTTCTTGATACCCTCGAACATCTCCTCGAGCTTGGGGGCGGGACGTCCGCTGGCGGGGCAGAATACGATGCCGGCGTCGGCGAGCTTGTCCAGGCGCTCATCAAGACCCTGGGGCAGCACACGCTCGTCGGTCAGCAGCGTCTTGTCCATATCGACGGCGAGAATCTTAATGTTGCCGATGTTGGCGTCCGATTCGTAAGTTTGCATAAAAATGCGCCTTTCGTTTCGAGATTGTTTCAGACGTTATAACCATCAACTAGTAGTCGAGCGTATTTTCGCAGGAATGGTGCGTATTTGCACTGCAATTCACAAACTAATGAAAAAACTTTTCAGAAATTTGAATTTGTCGCTTGCGCAGCGTGCACTTTATCGTAATATAGCGAACATCGAAAACGGAGACGGCAAAAGAGCCGCTTACCGAGGAAAAGGTACCGTTTGCGATATTTGAATTGCGCCCGGCGATACGTGAAAGGAGAGGCAGATGCAGTTCGTACAGATCATCACCACTGCAGACAATGCTCTCCGACGCCAGCGCGCAATTTCCCGACGACGATAACAATCGTCTCTGTCCACATGGGGCGAATTGCCTCAACAGAGTCATTTTGAGGTCGTTGGGTTTAAGCACGACATAGTCGCATGTTTCTAGGGCATGCCTGTGATGCATTCTGCTGAATAACCTGATATTGCACGGTTTTTGACCTCAAGGTGACTTGCAACTGACCGATGTTCTAACTAGCTACCAAGGGCGAAAGGAAACAGCCATGAGCAAGGAAAAAGTCGTTCTCGCATATTCCGGTGGTCTTGATACATCCGTATGTGTCAAGTGGCTCCAGGACGAGAAGAATCTCGACGTCGTTTGCGTCTGCGGCAACGTGGGCCAGGAGGAGACCGGCCTGGATGCCAAAAAGCAGAAGGCGCTCGACCTGGGCGTTCTCGATTGCCAGGTGCTCGACCTGCGCGACGAGTTCTCCGATGAGTTCCTGACCAAAGCCATTGCAGCAAACTCCATGTACGAGAACAAGTATCCGCTGCTCTCCGCCCTGTCTCGCCCGCTGCTTGCCAAGAAGCTTGTTGAGGTCGCCCACGAGTTTGGCGCGACCTACGTCGCCCACGGCTGCACCGGCAAGGGTAACGACCAGGTTCGTTTTGAGGCCGCCGTCAAGGCCCTCGACCCCGAGCTTAAGGTTATCGCCCCGGTTCGCGAGTGGGATCTGAAGTGCCGTCCGGACGAGGTCGCCTACGCACACGCCCACAACGTGCCGGTTCCCGAGGGTGCCAACGACAACCCCTATTCCATCGACGACAACCTGTGGGGTCGTGCCATTGAGTGCGGCCACCTGGAGGATCCCTGGAACGAGCCGCTCGACGACGCCTGGGTTATGACCAAGAACCCCGAGGACACGCCCGACACCCCGACCTATACCGAGATCGAGTTTGAGGCCGGCAAGCCCGTCGCCGTCGACGGCAAGAAGATGAAGCTCTCCGAGATCGTCATCGCCCTCAACAAGATCTCCGGCGACAATGGCTTTGGCCGTCTCGATCTGGTCGAGGATCGCCTGGTGGGCCTCAAGAGCCGCGAGTGCTATGAGGTTCCCGGCGCCCTGACGCTCATCACCGCCCACAAGGCGCTCGAGGACATCTGCGTCGAGGGCGACCTGCTCAAGACCAAGATCAAGCTCGAGCAGGATTGGGCCACCGCCGTGTACAACGGCCAGTGGTACAGCCCGCTCAAAAACGCGCTCGATGCCTTTATGGCCGATACCCAGAAGTTCGTGACCGGCACTGTCCGTCTGAAGTTCTTTAAGGGCAACTGCCATGTCGTCGGCCGCAAGAGCCCCTTCAGCCTCTACGACTACGGTCTGGCTACCTACGACCGCGACACCACGTTTGACGAGAAGGCCAGTGCCGGCTTTATCGAGATCGATACGCTGTCGCTCAAGACGTGGGCAAAGGTCCAGGGCCCCAGCTCTGCTGCCGCCCAGGCCTAGCGCCTCCTTCCCTTGGTATCCGCGCGGCCCATCCGCGTGATACATAACGGGCGCACGGGGTCCCTACCTTTCGTTATGCTTGCTGACACTTCTTAACATCGGTGGCCCCTACGTTCCGCCCGCATATATGATGCCGCGTCTGCGGCTGAGTCCGAGCCCCGCCGGGGTTGTCCGGCGGGGCTCCTTCTATCAATTTGGCGGCTCTGCGCCTATATATATGAGGAGTATCCATTATGTTCAATGCTATCGCGCATGCTTTACTTGCCCTCGCGCCCGAGTTCGATGCTGCAAGGGTCGAGGACGTCCCTATGAGCCTGAAGGCCTGGATCGATGGTTCGCAGGGCAACATCCGGAGGGAGACGTTGGGCGCCAAGTGCATGGCGCGTCACTTCTTTGCAAATTAGCTACATGGCTCCGCACACGGTGGGGAATGTGTAAAACTAGCGGTTGAAAAATCGCTTTAGCGTTATGGCGCATTGCTTTGGGCGCTTGTTTTGGTATTTGGAGAAAGGGGACGGTTCCATGGCTCTTTGGGGCGGTCGTTTTGAGGCAGGCGTGGCCGAGGTCACGCAGGAGTTTGGCGCGTCGCTGCCGGTCGACAAACATCTCTATAAGCAGGATATCGCCGGCTCTAAGGCGCATGCCAAAATGCTGGCGGCCCAGGGCATCATCAGTGCCGAGGACGAGCAGGCGATTGCCAAGGGCCTGACCGGAATCGAACAGGATATCGATGCCGGCAACTTCACCTTCGACATCAACGACGAGGACATTCATATGTCCATCGAGAGCGAGCTGACGCGTCGCATCGGCGAGGCCGGCAAGCGCTTGCATACCGGACGTTCGCGCAACGACCAGGTGGCGACCGACACACGCCTGGGCGTCAAGGCGCTGGCCAAGGAGCTCATGGGGGCCAATCTTGAGCTGCGCCATGTGCTGGTGGATGCGGCCAAGAAGTACGACAAGGTGATTCTGCCGGGCTACACGCATATGCAGCACGCTCAGCCCGTGCTGCTGTCGCATCATCTGCTGGCGTATTCCTGGATGTTCGCGCGCGACTTTACACGCCTGAAGGCTGCCTTTGATGCCGCCGACAACTGTCCGCTGGGTGCTGCCGCGCTTGCCGGCACGAGCTATCCGCTCGATCGTCAGATGACGGCTGCCGAACTTGGCTTTGCGGGCGTGATTCCCAACTCGCTCGATGCGGTTTCCGACCGTGATTTCCTGCTCGATCTGCATTACGCCGGCTCCGTCATGGCCATGCACCTGTCGCGTCTTTCCGAGGAGATCGTGCTGTGGTCGAGCTCCGAATTTGGCTTTATCACGCTTTCAGACTCCTACTCCACCGGCTCGTCTATCATGCCGCAGAAGAAGAACCCCGACTTTGCCGAGCTTATCCGCGGCAAGAGCGGTCGCGTGTACGGCAACCTGGTGCAGTTGCTGGTAACCATGAAGGGCTTGCCGCTTGCTTATAACAAGGACTTGCAGGAGGACAAGGAGGGCGCGCTCGATACCGCCCATACGCTCATGCAGTGCCTGTCCGTTATGGCCGGAATGATTTCGACTTGGACCGTCAACGAGGATGCCATGGCGCGCGAGTGCGGCGTGGGGCACCTTGCCGCCACCGATGTTGCCGATTACCTGGCCAAGCGTGGCCTGCCGTTCCGCGAGGCACATGCCGTGGTAGGCCATCTGGTCCTGATGTGCGAGAAGCGCGGCTGCAATCTTGAGGACCTGCCGTTTGAGGTGTTCCAGGAGGCAAGCCCGCTCTTTGAGCGCGACATTACAAAGGCGCTCGACATCCCGTCGATTGTCGCCGCGCGCACGACCGAGGGCGGCACCGCCCCTGCCGCCGTTGCCGTGCAGCTGCAGCGTGCCGAGGCGCAGCTCGTGGTCGACGAAGGTGTGTTTGGATCGCTAACCAAGGTCGTCGAGATGGGTCACGGGGCAAAGTAGAGGTTTGGCTGAAGCCGCATTGTCCATTTATTGATAAATCGTTTTGCTTTTACGGGCGCCTGCTGATGTGGGTGTCCGTATTTTGTTGCTATGGGGGAGGGGCTTGTCGAGAACTTCTGTAGGACCTTTGGGCAGGTTGTGAAGGGGTTACGTTCGCGGGCGGCAACCGACCGCCTGCTCTGTTCGATGCGGCTGATGGGCGGTCGGATGGTACTCTAATCGGGCTTCGAAACAGAAGTGACACATATGGAGCGCTTTAATAAATTGCAGCGTTTCAATAAACAGCTTTTTGTTTAACTGCAGCTAAAACTCTGTTACGATGCAGTCCAGGCGGGTGCCGGAATGGGACTTGGGCACGCGCGAACCTACTTGAAAGGCTACTTTTATGGCTATCGAGAAGACCTTCATCATGATTAAGCCCGACGCGGTGCGCGATCGCAAAATCGGCGAGATTGTTGCTCGCATTGAGCGCAGCGGTCTTGTCATCGAGCGCATGGAGATGACCACGCTCGAGCGCGCTACCGTCGAGGAGCACTACGCCCATCTGGCCGACAAGCCCTTCTTTGGCGGTCTCTGCGACTTTATGACGAGCGGTCCGGTCGTCAAGATGGTCGTTTCCGGTCTCTCCGCTGTTGCTAAGATGCGCACCCTCATGGGCGCTACCAACCCGCTTGAGGCTGCCCCTGGTACCATCCGCGGCGACTTTGCCGTCGATGTCAACGCCAACGTGATCCACGGCTCCGACTGCCTGGAGAACGCCGAGATCGAGATCAAGCGCTTCTTTGGCTAAACCAGCTTTGACTCCTTAAAGCTGTTAGCGTGTGGCTTGGGCGCCGCGGAACTCCATCCGCGGCGCCCTTTTATTCCAAAATCTATGCAGGGGCCCGCTCGGACATGTGTTCCGAGCGGGCCCCTGCTGTTAGCTTGTGGCACTGAATAGTTTAGGCTTCGTCGACGATCTTAAGGGCGCGCGTGTGATCGATCTCGTTGAGGAAGTTAACGCGACGCTCGTGACGACCACCCTCAAACTCGGCGTCGAGCCACTCGTCGACGATCATCTTGGCGAGCTCGGAGCCCACGACGCGGGCGCCAAAAGCGAGCACGTTGGTATTGTTGTGCATGCGGGAGAGCTTGGCGCTGAAGGGCTCGGAGCACACGACGGCGCGTACGCCCTCGACCTTGTTGGCAGCCAGGCTGATACCGACGCCGGTGCCACAGATCAGGATGCCTAGATCGACGTCGCCGTTGGCAACGGCCTTACCCACCTTGTAGCCGGCGATGGGGTAGTCAAAGCTCTCGGAGGTGTCGGTGCCAAAGTTCACGACCTCGCAGCCGCGCTCCTTCAGGTGCTCGGAGATGATGTTCTTGAGCTCGACGGCGGCGTGGTCGTTACCGATACCGATCTTCATGGATAGTTCCTCTCTGGTCTGTGCGGCGAGATTGCTAAAGGTTTTACCGCGTTCGACTGCATGATAGCGCGACTTTTGTGTAAACGCTTGGGCGTTTTTTGGTCAAACGCTTTAGCATGCAACAAGACCGGTTTCTCATGAATGAATGCCGTCAGTTTGCGCCTGAATGCCGTCTACCGGAACCTGGGTTGCGGTTTTTGATGCATTGTTATCAAATAAAAGAGCTAATTATTATTGAGAGCCCAGCCCGTTATACAAGTAGGAGATACCTATGCCTGCCGATTCCCTTCGTGATGCCGCGTTTTGCGATGTTTTGAACCGCGAACTTGTTTGTGCACTCGGCTGCACCGAGCCCATTGCCGTTGCTTATGCAGCGGCGCTGGCGAGCCAGACGCTCGGTTGCGAACCCAATCATATGGACGTTGCCTGCTCGGGCAACATCATCAAGAACGTCAAGAGCGTGACCGTGCCCAACTCGGGCGGAATGCATGGTATTGAAGCCGCGGCCGTGCTGGGTGCCGTGGGCGGCGACGCCAAGAGCGCGCTCGAGGTGCTCGAGAGCGTCGATGATGCGGACCGCGCCCGTGTGGCCGAGCTGCTTGCCGATGCGGACTACTGCGATGTGTCGCTTGTCGAGGGTGTGCCCAACCTCTACATCAAGGTGACTGCGACGGCCGGGGGCCATACCGCGGTCGTCGAGATTACCGATCACCACACTAATGTCACGTGCCATACGCTCGACGGTATTCCGGTATGCGGTAAGTCGGCGGGGGAGTGCGCCGCCTGCGCCGAGCGCGTGGTGGCCGAGCGTGCGGCAGATAACGCCGACACGCCCATGTCGATCGAGACCATCATCGACTTTATCGAGGACGGTGACATTGAGGACGCCCGCGCTGCCGTTGAGCGTCAGATTGAGCTGAATGGCGCGATCAGTGCCGAGGGTCTCGCGCACGCTTGGGGCGCCGAGGTGGGCCGTACGCTGCTGGGTGCTCGTGCCGATGACGTCGCCTGCCGCGCCCGTGCCCGTGCGGCCGCCGGGTCCGACGCCCGCATGAACGGTTGCGCGCTGCCGGTCGCCATTGTGTGCGGCTCGGGCAATCAGGGCATTACCTGCGCATTGCCCGTCATGGAGTATGCCGAGTACCTGCGTTGCGACCACGAGCGCCTGGTGCGCGCCGTGATGCTGTCCGATCTTATCGCCGTGCATATCAAGAGCTATATTGGTGCGCTTTCGGCGTTTTGCGGTGCTATTTGCGCTGCGTGCGGCGCCGGCGCTGCGATTACCTGGCTGTGCGGTGGCACGCGCGAACAGATTGGCGCGACCGTCTCGAACACGCTCGGTAACGTGGGCGGCATCGTGTGCGACGGCGCCAAGGCGAGCTGTGCCGCCAAGATCTCGGCTGCCGTCGATGCGGCGATTCTGGGCCATGATATGGCCATGCAGGGTCGCGGCTTCCGCGCCGGCGAGGGCCTGATCCAAGATACCGTTGAGCAAACAATCGCCAGTATGGGCTACGTAGGCCGCGTGGGCATGAAGGACACCGACATCGAGATCCTCAACATCATGATCGGCAAAACCCAGGTGTGCTAGTTACGCGGTTTTACCAAACCGCGTAACCAGTCGACGCTGCAAACGCCCCCAAGCGGCAATCTGCCTTTCAATCGTCGGGCATGGCCAGAAGGCCTATGCCCTCCTCTTTCAAGGCACATTGCTCGCTTAGGGGCATTTTCGCTGACTTGTGCTCAACCTGCGGCGATATTTGGTTTGGAGCGAGGGGTCCTACGACAGTTCGTCGGCTACTTGGTGTTCGTAGAAGGCTTCGATTACGGCGTTAAAGTCGCGGGCGAAGTCTTCCATGGTTCCGCGCCAGGTGGCTCGGCCGGGTTTTCCCTGGCCAACATAGGCAGTTTGAATGCCGCAGGCGGGACTGGGGAAGTCGCGTTTGGAATCGTTGCCCACCATAAGGACCTCGTGTGGCTCGAGTCCCATCACCTGAAGCTGCTCTAGATAGTAAGTGGCATCGGGCTTGCAGCGGGTGGTGTTTCCCATGTGTGTGACGAGCTCAAAGGGAGCGTCGGCCAGGTCGCCCCAACCCATGCGGCACTCGATGGCGCCCTGGGGAAAGCTGGGGTTGGTAAAGAGCGCGCAACGCAGCCCTGCGTCCTGTACGGCCTGGAGCGCGGCGTGTGCGCCCGGCATGGCGTGGGCGTTAATGACATCGTCGTTCTTGTACGGAAGAACTTCGCGGTCATAGTAGGTAAACGCCTCGTAGATGAGGGGATCGGAGAGGCGGATCCCGCATCGGCGCTCGACCTCTTCTTGGTAAAACTCAAGATTGGTGCGGTTGTCCGTGCCGCTGCGGCGATTGGCGTTGAGGTCGACTAGGATGGTGCCGAGGCGTGCCATCGTGCCACCGCGGCTGCGGTGCCCGATATCCGCGAGCATCGATGAGACATCCTTAAAATAGCGAAGGATGAACGCGTTGAGGTTGATGCTGAGAAGCGTTTCGTCCATATCGAAAACGACTGCTTTGAGCACGCGGGCACCTTTCTCGAAAAATCGATCTAGAATCGTTGGCTCCGGATACTTTACCCCAAAGCCGAATGCCTGGCTGGTTATCGTCAAGTTGCGGAGACGTGTGTTCATAAGATTACGAAAAAGTCTCCACACGAGTAAAAAATCGCAGTTCACGCTTGAAATCGAACTCATTTCCCCGTAACCTATACGAACGTGATTGCATAAGCGTCACATCAGTATCTGTCGGCTCCCGAGTGTTCCTAAACGTTGTGTGCTTGTCGCACCCTTCTGTAGGTCCTAGCAATCGGGGCCCCGTAGTTCGAAAGGGGTCCACCTTTGAGTGAGATTCAGAACTCGTCCATTTTCTCTCTTGACGATGTCAACGAGGAGGAGATGAACAACCTCATCGACGGTACGATTACCGACTTTGATGAGGGCGATCTCGTTAACGGCACTGTCGTTAAGATCGAGCATGACGAGGTGCTCGTTGACATCGGATTCAAGTCCGAGGGCGTTATCCCGGTCCGCGAGCTGTCCATCCGCAAGGACGCTAACCCTGCAGACATCGTTGCACTCGGTGATCCCATCGAGGCTCTGGTTCTCCAGAAGGAGGACAAGGACGGTCGTCTGGTCCTGTCCAAGAAGCGTGCCGAGTACGAGCGTGCTTGGAACCGCATCGAGGAGAAGTTCAACTCCGGCGAGAACGTCGAAGGCGAGGTTATCGAGGTTGTCAAGGGCGGCCTGATCCTCGACATCGGCCTGCGTGGCTTCCTGCCTGCTTCCCTCGTCGACCTCCGTCGCGTCAAGGACCTCACCTCCTACATGGGCACCCGCATCGAGGCCCGCGTTATCGAGATGGACCGCAACCGCAACAACGTTGTCCTCTCCCGTCGCGTCGTGCTCGAGGAGTCCCGTAAGGCCGAGCGCTCCGAGATCCTGTCCAAGCTCAAGTCTGGTATGCGTCTCCAGGGCACCGTTTCCTCCATCGTCGACTTCGGCGCCTTCGTCGACCTCGGCGGTATCGACGGCCTCATCCACATCTCCGAGCTCTCCTGGAACCACGTCAACCATCCTTCCGAGGTTGTCAAGGTCGGCCAGGAGGTCGAGGTCGAGGTTCTCGACGTCGATCTCAACCGCGAGCGCATCTCCCTGGGTCTCAAGCAGACCACCGAGGATCCGTGGCGCGCACTGGTCAAGAAGTACCCCGTCGGCGCTATCGTCGAGGGCACTGTGACCAAGCTTGTCCCGTTCGGCGCTTTCGTCGACCTGGGCGAGGGCATCGAGGGCCTGGTGCACATCTCCGAGATGGCCAACAAGCACGTCGATCAGCCTTCTCAGGTCACCCATGTGGGCGACAAGGTTCAGGTCAAGGTCATGGAGATCGACCTCGACCGTCGTCGTATCTCCCTGTCCATGAAGTCCGCTGCTGAGACTCTGGGTGTCGAGATCGAGGTTACCCCGCTGCCTTCCGAGAAGAAGGACGAGGAGACCGACGCCGAGTAAATCGGTTTGACGATCACTTGTTTTAAGGGACCCGTCCGCAATGGACGGGTCCCTTTTTGCATTTGGTGCCGAGATGCATGATGCTGCCCATGCTATCCACAAGCTATTTGGTTGTCGGTGCATGAAAAAATGCCGACATCCCGCCTCGGGGAGGAGGCGGGAACACACCGAGTAGATGGAGGGGTGTGGAGCGCGGTCGCGTCTCGACTGACGACGTTGCCCATCGACAGGACCATTGTAGCGCATGGCGGTTCTTGGTTTATCGTGTCGAGCGTTTGCGTTGTGCCATTGCCTGCGGCAACGGTGTGTTACACTCTTGCACTGCTGAGTGGGCCAGACGGTCGCGCGATGTGCTGCTTGCAGTACGCGTGAGGAAAGTCCGGGCTCCAGAGGGCGGGATGCCGGCTAACGGCCGGGCGGAGTGATCCGACGGAAAGCGCCGCAGAAAAGAAGACTCCCACCTGCGCCGCAAGGCGTAAAGGGAAAAGCTGAAACGGTGGTGTAAGAGACCACCAGCGTCGTGGCAACACGGCGGCTTGGCAAGCCCCATCCGGAGCAAGCGCGAATAGGAACGCTATGGGCCGGCCCGGTCCGCGTTCGGGTAGCGTGCGTGGAGCTGCACGGTAACGTGCAGACAAGATAAATGACCGTTCACGACAGAACCCGGCTTATAGGCCCACTTGGCAACTATGTTGACGCTGCGAACCCGTCAGCGCGGCAATCTGCCTTACAAGCCTTCGGGCACGACCATAAGGTCAATGCCCTCGTCTTTCAAGGCACCTTGCTCGCGCTGACGGGTTCTCGCTCATATGACCCAATCCGCTGTCAAGAGCCACAATGGCCCCGCCGACCGCT
>CALIOA010000016.1:0-5196 GCA_938045065.1 uncultured Collinsella sp.
GCGATCGCCGTTACGGGGGCGATTCCCGCGACAAGTGCCGCGGAAAGGGCGATGCCCACAGTTGCTCGTCTTGCTCTTCTTGCGAGAATGTCGTTCATCTCGGCACCTCATTTCAAGGGTCGGCGACTAACTTGGTAGCACTAATGCAAGTATACCAAGTGGTCGACCCGACACTGGCTGGGTGCGCGCCTCTCCGCTTCTTTGGAAACCGAATCCCATTAGAAATGACGAGTTGTTTACGCTTCTTTTGGGCTCACCGTACTATCATGATTCGGATTGAGTGTGAATGATGATAGGGAGCGCCTATACATGATTGAGCTGCTCAGGCGTTTTGGTGGTAAGTTTCGCCGGTATATGGTGATTGGCCCTGCGTGTAAGCTGATCGAAGTGATCTTTGACCTGCTGACGCCGCTGGTGATTGCCCAGATGATCGATAAGGGTATTGGCGCACACGATGTCAACGCCGTTATCCACTACGGCATGGTACTTGGCGCCATGGCTGTGATCGGCATCTCGTTTACGCTCGTCTGCCAAAAGATGGCGGCGCTCACCTCGCAGGGCATGGGCACCGATATCCGCGGTGCGCTCTACCAGCACATCAACAAGTTGAGCTATGCCGAACTCGACCGCTTTGGCACGCCGTCGCTTATCACCCGCATCACCAACGACGTCAACCAGGTGCAGCTTGCCGTGGCGCTGGGCGTGCGCATGCTCATCCGCTGGCCCTTCTTGGCGGTGGGCTCTATGTGCGCGGCCCTTGCCATCGACCTTAAGCTCGGCATGATCTTTTTGATTTGCACGCCCGCCATCGGCTTGGTGTTTTGGTTTGTCATGGCGCGCTGCATCCCGTATTACAAGCAACTGCAGGCAAAGCTCGACCGCATTGCGCTTATCTGCCGCGAGGGCCTTTCGGGCGCCCGCGTGGTCCGCGCCTTTGTGCGCGAGGACCACGAGCGCGAGCGCTTTGCCCAAGCTGCCGATGACCAGGCCAATACTGCCATCGCGGTGGGCAAGCTCTCGTCGATCCTTAACCCCGTCACGTTTCTTGTGATGAACCTGGGCGTGTGCGCCATCCTGTGGGTGGGCGGCATACAGGTCAACGTGGGCGAGCTTACGCAGGGCCAGGTCATGGCGTTTGTGAACTACATGACGCAGACCCTGACCTCCATCGTGTACGTCGCCAACCTGGTCGTGGTCTTTACCAAGGCGAGCGCGAGTGCTTCGCGTATCAACGAGGTGCTCAACTGCGAGCCGAGCATCACCGACGAGGGCAATCAGTCGGTTGCGCTGCCCAAGCCGAGCGAACTGGCGGGTGGCGCTGTTCCGGTCCCCGCGCTGAGCTTGAGCCATGCGAGCTTCTCCTTTGGCGCGGGCGCGGCAAATGCCGTCAACGATGTGACCCTGGAGCTCCCGCTGGGCAAGACGCTTGGCATTATCGGCGGCACGGGCAGCGGTAAGTCGACCCTCGTTTCGCTTATCCCGCGCCTGTACGATGCGGGCGTGGGCAGCGTGTACGTGATGGGCTCCGACGTGCGCGCCTGGCAGCTCGACCAGCTGCGCCACGTGGTCGCGACCGTTCCGCAGCGTGCGTCGCTGGTGAGCGGCACTATCCGCAGCAACCTGACCTGGCGTGACGAGTCGGCGACCGACGAGGAGCTCTGGGCAGCGCTCGATATGGCGCAAGCGAGCGAGTTCGTGCACAACAAGCCCCAGGGCCTCGACGCCCCGGTCGAGGCGGGCGGCAAGAACTTCAGCGGCGGTCAGCGCCAGCGCCTGACCATCGCGCGCGCCTTGGTGGGTTCGCCTCAGATATTGATCATGGACGACTCCGCCTCGGCGCTCGACTTTAAGACCGACGCGGCGCTTCGCCATGCCATTCGCGAGCGCAGTGTGCGCGGTGCCGCCAAGGGCGGGCTGCCGCTCACGACCGTCATCGTAAGCCAGCGCGTCTCGACCGTGCGCGATGCCGACATGATCTGCGTACTCGACCACGGTTCGGTCGCGGGCCTGGGCGCGCACGATGAGCTCTACACGACCTGCCAGCTCTACCGCGAGATTTGCCAGTCGCAGCTTCGCCGCGAGGAGCTCGAGGGTCAGCAGGGGAGTACGGCGCCCGCGCCCGCCCCAGGCGCCCCGACCGTCCCCACATCCGTCTGCGCAAAGGAGGGCTGCTAAATGAATCCGTACACTTCCTCCGGTTCGGTCGCCACGATGACGGCCAACGTGTCCGGCAACGATAGCCTCAACGACCTGGGAGACGGTCCGCGCCAGCCTGGCGACCCCGAGCGTTATCCTGTGGGTGCGGTGACCCACCGTCTGATGGGCTACGTTCGTCCACACCGCATTTCGTTTGCGGCGTCGTTTGTGAGCGCCGCCATCTCGGTGATCTTGCAACTCTATACGCCCATCCTCATCGGCGAGGGCATCGACCTTATCGTCGCCGCCGGGCAGGTGGACTTTGACGCGCTGCTGCCGCTCGTTACCAAGCTCGCGCTCGTCGTGGTGGGCGCGGCGGCCTTCCAGTGGCTGCAGGGCTACTGCGTCAACCGCCTGTCCTACGAGACGGTGCGCGACATGCGCGTGGAGGCGAGCGACAAGCTCAGCCGCATGCCGCTCAGCTTTATCGACAGCCATGCTCACGGCGACCTTATGAGCCGTGTGGTCAACGACGTCGACCAGGTGGGCGACGGTCTGCTGCAGGGCTTCACGCAGCTCTTCACCGGCGTTATCACCATCGTGGGCACGCTCGCGTTTATGCTCTCCATTAACCTGACCATGACGCTCGTGGTGGTACTCGTCACGCCGCTTTCCATTTTTGCAGCTGGTGCTATTGCCAAGCTTTCCAACAAAAGCTTTACGACACAGCAGCGTATTCAAGGGCAGCTCGGTGGTCATATCGAGGAGTATGTGGGCGAGCAAAAGCTTGTCGACGCCTTTGCCTATGGCCCCAACGCTCAGCAGCGCTTCGATGCCCTCAATGCCGAGCTCTACACCGCGGGCGAGTGCGCGCAGTTTATGGGTTCGCTCTCCAACCCCGGTACGCGTTTTATCAATAACATCATCTATGCCGTGGTCGCTGTGATCGGCTGCGTGGGCGTGATCACGGGCGTGCCCGCGGCGCTTACGGTGGGCGGCGTGCAGATCTTCCTGTCCTACGCCAACCAGTACACCAAGCCGTTCAACGAGGTCACCAACGTCATTACGCAGATCCAGACCGCGTACGCCTCGGCGCGCCGCATGTTTGCGCTGTTCGATGCGCGCGAGCAGGAGCCCGACGCGTCGGACGCTGTAGAGCTTGCCGCCCCGCAGGGCGAGGTGACTTTTGAACACGTGGACTTTAGCTACGTGCCCGACCGCAGGCTGCTGCAGGACATCTGCATCGAGGCTAAGCCCGGCATGCGCTTTGCCCTGGTCGGTCCTACGGGCTGTGGCAAGACGACGCTCATCAATTTGCTACTGCGTTTTTACGATATCGATGCCGGTCGCATTGCGGTCGATGGCCGTTCCTCGCGTGACTACACGCGCGCAAGCCTGCGCCGCGCCTTTGGCATGGTGCTGCAGGACACTTGGCTGTTCGAGGGCACGGTGGCGGAAAACATCGCCTACGGTTGTCCCGATGCCACGCGCGAACAGGTTGTCGAGGCGGCCAAGCGCGCGCACGCGCACAAGTTTATCGTGCAGCTGCCAGGCGGCTACGATACGGTGATCGGCGAGGACGGCGGCACGTTTAGCCAGGGTCAAAAACAGCTGCTGTGCATCGCACGCGTCATGCTCACCGACCCGGCGATTCTGCTGCTGGACGAGGCGACCTCGAGCATCGATACCCGCACCGAGCTGCAGGTGCAGGCGGCATTCGACGAGCTCATGGCTGGCCGCACAAGCTTTGTCGTGGCGCATCGCCTGAGCACCGTCCGCAACGCCGACTGCATTTTGGTGATGCGCGACGGCCAGATTATCGAGCGCGGCACGCACGACGAGCTGCTAGCGGCAGGCGGCTTCTACGCCGAACTCTACCGCAGCCAATTCGCCCAGTAGGGGCCACCGATTGGCGGCAGATGGTTTACATCTGCGTCGTTAGTACTAAGATATTCATCTAATAAATTGCATTAGTGGCTTTAGTTTTGGGGGAAACGAGGCAACGTGACTATGACGTGCTCTTTGGTGGTTAACAGCAAGAGCGGTAATACTAGGATGGTTTCGGGCGCGATCAAGCGCGCTCTGCAGGCTGCGGGTGTTGAGTTTGTCCATGCCGCGGCGTTGAGCGACGATGCGGATGCAGATCAGGTTGCGCTCGAGGCGCAGGGCGCCTGCACGGCCGACACGGTGCTCGTCGGTTTTTGGTGCGACAAGGGCGCGTGCACGCCTTCGGTCGCGGCGTTGCTCTCCGCCTTGCACGGTAAGCGCGTGTTCCTGTTTGGCACCTGCGGCTTTGGGGCCGACCAGAGCTACTATCAGCAGATTATCGACCGCGTAACTTCCAATTTGGCTGGGGATGCCGAGCTTGCGGGCTGGGCGATGTGCCAGGGCAAGATGGGCCCCGCGGTCAAGCAGCGCTACGAGGCCATGCTCGAGCAAGATCCCGACAACGCCCGATTTAAGATGCTGCTCGACAACTGGGTTGCCGCGAAGGACCATCCCACCAAGGAAGATCTGGACAACATGGCTGCAGCCGCCAAAAAGGCCGTTTTGGGCGAGTAGCTTCGTCGTTCGCGGTCCTTCGTGCAAAACAATACAAATGTGAAAGCCTCGAAATTCTCGAGGCTTTTTTCTTGACACTCATAGGCGCAACCGTGGCAAGCGTTTGGGGTGACATTTTCCATCACCCCGATGACGAGACCGTCCTGGACGACACACTCGCATGCGTTCGCTGGATGTATGCAGAGTGGGACGCACTTTCCGAATGGATGGGGTTTCGGAAAGTGCGTCCCAGAATTTGCCTCTGGAGTGGGATGCAGTTTCCCAACGGAGCCACAAGCGGAAACTGCATCCCATTCCGGACGTGAATTCTGGGACACGGTTTCCGGATTCAAAAAAGGCCACATGACGTGGCCTTCAACTTATATATGTTCAGCAGGTGTCCCCATGACAAGCCGCGCTTCAACACCGAGGCGTCTGCCCGGCGACGCGGAACGTAAGGTTCATCGCGAGTTCCGCACGAGCCGGAGAGCACTTAATGTGCTCTCCGTGCGAGCAGGA
>CALIOA010000017.1:0-6392 GCA_938045065.1 uncultured Collinsella sp.
CGTCAGCTCGTGTCGTGAGATGTTGGGTTAAGTCCCGCAACGAGCGCAACCCTTACTGTTAGTTGCTACGCAAGAGCACTCTAGCAGGACTGCCGTTGACAAAACGGAGGAAGGTGGGGATGACGTCAAATCATCATGCCCCTTATGACCTGGGCCTCACACGTACTACAATGGCTGTCAACAGAGGGAAGCAAAGCCGCGAGGTGGAGCAAACCCCTAAAAGCAGTCTTAGTTCGGATTGTAGGCTGCAACCCGCCTACATGAAGTCGGAATTGCTAGTAATCGCAGATCAGCATGCTGCGGTGAATACGTTCCCGGGCCTTGTACACACCGCCCGTCACGCCATGGGAGTCGGTAACACCCGAAGCCTGTAGTCTAACCGCAAGGAGGACGCAGTCGAAGGTGGGATTGATGACTGGGGTGAAGTCGTAACAAGGTAGCCGTATCGGAAGGTGCGGCTGGATCACCTCCTTTCTATGGAGAACAGAGAAGGAAAAGAAAACTTCTCATAAAATAATTCTCCGGTCAGCAAAGGTTTAAGAAAGTAGTTTTTGTTCAATTTTGAGGATGCTGGAAACAGTATCTTTAAAACAGCACAATGGAGTACCTAGTCCCTGCATATGGGGGTGTAGCTCAGCTGGGAGAGCACCTGCTTTGCAAGCAGGGGGTCAGGAGTTCGATTCTCCTCATCTCCACCAAGGGACGAAGGAAGACGAACAGCTTGAGTGCCGTTATGTAAAGCATAATGGGCGCATAGCTCAGGTGGTTAGAGCGCACGCCTGATAAGCGTGAGGTCGGTGGTTCGAGTCCACTTGTGCCCACCAGCAAGAGAGATCTTGCAAGGAATGAAACTTGAAAATTGAATAATGAAAAGCAAAAGTAATGCAAATGAGGAAAAATGAACGACAATAACGAAAGTTAAAGTCGGGTAAAAAACCTGCAATTAGCATAAAAATTAAGAGGATTAGACATAATTCAAAAATGGTTAAGCTAAGAAGAGCGTAGGGAGAATGCCTTGGCATTAGGAGCCGACGAAGGACGTGATAAGCTGCGATAAGCTGCGGGGATCAGCAAGTATGAATTGATCCGCAGATTTCCGAATGGAGCAATCCGTATGTGTATGCACATACATCATATACTGAATCAAATAGGTATATGAGGGGAACCGCCTGAACTGAAACATCTAAGTAGGGCGAGGAAGAGAAATCAACCGAGATTCTGTGAGTAGTGGCGAGCGAAAGCGGAAGAGGCTAAACCATAGGTAGCAATACTTATGGGGTTTCGGACAGCATTTAGTATTGATAATTTCTAGTTGAAACGTGTGGGAAAACGTACCGAAGAGTGTGAGAGTCACGTAAGCGAAAGAGAGAGTCAGCGAGCTGTATCCAAAGTACCGCGGGACACGTGAAACCCCGTGGGAAGATGGGGGGACCATCCTCCAAGCCTAAATACTACCTAATGACCGATAGCGAATAGTACTGTGAAGGAACGGTGAAAAGAACCCCGGGAGGGGAGTGAAAAAGAACCTGAAACCCTATGCTTACAAGCACCGAGAGCACGTCAAAGTGTGATCGGGTACCTTTTGTAGAATGGTCCGGCGAGTTATTGTATGCGGCAAGGTTAAGTGCTTAAGGCACGGAGCCGAAGCGAGAGCAAGTCTGAATAGGGCGAATAAGTCGTATGCAATAGACCCGAAACCGAGTGACCTATCCATGTCCAGGCTGAAGTGGAGGTAAAACTCCATGGAGGGCCGAACACACGTCCGTTGAAAAGGCCGGTGATGAGGTGTGGATAGCGGAGAAATTCCAATCGAACTCGGATATAGCTGGTTCTCTCCGAAATAGCTTTAGGGCTAGCCTCGTGAAAGATTACTGGAGGTAAAGCACTGAATGGGCTAGGGGTCGAAAGATTACTGAACCCTATCAAACTAAGAATGCCAGATAATTGATTCACGGGAGTCAGACAATGTGAGATAAGTCTCATTGTCAAAAGGGAAACAGCCCAGACCCACAGCTAAGGTCCCTAAACATTGTTAAGTGGAAAAGGATGTGGGGTTGCATAAACAACCAGGATGTTGGCTTAGAAGCAGCCACTCATTAAAAGAGTGCGTAATAGCTCACTGGTCGAGTGACCCTGCGCCGAAAATTCAACGGGGCTAAACAATGTACCGAAGCTTGGGATTCTAAAGTAATTTAGAGTGGTAGGAGAGCGTCGAATAAGGGGTGAAGTCAGAGCGGAAGCGCTGGTGGACTTTATTCGAGTGAGAATGCCGGAATGAGTAGCGAGAATTATGTGAGAATCATAATGGCCGAAAATCTAAGGTTTCCTGAGGAAGGTTCGTCCGCTCAGGGTAAGCCGGGGGCTAAGGCGAGGCGGAGACGCGTAGCCGATGCACATACGGTTGAAATTCCGTAGCCACCGAAAGATTTAAGTACAGGGACGCTTTAGAAGTGATGTAGCCGGGCGATGGTTGACCCGGTCGTAAGGGATCGAAAATGAGTAGAGAAGTCATCATGGAAAGAGACAAGAAAAGCTGTATGAATATCTTAGGTGCCCGTACCGCAAACCGACACAGGTAGATAGGAAGAAGATTCTAAGGCCAACGGGAGAAGGGTTGTTAAGGAACTCGGCAAGTTGACCCCGTAACTTAGGGATAAGGGGTGCTCAAGTGATTGAGCCGCAGAGAATAGGCCCAGGCGACTGTTTAGCAAAAACACAGGTCTCTGCTAAATCGAAAGATGACGTATAGGGGCTGACACCTGCCCGGTGCCGGAAGGTTAAGAGGAGATGTGAGAGCATTGAATTGAAGCCCCGGTAAACGGCGGCCGTAACTATAACGGTCCTAAGGTAGCGAAATTCCTTGTCAGGTAAGTTCTGACCCGCACGAAAGGTGTAACGATCTGGGCACTGTCTCAACAACCCGCCCGGCGAAATTGTAGTACCGGTGAAGATGCCGGTTACCCGCGACTAGACGGAAAGACCCCATGGAGCTTTACTGTAGCCTAATATTGGATTTCGGTATTTCACGTACAGGATAGGTGGGAGACTGGGAAGCACAGGCGTCAGCTTGTGTGGAGTCGACCTTGGGATACCACTCTTGGAGTGCTGGAATTCTAACCTGCGGCTTTGAAGCAAGTCGGGGGACATTGTTAGGTGGGCAGTTTGACTGGGGCGGTCGCCTCCTAAAGAGTAACGGAGGCGCTCAAAGGTTCGCTCTGCATGGATGGAAACCATGCGTCAGAGTGTAAACGCAAAAGCGAGCCTAACTGCGAGAATGACGGTTCGAGCAGTAACGAAAGTTGGAGTTAGTGATCCGGCGGTATGTGAATGGAAATGCCGTCGCTCAACGGATAAAAGCTACCCTGGGGATAACAGGCTGATCTCCCCCAAGAGTCCACATCGACGGGGAGGTTTGGCACCTCGATGTCGGCTCATCGCATCCTGGGGCTGAATTCGGTCCCAAGGGTTTGGCTGTTCGCCAATTAAAGCGGTACGCGAGCTGGGTTCAGAACGTCGTGAGACAGTTCGGTCCCTATCTGTCGTGGGCGTAGGATATTTGCAAGGAGCTGTCCCTAGTACGAGAGGACCGGGATGGACGCACCTCTGGTGCACCAGTTGTCACGCCAGTGGCACAGCTGGGCAGCTATGTGCGGAACGGATAAACGCTGAAGGCATCTAAGCGTGAAGCCGCCCTTAAGATAAGATATCCCTTCTGTTTACAGAGTAAGACCCCTTGAAGACTACAAGGTTGATAGGCTCAAAGTGTAAGCACGGTGACGTGTTTAGCTAGCGAGTACTAATCGGTCGAGGGCTTAACCTTATTGGTTATGACTACTCCTTTTAACCAACAGCTTTTTCATTATTCAATTTTGAGGATTCGTTCCTCTTCACTTAGTCGGTGGCGTTTGAGTTGAGGTCACACCTGTTCCCATGCCGAACACAGTAGTTAAGCTCTTCTTCGCCGAAAATACTTGGATGGTAACGTCCCGGTAAGATAGGGTGCTGCCGACACCTATGCACCATTAGCTCAGATGGTAGAGCAACTGACTCTTAATCAGTGGGTCCTGGGTTCGAGTCCCCGATGGTGCACCAAAAAATAGCCTTACGGAAACGTAAGGCTATTTTCATAATGATTGCCGCTTTGTGGAGTGCTTTCATTTGCCGCTGACTTCTGTCTAAGTCAGCGGCTCTTTTTATTTTTTAAGAGAAATTCAAGAACTTTTAGTGTAAGAGAAACGGTGGCATATATGCAGCTGCCAATAAAAGTAAGCAGCAAAATTATTTCCTGAAAACTCAAGCGTTCACCTCCCTCATAATTTGGAGGCGACAATCAAGAGTAAATTATATCAGAAGGGGAGAGGACTGTCAAAATAAGCTCTCCAAATCCTTAATGGCGGTTTGTTGGTACAATACCAATGAACCGCTTTTTTCATGCAAAAATTCCGGAAGCCCCAAAAGGCAACCGTTTATTATAGATTGTAGAATACAAAAAATGGAGGTATTTCCCATGAGCATCATTATCGGCATCGACCACGGCTACTACGCCATCAAAACAGCCCACTGCTCGTTCCCGGCAGGACTGACAAGCTACGGAGAACACGAACCCTACACCCGCCAAGGACTCTTAGAGTTTGGCGGGTGCTTTTTTGTTTGTGGCTCCGGGCGGCAGCCTATCCAGCGGGACAAGACCGTAAACGACAACTACTACCTGCTGACACTGGCAGCTATCGCAAAGGAGATTCAGCAACGCGGTTTGCCTCCCGAATGCTCGGTGCGAATTGCGGCGGGTCTGCCGCTGACCAGTTTCGGACGCGACAAACCCAAGTTCAGAGATTACCTGCTGCGAAGCAAGCAACCTGTGAATTTCCGCTTCGAGGGCGTGGAGTACAGCATCACTATCGAAGAAGTTGCCATCTTCCCCCAAGGCTACGCCGCCCTTATGACCGAAACCGGGCTGTTGCAGGACGAGCCATCAATGCTCCTCATGGATTTGGGCGGCTGGACAGTGGACCTTATGCGCATCGACAACGCCATCCCTGCGGCTGACACTGCGCACAGCTTGGAGCTCGGCATGATCCGCTGCGTAGATGACATCCGGGAGCAGGTGCGGCGCGAAACCGGGCTGTCCCTCACGGATGCCCAAATCGAAAATATGCTGGCAGGTCACCCCTGCACGGTCAGCGATACGGTGCGCGACATTGTGAACAAACAAGGTCGCAAGTACACAGAGCATCTTCTGTCTGCCACGATGGAAGCGGGATTCGATTTGCACGCCATCCCCGCCGTGTTGCTGGGCGGCGGCGCATCGGTGGTGAGCCGCCACCTAAGCCCCAAAGACGGCCTTTGTAAGACGATTTTCCTGCTGGACGACAAGGTGAACGCGGTCGGATTCGAGCGTGCGTTGGCCGCCGTGTCGCGCCGCAAAAGCGAGGTATGAAACGATCGCAATATGTTTTCCGCCCGAACCTTAACGAACCGAAACACCGCCGCGCGTGGGCGTTGTTGCAGCAGGTGCCGCCTGCCAAACGCAAAGAGTTTCTGGTGCAGAGTATCCTTGCGGCAGAACAGACGGATAGGCTGGAGAAAAGCATCCGCAAGGTGGTGCGGGAGGAGTTGCAGGCAGTCAACATAACCAACGCTGTTCCAAGCCCACTGTCAGAGAATGCTATACCAGACTCTGCGCTCGATTTCCTGAATTCACTGTAGGGGGTGATAGTCTATATAAAAATTCGAGAGATGGACAAACTTGCCCGCGCTCAATACGGCTGATATATTGTGCAGATGTTTCGACATTTGCGGCTAGGGACTCCTGAGTCAAGTGCTTTTCTTTACGCCGACGGCGGATGTTTTGGCCGATGGAAATATAAATATCTTGCATAATAATCACCTCAAAATAAGGGTATCAGTTTCGAACGCAATATTTGAGGGCTAAATAGTGCTATAAATAGACCCATGAGTGTTTATTATGGGCTTTTTTTATACAAAATAGGTCGTGAAAGAAACTTCATAGGGATAGAAATACAAGAAAAGAACTTGTAACCATTTCAAAACAGAAACCGTACATCTAGTAAAGAAAACAGGTCATGCGTTTATAGCAAACGCATGACCTGTTTTCTTTGGATATGAGCAGAGCAGAAAAATTTCAGAAAATTTTAGGATTGTGCGGGGGTTTTTAGCACAATCGGTAGTAGGCTGAATATAGAGCCAGCAGGAAGGAGGTGACTGAGTGATAGATACTCCGGCACGCCGCCGTGAAATCATTGGAATTTTATATTTCGCAGATGATTATGTCAAAATACGACCCTTGGCAGTGCGGTTTGGAGTATCTTACGCGACAATCCGAAATGATGTCGATGTATTATCACTGAGTTACCGCATATCGTCACAAACTG
>CALIOA010000018.1:0-26376 GCA_938045065.1 uncultured Collinsella sp.
TTCAAAACGTTTGTTGCGGTCAGGGCGATAATCAACACTGTCAGAATTTGCAGAATTATCGTTATTGCGAAGAGATTGATTCCTTGTTTGGCCGAAGTCGCTGAATGAGTTTGGCTTCGTTGATTCAGGTTGAGGCAGACAAGGAAAGCGACCAGTTCGCTTGATAAGGGGCCGACTACATAGAAAAAGATTGCGTCAATGAAGCCAATAGTGTTGTAAGTGTTGTAAGTTGTTTCGCCGGAAAACACAGTGTATAAAGCATATCCAAATCTTGGCTGATTCATGTATGAGTCCGAAAAGACGAAGAGCGTCGATATTGCTACTACCAGAAGTGCATTCAGGGCAAATCGTTTGCTTTTCATCGATCGCTCCTTCCGGGTGAACTTTATTATGTAATTATACAGCAGTCATTTGTTATTCAAAGAATTTGACTGTCCTAAATAACATGCACTTTCGCTAGAGGGTCGCTGTTTGGCGGCCCCCTTTTTTGCACAGGCGCGGTGGGATGGTAATATCGGGCGGGAGTCAGCCGCCCTGATAGAATCGTCCTTGCTGTCGGCAGCCCTCGTGTCGGGCAGAGCCCTCCATTTGATGGGAGGTGATGCCCATGACCGATTTCACCGAGCTCGTGAAGCTCCTGACCGCTATGGTCTCGCTCCTCACGGCCCTTGTCGTCCTTCCCAAGGCACTCAAGCAGGGTTCGAAGCCCAAAAAGAAAGGCCACCGTCGCTAAGACGATGACCCAACTTCATTAAGCAACGGCTCTGCCCAGCTCTCTACAACTTGGGCTGCCGTCGGCACCATTTTACCCTCCTGACGAGGAATTCGTCCATATTTCAAAAACCAAATTGCGTTTGCTATCGAAGCCTTGATTATCAACTTCATCCGAACACCTCCCACATTCATCCGCACATGTGCGGATGAATGTGGGAACCCGATACCCTGAGGGCCGGACCGGCCGGCACCGGGAGATCGGAGGACGGCCGGTCCGGAAAGAGGAAGAAGGGTTCCGCGGAGGCGGCCCCGAGGGCCTACGGCAGGCTCACCAGGCACGAGCGGGACACGGTCCAGAGGATGCTGGAGCGCAGGGCCTCGTGCAGGGAGATCGCCAGGGAGCTGTGCAGGTCGCCCTCGGCGGTGAGCGCCGAGGTGGCGTCGCACAGGTTCGTGACGGCGCCGAAGTCCAGGCGCGGCGAGCGCGTCGGCGGCCTGCCCGCGCCTGGCGGCGTGGCCGCGCTGCTGCAACGGGTGCGGCCGGTACCGTGCGATCGGCTGCAAGCGCCGCCCGCACGTATTCTGTGTTTCGTCAAGAGGATTTGAGCAAAAAGAGCATCGGAAATTGAGCAGTCGCAGCATCGGAAGCGCGCACGCTTTTTGAGCGGCTAGCCCTCCTGCATGAGGGCATGGCGGACGCGGTAGGACTCGCCGCGGAACTGGACGAGCCTCCCGTGGTGGACGATGCGGTCGATCAGGGCGGCGGCCATCTGGTCGTCCCCGAACACCGCCCACACCTGCTGAACTCCAGGTTCGTGGTGAATACCACCGACTGCCTCTCGTATGCGTCGGCGAGGACCTGGAAGAGCAGCCTCGCCCCGTCCGCGTCGAGCGGGAGAAACCCGAGCTCGTCGATGACGAGCAGGCGGGCCTTGCCGATGATTGCGGCCTCCCGGTCGAGCCTCCCGTCGTCGCGGGCGCGCCTCAGGCGCATCACGAGCGAGGACGCCGTGAAGAAGCGCGCCTCGAGTCTCCTCTCGCACGCCAGCGCGCAGAGGGCCGACGCCATGTGCGTCTTGCCGGTGCCGACGTCGCCCATGAGCACGAGGTCCTCCCTGCGCTCGACGAAGTCGAGCGCGAGCAGCGACTCGCGCCCCATGCCCTCCGGCCACGACACGGCCGACCAGTCGTAGCCGTCGAAGGTCTTGGGCGCCGGCAGCGCGCAGCGCCTGAGTAGCGTCGCGCGCTTCGAGGCCTCGCGGCTGGACCTCTCCGCCTCGAGGTAGCCCGCCAGGTACTCCACCTGCTTCGGGGTGCCGAGCCTCGACCACTCCTCCAGGACGGCGGTGGTGAGCGAGCACGACCGCCCGGCCTCCACGACCCTGCGGGCCAGCTCCTCGCTAGCTGCCATCGGCGACCGCCCCCTTCAGGAACCCGTCGTAGACCGACAGGTCGGCCCCGCCGGCCCCGCCGAGAGGGCGCGCGCAGAGAGGGGCGATGCCCCGCTGGCCTAGCCTAAGGGCGAAAACGGAATAGACGGACCGACCGTACGGCTGAGTCTGGGAAGAGGTGCCGGGCGGCGGGCGGAGCATGGCCACCGGTCCCATCGAAACACATCTCCACCGTTCCTTCAACTGGGAAAACGACGCCCCCGTGGCCTGAATGGGGCCTCGGGGGCGTTCGGTTAACTGCGGGAACGGCCTATCCGCTCAATGTGTTCGGCTGAGATCGGAAATCAACCATATTATGGGCACAGTCGGCAATTGGGTTGGATAGCCTCGCACCGGAGGAATCAACATGAGTACAAGTAGCTGCAAACCGCAAAAAGGCCGTGGCCTCCCGTGGCCTTTAGACACGGACGCTCCATCGGTTGCCGATCAGGCCGAGACGCCTAGCGAGATGGAGGCGGCGCTTGACGTTCGACAGGATGAGATTGCAAAGAGCGAGATCCTGAGTGGAATCAACAGGCCATCCTACGACTCATTATTTGCGGTCGCGAAGAATCGCGTCCAGCTTGCGATTCTGATCATGATTTGCTCCTTCCAGACGTCCAAAGGGCCTAATAGGAAGGATGCCAACGGAAAAGAACTTACAAAAGGTCTTTTCATGCGTCAGGACAAGCTCGAAAAAAAGTCTGTTCGACTCAACCGACTGTATCGAAAGCTCTGGGCGAGCTGGCTCATCGAGGCATCATCATGAAGACCGATGGGGTGTGGGTCATCGTTTGGGCTCAGCTCGATATTCAAGCGCGTGAGGCCGGATGGGATCCGCGCGCGGACGCGGGCGGCGAGGCCGGACGTGAAAGCCGGACCGCAGAGGTATCGAGCGCACGCGGCCAGGGCCTCGAGGGCGCCTGGCGGGTAGGGAGATCCGAGCATGAGGCAGGACAACGCGCAGGCCCGCGAAAGGTTCACGAGCTCCCCCGCGACGCGGCTGGACCCTCGGTTGCCCCTCGTAAAGGATGCAGAAGACACGGTCGAGGTCCGACGGTTCGACCAGGCTGTACCGGCAGTCCGCGTACAGTGCGCAGCCCCTCCCGCGCGGGTCGCCGTCCGAGTCCTCATCCGGCTCATGATGGCGCACCTCAACCCAAAGGCCCTCCAACACGTCGTCGAACCCGAAATCGAGCTCCGCCTGGACGCTCTCGCCGAGCGCATCGCCCAGGGCGAGCTCCGGCACCTTCGTCACGCGGCCGTCCAGCCACTCAATCTCTGTCATCGCGCGCATGGTGCAAGCCCCTTCCGACACGGGATTGTCAGCTCAACCCGACCCTTACCCATACGGACGAACATAACTCGCCAGGGGGAAGCCCCTGAAGGCCGTGCGCCACAACATGAGGCCGAATCCGCCCCCGGCTGGACAGGCCAACAACGAAGGAGCACACGGAACCGGCGCGGCGTTACAACCGTCCCGGCAAGCGTGTCACTTGGCCAAGTCATGATGCCGACAAACCCGGAAATGCTCCAACGGAGCGCCGAACGAGCGTAACAATATAAAGCAGTGCAGCACGTTTTGGACGACCGGAACATCCCAAACAAAGGCCTGTAGGTCCCACCTTCAAGCCCAATAGCAAAATGTGCATCAGCGGATTTGCAGCGATACAAGTCTCAACCGTCACCATCACACCGCAGCGCGCCTAGTCCCACTCATCCTACTGCAAATGTCCCAGAACGAGAAAACGACCAGCTTAACATGCCAACCTTTATATCCGCACGCGCGTAATTCAACTCATAAGGACCGGCTATCCCTTACCTGTGACACAATCTCAAACGCACAGAACAGAATCATCAGTCCAATCATCGTATAAGAGGCAGCCGAACCTTCAAGCACTATTCCACAAAGAACAATCTCCGCGCAGC
Source organism: uncultured Collinsella sp. (assembly GCA_938045065.1). Taxonomy (GTDB): domain Bacteria; phylum Actinomycetota; class Coriobacteriia; order Coriobacteriales; family Coriobacteriaceae; genus Collinsella. Next base: position 4,074 of record CALIOA010000018.1, read on the forward strand.
CAATAAGAACTGTTATCAGGCGCTCTGCCTTTTTGCTCTCGCCGCTCGCATAAAAAGGCGGCAAAGTGCACAAGATCACATATAGCCCGGGAAGGGAATACAGGATCGATAGTCCAAGTCCCCCATCAACCGCAGTGCTTTGCGTAAGAATCAACTGAACCCAAACGGCAATTATCACTGAGCAGGTTGTCGATAAAAGAAGACTAGAAATATAGCACGCAACAAAGTCCCGCCGCATTCGAGCAGAGAAATCCGCGAACTCTCTTCGCCGCGTGGAAACAATAAGGTACACAGAAATTGCAATAGAACCAATCAGAGAAAACAGCGGAACAACCAGCAATTCAAGCTTATTACCCCATCGATCAACCACACCCCCACTCCAATGAGCGGGAATTGTATCAGGGAGGACTGACCAAGCCGCCCATAGAATCAGAAATGGAAGAATAGAGAGGATGAAAGATGATAACACTGCAGTAGTTTTTTTGAGGCTCTCATCGATTCCGCATCTCCTTGCGCGCCCACATTCCACTCCGCCTTAAATCAAGTATACGTTTTGGAACGGGATGTCACTCCGAACGCCTTACCCTCTTAGTGTGAATGCCGCTGCGGCATTGTTGACTCATCCTTAGTAATCGCGTCTATCCTCTACAGCATCAGCCAAAGCAATCCGAGAGGAGCCGCACATGCATGCAGCGGAAATTCCTTTCGGGGGGGGGTATCTCCCAGATTTACCCGCCGCCCGAAGGGGCAGTCGACAGTCGAGTACGTACTGATCATCGCGATCATCGTCCTGGTGGTGCTGATCGCGGGACCGTGGGTCTCGTCGGCGATCACAAACCAGTTCAACACGGTGGCGGGGACGCTCGGCAACGGAATCTCAAAGGGGAGCTGGGAGTCGGGCGGCACGGGCGGCGGCAACGGGTCGTTGACCGACGCCGACATCGTGGACCCCGTTCACGGGATAGCGTTCGCCGTGTACTCGGAGGACGACCTCAGCCTCATGTTCTACAAGCGCCGCGGGGTCCCCAGAGTCGGTGACATGCTCAACAGCCGCCGCGTGACGGCGGTGTATACGGGGTTCGAAAATGGATACGCCACCGCGACCGTGGGAAACGACGGCAAGACGACTGCCCCCTGATGGCCTAACAGAAATAATATCGTGGCCGTAAAGGCCATTGACGATGGCATAGAAATCCACTCGTTGGCATTTTGCTTTCAGTACATGGAGAACTGCAAGAGCTTTGATCTGGCAAAGTTCGACATGTCGAACTGCACAAATCTGCAGCACGCATTCGCGTATTGCGGCAATGCGACTTCCTTCAGTATTTCAAGCTGGGATACGTCCTCGGTCGTCGAATTCGACTCGGCGCTCAAAAACCTTTACAAGGTCGAGGAGATTGACATCTCCGGATGGTCGACGCGGAAAGCCGGCGATTTACGTCTCCTTTTTTCCACCGACAGTTCGCTGAAAAGCGTGAAATTTGGACCAGGGTGGAAGACCTCAGATGTTATGGATATGCTCGGCATGTTTAGCTATTGCAAAAATCTAAACCTCGACTGTTCCGATTGGAATGTCCCAACCTATGCCAATCATAGTGACTTCAATCACTGCGCCCCCGGCGTTATCCTCCCGAAGGCGTGGCAGTAGGTCTGAAGAAACAAAACGGCAAGCAGTTTATGTGGCGCGGGCACCCGTGCCGCCGTTGCCTCAGCGGCACGTTACGGGCTAGTCGGTTCACTTTAACGTACGCTCTGCATGCAATATCAATCCCCATGCGAAGGGAGTGTCGCATATGCATGCAGCGGCAATTAACCTTCGGGGGGTGGGTATCTCCTAGGAACACCCGCCTCCGAGGCCAAGGAGCCATCGAGTACGTTCTGGTCATCGCGATTATCGTCCTGGTTGTGATGATAGCCGGCCCTTGGGTCTCGTCGGCAATCAGGAACCAGTTCAACACGGTGGCGGGAGTATTGGTAAACGGGACAGCAGGTGGGACTTGGGAACCGAGCGGTTCCGGCAGCGGTAACGGCGCGGGTTCCGCGACCGTCCAGGCGGCGCTCGCCAAGGACGCGAAGGACACGCGAAGGACTGGACCCTCGGTGAGCAGAAGGCAGTTGCCGAGGACATCGCCGCCAAGGGCGAGGCGTCGCCCGCCTACGCCAAGGCGAAGGCCGCGATGGATGCCGGCACCGAGTTCTCGATGAAGCTCACCGATGGCAAGACGCTGACTTACCGCATTATCGGCATCAATCATGATGACCCTGCAGGCGGATCCGGCAAGGCGGGCCTCACGTTCCTCACCACCACGACGGGCATTTGGTCCCCCATGAACGCGATTGACACCAACGCCGGCGGTTGGGAGAAGTCTGAACTCCGTCAGAAAATGAACTCCGGCAAGATCTGGAATCTGATGCCCTCCGATTTCCAGTCCAAGGTGAAGGCCGTCAAAAAGCTATCGAACAATGTCGGGGGCGGTGATGAGAACAAGAACGCCGCCGTGACGGCTACCTCGGACAAGCCGTTCCTGCTCAGCTACTCTGAGATCGCCCCCCACCTCCTATTGGGCATCCTATCCCTGGACTTCCTCCGAGGGCACCCAGTACGAGGCCTTCAAAGGCAAGGTGACGGAGAACTATAATCCCAACTCTGCCATTGCCATTGGCAGCGGTTGGTGGGAGCGTTCGGTGTTTCCGAACGCCTCGAAGGGCTTCCTCCATGTCGACAGCAGCGGCAATCCGTCGGACAGCAACTCCGCGCCGGGCTGGTTTTGCGTCTCCCCCGCCTGGTGCTTCTAGCTTGTCTAGCGCAAAGCCCGCGTTACCCCGCGCGTGCTTTCTTTTGGCGACCGAACGAACGGCTTCAGGTTCATGGCACGGGTAGTCGGATTGAAGAGAAATGGGGTCATACAGCGGCTCTCAGAGCGCCTGCCGCACTCCCCCGCCATTACCTCTGCTGCGTCCTCGTATAGAGTCCATCCTGCTTGGTGTTTCGAGTTCGGGGCGTATACGGTGGGTGGATAATGGATTCACTTCGATGACGGCGTTTACGGGAGCGACCATGGCGATGCGCGAGATCGCGGTCAAGTTCGATGAGGGCGAAATGGCCTTGATTCAGGGCCATGCGGACGCCACGGGCATGACCTTTTCCGAGTTCGTGAGAAGGGCCGCGTTCGAGAAGGCTGAGGACATGGCGGACATCGAGGCCTACAACGAGGCTTTGGACGGGGACGGCGGCACTCGCTACCCGATGGAAGAGGCCGTGCGCATGGCGGTGGAGGCTGAGTGATTGTCCACACGCGTTGTCAGTCTCGGCTCTAAAGGCTTCTCTTGGGCGGGGTTCGGCTTATAGCCGGGTCCCGCTTTTTTGCGGCTTTCAGTTGTCTTTCTGAAGGTATGAAATGGCTGCCTCGATATGAATACGGTCGGCATTCGAAGCGGACGTTATAGCCGCGCTAATAGCGCATGACTTTCTCCCCTGCCGTCATCGTTGCCGCAGCGGCAAGACCGTTGCAAATACTTGGAATAGCCCTACGCTCGGCTCGTATTGCAAACCCCGAGTGAAGGGAGCCGTATATGCATGCAGCGGCAATTAACCTTCGGAAGCGGGTCGCTCCTGAAACGACCCGCTTCCGAGGGCAATCAATTATCGAGTACGTTCTGATCATTGCCGTCATCGGCCTGGTCATCGTGTTCGCGGGACCCGGCGTGGCCGGAGCCATCCGAAACCAGTTCAACCTGGTCGGCAACACGGTGAACAATGGGACGGTCGGCGGCGTCGAGGGAGGCGCGTCCGGTGGCGGCTCCGCAGGCGCCGATTCCGCGGCCGTCCAGGTGGCCATCGCCAAGGACGCGAAGGACTGGACCCTCGACGAGCAGGAGGCGGTTGCCAAAGACATTGCCAAGAACGGTACATCGTCTATCGCCTACGCCAAGGCCAAGGCCGCCATGGATGCCGGCACCAAGTTCTCGATGAAGCTGACCAATGGCAAGACGCTCGAGTACCGTATCATCGGCATCAACCACGACGACTTGGCCGATGGTAGCGGCATGGCAGGCTTGACGTTCGAGGCGACCAACTCTGCCTTGGGTAGCCAGAGAATGAACGCTACGGACACCAATGCCGGTGGTTGGGATAAGTCCGAGCTCCGTACCTGCCTCAACAGCGGTGACCTCTGGTTGCTCCTGCCCAGCGAGCTTCAGTCAAAGGTGAAACCCGTCACAAAGACAACCGATAACGTTGGCGGTAACGGGGGCGGTGCCCCCTCGGCAACGACCGACAAGGTTTTTCTGCTCTCGGCAACCGAAGTATACGGGGATATGCAATCTGACGGCATCCAGTACGAGTGCTACAAATCCAAGGGCGTGACGGGGTCGAACTATTCCGGTGCATCAGGCTATAGCCACTGGACTCGTTCCGTGAGACCGCGCAGCTCCACATCCTTTCGCTATGTTCAAAGCGGCGGTATTTGCTACAGCTACAGCGCGACGGACTCGTTTTATGTCCTCCCCGCTTTCTGCTTCTGATCTCTTTCATCGCAAAGCCCCCGCAATCCTGCGAGGGCTTTTCTTTTGGCGATTACTCAAACAATTCGAGGTTCATTGTACAGGTAATCGGGTTGAGGAGAAATGGGGTCATACAGCGGCTCTCAGAGCGCCTGCCGCACTTCCCCGCCATTACCTTTGCGGCATCCTCGTATGGAGTCCATCCTGGTTGGCGTTTTGTTGTAACCGCTCACTTGTCCACAGATCAAGTGAACTGCTGGAATAAATACAGCGACACACTAGTTCGTTACAGTCGCCATATCTGCGTAAATCGCCGCGATAAATACAGCCTGTACTCGTCTGTATACCAGCTACGCGTATGTAGATTCATGTCGCGTTAATAAATCGGCTCAAGCGCGTGCAAAACGCGCAAGTAACCGCAAAAAGCGATTATCGCGCAGGTAGATTTTTGGCACCCTGTTGCTTAATCAAAATTAAGCAATTGCTTAAACCAAAAAAGGTCAGGCACTAGGTGCCTGACCTGCAAACTTCTGGTCGGGACGACTGGATTCGAACCAGCGACCCCTTGACCCCCAGTCAAGTGCGCTACCAAGCTGCGCCACGTCCCGAAGCTTATGTTTGTTGCTCTGCTCTCGCTCGCAACAGGGAATATATTAACCCGAAACTTTAGACTTGTGCAAGAACTTTTTTACAAATTTTGAAGCAAGTCCAAAATTGTATCTGCGAGCTGGGGTTTTGTTAGCACGGGAAGTTCTTGCGTACCCGTTGTGCTCACAATCCAGGCCTTGTTAGTGTCGGTTCCAAAGCCCGAATCGGCGCGCGAGACATCGTTGGCGATAATGGCATCGCAGCCCTTGCGGGCCAATTTGCGCTCGGCGTACTCGACAACGTTATCGGTCTCGGCCGCAAATCCGATTACGCACCGCTCGCCCTTCTGGCGCGAGAGCTCGGCCAAAATATCGACCGTTTCGACCAGTTCGATGCGATCCAGGCGTTCGTTGGCCTTTTTGAGCTTATGGTCCGCAGGGGTGGCGGGGGTATAGTCGGCGACGGCGGCCGCACAAATTGCCGCATCGGCCGTCTGGAAGGCGCTGAGCGCTGCCTGCAGCATTTCAGCGGCGGTCTGCACGCGCACGCACTCCACGCCGCGGGGGACATCGAGCGATGTCGGTCCCAGCACAAGCTTGACCGCAGCACCGCGGCGAGCGGCCTCCCCTGCCAGGGCTATGCCCATCTTGCCCGACGAACGGTTGCCAATGAATCGCACCGGGTCGATCGGTTCGTGCGTTGGGCCGGCGGTGATGACGATGCGCTTGCCTGCCAGGTCCTGAGGCGCGGGGTTGAGCACCTCACAGACGGCCTCGACGATGTCCCTGGGCTCGCTCATGCGTCCCGTGTCCACGTCGCCGCAGGCAAGGTAGCCGCTGCCGGGTCCCACCACATGGACACCGCGCTCGCCCAGCGTGGCCATATTGGCCTGTGTGGCCGGCGCCTTCCACATGCCGCTGTTCATGGCCGGCGCGATCACGATGGGTCGCGGCGTTGCAAGCAGCGTAGTGGAGATGAGGTCGTCGGCGATGCCGTTGGCCATCTTGGCGATGATATTGGCCGTCGCGGGCGCCACGACCACCAGGTCGGGTTCCTGCGCCAGCGAAATGTGGTGGATGGGGTCGGAGGGATCGTCGAATAGGCCCACGGCAACGGGCTCGTTGGTGAGCGCACGGAAGGTGAGCGGGCCCACAAACTCCGTGGCATGTTCGCTCATAACGACCTTGACGCGGGCACCGCGCTTTTGCAGCAGGCGCACAATATTGCACGACTTATAGGCGGCGATCCCGCCGGTAATACCCAGCAGGATCGTTTTTCCCTCAAGTTGCATTGAATTGTTGGGTGCCGCCATCGTTTAAGCTTCCTTGCTCGGGAGTACCAGGAGGCGGTGGCAGTACGGGCAGTGCGTAATTGACCTACCGTCGTGGTTGAGGTCGCTCATGGACGATGCCTGCAGCGCGGTGTGGCAAACCGTGGGGATGTTGCCCTGGATGGTCTCGACGGCCAGGCCGCGGAACTGCTTGAGCAGACGCTCGTAGTCGGTGAGCACCTCGGCCGGCAGCGTGGCGGCAAGCGCGGTGCGCTCCTTAGTGGCGGCGTCAATCTGGGCCTGGAGGTCGGCAGCCTTGGCGCGGGCGGCCTTGGTATCGGCCTTCACGCCCTCCTCGAATTTGGCGATGATTGCCTGCGCGCGGGCCTCGCGGTCGAGCGCCTCCTTATGGGCGACAACGACGTCCTTGCGGGTGTGCTCAATCTTGTCCAGACGCTTGGCCAGGGTGGCGAGTTCATTCTCCAGGTCCTGAACCTCGCGGTAGTCGGAGCCGTCGACATGGCGCTTCTTGGCAGCCTCGATGGCGTTGTCGGTCTGAATCTCGGTGGTGTTGAGATCATCGAGCTCAATGTCCAGATCCTTGCGCTGGGCGTAGAGCTTGGTCATCTCGGACTTGAGCTTCACATAGGTCTTGCGCTTGGAAGCGAGCTCCTTGAGCTCCGGCATATTGGCAAGTTCGCTCTTGTTGCGGGCGAGCTCCAAATCGATCTGTTGCAGCTTGAGTAGCGTAGCGCCGGCGCTCATAAGTTCTCTCCTTTTGTCACAGTCCACCATTGGCAAGGGTTCAGTATTTTAATCGCATGACGGGGGTCGACCCCGGCGTCAACTGCAGAGTTCATCAATATATCAACGAACGGCTCCTCGGAGCGATCGTGTCCGAGCAAGATCACCGGCAGCCCGCGTAAGGCAAGGTCTTGCGCCACGTGGTAGCCCGCCTCGCCCGTCACGACAACGTCCGCGCCCGCGGCGATGGCAAGCTCTCCAAAGTCGCCCAGGGAGCCGCCCAAAATGGCGACGGTGCGGCACGGGCGATCAACTTCGCCCCACACACGCGGGTCGCTGCCGAAGGCTGTGGCAGCACGGGTGGCAAGATCGCGCAGCGTGCACGGGTCGTTGAGCGTTGCAAGCGCGCCCAGGCCGGTGGACTCGGGGTCGTCCACGTGCTCCAGTGAGCTCACGGGTGCGGCACCCAGCAGCTCGCTCAGGCAGACGCGGGCTTCGTGCGAGCGGTCCAGGTTGGTGTGGAGCGATATGATGCTCACGCCGCAACGCGCTGCCTCGTAGAGTGCCGCGCTGCACTGGGGGCGTGCGGCATCAGCTGGGCAAAAGGCCTCAGGAGCCTTGATATAGATAGGGTGATGCGTCAGCAGAACGTTGGCACCGGCCTCGAGAGCGCGGTGCACGTTGGTCTCGGTTGCATCGAGCGCACAGGTCACGCCGGTGATCTCGGCGGCAGGGTCGCCCACGGATAAGCCTACGTGGTCCCAGGGCTCGGTGTCCGTCTTTGGATAGCGTGCCAGCAGAGCGCGCTCGAGCCCGGCGACGATCATGCGGCACCCACGATCGACAGCAGCGCTTGGGCAAAGTCGTCCAGATCGGCTGGGTTCACGCGGTCATCGAACGAGATTCGAAGAGCGCCGAGAGCTTGCTCGCGACCGATGCCCATCGCGCTCAAAACATGGCTCGGGTCCATGCTGCCGCTCGAGCAGGCGGAACCGGCCGATACCTCAAAGCCGGCGGCGTCTAGCTTGATGATGAGTTCCTCGGAGTCCATGCCGTCAATGTAGATCGATACCATGCCGGGCAGACGGTCGGCATGCGCATAGTCGCCCATGGTGGCGTGAATGCGCGGATGGGCCGTAAGCTTGGCGTAGAGCTTGTCGGAAAGGGCTTGCAGCTTCTCGCGCTCCTCGGCCACATGGAGCGTCAGCGTGCGGGCGGCAGCGGCAAAGGCTAGCTGCGTGCGCAGGTCCTGGGTGCCGGCGCGACGTCCGGCTTCCTGTCCGCCGCCAAAGATGCGGGGGCGCAGTGGCGTGCGGGTCTTAACGTAGAGCGCGCCGGATGCCACAGGACCGCCAATTTTGTGGGCCGCGACGGACATAGCATCGACGCCCAGCTCGGTGGCGTCGAGCGGAATATGCAGATAGCCCTGGATGGCATCGGTGTGGAACAGGGCGCCGGCGGCATGTGCAGCAGCGGCAAGCTCGCGGATGGGCTGCACCACGCCGGTCTCGTTGTTGGCGACCATAATGCTTACGAGCGCCACGTCGTCGCCTAGTAGCTCGACAAGCGTGGCAGGCTCAATGTAGCCCATGCGGCAGGGCTGCACCAGGTCGACGCTAAAGCCTGCGGCACGCAGCAGCGGCAGGTTATCCAGAATCGAATCGTGCTCGATGGCAGATACGATCACGCGGTTACGCTTACGGTCGCGCTGACGTGCACCCTCGGCAAGACCGAGTAGCGCCAGCTGGTTGGCTTCGGTGCCGCCGTTGGTCAGAACAATCTCAGACGGGCGAACGCGCGCGCCAAAGCTGCGGGCGATCTCGCGACGTGCAACCTCCAGACGCGCGGCAGCCTTGCGGCCGAGCGAGTGCAGCGAGTTGGGGTTGACGCCCGCTAGCTCGCTATCGTCGTACTCACGCTGCGCAAGGCGCGCCTCGGCGCGCATGGGCGTCGAGGCGGCGTAGTCAAGATTCACGGGTATGCGGTTTTGACCTGCGGTCATAAGGGTTTATGCCTCCTGTGCAGCCTCGTTGCCCAGCTTCTGCAGCAGCGCAACCTCGGCGGCGGGATCTTCGGACTTAAATACGGCAGAACCGGCCACCAGGACATTTGCGCCGGCCTTGACGACCTCGGCAATGTTCTTGGAAGAAATGCCACCGTCGACCTCGATGAGGGGCGAAACGCCGTGACGCTCGCACATGGCCTTGAGCTCTTGGAGCTTAGCGATGGTGCCCGGGATAAAGCTCTGGCCGCCAAAGCCTGGGTTCACGCTCATCAGCAGCACCATATCGACGACGTCGATGATGCTCTCGAGCACGCAGACGGGCGTTGCGGGGTTGAGCACCACGCCGGCCTTGACGCCGCGCTGCTGCAGATGGGTGAGCGTGCGGTGCAGGTGCGTGGAAGCCTCGTAGTGCACGGTGATCATGTCGGCACCGGCGTCTGCGTACCAATCGACTGTCTCGTCTGGGTTCGACACCATCAGGTGCGCGTCGACCGGCACATCGGTGGAGCGCTTGACGGCCTTGAGGATATCGACGCCAAAGGTCAGGTTGCCGGTAAAGTGACCGTCCATGACGTCGAAGTGCACGTAGTCGGCACCGGCGATCTTGTCGAGCTCGCCTTTCAGGTTGGCCATGTCGGCCGAAAGGACGGATGGAGCGATTTTGATGGAACCCATGGTAGTAGCCTTTCTGCGCTAGTCGGCGAGTCCGTAGAACTCTTGGGAGGGGACGCGGTCGGTGAGAATCTCGAGCGCCCTATCCAAAGTAACACCGTTGTAGAGCGTTTGCTCCACGGCAAAGGTGAGCGGAATGTCTACGCCCAGTGAACGGGCGAGTTCGCTGACACTGCGAGCCGCGACGGCACCCTCGACCACCATATGCGTGCGGGCCTGGTACTCGTCGAGCGACACACCGTGGGCAAACTCGAAGCCAAAGGTGCGGTTGCGCGAATGCTCGGAGGTGCAGGTGGCAATGAGGTCACCCATGCCGGCAAGCCCCATGCAGGTCATGGCATGACCGCCGCGTGCGTGTACCAGGCGGCTGATCTCGGCCAGACCGCGCGTCATGATGAGGGCGAGCGTGTTATCGCCCGCACCCGAGCCGGCGGAGATGCCGCATACGATAGCGATGACGTTTTTCATGGCGCCGCAGACCTCGACGCCCGTCATGTCCTGCGACAGGTAGATGCGGAAGGCCGTGGAAAGCAACAGCTCCTTAAAGGTCTCCCCCACCTGCTGGTCTTCACTGGCGATGACGGCGGCCGAAAGCCCGCCGCGGCAGATTTCCTCGGCATGGTTGGGGCCCGAAAGCGCCGCCACGCGCGACTCGTTGCCGATCTCGCTGGCGATGACCTCGCTCATGAGCAGGCCGGACTCGGGCTCGATGCCCTTGGTGAGGCACAGAACCGGCGTCTCGTCCGCGATGAACGGCGCCGCCTGGTGGCAGACGTCGCGCAGGTGCGTCGAAGGCACGGCAAAGATGATGGCTTCGGCGCCGTCGAGCGCCTGGGCGAGCTCGGTCGTGGCGACAACGTTTTCCGGCAGCACGTAGTCCACCAGATAGCGGGGGTTGCGATGCTCACCGTTAATGCCGGCGGCCGTCTGCTCGCTATGGGCCCACATGGTCACGCGCTCGGCTCGCGCAGCGGCAAGGCCGGCGACGGCGGTTCCCCAGGAGCCGGAGCCAATCAGCGCAACATTCATGACTCTCTCCTACTTATCGTCGGGCTCGGTGACGCGCTTGGTAAACGAGAGCTTGGACTCCTTACCGGTCATGAGCTTTTTGATGTTCGCGCGATGGGCCCACACCACGGTGATGCCGATTAGCGCCATGCAAAACTTGAGGCCCAGGCTGCTGTACGGAAAGACCGCGCAGGCAGCGATGGGAAGTCCGATGGCAGCGGCGAGCGAGCCCACCGACACAAACTTGGTGATGGCGACGGCCACGATAAACATGCCCAGCAGCGACAGGCCAATGGGCCAGTACCAGGCGAGGATGACGCCCAGGCCCACGGCGATACCCTTACCGCCGTGGAAGTTAAGGTAGGGCGAGAAGATGTGGCCCCACACGGCAGCCAGGCAAATGACGCCGAGCATCCAGTCGCCAGCGGCTCCGGGAGCCATGATGCTCACAGGGAAGCCATAGCCCACGCTCGCGATGAGCGGACGCGCGATGACAACGCAGATGGCGCCCTTAAGGCAGTCGAGCAGCAGCGTGAGCGCGGCCACCTTGGGGCCGGCCACGCGCAGGGCGTTGGTGGTGCCGATGTTGCCGGAGCCCGCCTTGCGAATGTCCGTGTGGTTGAACACGCGGCCCAGGATCAGGCCAAACGGAATCGCCCCGATAAAGAACGAGACCACGGCGCAGATGGCGGTCAGCAGAATCGGATTAAGCATCCTTTTGCTCCTTCTTCCTAAAGAAGAGTCGAATGGGCGTACCGGCAAAATCGAAGGTCGAGCGCATGCGGTTCTCCACGTAGCGCTGGTAGGTGTCGTTGACCAGGTCACTGTGGTTGACGAAGAACGTGAACGTCGGCGGGTTAACGCCCGTCTGGGTCACGTAGTGCATGCGCAGGCGGCGCTTACCGTCCACCACGGTATGACCGAACTCGCGCAGGTCGGTGAGGAACGTGTTGAGGCGCGAGGTGCTGATCTTTTGCGAGCGCGTCTTCTCGGCAGCGTCGACCATCGCCCAGATCTTCTCGACGCTGCGGCCGGTCAGGGCCGAGATGCGCAGGTACTGAGCCCAGGGAGCCATGACGCCCAGACGGCGGTCGACGGTCTCCATGCAGGCCTCACGCTTGCGGTCATCGTCGAGCAGGTCCCACTTGTTGAGCAGCACCACGATGGCACAGCCGCGCTCGATGGCCAAGCCCATGACCTTCTGGTCCTGTTCGGTGACGCCCACGGAGGCGTCGACGACGAGCAGCGCCACGTCGGCGCGGTCGATGGCGCGTAGGCCGCGGACCATGGAGTAGTACTCGATGTTCTCGTATACGGTGCTCTTTTTGCGAATGCCCGCGGTGTCGACCATGCGGTAATGCTTGCCGTTGCGCTCCACGACCGTATCGATGGCGTCGCGCGTCGTGCCGGCAATGTTGGACACGATGGAGCGGTCGGCACCCAGGATGCGGTTGAACAGCGACGACTTACCGGCGTTGGGGCGGCCGATGATGGCCACGTTCAGCGCGTCGGGGAACTCATCGGCGACCTCGTCCTCTTCCTCCGGAAGCAGGGCCACGATATCGTCGAGCAGGTCGCCCGTGCCATGACCGTGCAGGGCCGAGAGCGGCGTGGGCTCACCGATGCCGAGCGAATAGAACTCCCAGATGCTGTCGTTCTCGCGATCGGGGTTGTCGAGCTTGTTCACCAGCAGAAAGACCGGCTTGTCGCAGCGCTTGAGCATGCGGGCGACCGACTCGTCCTCCTCGGTGACGCCGGTGCGGCCGTCGACCACAAACAGGATGACGGCGGCTTCCTCAGCGGCGGCGAGCGCCTGGTCGCGGATGGACGTGGCAAAGACGTCATCGCTCTTGAGCGGCTCGATGCCGCCCGTGTCGACGATGGTGAACTCGCGGCCGTTCCAATCGGCCGTGTGATACGAGCGGTCGCGCGTGACGCCGCGTGACTCGTGGACGATGGCGTCCGAGGTCTGGGCCAGGCGGTTAACGAGCGTGGACTTGCCCACGTTTGGGCGTCCGACGACGGCGACGATAGGTTTCATCTGCTCTCCTTTAATGAGTAGGGTCAGTGGAAGTGTTAGAGTCTGCGGGCACAATGCCAAGGATGCGCTCTAGGGTATCGAGCAGCTCATGCGGCATGGTCGACACCACATGAACCTCGGCGCCGCGACTGGTAAGGCTTGCGAGTAAATCGTCACGATGATACTCGTCAAGTGTCATGCCGTCAGCGTTGAACATGAGCTTAGGCACAAAGAGCATAACCCCAGAGAGATCCTGCGGCAGCTGCTCCAGAATGTCACACGCGACGATGAGGCCGGTCACGTCCACGTTGCCGCCAAAGTAGCGGTTCTTGATGGCCGTGACAGTGCCGGCTAGTCCCTGGGGTGACTCCACAAAGCGGGCCACCGTGTCGCGTGCGCTGGCGCCCGAGAGGCACAGCAGGTGCTGGCTGCGAGTGGCGATGGCCTCGCGGACGCGGGCCAGTCGCTCGGCATCGGCGGCAAGCACATCGTCCGTCTCGTCTAGGTATGAGCGGATCATGCCGATACCGTCGTAGTACTGCGGATAGCCGTCGTAAAAGTCCGCCTCGGGCGGATCGATGCCGGCGTCCAGGTAGAACTCGTCGCTCATCTGGAAGGTGTGGCGGCCAAAACGCTCGAAGGCGCGGTCCTGGTAGGGACGGATCATGGTAATGGTCTCGCGTGCCAGTTCGGGCTTGTCGCTGTATGACCAGCTAAAGCGGTTCTGATGCTTGGTAAAACCAAGCGGCACAATGCCCAGGCTGGTGATCTGCTCATGTTCCTCGCAGTAGCGCAGGGTCTTTTCCAGCTCCTCGCCGTCGTTCATGCCGGGGCACAACACGATCTGCGCGTGAATCTCGATGCCGGCGGCCATGATGGCCTCGAGTACGTCCATGCCGCGCTGGGCGTTGCGGCCCATCATGCGGCGGCGGACGTCGGGGCTCACGGCATGAACCGACACGTTCATGGGGCTCATGTTGCGCTGGATGACGTTTTGCACGTCCTTGTCGGTGAGGTTCGTGAGCGTGACAAAGTTGCCCTGCAAAAAGCTCAGGCGATAGTCATCGTCGCGGATGTAGAGCGTGGAGCGGCCACCCTTGGGCAGCATGGTCATAAAGCAGAACACGCAGGCGTTCACACAGGTACGCATGCCGTCAAAGATGGGGCCGTCGAACTCCAGGCCCCAGTCCTCGCCGGGAAAGCGGTCGAGCTCGACGGGCGTGACGGTGTTGTCGCGCGGATCGAAAACCTCCAGCTCGACGGTATCGTCGTCGGCCTCCCAGAGCCACACGATCATGTCGGTGAGCGCCTCACCGTTGACCGTGAGCACGCGCATGCCCGGCTCGATACCCACATCCCACGCGGGCGATTCGGGACGCACGTTCTTTACGAGCGCGCCCTCACCCGGCTCGGGGTCGCGGCTGCGCCCGTAATCGGCCACCTCGGCGGCGTATGCGGGTACGGTCTGGTCCATGGTTAGCGGCAAAGCTCCTTGATGCGCGCAACGGCGCGCTCGATGTGTTCTTGCGGGGTGGAGGCTCCGGCGGTGATGCCGATGTGGTGAGCGTCGGTAAACCACGCGGCCTGGATCTCGGAAGCTTCCTCGATGTGATGCGTATGCTCGCAGGCGTCTGCGCAAATCTGTGCCAGGCGACGGGTGTTGCCCGAGTTCTTGCCGCCCACGACGACCATGCAATCACAGCGTTTGGCAAGTGTGGCTGCTGCCTGTTGACGCTCGCTCGTGGCGGCGCAGATGGTGTTGATCACGCGCAGCTCCTGCACGCGCGGGGTGATGGCAGCCACGACCTCGGCGAGGTTCTGCGCGGTCTGGGTGGTCTGCACAACCAAGCCCACCTTGCCCTTGAGCGGCAAAGCGTTGGCATCGGCGGCACAGCTCACGACCTGCGCATCATTGCCGGCGTGACCCAGAATGCCCTCGACCTCGGGATGCCCCGGCTCACCCACGACCACCACGTGGTAGCCCTCGCGCACCAGGCGCTCGGCTGCCACGTGAACCTTCTTGACGTAAGGGCAGGTGGCGTCGATGACGTTAAGGCCACGCTCGCGAGCGGCATCGACGACCTGCGGCACCACACCGTGGGCGCGGATGATCACGGTGCCGGTTGCGGCGTCGTCCAAGGTGTCGGCCAGACCGACGCCTGCCTCAGCAAGCTTGCGCACCACGATGGGGTTATGGATGAGCGGCCCCAAGGTGTGAACTTGAGTGCACTCCTCTGCCTGCGGCGCAGCGGCCAGCGCCATATCGAGCGCACGCTGTACGCCGTAGCAAGTACCGGCGTGGGCGGCGATCTCGATGGTAGGCGCGGTTGCCTGGCCGGACACAGTCGCGGTGGTGTTCGTCACGTTCTCGCTCATGGCTAGAACCTGCCCGGATGCTCGGCGCACAGCTCGTCTCGCATGGCGTAGACGCGGTTCATGGCCTCGGACTCAAACCATTCCAGGCGCTCCGTGCGCTTAAGCCCAGCCGGTGCGTCGGAAAGCGAGACGGCCTTGCCGGCGCGGATCCAGCACTTCTTGGGACGCATGATCTTTTTGCCCGAGGGCGTGATGTCGGACCAGCCGCAGATGGCGAGCGGGTTAACGGGCGCCTTGCCCATCTGAGCGATGAGCGCAAAACCGCCGTGGACCTCGGGCTTGATCTCGCGCGAGCGGATGCGCGTGCCCTCGGGGAAGATCAGAACGTCCTCGCCGCGCTGCAGCGCATGTTGGGCGGCGCGCAAGCACTTCATGTCGGCGGTGCCGCGCTCGACGGGAATGCCGCCCACACGGCTAAAGGCCCAACGCACAATCTTGCTCTTGGCGAACTCGGACTTAAAAATGGGGCGAATGCGGCGGCCCCCAAAGAACAGCGCCGTCTCTACGGCCAAGAGCTCGGCCATCGAGGTGTGGTTGCAGATGACTACGCTGCCGCGGCCTTCCTGGCGCTCAAACAGCAGGTCGGCGTTCTCGACCTTCCAACGCCACATGAGCTTGGAGAAGGCCCAAAGGATGGCCATAACCACGACGACGGTGCCGCGGATGAGCGCTGGAAACTCGGCGTAGGGGGCGTTGTAATAGTCCTCGGGCGTCTGCTTAAACAGGCGCATGGGCTACCTCCTTTGGTTGATGAGGTCCTCGATTATCGAGACGACCTCGTCGATGGTGTGGGCGGTGGAGTCGACGTGCACGGCGTCCTCGGCGGGCACGAGCGGGGCGACCTCGCGGCTGCTGTCGAGCTTGTCGCGCTGCTTAAGGGCGTCGAGGGTCTCGTCGACCTCGGCCTCGAGCAGCTCGGATGTGAGCGGCTGGGCGTCGTTTTGGTGACGCTGCAGCACGCGGCGGCGGGCGCGCTCGCGCGGGTCGGCAGTCAGGAAGACCTTGACCTGCGCGTTAGGGAACACGACGGTACCGATGTCGCGACCCTCAGCCACGATATCGCGGTCCTCGGCGGCGCGGCGCTGGTGGATGAGCATGGCGGCGCGCACGCCCGGATAGGCCGAGACCTTGGACACGTTGGCGTCGACCTGCGGGGTGCGGATGGCGGCCGAAGCGTCCTGGCCGTCAATGGTCAGGCGCGTGTCCTCGCCGGTGCCGTTGGTAAAGCGAATCTCGATCTGCTCGGCGAGGGCGTCGATGGCCGCCTCGTCGTCCAAATCGATGCCACGGTCGAGCGCGGCGAAGGTGACGGCGCGGTACATAGCGCCCGTGTCGAGCTTGTTAAAGCCCAGCTGGCGGGCGATCTCCTTGGCGATGGTGGACTTGCCGGAACCGGCGGGGCCGTCGATGGCGACGATCATGCAATGCTTCCTTTCGATGGTTGGCGTGCTGGTATGGTTCGCGGGCGTTGGGGCGCGGCGGGTTGCCTAGCCCGTGTAGCGCTCGCGGTAGGTGTTGCGCTTGGGTGCGGAGCCGTGGCTGCCGTGGTGACGCGTGCGGCTGGCGGGCGTGTCTTGGGGCTTGCCGCCGTTGCGCTTGGCGCTCGCCTGCTTGGGCGGGATGCCGCCGGCCTTGAGGATCTGCACCTCGCGGTCGGTGAGCTCGCGCCACGAGCCCTTGGCCACGTCCTTGAGCTCCAGGCCCGCAAAGTTGCAGCGATGCAGACGGATCACCGGATGGTGGATCTTGCTCAGCATGCGCTTGACCTGGTTCTTGCGGCCCTCGCGGATGATGACCTCCACGGCGGTGGTACCGGACTTGACGCCTTGCGGAGCCACGGCCTCGGCCTCGCGTGCGGTGATGACGCGGCAGATCGCCGGCTGGCATAGGCCGTCGTCGAGCTCGATGCCACGACGCAGCGGCTCAAGATCGCGGTCGGTCAGCTGCCCGTCCACGAGTGCCTGATAGGTCTTGTAGACGTGCTTGCTGGGATGCAGCAGGTCCTGCGACAGGTCGCCGTCGGTGGTAAAGAGCAAAAGGCCCGTGGTGTCGCGGTCCAGGCGACCCACCGGGAACAGTCCCGGAAAGCGGCCGCGTGGGACCAGGTCGGCCACGCAAGGGCGCTCCTGCGGATCACTCATGGTGGTGAGGTAGCCGGTCGGCTTGTAGAGCATCAAGTATACGGCGCCTTGGTCGAGGTTGACGGGCATGCCGTCAACCTCGATATGGTCGCGGTCAACGTCGACCTTGGTACCCAGCTCGGTTGCGACCTGACCGTTGACGGTCACGCGGCCGGCGGTCATCAGGTCCTCTGAGCCGCGGCGGCTCGCCACGCCTGCGCGTGCCAAAAAGCGCTGTAGACGCATGGTGTGCGGGTAGACGGGCTGGGCGTCGGTCGTGGGCATGCCCGTGGCGTCGGCGATTCGCGTCTCCCCTGCTTCGTTAGTTCTCGTCATGCATATCCTCCGGGGCATTGTCGCTGACCTGGATATCCTCGTCCTCGACTGCCTCAATGTCCTCAAGATCGGTATCGAGCAGTTCGCGCTCTTCGTCCAGGTCCTCGGCCTGCTCCTCGAGCGTGGATTGAATGCTGCGGCCGCTCAGGCGCTCGCGGATAAACTGGCGCGACTGCTCGTCGGGGGCAAACTGCTCCAGATCGGGCAGGTCGCGGGTGGAGCGCAGGCCGAACTTCTCCAAGAAGGCGTTGGTCGTGCCGTAGATGATGGCCTGACCGCGCTGAGGGTCGCGGCCGAGCTCGCGCACCAGGCCCTTGTCCACGAGCGACGCGATGACGCCGTCGGAGTTGACGCCGCGAATGCCCTTGACTACCTCGCGCGTGACAGGCTGGTGGTAGGCGATGACGGCGAGCGTCTCGAGCGCCGCCTGCGACAGCTTTTGCGTATCCCAGCTCAGCACATAGGCCTCGACAACATCGTGGTAGGCGGGGTGCGTAAACAGGCGCCAGCCGCCGGCGACCTCGCGCAGCTGAAAGCCGCGGTTGGCCTCCTCGTACTCAACCTTGAGCTCGGCCAAAAGCGAGGCGCACTCGCCGGGGGCGATATCCAGTGCGCCGGCCAGCGCGGGCGCACTCACCGGGTCACTCGACACCAGCAGCAGCGCCTCGAGGGCGCCCTTGAGGCTGTTTGCCTCCAGCGTGGACAGGTTTGACATGGTTGGTCGCTCCTATTCGGTGAGCTCGGGGCCCTCGCCGGGCACGTAGGCCTCGGCGCCCTCGACGCGGTTGATCTGAATGGTTCCGAAGATTTCGTCCTGGCTTAGCGTGAGCGAGCCGCGCTTGGCGAGCTCCAGCATGGCCAGGAAGGTGACGACGAGCTGCTCGGTGGTGGCGTCGCCGTCCAGCAGCTCGCGGAAGGTGCAGGTTTGGTGTGACATGGTAAAGCGGTCGACTGAGGCCACGGTCAGGTCGAGCGGTACGCGATGCGGCGCCACATGCTCGGCCTCCAGCAGGAAGGTCTGGCGCTTGCCGTCCAGGTCGGCACAGATGACGGCCAGGCCGCGCAGCGTGATGCCGGCCAGGTAGTCGGGCATGAGGCCCAAGAACTCGGGATCGGGGCCGGCCACACGCGGGTGCATGCGGCTCTCGGCCTGCATGCGAGCACCAAGGGCTGCCGCCGCGCCTTTAAACTGCTTGTACGCAATCAGGCGCTGGATCAGGACCTCGCGCAAGGCGTCACCGTCGAGCGTGCTGAGCTCCTCGAGGTCTTCGTCGAACTCGTCATCGTCGTCATCGGCTTTGCGCGGGGCCTCCTGCGGCACCAGAGAGGCAGCCTTGATGTCCAAAAGGGTTGCCGCGACTAGCAAAAAGTCGCTCGCCACGTCCAGGTCCAGCGCCTCGATGCGCTCGGCCTCGGCAAGGTACTGCTCGGCCACCTCGCTGATAGAGATGGCGCCGATATCTACTTTTTGGCGGGTTACCAGCTGCAGCAGCAGGTCGAACGGTCCGCTGTAGACCTGCGTCGACACACGATACGACATATTCGACCTCCTTTGACGGCGCCTTCGCGGCGCGGTTTGGGTGCATGTTACGAACGCTTTGCAGGGTCGACCTGTAAGTTTACCTTAGATGCCGGCGATTGCGAAGTTGAGCAGCTGCTCAGCAAGCGGATACACGGTAACGTCGAAATAGCGGCCGATTACATCGATGCCGGTCCACATAGGCAGCAGGTATAGAACCAGGATGAGTATGGGCATAGCGTATTGCTGCAGGCGGTAATAGTTGTTGAGCGCTTTGCCCTTGAGGAAGGGCACGATGATCGACGAGCCATCAAGCGGCGGAATCGGGATGAGGTTAAAGAACGCGAGCGACAAGTTGACCACGATAAACGTGGCGCCGAAGTTCATGATTTGTGACGCCAGGGCAAAGGACATGCTGGTGTAGAGGCTGCCATAGGCCAGGCGCATGAGGACCGCGGCAAGACACGCGAGCGCGATATTCGATGCGGGGCCGGCTGCGCTCACCAGGACCTCGTCGCGCTTGGGGTGCTTGAGGTTGTTGAGGTAGACGGGCACGGGCTTGGCGAAGGCGAACACCGGGCCTCCGGCGGCGAGCATGAGCAGCGGCAGGAGAATGGTGCCAAACGGGTCGATGTGGTTGAGCGGGTTGAGCGAGACACGACCGCGCGATCGGGCCGTCTTATCGCCGAGTGCCCAGGCCGCGGCGGCGTGCGCACTCTCGTGGATGACGATGCCCACAATGACGGCGACGGCGCTCGCGAGCAGGTTCATGATGTAGCTGCTGGACATGGCGCTCCCCTAGCGGACGCGGCGCGAGGCGCGCGTGAGCAGGTAGTCAGCCACAAACAGGATGACGGCCACGATGGCGTAATCCAAGCGGAACACGCCGCCAAAGGGCGAGGTGATGACGCCGTAGCCGGCGATGGCGCTCGGCAGCGCGCGCGAAAGCTCAACGACAAAGCCCACGATCTGCAGCTTGGCGGTCAGGCCGCTAAAGCACAGCAGCACGGTCATCGCGCTCATAAAGATGCCGCAGATGCGACAAGCGATAGCGATGATGCTCATCGCCACGGCAGCGGCCTTACGAGAGTTCACGCGCGGTCTCCTCTTCGATCTGGGTGGAAAGTTCCAGCCATTCGTCCTCGAGCTTGGGTAGCTCTTGCTTAAGGCCGTTATATTCCCCCAGCGCGGCGTTGAACTTGTCTTGATCGGCATAAAGTTCTTCGCTTGCCATCAATTCCATAAGCTCGTCATAGCGGGCGCGCTTTTTGTCCAGCTCCGTCTCGATCTTCTTGAGCTGGTTGCGCACGCCCTTGAGCTTTTTGTTGAGTGCGGCGCGGGCCTGGGCCTCGGCGCGCTTTTGCTCCTTGGTCTTTTTGCCCTCGGCAGGCTTGGGGGCGGCGACGCTGGGCTGGGCGGAACTGGTCGGCTTGGCTGCCTTGGTCGTGGCCGGTGTGTCCTCCCCTGCCGCCTCGGCGGCGGCGCGGGCCGCGAGGTCCTCGCGCTTGTAGAGGTAATAGTCGTAGTCGCCGTCATAGACCGTGACCTTGCCATCGCGGATGTCGATCACGCGGTTGGCCACGGCGCGCACCAGGTGCTCGTCGTGGCTGATTAGCACGATGGTACCGGGGAAGTTTTGCAGGGCGTTCTCGAGCATGTCCACCGAGTCGATGTCCAAGTGGTTGGTGGGCTCGTCCAGGCACAGGAGCGCCTCGGGGGCCACGAGCATCTTTGCCAGGGCCAGACGCGCCTTTTCGCCGCCGGAGAGGACACGGACCTGCTTTTCAATTGCGTCGTTGTCGCTAAATAGGAAGGCGCCCAGCAGGCTGCGCTGCTGCGGCACGGTCCACTTGGGCGTGACGGTGTCGATTTCTTGCAGTACGGTATTGGACTCGGTCATGCCCTCGAGCGCGTGCTGGGCGTAGTAGGCCACGCCCACGTTGGTGCCCAGATCGCGGGTGCCGGTGGTGGGAGGCTCCAGGCCGGCGAGGATCTTCATGAGCGTGGACTTGCCGGCGCCGTTGGGGCCGACGAGCGCCACGTGCTCGCCGCGGTAGAGCTTGAGGTCGATGTCGCTGTAAATGTGCTTGTTGCCGTAGGACTTGGATACACCTTCGAGGCCCACGACCATGTCGCCGGAGCGCGGCGGATCGGGGAACTTAAAGTCGATGTGCTTGTGACCCTCGGGCAGGATGACAAGCTCCTTTTTGATCTGCTCGATCTTGCGGATTCGCTCCTGAGCCTGGGCAGCCTTGGTGGGCTTGTAGCGGAACTTGTCGACGAAGACCTGCATGTGGGCGATGTCGCGCTCCTGGGCGGCACGCTTGGCGCGCATCTGCTCCAGGTTGTCTTCGCGCTGCTTGAGGTAGCTGCTGTAGTTGCCGGTGTAGGTGGTCACGCGACGGTTTTCGAGTGCGGCGACGTGGTCGACGCAGGCGTCCATGAAGGCGCGGTCGTGGCTGACGATGAGGACGGCGCCGTCGTAGTTGGCGATAAAGCTGCGCAGCCACTGGACGCTCTCGAGGTCCAGGTGGTTGGTGGGCTCGTCTAGAAGCAGCAGGTCGGGGTGGCGCAGGAAGAGCTTTGCCAGCGCGATACGCATCTGCCAGCCGCCCGAGAACTCGGAGCACGGGCGCTCAAAGTCGGTGACCTTAAAGCCCAGGCCGGACAGGATTTTGCGGGCGTTGCTCTCGAGCTCGTAGCCGCCCAGGTGCTCAAAGCGGTCCTGGACCTGGCCATACTCGTTAAGGAGTGCGTCGACGTCCTTTCCCTGTTCGGATAGCTCGGTGATCTGGGCCTGTAGCTCGTTGGCGCGCTCGCCCATGCGGCGGATTTCCTTGGCAGCGGCCATGACCTCGGCGAGGATGGTGGTGTCCTTTTGCTCCAGGTTGGTTTCCTGCTCTAGGTAGCCTACCTGGCAGTCCTTGGCGTACTGGACCTGGCCAGCGTCGGGGCTGTCGATGCCCATGATGATTTTGAGCATGGTGGTTTTGCCGGCTCCGTTGGGGCCCACGAGCGCGAAGCGCTCGCCGGGGTTGATCTGAAAGGACGCGCCGCTAAAGAGGACGCGCGCGCCGAAGCTTTTTTCGATCTTGTCGACCAGGAGGATCATGGTGCCGCCTTTGACCTTGTGTGCCTATAT
>CALIOA010000019.1:0-2442 GCA_938045065.1 uncultured Collinsella sp.
ATTGGGACTGAGATACGGCCCAGACTCCTACGGGAGGCAGCAGTGGGGAATATTGCACAATGGGCGCAAGCCTGATGCAGCGACGCCGCGTGAGGGATGGAGGCCTTCGGGTTGTAAACCTCTTTTATCGGGGAGCAAGCGAGAGTGAGTTTACCCGTTGAATAAGCACCGGCTAACTACGTGCCAGCAGCCGCGGTAATACGTAGGGTGCAAGCGTTATCCGGAATTATTGGGCGTAAAGGGCTCGTAGGCGGTTCGTCGCGTCCGGTGTGAAAGTCCATCGCTTAACGGTGGATCCGCGCCGGGTACGGGCGGGCTTGAGTGCGGTAGGGGAGACTGGAATTCCCGGTGTAACGGTGGAATGTGTAGATATCGGGAAGAACACCAATGGCGAAGGCAGGTCTCTGGGCCGTTACTGACGCTGAGGAGCGAAAGCGTGGGGAGCGAACAGGATTAGATACCCTGGTAGTCCACGCCGTAAACGGTGGATGCTGGATGTGGGGCCCGTTCCACGGGTTCCGTGTCGGAGCTAACGCGTTAAGCATCCCGCCTGGGGAGTACGGCCGCAAGGCTAAAACTCAAAGAAATTGACGGGGGCCCGCACAAGCGGCGGAGCATGCGGATTAATTCGATGCAACGCGAAGAACCTTACCTGGGCTTGACATGTTCCCGACGGTCGTAGAGATACGGCTTCCCTTCGGGGCGGGTTCACAGGTGGTGCATGGTCGTCGTCAGCTCGTGTCGTGAGATGTTGGGTTAAGTCCCGCAACGAGCGCAACCCTCGCCCCGTGTTGCCAGCGGATTATGCCGGGAACTCACGGGGGACCGCCGGGGTTAACTCGGAGGAAGGTGGGGATGACGTCAGATCATCATGCCCCTTACGTCCAGGGCTTCACGCATGCTACAATGGCCGGTACAACGGGATGCGACGCGGCGACGCGGAGCGGATCCCTGAAAACCGGTCTCAGTTCGGATCGCAGTCTGCAACTCGACTGCGTGAAGGCGGAGTCGCTAGTAATCGCGAATCAGCAACGTCGCGGTGAATGCGTTCCCGGGCCTTGTACACACCGCCCGTCAAGTCATGAAAGTGGGCAGCACCCGAAGCCGGTGGCCTAACCCCTTGTGGGATGGAGCCGTCTAAGGTGAGGCTCGTGATTGGGACTAAGTCGTAACAAGGTAGCCGTACCGGAAGGTGCGGCTGGATCACCTCCTTTCTACGGAGAATTCAGGACGCGGTTCGTGTCCGGTGTGTGCCCCATGCGCGTGGAACGGTTCCACGGTCCCGTGTGGGGATGCTGGTGTGGAAGAGATCGGTGGCTTGGATGGGCCTGTCCCGTCCGGGAGTGGTATGGGTGTGCTTTTGGGTTCCCGGACCGCCACCCCACAGTGGTTTCCATTGTGGCGCGGTTCCGATGCCCATGCGGGGTGGCCGGCGTCCGTTGGACGCGTGGCGGAACGCGTGGCGCGTGGCGGTTTGAGAACTGGATAGTGGACGCGAGCAAGAGAAACATGGTGTTTCTTTTTGCTTATCGCGATTTCGCCAAACTCTTCTTTTTGAGTTTGGTTTCGAGATCGATCGTTTTGTGATCATTTGAACAGTGCGATGATTTGTCGTCTGGCAATCTTGCTATCAGGAAAGCCGCGGGATGGCACGGCCGTTGGCTGTGTCGCCCGCAAGGGCGCATGGTGGATGCCTTGGCAGACAGTACCGACGAAGGACGTTTGAGGATGCGATAAGCCTCGGGGAGCCTCCAGCATGGCTTCGATCCGAGGATTTCCGAATGGGGCAACCCGCCGGCCGTCATGGGCCGGCACCGCAGGCTTCTGCGGGGGGTACGCAGGGAAGTGAAACATCTCAGTACCTGCAGGAAGGGATACTCCGTGAGTAGTGGCGAGCGAAAGCGGATCAGACCAAACCGCGTGCGCGTGATACCCGTCGGGGGTTGCGTGCGCGGTGTTGAGGGAGCGCGTGTCCCGGTTCCGACGGACCGGGCGGGAGTCATAAAACGGCTTGCCAGGGGAACAGGCTTGAAGGCCTGGCCGCAGAGGGTGCCAGCCCCGTACCTGGACGCTTGCCGTCTTCCGATCGCGTGTCCCAAGTAGCGCGGGCCTCGTGGAATCCCGCGTGAATCCGCACCGACCGTGGTGTAAGTCTAAGCATACCTGTCTGACCGATAGCGTACCAGTACCGTGAGGGAAAGGTGAAAAGCACCCCGGGAGGGGAGTGAAAGAGTTCCTGAAACCGTGCGCCTACGATCCGTCGGAGCCTCCTTGTGGGGTGACGGCGTGCCTATCGAAAAATGAGTCTGCGAGTCAGTGATGCGTGGCGAGGCTAACCCGTCGTGGGGCAGCCGTAGCGAAGGCGAGTCCGAACAGGGCGTTTCTATAGTCGCGTGTCCTGGACCCGAAGCGGGATGATCTAGCCCTGAGCAGGTTGAAGCG
>CALIOA010000020.1:0-2406 GCA_938045065.1 uncultured Collinsella sp.
ATTTCGCTACCTTAGGACCGTTATAGTTACGGCCGCCGTTTACCGGGGCTTCGATTCAGGGCTCTCACTCCTCCTCTTAACCTTCCGGCACCGGGCAGGCGTCACCCCATATACGTCATCTTTCGATTTAGCATAGAGCTGTGTTTTTGATAAACAGTTGCCTGGGACTATTCTCTGCGGGTTTCCGTAGAAACCTCCCCTTATTCCGAAGTTACGGGGACATTTTGCCGAGTTCCTTAACTACCCTTCTCCCGTTGGCCTTAGAATTCTCTTCCTACCTACCTGTGTCGGTTTGCGGTACGGACACATAAGATATACACTAAGCTTTTCTCGCCTTCATCCACGCTGACTTCACTACTTAATTTCGTTCCCTTACGACCGGGGTAACCAACACCCGGCATCAGCTCTTCAAAAGTGTCCCTTAGTTTAAATCTTTCTGTGGTAACGGAATTTCAACCGTTTGTGCATCGGCTACGCTTTTCAGCCTCACCTTAGCTTCCGACTTACTTGGAGCGGACGAACCTTCCTCCAAAAACCTTAGGCTTTCGGCCATTATGATTCTCACATAATTCTCGCTACTCATTCCGGCATTCTCACTTGAATGAAGTCCACCGTCGCTTTCGCTACGACTTCACCCCTCATTCAACGCTCCCCTACCCCTGTCACATTGTGACAAGCCTAAGCTTCGGTGTACGTTTTAGCCCCGTTAAATTTTCCGCGCAAAGTCACTCGACCAGTGAGCTATTACGCACTCTTTTAATGTATGGCTGCTTCTAAGCCAACATCCTGGTTGTCTACGCAATTTCACATCGTTTTCCACTTAAACGTACTTTGGGACCTTAGCTGTAGGTCTGGGCTGTTTCCCTTTCGACTATGAAACTTATCTCACACAGTCTGACTCCCGTGCATGATTATTCGGCATTCAGAGTTTGATAGGCTTCGGTAATCTCTCGACCCCTAGGCCATTCAGTGCTTTACCTCCGATAATCTTAATCACGAGGCTAGTCCTAAAACTATTTCGGGGAGAACCAGCTATATCCGGGTTCGATTGGAATTTCTCCGCTATCCACACCTCATCCCCTACCATTTCAACGGGAGTGGGTTCGGACCTCCATGAGGTTTTACCCTCACTTCATCCTGGACATGGATAGGTCACCCGGTTTCGGGTCTATTGCATGCAACTGAACGTGCTGTTAACACTCGCTCTCACTTCGGCTCCGTAGCTGAACTACTTAACCTCGCTGCATACAATAACTCGCCGGACCATTCTACAATAGGTACCTTATCACACTTTGACGTGCTCTAAGTGCTTGTAAGCACAGGGTTTCAGGTTCTTTTTCACTCCCCTCCCGGGGTGCTTTTCACCTTTCCTTCACAGTACTATTCGCTATCGGTCATCAGGTAGTATTTAGGCTTGGAGGATGGTCCCCCCATCTTCCCACGGGATTTCACGTGCCCCGCGGTACTTTGGATACTGCTCGTCAACTTTCGTTTTCACCTACAGGATTCTCACCTTCTTTGATCAGCCTTCCCATGCTGTTCGGTTAACAATCATTGTACTAAATGCAGTCCTAAACCCCGAAAGGATTGCTCCTCTCGGTTTAGCCTCTTCCGCTTTCGCTCGCCACTACTCACAGAATCTCGGTTGATTTCTTTTCCTCGCCCTACTTAGATGTTTCAGTTCGGGCGGTTCCCCTCATATACCTATTTATTCAGTATATGATACATGGACTTGACTCCATGTGGATTGCTCCATTCGGACATCTACGGATCATATCGTGCTTGCCAATCCCCGTAGCTTTTCGCAGCTTACCACGTCCTTCTTCGGCTCCTGATGCCAAGGCATCCTCCCTGCGCTCTTATTAGCTTAACCTATTCAAGAATTATGTCTTGTTTTTCAACAGAAGAATTGTTTGAAATTGTATTTTACCCATTAAATTTCTTTAATTGGATATCTTTAATTTCCTCTTTGTTGTTTCGTTATTCAATTTTCAAAGAACATCTCTCACTCTTAGACATTTGAAGTCCTTGAGTGTTATTTGGTGGAGATGAGGAGAATCGAACTCCTGACCCCCTGCTTGCAAGGCAGGTGCTCTCCCAGCTGAGCTACACCCCCAAATTGGGTTTGAAGGTTGTGTTGTCTGACTTCTTTTCGTTGTCAGCCTTTGCTCCGGCTTTTCCTTCGTTTTCTTACGAAAACGAATCCCAGCTGAGCTACACCCCCAAAGGTGATTTTTATTCACTTATGGAGTCGCCAGCCCTGAGGGCAAGTTCCTTCAAAATTGAACAATACAGATTTAAGAACTTGTGAGCAAGTTCTCTTACGAACGATGTTCGCATCGCTCTTTTTCTTCCTTAGAAAGGAGGTGATCCAGCCGCACCTTCCGATACGGCTACCTTGTTACG
>CALIOA010000021.1:0-1264 GCA_938045065.1 uncultured Collinsella sp.
AGAACGAGCGGCTGGATCACCTCCTTTCTAAGGAGACTTAAGTTTCCATGCTATGAGTTTCGCAGTTCTTTTCCAAAATCTGAGATTTTGTGAAAAGAGTGCATGAGACCTATAGCCGCATCGAAAGATGCGGATTAGGGCTTCATGGGGAATTAGCTCAGCTGGGAGAGCACCTGCCTTGCACGCAGGGGGTCAAGGGTTCGAGCCCCTTATTCTCCACCATCTGCAATTATTTGTATGCCGGATGGCAACAAGGAAATTGCAATTGCACATTGAAAACTGAATAACATTTGTGTAAAGCAAAAATCGAAAACGAAACGAAATCGAGAAAAGTATTAGACGAAGTTAACCGAGTAGAGATACGAGAGAAACTAGGCAAGTCTTAAAGATTTGTGAAGGGTGTAATACTACGATTTCAAACCGAGAAACCAGAAAAGAAATTTTCACTAAGAGTTTTAACAATAATCTTAGATTCTGTTAACGCTAGCAGAGAAGAAAATTGATAAGAACTGCGAAGGATTTTTCGCGAACTGCAAGGCGCTGAAGGAGCGAGGAGCGGAGCGTACACAGGTACGTGAGCACTGAAGCGAGAGAAGGCAACGAAGCAGAGGGTGAAAAAGACAAGCAGGAGGTCAAGTTAAAAAGAGCATAAGGCGGATGCCTTGGCACTAGGAGCCGACGAAGGACGTGACAAGCTGCGATAAGCTGCGGTAAGGAGCAAATATCCGTTATGAACCGCAGATTTCCGAATGGGGGAACCCACCTGTAGTAATGTGCAGGTACAGCTGTGTGAATAAAATAGCGCAGTATGAGGAAACGGGGTGAACTGAAACATCTAAGTAGCCCCAGGAGAAGAAAGAAACATCGATTTCCCAAGTAGCGGCGAGCGAACGGGAAGGAGGCCAAACCGATAACTTGTTATCGGGGTTGCGGATCATCATAAATGATTCTAAAAGGATAGTCGAACGGTTTTGGAACAGCCGAGCGAAGAGGGTGAAACTCCCGTAGACGAAATCCGGATAGACATAGATGACACCAGAGTAGTACCGGACACGTGAAACCCGGTATGAAGCCGGAGGGCCCACCCTCCAAGCCTAAATACTACCTAGTGACCGATAGAGAACAGTACCGTGAGGGAAAGGTGAAAAGGACCCCGGGAGGGGAGTGAAATAGAACCTGAAACCTTATGCTTACAAGCAATGGGAGCGCAAGTGACCATGTACTTTTTGTAGAACGGGCCAACGAGTTATGGTATGTAGCGAGG
>CALIOA010000022.1:0-1794 GCA_938045065.1 uncultured Collinsella sp.
CTATTTCGGGGAGAACGAGATATCTCCGGGTTTGATTGGCCTTTCACCCCTATCCGCAGGTCATCGCCGCCGTTTTCAACCGACGTGCGTTCGGCCCTCCACGGGGTCTTACCCCCGCTTCAGCCTGCCCACGGATAGCTCACCCGGCTTCGCGTCCGCGGCGCGGGACTCAAGTCGCCCTGTTAAGGCTCGCTTTCGCTCCGGCTCCCTTTCGGTTAACCTCGCCCCGCGCCAGCGACTCGCTGGCTCATTCTACAAAAGGCACGCCGTCACAACTGAAAGTTGCTCCGACTGCTCGTGGGCGCACGGTTTCAGGTACTGTTTCACTCCCCTCCCGGGGTGCTTTTCACCTTTCCCTCACGGTACTGGTGCGCTATCGGTCACAGGGTAGTACTCAGGCTTGGATGGTGGTCCACCCAGGTTCGGACCGGGTTTCACGTGCCCGGCCCTACTCAGGGACCGCGTCGCGCCGTCCGGTCTGGGTTCGCGTACGGGGCTGTCACCCGCTGCGGCCGGCCCTCCCATGCCGTTCCGCTCCCCAGCCGGACCTGCGCCCGGGGGCGGCAGCCCCCGGATGCGCGGCCCTGCAACCCCGTCGGCGGAACCCCTGCCGGGTATGCCCGCTCGACGGTTTGGCCATCGGTCCCCTTTCGCTCGCCGCTACTCGGGGAGTCTCGAGATTGATTTCCTCTCCTCCGGGTACTTAGATGTTTCAGTTCCCCGGGTTGTCCTCCCCCCGCCTATGCGTTCAGCGGGGGGGATATGCACACTGCTGTGCATGGGTTCGCCCATTCGGAGACCCCCGGGTCGAAGGATGTGTGCTCCTCGCCGGGGATTATCGCAGCTTGCCGCGTCCTTCATCGGCTCCCTGTGCCAAGGCATCCGCCGTGCGCCCGTGGTATCTTGCGGGACCGCATCGTGCCCGCGGGATATCCACGTGTCGCTAATTAAGTTAATTAATCGATATCATGAATAGCGCTCGTATGTCGCAATTCGGGTATCTCATACCGCGGCACAGTAGTTGAACTGTGCTCGCGATCAGATGCTCCTCACTCATATATAAGTGAATTCTTCTTGTTTGGATCGGATGAATGATTGCTATCATTCTGTCTGATAAATCGCAGAAAAGAATCGAGTCTGGAAGAGGATACTCTTCCATCTCTCTCCTATCGCTATGCGGCTCTCAAGGTACGCGGGTGCGACCCCGGGGACCGGGTGCTGCGGGGACTTCATCGCGGGCGACATCCACCGGACGGGCTCCTGCCCTCCATTCGAGTTAAGTTGATCTCTCTAGAAGATTTATCTCCCTAGAAAGGAGGTGATCCAGCCGCACCTTCCGGTACGGCTACCTTGTTACGACTTCACCCCCCTCACCCTCCACACCTTCGGCGCCTCCCCCCTCTCGGTTGGGCCGGCGACTTCGGGTGCAGACGACTCGGGTGGTGTGACGGGCGGTGTGTACAAGGCCCGGGAACGCATTCACCGCGGCATGCTGATCCGCGATTACTAGCAACTCCGACTTCATGGGGGCGGGTTGCAGCCCCCAATCCGAACTGGGGCCGGCTTTCCGGGATCCGCTCCCCCTCGCGGGGTGGCATCCCTCTGTACCGGCCATTGTAGCACGTGTGCAGCCCAGGGCATAAGGGGCATGATGACTTGACGTCGTCCCCGCCCTCCTCCGCCTTGACGGCGGCGGTCCCGCGTGGGTTCCCGGCATCACCCGATGGCAACACGCGGCGGGGGTTGCGCTCGTTGCGGGACTTAACCCAACATCTCACGACACGAGCTGACGAC
>CALIOA010000023.1:0-2789 GCA_938045065.1 uncultured Collinsella sp.
AGGAATTTCGCTACCTTAGGACCGTTATAGTTACGGCCGCCGTTCACCGGGGCTTCAGTCGAATGCTTTGGATTACTCCGAACATCCTTCCTTAACCTTCCGGCACTGGGCAGGTGTCAGCACCTATACGTCAGCTTTCGCTTTAGCAGGCACCTGTGTTTATGGTAAACAGTCGCTTGGGCCTCTTCTCTGCGACCACTCTATGCTCCATCCGCATGGGACTTCACAACAGTGGCTACCCTTATCCCGAAGTTACGGGTACATTTTGCCGAGTTCCTTAACGAGGGTTCTCCCGCGCACCTTAGGATTCTCTCCCCGCATACCTGTGTCGGTTTACGGTACGGGCGGTAGCTCTCTCACTAGAAGCTTTTCTCGACAGTGTGGGGTCAACAACTTCGCTCGCATCTCTGCTCACTCCGCATCACGCCTCAGGCTTTCAGTGCACGGATTTGCCTATGCACCACCCTACACGCTTACACATGCTCTTCCATTCGCATGCTTGCCTGCCCTTCTGTGTCACTCCATTGCTCAAACAATTACTACCGGTACTGGAATATCAACCAGTTGTCCATCTCCTACGCTCTCTGCCTCGGATTAGGTCCCGACTTACCCTGAGACGACGATCGTTGCTCAGGAATCCTTATGCTTTCGGTGGAAAGGATTCTCACCTTTCTTTTCGCTACTCATACCAACATTCTCACTTCCCACAAGTCCACCGAACCTTCCAGTTCGACTTCTACCCTATGGGAACGCTCCCCTACCCCGTATACTTTACGTATACAGCCACAGCTTCGGTTTCGTACTTTAGCCCCGGGAATCTTCGGCGCAGGGTCTCTCGACCAGTGAGCTATTACGCACTCTTTAAATGGTGGCTGCTTCTGAGCCAACATCCTGGTTGTTTATGAAACCCCACATCCTTTTCCACTTAGTACGACATTGGGGACCTTAGCTGGTGGTCTGGGCTGTTTCCCTTTTGACCACGGATCTTATCACTCGTAGTCTGACTCCAAGGCTCTACAGTATATCCATTCGGAGTTTGACAGGGTTCGGTAACCTTTACGGCCCCTAGCCCGATCAGTGCTCTACCGCCTATACTTACTACCTCAGGCTAGCCCTAAAGCTATTTCGGGGAGAACCAGCTATCTCCGCGTTCGATTGGAATTTCACCCCTACCCACATCTCATCCGAAAGCTTTTCAACGCTCACCGGTTCGGTCCTCCACGCAATTTTACCTGCGCTTCAACCTGGACATGGGTAGATCACTGCGGTTTCGGGTCTACCTACACTAACTAGCGCCCTCTTAAGACTCGCTTTCGCTGCGGCTCCGTGTCTTCCACTTAACCTCGCTAGTGCAGATAACTCGTTGGTTCATTCTTCAATAGGCACGCCGTCGCTTTCGCTTCGACTGCTTGTAGACATACGGTTTCAGGTACTATTTCACTCCCCTCCCGGGGTTCTTTTCACCTTTCCCTCACGGTACTATGCGCTATCGGTCGCCAAGTAGTTTTTAGCCTTGGAGGGTGGTCCCCCCTGCTTCCCACAAAATTCCTCGTGCTTCGTGGTACTCTGGATCTCGGCCTCTCTGCTCTGCCTTTCGTCTACGGGGCTTTTACCCTCTCTCGCTTACCTTTCCAGGTAATTCAACTAGGCCTGACTTCGATTCTGCCGGTCCTCAACCCCGAAAAGCCGGAGCTTCTCGGTTTGGGCTCTGCCCTCTTCGCTCGCCGCTACTGTGGGCATCTCGTTTGATTTCTCTTCCTCCGGGTACTTAGATGTTTCAGTTCCCCAGGTTCCCTCCCTTGCGGGTGACCATCCATGACGATGGCCGGGTTTCCCCATTCGGATATCCACGGATCAATACTTGCTTGCAGTTCCCCGTGGCTTTTCGCAGCTTACCGCGTCCTTCTTCGGCTCTTGGCGCCTAGGCATCCACCGTATGCCCTTAGTAGCTTGACTTTTCAGCTGCTAAGAAACTTACGTTCCTAGACTTTTTTCTCGTTAACTCTCATCAAATATAGCATTTTGATTAGAGGTTTGTGTCTATTACTACTCACTCATCATTTTCGTAATAAACTGTTTGTCTCTTCTATATGGTTTTCAAGGTTCAAAAAGTTGGTGGAGACGAGCGGAATCGAAGCGCTGACCCCCTGCCTGTGTCTGAGTCTTTCCGTGGATCTATACGGGGCGGCGCTTCACCAAGATACAAAGTTCCTCAACTACGCCTGCTCGTATCTGGCAGAGCATATCAGGAAAAATTTCATTCACTATGAACAGCTGCCAACCAGATTAGCTCAGTTTATTCTGCGGGAGCAAAAAGATGGTTACTTCGGCTACAACACCAGACTTTGCGCTGATGTGCTGGAAACCAGTCAACGGCATCTGCTGCGGACACTTCGTTCCTTCTGCGACAAGGGTATTTTGGAGCACGTTGGCCGCAGCCGCTACAAGATTTTGGATGTGAGCAAGTTAGAAGTGCAGTAATTGATTGTCTGCCTTGATCCCATCCAGGCTTATTACAATTTCTGATGAATTATCTGTCGGTATAAAATGAAAAACTCCCATACCGGGTTTGCTTTCGCTGGCGCAAGCATAGCGTTTGTATGACAAATGCGCTTGCTGGAGAAATCCCCAGTCACCCATGCCGCCTGCGGGCGGAAACTTCTCGGCAACGTTGCCAGAAGGTGAGGGCGCAGAATCGGGTTCGCCCATATTGCCAAACCCGATCACAGCGGACTGCACGAAAGCGCTGCAGACAATCTTGTCACAAGCGGCAGCCGCCGAAAAACGGG
>CALIOA010000024.1:0-1351 GCA_938045065.1 uncultured Collinsella sp.
GAATGGAAACGCGGGCGGTTCTGCATACCCGCCGAACCCGGATGTGAAATCCGGCCCTTGTCTAATAGCCGGATTTCATGCACTTTCGTGCACTTCCCCTAGCTACTACAACCCCTATAGGTGTGTAAATAAAGATACGCTGTCGGTCGATATGGTTCGACTTTCTCTTACCTTCAAGGGTGACCGTGGCGAGTGGTTGAGCCGCAAGGGAGCGCAGCTCACAGACTGCGACGAGATGAGCGCTTGGACGTCGAAAATCAGGCCGGGCGGGTGGTATGAGCTGTGGAGTTTCGCTTTGGGCGGCAGCTCGGTCGCGCTCGGCATCGGGTTTATGGAACCGTCCTGCAAAGTCAACATGCACAAGGGCTTTATCGAGTTCAACCCGAACAAGGTTGCTGGCGATAAAAGGTTCCACGGACTTCTTAAGACGCTTGGGACGTGTGTGTCCAAGGCTCGGCTCAAGCGCTTTGACCTCGCCTACGACATTCCGGTGAGCCGCTACGACTGCCGCTTGAGCAAGGACAGGCGCATGTACAAGTCCGTCATATCGAATGGCATCACGGAGTATCTGGGGGTCAAGAACACGCCCGCATACGTCAAGGTCTACGACAAGGCCGCCGAGCTGCATCTTGATACGGACAAGGTGCAGCTGACGCGCATCGAGATGACTTGTGATGGCGAGTGGACTGCGGAGCAGCTTGAGGAGCACTGGCCGCAGGTGCACGCGTGGCACAGTGAATCTGGGACAAAGGATTACATTCGCGTGATTGGAATCATGCTGGCCGAGAAAGCCGAGAGAAACGAGGACGTTGAGACGCTCATCAATATGCTTGGACGCACCAGCCGGCCAAAGGTACGCGAGTACCTGCGCACGCCGTGCGTGAAGCTGCCGGATGGAGCTGCCGCCCTGCTGCTGGCGGAAGCGAAAAGCTGGTGCGGCGCGGTAGGCGGGTCAATGGAGCAATGCGTGACTACGGGGGCGGAGTAGTTCCGCGTAGCGGATCTACGGAGACCTCGTTCACGGATTGCGGAATTGACGCGGCGGTCGAGCCAAAAGACAGACTGGGATAAGGGTCGATGGACGCTCTGCTCCATCGACCCTTTCCTTGCTCAAGTCTGCGGGTGCGGGAGTGCTGGGGCTGGGATTCCCATATCGAGCGTGATTCTGGGGGTGGTTCGGAGGGGCGCGCTCATTATTTTTCGCTAACTACGTCCGAAAAATAATGTGACAAATGACAAATGACAAATCAGGTTGAGCGGGGGAGTTTGAGGGGGCTTGCCCCCTCATTCGGCGCTTGCGCCGATGGCCCGCACCTCATGAGCGACGCCGCGAATGAGTAGGGCTGGGGGG
>CALIOA010000025.1:0-48873 GCA_938045065.1 uncultured Collinsella sp.
ATGCAGCAGGGGCTCTCAATGTTTTTATGTCCTGCTCATATCGTCTCTGCCGGCAGTCTGGGACATTCCTTGGGGCAGTCGTTGGGAACGCTCTTGCTTGGCTAGTCGTTTAAGAACGCCCCCAATGACCACCGCAAAAAAGCGCGCCACGGACGCTCACGCGTCCGCGGCGGCCTGTGCTAAATCGCGACGACGGCTGGCAACCAAGCGTTCTGCCGAGCGGATCGTCCGTTCTTCACCTCAATCGACCGATTATCCCTCGTATACGATACGGCCATCGGAGACAGTGAACAGAACCTTGGTATCGGAGATCTTCTTGGGATCGCAATTAAGGATGTCTTGGTCGAGCACCGTGAGGTCGGCGAGCTTGCCCACCTCGAGCGTACCGATTTTATCCTCCATGTAGTTCTCGAAGGCAACGTTTTTGGTATATGCCTCGAGCGCCTGATATGCCGTGATGGCCTGCTCGGGCCAACGGTACATATCGGTGTCCTCCTCCTCGGGATACGGGCTGTTGCGCGTAACGGCCACCTCGATCTCCTCGAGCGGCGCATAGCCGGTGACCGGGCCATCGCTCGCACCGGAGATAAAGCAGCCGGCCTCGAGCATGTTCTTGACGGGGTAGAACTTCATGGCGCGATCCTCGCCCACCATGGCGATCTCGAGGTCGCACAAAGAATCGTGATACATCCACAGGAACTGCAGCGCGCACACGATGTCGAGATCGGCGACGCGCTGAATGTCCTCGTCGGTGATTGCGCACACATGCGTCATGGTGTTGCGGCGATCATCGCGCTCGCCGTTCTCCTTGACGCAGCGCTCGTAGGCATCGAGTGTATTGTGGACGGCGCCGTCGCCGATCGCGTGAACATGAATCTGAACACCCTCTTTGTCGAGGGCGGCCACCATGTCGCTGAACTCCCGCTTATCCCAGACGGACTCGCCGTACCAGTTATCGCCCTTACCGGCGGCGGAGGTATATGGCTCGAGCATCACGGCGCTGCCGCCCTCGGTAACGCCATCGGAGTAGATCTTGACCGTACCGGTAGAGATCATGTTGCTATCGAACTTCTTGAGGTCCTTCACGGTTTTAAGGGCCTCTTTAGCCGTCATGCCGGGCACAATGGTAGGAAGCACTCGCATGCGCAGGTTAAGCTTGCCATCTTTCTCAAGGTCAGTATAGAACTGGCAATCCTCTGCCGTAGACTTTCCCACGACGCTTATGTTGGTAATGCCGGTGATGCCGTATTTCGTAGCCACCTGCTGGTACTTGTCGATAGCGTTCTCAAGCTCCTTGTGCGTATGCTCGACGGAGACAACCTCCCTCACCAATTCGGTAGCAGAATCGATCAAGTAGCCAGTCGCCTCGCCGTTTGCATCGCGGGTGATGATGCCGCCCGTGGGATTGGGGGTATCGTTATCGATGCCCGCAAGCTCGAGCGCACGGCTGTTGACCCACACCGAATGATGGGAAACATCGGTCAGCAAGATGGGCTTATCGGAGCAGATCTCATCGAGGATGGACTTGTTGGGGCCGGGATTGGTGCCATCCTCTTGCTCGAAGGCGTTGATCATGAACGAGCCGCCAACGTAAGCCTTATCATCGGGATGCTTGGTTACAAAATCACTGATCACCTTCTTATACTCATCGATCGTGGTGCTCTTGGTAAGATCGATCTCGTACAGCGCGGTCACCCAGTTGCCCGGAGCGTGGATATGGCCGTCCATAAAGCCGGGGGTCACCATACCGCCATCAAGATCGATGACGCGCGTGTTGTCATCGATGTACTCGTCAACACCGGAGTCTTCGCCTACATATACGATCTTGTTGCCCGAGATAGCCAGGGCGGCCGCGGTGTCACCCTCTTTGACCATCGTCTGAATCGTGCCGTTACGAAAGACGATGGATGCCTTATCGGAACTCGCGCTGCCGGTGCTTCCGGCATTTGAAGAATTGTTGGCGCAACCGGCGGCACCCACCGCAACAGCCGCGGCGCCCAACGTGCTCAGGCCGAGAAAGCTTCTACGGGAAACGGGAGGGATAGAGGTCTTCATGTAACCCACCTTTCTGTTGACATCGCCGCGCTTTCGCGACGCTTGCTATCACCTGAATAGCACCCCCGGGTATAAACTTGCCTGCACAAACGGGGTTATTGCCGTAAGCGGAGGCTTATATCCCCTATAACCCTGCCTTTAACCTGCCCAAAAGCTCTGAAGAAGCTCGGACCGCGATGAGACACCGCATTTACGGAATATCGTGTGAACATGCGATTTGACCGTGCCGACAGAGATAAATAAATCATTCGCTATGGCGCGGTTATCCTGGCCATCGAGCAGAAGGTCGAGCACTTCGCGTTCGCGCGCGGAGATATCGTGCTGGTCGCAGAATGCCGAGAAACGGACCTCCGCAATCTGCTTGGCAGAGGTGCCAGACGTTGTGGGCGGAGCAGAAAAGCGCAACGACAAGATCCGCGACGCCGCACGAATGGTATATATCGCGGCCACCACGCTCATGATGTTCTCTGGGATGTTTCTGCCGTAGGCAAAATACAGGTAATCGATGACTTCGATCCGCCCAATATTCAGCCCGAGAACGCGTACATCCTCGATCAGAACAAACGCCGTCAACACAGCCATCACAATAAGAAACCTGCCGTAGCGTGCATAGAAGCTCTTTCGCGCCAACGGCTTGCTTTTGCGGTAGCAGACGAAAATCATGCCAAACGCCACGAACATGAACAAGGAGCGCAACGCATAAAAGGCGAGTTGTTTGATTGAATCGGGCTGTAACACAAGCGACATGGCCTCGAAAGCAGAAAAGGCGATGCAGGGCACAAGCATGTGAAGCCGGCTCGTCTTGTTTACGATCGCCAATGCAAATGCCCACATGCTCGCCATGATTCCAATCGATAGGACGAGTTTCGTTATGGGGTGAGTCATGGGAAATTGGTTGCTGAGGATATCCACCATCATCTTACGGTCCTGATACTCATCGAGGAATACGATGGCGCTTTCGAGCATGTCGAAGAAAAAGAAGGCCGAGACCGTCAAGTAGCTTGTTCGATGTGAGACGAGGTACGTGCATACCGATACGCACACCGCCACCATGCAAACCAAAACGAACGTGATTCCGTAGAAGAAGTAGAACGCGCTCACTACCGGGCCTTTCGCATATTGATATGTGCTGCGGATAAACTTTACGCCAAAGACATGCAGGTCGCTGCCTTCAGTGCAAAATCCAACTAAAGAAAGGAGGGTGGAAGACGCATATCCCCCACCCCAGCGCATGGGCGAAACTAGCCAGAATGAGAGTGGATAATCTCCCGTTTTTGGCCTATACCAGCACTAAAAGTGGAAGATTATCCACTCTCATCGAGCAAGCGTCCGAAAATCCTCACTCGTGACCTCTTTTCCTCCGTCCCCGAGGGATCGAGGCTCGTCTGCCGAATGGTCGATGCGGCAGTCCTGCGTCCATGTCACACTCATAGATGGCCTGACCCAACTTGGAAGGAGCCTCCATGAGCCTTGACAACGTAACCCTGCGCACCGCGACCATCGACGACCTTGCCGGCATTGCAGCCATCTACAACCAGCTATGGTGCAACACGCTGCACAACCGCGGTGACGTCGAAGCCGCCGATTTCTGCGCGCGCTTTAACATCGCCATGCAGCTGCAGCGCTCCCCCATCGCACTCGTCGCCGAAGCCGAGGGCCGCATTATCGCTGCCTGCTGCATCGGCATCTTCGAGGACGGCAAGCCGCGCACCAATCCCGCATGGGTGCCTTGCTACGACGAGATGTTCGTCCAGGCAACCGAGATGGCAAAGACCGCCGATGCCAAGCTCGAGGGCTCGCTCTTCGGCGATAGTCGTGAAAAGGCCACGGCCGACCGCTTTGCCGCCACGGGCAACGAGTATGCCCAGGGCCAGCTCAACCTGATCATCATTGTTCCCGAGTGGCAGGGCAAGGGACTCGGCCGCGCACTCATCGACCTTGCGCGCGCCGAGCTCGCCAAGGCCGGCTGCACCAAGTTCTTCCTGATGAGCGACTGCAACTCCGACTGGCAGTTCTACGAGCACCTCAACATGAAGCGCATCTTGGAGGACCACAGCCAAGACACCGGCGACGGTTTTATCGTTTATATGTATGGAGGCGAGACGCAGGATTAACCTGCGTCTCGCCCCATGGGCTTTCTCCATGACAGCCCAAACCAATTTAACCAAGACGAGATAACAAAGCGCGCTCTCCTCGGCAGTACGGGCATTCGTGCTGCGAAGCGTAATATAGATGACCACCACGCGGGCACACAGCCGTCTCGGATAGGTACCGGTCGAGCAGGCGCGCCCATGTGCGTGCGTCAAGGCGCTCCTCCGCCCTGCCATACAGCGATCGACGGAACGCCTCGCCCATAAGACCGCCAAAATCATCGAGCTCAAGAGCGTACTCCGGGACAACGTATCCGACCAGCGTCTCCACAAAGGAGCTGCGCCCATTGCAGACGCAACTGTTCAGAGACGGTGCAGGCGGAATGTCGTCGTCATCCAGCTCAAAAATTTCCAAGTCCAGCTCGCCAGAAGCGTATGGATGTATTCCGCGGTTGAGCATCTTAAAGATATGGACCGCAAGTCCAAAGTCATCCGTCTGAGGCGTAAACACCGGGGCTTTCGTGGACGCCGCCAAGCTCTCGAAATCGCTGATGCCGGCTATCTCCATGAGCTAAAGCACTCGGAGGCAATATAGCCGGGAGCGGCGCATGCAGTCCTATGTGTCACATCCGAAAGCGTAAAGCTTTACGAGCGCCTTGATCGTATCCATGCCCGCACGCGCCGAAACCTCGCAGCCCTTCTGCCCGTTGAGCACGCACTCGAGTAGCGCATCGTATGCGCGCTGGGCTTCGGGGGCCAGGTGCGCCCTGTTAAACATGCCCTCGGGTCGCACGTTTCCCTTCGAGTCGATCATACAAGCCCCCAATCTGTTTGGTTTCCCCAGATTGTGAGCCCGCACACCCAAGCCGCACGGCCCGCCGTTCAGCTGAAACCACCTGCCAAAAAGGGACAGGTTTATTTTGGTAGGTTTTATCTGGGCAAACGCCCAAGCCGCCACACAAAAAGCCCGCCGGCCATTGAAGCCGGCGGACTTTTATTTACGGATAATCAAACCCTGTTTACCAAGGAGCTACTACTTGTGGCGCGCCTTGGGCTGCTGCTGGGTGATGCAGTGGATGTTGCCGCCGCCGTAGATAACCTCGCGAGTCATGATACCGATGACTTCACGGTCCGGATAAGCAGCCTGGATATCCTTGAGCGCCTGGGCGTCGTTGGGGTCACCGAACTGCGGCACAAGCACCGCTCCGTTGATGGGCAGGAAATTGAGATAGCTCGGCTCGAAAGCATCCTCGGGGGTACGCGGCAGCACGCCCTCGACGGGATCAATCGTGCTGGCCTCCTCTTCGGTCATATATACCGAAGTCGCAGGCATGATTACCTTGTGGATCTTGAGCTTGCGACCCTTGGCATCCGTGGACTCGGAGAGCGTCTTGTACGCCTCCTGGCACTCCTTGTAGAACTTATGGTTGGGATCATCGGTCCACATGCAGCAGACCTCGCCGGGCGCACTAAAGCATGCGACGTCGTCCACATGACCGTTCGTTTCGTACGGATCGATACCGTCCTTGATCCA
The DNA here is from genome assembly GCA_938045065.1 of uncultured Collinsella sp. Taxonomy (GTDB): domain Bacteria; phylum Actinomycetota; class Coriobacteriia; order Coriobacteriales; family Coriobacteriaceae; genus Collinsella. Next base: position 5,680 of record CALIOA010000025.1, read on the forward strand.
GATAACCTTTTCGATACCGAGATACTCAGAGAGCTTCTCCTCAATCTGCTCCTTGGTGTACTGCGGGTTGCGGTCCTCGTTGAGCAGACACATCTCGGTGGTCACGACGGTGCCTTGACCATCACAGTTGAACGAGCCGCCCTCGAGGATGTAGTCCTCGGGACGATAACGGTTAACCTGCTCAAGCTGTGCCACCTGCAGGCCAATGGAAGCATCCTTGTCCCACGGGAAGTACAGACCGTCAATGAAACCGCCGTAAGCATTAAAGTGGAAGTGCGAAAGGGCCACCTCCCCATTGTCATTAACGAGGAACGCCGGGCCGGGGTCGCGAATCCAGCTGTCGTTGTACTCCATGTGGATAACGCGCACGTTCTCAACACCGTCGAAGATCTCGCACACCGCGGGGAAGTCTTCGGTGTTGACGCCTACCGTGATGGGCTGAAAGCGTGCAACGGTCTTAATGATCTCGGTGAAGACCTTCTGCGCCGGCTTGGCGCCGCAGCGCCACACGTCGGAGCGGTGCGGCCACAGAATCCAGGTGCGCTCCTGCTCCTCATACTCGCCGGGCATATAGAACCCGTCCTTCTTAGGCGTGGATTCACTCTCGTAGATGGTCTTCATTTCAAGCTCCTAAATCTCGGTGCTTTTGCTTGACGAGACCATGATGCGGCCGCACCGAGATGTTCTCAATAGTCCCTCGAGCCCCTTTCAGCGACCAACGGTATACCATTCGCTGACCTAAAGTTCTATTCAGGCCGAGAACATGACATACTGGGCTCCACAATGGAAAGGACGCCCTATGCCCCCATGCAATAAACAGCAGACTATTGAGTTGGACAGTACGACCTGGACTGCTCTCAACGAGCTCGCGCTTGCAATCCACGCATCACACGGTGTCGATAAGCTGCAAAAGGAGACCCTCGAGGGAACGACAGGGCTCGTGCCCCATCGGATCGCCATGTTCGACCTGATCGAGGCGGCAGGCAGTGACGCCCCACGCTACGTCCACCCCGCAAGCAGCGGAATGGACGACCGCGCGCTGAGCGACTACTACAACCGCTACGCCGCGATGGACTATACAACATGGAGCTTTGACCTACATAAGGTCGGCGTCTACCGCGACCTCGACCTCGTGGACGTCGAGCGACGCGATGCCACGCCCATCTATCGCAAATGGATGGAACCGCAGGGCGTCTACTTTGGCTGTACGGCCACGCTCGCGCACAACGACAGCCCGCTAGGAAGCATCACCCTGTTTCGCGAACGCACGGCCGGAGACTTCACCGACACCGAGCTCGCAATCCTGCTCGAAATCGCTCGGCACGCGAGCCTCGCGCTCGCCAACCTCTATCCTCGGGGCATTAATCTCACCCAGACCGAAGACACAGACCGGCTGAATGCTTTCATTACAGAACATAATATCCAACCGCGCGAAGCCGAAATCATGCAGCTCATGCTCGGCGGCAAAACGAACAAACAGATGGCAAACGAGCTATTCATAAGCGAGTCAACCGTCAAGAAGCACGTCAACGCCATCTATCGCAAGCTCGGCGTCAACAACCGTCTGGGCCTTATGACTGCCACGCAAAACATCCCACGATAAAAAAGGGCGCCCTCCATACGGAGAACGCCCTTTGATTTCGCCATTTGAATTAGTGTCGGCTCTGGCTCAAAGAGTAGACAGGTTTATTTTGGCAGGGTTTATCTGGGCAAATGTCAGCCGCCACGAGGGAGCTGCCTTCCCTCACGGCGGTCTTCCAGCAGAAAAACCAAGTGAGTAGGCTTTTTGCAGGAGGCCAAGCACGCCCCAAAACGCCACAGCTCTGACCTGCGGTTTTATTGAGCATTTGCCGCGGTGTGCTCGGCATATCCAAATAAGTCTACTCACTTGCATCTAAGACGCACCAGATAGGCAAAAACCGCCGCAAAAAGGGGCCGGTTCCCTTCGCGGCTGTTGTTAATACGCCGAGCTTGTTATCGTAAAAGCCAATCACGCGCCGAAACCACACTACAGTCTTTCGACTCATACGTTGAGTCCACGCGGGCTACAACATAGCGCGCATCTTTTGCAATGTCGATCTCATCGCATACAGTCTGTAGATGGCGGGCGTACTTATCGTGATACGTTCTGGATGATTTTATTTCGATAGCCTTGGGACTCCCTGAGTTTGTACAGTCGAGCAAATCGATTTCACGCTTGCTGTCGTCCCTATAGAAATACAGCTCGGGATTCTCGCCCACGTTGAGATGGCTCTTCGCCGTTTCGGAAACGATGAGGTTTTCGAAAACGGCCCCCAGATAAGGGCTCTCCAATAGTTGCTCCAGTGATCCAATTTTGAGCAAGTAGCAGAGCAGCCCCGTGTCGTAAAAATAGAGCTTGGGCGTTTTAGTTAGACGCTTCTTGGCATTTGAATAATAGGGCTGCAGCGAAAACGTCAGGTAGCTCTGCTCCAGGATGGACAACCAGCTTTTAATGGTCGATACGCTCACGCCCGTATCTCGAGAAAGCGAGGATATATTGATGAGGGCACCGACGCTCTGAGCAATTATGGACAGAAACTTATGAAACTCCGCCTTATTGCGCACATCAAGCAAGCCCACAACATCGCGCTCAACATAGGTATCGATATAGCTGGGAAAATAAACCGAGGACGGCATTCCGGCGGAACGCAGGCGAGGGTATCCCCCTTCGAGCGCGAACAAATCCACTTCCAGCTGCCCCTGCTGGCCCCTCTCCGCTTCTCGAAACGATAATGGCAGCAATTTCAAGATCCCGACTCGCCCGGCAAGAGACTGCCCGATGCTTTTCATCATCAAAAAGTTTTGCGAGCCTGTAAGGATGTATTGACCGGCGTCTCCCCGCTCATCCGAAACAACCTGGATCATTGAAAACAAATCCGGGGCGTATTGCGCCTCATCGATGATGAGTCCGCCCTTTCGGTTGCGGATAAAACTCACCGGATCCTCCAAGGCCGCGCGCCTCGTTTGAGGGTCCTCAAGCGTGACGTAGGAATAGTCGGGAAAGGTATGCCGAACCAGCGTAGACTTACCGCTCTGCCTAGGCCCTGTCAACGACACAACAGGAAACCAGCCTGCCATGCGAATGAGCAACTCATGCAAATCCCTGTTAATGAACTCAGCCATATCAACGCCCCTTATTGCGCTGTTACCATAATCGGATAGTTTCATTCGCCATAATCTTATATTAGCGTTTACCACAATCTTATAGTAGCCTAGTTCAAAAGCATTATTTATAGAGCCGAAATCTCAGACCCTAAATAACAAAAGCCACCACAATGGGGGCTGTCCCCATTGTGGTGGCTTGCAGGCGAGTTAACTTGTTCGACTATCGTACGCCAGCCATGTCCGAGCCTAGAGCGTGGCAAGGCGCTTGGACTCGTGCGCGGCGAGCGCAATGGAGATGATGCCGGTAATGGCATCGGCTGCAACCAAGGCAATCCAAACACCCTGCGCGCCCATCATGCTGCCAAGCAAGTACATGAGCGGTACGGAACAGATCACGTAACGGAGCAGGCCGCAGAACGTGGCGATACCCACCTTCTCGTTCGCCTGGAAGTACATCGACATGGTCATGGCAAGATAGCCCAGGGCAACAGCCAGGATGACGGTACGCGTGGCGTTGGCGGCAACCTTAACGAGCGCGGGATCGCTGCCGGCAAAGAAGGCACACACCGGCGTGGCGGCAAGCCAGAGTACAACGGTGACCAGCGCCAGCGTCACAACCTGGTACTTAAGCGTGCAGGAGAGCGTCTCCTTAAGACGCGCCCATGCCTTGGCACCGGCATTGAAGGCAGCGATGGGCTGCAAACCATAGGAGAAGCACTGGGCGACCATCATGGTGATGTAGAGAATGTAGCCGTTGATTACGCCGAACGCAGCGATGTAGAGCGAACCCATGTCACCGCCAAGCGTGCCGAGCAGCGAGTTGGCAACGGTATTGAAGACGAATGTCGCACCCTGGACCAGGAAGAACGGGAAGCCAATCTTAACGATCTGCCCGCAGATACCCATGTCGAGTTTGAGGTCGACCAGGTTAATCTTGAGCTGAGACTTCTTGCCGCCAACATACCAGAAGATGCCGATGGCCCAGATGCCAATGGACAGGCCATAGTACACACCGGCACCCATGACGCCAAGCTTGAGCACGAAGGTCGAGAGCGCGAGCCAGCAGATGGCAACGATGGCAGATACGGTCATGAGATTTGCCTGGACCTGGACCTTCTCATCGACGCGCATAACAGCGGTGATCATCTGGCCGATGACCGTGAGCGGCAATAGAACGGCGAACGTGCGCACGCCGGCGACCGTGTCAGCCATGATATCGGGCGTTGCACCAAAGAATGCACAGATGGGCTCGGTGAAGACTGCCATCACGACGGCGAGCAGGACCGAAACAATCGCCGTGAGCCAGAAACCCTGGCTAAATGCCTTACTCGCCCCCTTGATGTCGCCGGCGCCGAGCAGATTGCCCACGACGGCCGGCACGCCCGTACCGAAGAGGTTGCCGAAGGCCAGATTGATATACTCGACAGACATGATGATCGAGACGCAAGCAAGACCGTGAGAGCCCAGGCCCCAGCCCATCACGAGACCCTCGAGCACGACCATAATGATCTGCGCGAGCATGCCCTGACCGGTCACAATTGTGTAGCGGCGCACGAGTTCTGGAATCGGCTTTGAAGCGAGCTCATGCTCCTCCCCAACGACAGCGGTTGTTTCTTCTGCCATGGTTCTCCCCTTTCCTTGAGAGATTGAAAGACTGTGGGGCTATTTCTCGTAGACGACCTTACCGGCGATCACCGTAAGCTCAGCCGTGGCGCCGAGAACCTCTGCCGGCTCGCAGGTAAAGAGATTGCGGTCGAGTACGCAGATGTCGGCTTGCTTGCCGCAGGCGAGTGTGCCGATGCGGTCCTCAGCATGCATAGCGTAGGCAGCGCCGTAGGTGTATGCGCGCAGGGCCTCGGCCATGGTGATTCGCTCCTCGGGGAACCAACCCTCAGGATTAGATCCGTCCTCGAGCATGCGATAGACCGCGCCATAGACTTCCTCCATAGGCTCAAGCCCCACAACCGGGAAGTCGGAGCCCAAATGCACGCAGGCACCGCTCGCAAGCAGGCTATGAATTGGCCACGAGAGCGCCGCGCGCTCGGGGCCAACGGCGTCGTCCTTTGCCAAGTCGGCCATATCGAGCAGCATATGCCACGGCTGCATGGCCGGACAGACGCCGAGTTCCGCATAGCGCGGCAAATCCTCAGGTTGAACAGTCTCGTTGTGCTCCATGGAGTGACGACAGCCCATAAGACCGTAACGCTTCTCACCCTCCTCGAAGCAGTCCAGGATAAAGCGTACGGAACGATCGCCTATGGCATGGATGCGCGTGTCGACACCCCACTCAAGCGCTTTAAGGATGGCTTTGCGCACGCGCTCTGGATCCTCAGCCGGCTCGCCACAGGTCTCGGGAGCATTAGCATAGGGCTCGAGCATCCAAGCAGTATGATCGGAACACACGCCGTCAATGAACTGCTTAAAGCCATGCCACTCGACTTGCGTGCCCGGGAAGTCGTATTTCGCCCGAATCTCCTCGAGCGTCATGGCCTCGTTCTCAAAAAGGTCTGTGTACATGAACACGCGCAACGGATGCTCACCCTTGCGGTTGAGTTCCGCAAGGAATTTATAGGGGTTATCCATGCTCACAAAAGTGGGGTTAACCATGCCGACTGTTGTAATGCCGAGAGCGTTGGCGCGATGCGCAGTCTTGGCAAAGGAAGCACTAGCCACCTCGGGGGCAGGATTGTATACCTCATCCATGAAAAGGGCTCCCGCGTTGTTCGAGAAGACCCCAGTGGGGTTGCCAGCTTCATCCTTAAGAATCTTGCCGCCTGATGGGTCTGGCGTTTCAGCAGTAACGCCGATTTTCTCGATTGCACAGGTGTTGGCACTAAACGTGTGCATGTCAACCTGCTGCAAAAAGACCGGACGGTCCGAAATGTACTCATCGATCATTGTCGCCGTAGGCATCTCGGGCACGTCCCACTGGAACTGGATAACCTGACAGCCCACGATCCACTCGTTGTTCGGGTGGTCTTTGGCAAACGCCTGCACGCGTTCCATACACTGCTCGAAGCTTGTGCAATCGATGAGATTGACGGCGAAATCGGGATCGGTCAAAAAGGCGCCCTGGGCATAGTGAGTGTGTGAATCGATAATGCCAGGCATGACGAGCTTATCGCCATAGTCGCGCACCTCGGTATCGGACCCGATAAAAGCGTCGAGGTACTTATCTTCGCCGCACGCAACAATTCTGTCACCCGCGATGGCAACGCCGCCCTTGAACGGTGCCAGCCCGTCACCAGTGAACACAGCATTACTTTTGATGACTAAATCCGCTTTGTCCATATGAGCCTCCTCAGACGTTACAGGACAATGGATAAGCGCCACGATACGGCGCGCCCAATCGGTGAGGGAGCATTTGCCGCCCCCTCGTGACACGTGCCTACAGGCAATTGGGCGTCTGTCCAGCGCCCTACGCCCCGCGTCAACACCCATTGACGCACCTCCAGCACAAGCTGCCAAGATGGAACCGAGCGAACGGACGGATTAAGCAGGTTTACACGTCTGAACAGGTATTTTATTGTCTAAGTTTATTATCGCTTCTTTACGCCGAGCAGTCTGCGATACGCCGTCAGCCGAACCACTCCAGCCTTACGAGCGCCAGAATGTCTCAATCAAGTCGTCACGCGCCTTGACTTCGCTCTTTACATAGATGCGATGCAGGTGAGCCTTGACGGTACCCGGACTAATCACAAGTTCGTTAGCAATATTTTGGACATCGAGTCCACGCAATACGAGTGTAAGCACTTCCTGTTCACGCTTTGAAAGCCCATGCTCGTCCGAGAAAATCACAACACGCGAGACAAGGTCCTCCCGTGCATCACGGCGCTCTGTCGCTACCTCTTCATCGGCACGAGGGTGACGCGAGAACACACGTAAGATATGGCTGAACTGTTTAAATAGCTGAACGGCTGCAGCCACAAACAATAAATTCTCTGAGATATTCCGCTCGCCCAGATACCATAAAAAGGCGCTCACCATCACGTTGTCAACGTCAGGCGTGCAGAATAGGATCATATAGGTATCCTCGATAACCACCATCACGGTAAGCACGCAGGCTATGCGAAAGAACGTCCGAGTGCGCTCAAGATCGAGCCGCTCAGCCCTATTCTCCGTCTTGCGATAGCGAGCGTAAGCATATACCAAGCAGAATGCCATTCCCAAATCGCGCGTAAGCCAAAAAAGATATTGCTGAACCTGGCCCGCAAAGCCAGTACGAGGCACCAGAGCAAGCTGAAGCACGGCGATCGGTACGACATATGCGGCAACGCGCTTAACGGTCACCTCATCGTGTAAGCGAAACGTTACCCAAAGCCATACGCACGCAAGAATCGCCACGCCCAGCGCGCAGCGCAGTAACGGATGTTGAAGCGGCCAATTTAACGTCACCACATAGTCATATTTGAGCCGGTTGTACTCATCAAAGAAGATCACCGACATATCGAAGATATAGAGAAGGAAGCCCGCGGCCGCCACCAAACAATCGCGTCGACGAGTCATGAGCCATATTACGAGTGCAGTTGATGCCGTCACCAATCCAACGCCCATGACAAGAATCGTGTAGATAAAGAATGCGAAGCTCATACCACCCTCATTCCGCACACAACCAGCTTGATTCCGCATTACAGTTATGGTAAGACATCGAACGAATACCAAGATCGAAAGGAGATGCCATGGCGCCGATTGCACCGCTCAAGATTATTGTCGCGCCCGCCGCCAAGGCCATCGCCAAGATCGGTTCGACCATGACCTACGATGACGTTCCCTGCATCGTTGATGAGCGCAACGACAGCTGCCCTTACCTGGGCCACGTCCCCTACTTTGCGCCTAAGCTCGCTTCCAATCCCGAGCACCGCGAACAGTAATCCAAGATGCGGCAAGCGCCGCGCAGCTCGCGGAGCTACTGTTTTGGTGCAAAGAAACGTTTTGGTGCAAAGAAACCTGTCCTTCTTGCACCAACGCCGGGATTGTCGACGCTGCGGCCGCGGCGCGATACGAGGCGCGAAACCTCGCCCAGCAACACGGCGATCACCACACCCATGAGAATGGGCAACTTTGCCATTTCGGCGGGCGAGCCGTTGAGCGGCACAATCGTAGCGACAATCGAAAGCACAAGCTCCACCACGGGAATCGCAAGTGCCACCGCAAGCACCTTGCCCTCGAAGGGCGCGCGGAACACGCGCGGGCGATCGTCATATTTGCGCAGGCGCCAAAACGCTGGGAACATCGGGATATAGCTCATAAGCAAAAAGACGACGTTCATCGAGAAGAAAACCCAAAAGACGTCGGAGCCCTCGCCCAGCGGAATCTGAAGCAGTAGTACCAGGCTGGCAAAACAACCGTTAATGATTGCCGAGCCATTGGGCATGCCGGTCTTCTTGGACACCAGCGCAAAGGGACGCGGCATGTTGCCATGGCGCGCGGCATAGCTCGCCACGTTGTTAACGCCAAAGCTCCAGCAGATCATGTTGGCGAACAGCGTCACCAAAAAGGCCACGCCCACGACCATCGTCAGCGGATGGCTGCGCCCCAACATGGCGGCGACCGCGTCCACAATGCCCGAATCGAGCGAAAGCTGCTCGGTGGGAACCGCGGCTCCAATGCCGATGCCGCAGATAATGTAGATTGCCGCAATGGCAACGCCACCAGCGATAACCGCCTTGGGGATATCGCGCGATGGGTTTTTCATCGTACTGGCAAAGGTCGCGACCACTTCGAAGCCCATAAAGTTGAACAGGATGATCGATAGGTACGTCAACGAATTGGTGTCGCCCAAATCTGGAATGAAGGTCTTAAACGACATATCGTTGGCAAAGCCGTTATTGCAGGCAAACCAGATGCCGACGATTCCCACCACGGCGGTAATGAGCACCTTGATGACGGCACCGCCGTCCATGACCCAATCGGCCTCGGCCACCGGGTGCATCGCCATGACCGTGACGCCCCACACAAAGGCAAGCTCGATGGCAATTCGAACCCCGAGCGAAAACTCGATGCCCCATACCGCATTGATGACACTGGGGAACATACAGGCGATACTTGCCACCCACAGTGGAAAATTGACCCAGTAGCACCAGGAGCAACGGGCGCCCCAACGGTCGCCCAAGCCCAGGCGAACCCAATCGTACAGGCCGCCCTCGGAATCGAACGCCGTACCGAGCTCGGCCACCACCAGGCCATAGGGAAGCAAAAACGTAATGATGAGGAAGATCCACCAGAAGAACTGCACGTTGCCCATGGCAGACGCCGGAGCAGCCGCCTCGATGGTAAAGACAACGCAGATAACCGAGAGGATGACCTCGAACAGGGAGAACTTTTTACCTACCATGGCACGCTCCCCCTACAGCAAAAAGGATGGCATCTGTACCGAAGGCGCAGCCCAAGGTAGGGTTGCAGGCCGCGTCACCGGTGCAGGTGCCATCCCAAAGAGAAGAGAGGATGCAATTGTTGGACCAACGCTCGCGGAACAGGCGCGTGTAGATAACGATACGCTGGTACATAGATACTCCGATCAAAACGGTCGCGCTCGCAACCGGAAACTATCAGCAATTGAATACGCGTCTGACCTGGGAAATTCAAGCGAACAATTGGCCTAACCCGCAATAAATCCCAGATCAGACGCGTATTCAATCAAAGAAAAAGGGCACTCCGATGTGGAGGCAACGGAGTGCCCAAAGAAAAGCCAGCCGATCAATCAGGTAGCCCTGTTCGCTTGACCGGCTGGGTTTCTGAGGTGCGGCAGATTCCCGTGAAAGAGGAGCGCCGCGTACTTCGGTACGCAAGCGACGAATGAACGGGAAGGTGCCGTGCCTCAGGAAGCCAGACGATTAAGCCGACGGCTCCTGCTGCGTAATGCAGTGGATGTTGCCGCCGCCGAAGACGACCTGCTCGGACTGGACGCCGACGCACTTGTAGACGCCCTCGCCCCAGACCTCGTCATAGATCTTCTGGAGCGTGTCGACGGCCAGCTGGTCGTTCTCGTCGCCGTACTGCGGGACGATAACGCCGTGGTTGGTGACCAGGTAGTTCATGTAGGAAGCGATCAGCGGCTCGTCGGGAACGCGCGGCTCGGCGTTCTCGTCGGCGTCAATGGTGTCGCAGGAAGCCTGGTCCATGAACAGCGGGTTCACGGGCATGCAGAGCTTGTAGACCTTAATCTTGCGGCCCTTGGCGTCGACGGCGTTGGAGAGGGTCTCGTAGGCGGCGTGGCACTGGTCGTAGAACGGGTAGTCGGGGTCGTCGGTCCAGATGCAGGCCATGACGCCCGGGGCGATGAAGGTGGCGACGTCGTCGATGTGGCCGTTGGTCTCTTCAGGGTCGATGCCTTCCTTGACCCAGATGACCTTCTCGACACCCAGGTACTCCTTGAGGTGCTCGTCCATGTAGGCGCGAAGCTCCTCGCTCCAGGGCTCAAACTTCTTGTGGAACTTGGGCCAGATGGACTCGGGATCCTCTTCCTCCTCGAGCACCGCGGAGCAGGTGCGGCCGGGGGAGAGCAGGCACTGGTCGGTCACGACGAGGGTGCCCTCGCCGTCGACGGTGATGGAGCCGCCCTCGAGGATCATGTCATCGGGACGATAGCGGCGGCAGCCGGAGAGCTCGGCCATCTTGAGGGCGATCTGCTCGTCCTTGTCCCACGGGAAATAGAGGCCGTCGACGAGGCCGCCGTAGGCGTTGAAGTGCCAGTGGTTGGCGCGCTTCTCGCCCTTGCCGTTGATGACATAGGTGGCAGCGGTGTCGCGGAACCAGGCGTCGTCGGTGGTCATCTCGATAACGGTGACGTTCTCGTCGTTCTCAAAGACGGCCTTGCAGTTGGCATAGTCGACCTGATTAGCGCACATATAGACCGGGGTGAACTCGGCGATGGCGCGAGCGATGGCAGCATACTGCTTCTGGGCCGGCTTGGCGCCATGGGCCCAGGTGTCGGTGCGGTGGGGCCAGCCCATCCACACGCGATCCTGCGGAGCGAACTCGGCGGGCATGAAGAAGCCGTCGGCCTTGGGAGTGGACTCGGACTCGGTGATCGTACGCATAAGATTTCCTCCAAATCGAACGATCGCTTGCTGCGGGCGGGTTACCCGCAGCCTAAAACCAAGAGATGGTAGGCGCCCGTTCCCCGGCAAAGGTCGGGGCGCCCGGCGTCGGTTTTCACGGAGTCGCACCGGCAAGCGACAACGTAACCTGGTGCGTGGAGACAAAACGCACAAAGGATACGGAAGAGAGATTGGGGTGGGCGGTGGTTACCGGAGCAATAGCTCACACCCACCCCGGGGAATGGTTAAGTGACAAGGAGGGTTGGAGCCCCAGAACCGGGTGCTCTAGTTCTCCTCGGCCTCGGCGGCCTCCTCAGCGAGACGCTGGGCAGCCAGCTCGGGGGTGAGACCCTTGTACTCGGTCTCGCGGCCCTTGGCGCTGACGACGCGAACGACCTCGCCGATAAGCACAAGCACGATGAAGATAACGATCATCGGGACCTTGTCGCCAATTTCATCGGCGGAGAACGGCACCAGCGTTGCAACGATGGCCAGGATCAGCTCGATGCAGGGGATGGCCAGCATGACCTTCATCATGGCGCCCTTAAACGGGAACGTGAAGATGCGCTCACGGTTGGGGTCGTTCTTACGAAGGTTGAGGAAGGCCGGGAACATCGGGATGTAGGTCAGCAGCAGGAAGAGGACAGAAGTGCCAAAGAGCATCCAGAAAACACCGTTGGAGATGGCGTCGATGGGAACGAGCTGCAGGCACAGCACCAGGGAGGCAACGATGGCGTTAACCAGATTGGCGCCGTTGGGCATGTCGTCCTTGGAGATCATCGAGGCGAAGACCTTGGGCATGTTGCCGTGCTCAGCAGCATAGCGAGCGACGGAGTTGACGCCGAAGGACCAAGCAGCCATGTTGGCAAATAGGGTGATCAGGAAGGCGATGCAGATGACCTTGAAGAGCATGGAGTCGCCCACCATGGTCTGGACTGCGACGATCATGCCGTAGTCGGGGTCGATGGAATCGGCCGGCACGGCGGCGCCGATACCAAAGCCGGCGAACAGGTAGATGACGGCAATAGCCACGCCACCGACAATGATAGCCTTGGGAATATCGCGAGCGGGATCGGCCATGTCGTCGGTCATGGTGCAGATCACCTCAAAGCCCATGAAGTTAAAGATGATAATCGACAGATAGCCGAGAGCGTTGGTGTTGGTGAGCTCGGGCAGGAAGGTGGCAACGGACATGTCGTTCGCAAAACCGTTCTCCATGGCATACCAAATGCCCAGAGCGCCGACGATAACGGCAACGGCGACCTTGATGATGGCGCCGCCGTTAAGGACCCACTCGGAGTCGGCCGCCTTTGAGCGGCCCATAAGGTAGACGATCCACACAAAGGCAAGTTCGATACCCATCTTGGCGATTAGGTTGAACTCGACGCCAAAGACCATGCCCAAAATGTCGGGGAACATGGTGGCCAGCGAGGCGATCCACAGCGGGTAGTTAACCCAGTAGTAGTACGAAATGCGGGCGCCCCACTTGTCGCCCAGGCCATCGCGTACCCAGTCATAAATGCCGCCCTCGCCGTCATAGGTGGTGCCGAGCTCGGCGACAACCATGCCATAAGGGAGCAGGAAGGTCAGGATCAGGAAGATCCACCAGAAGAACTGTTGGTTGCCGATGGCAGCAGCAGGTGCGGCGGCCTCGCAAACGAAGACGACGCAGATGATGGTCGAAATGACCGTCAGGAAGGAAAGCTTTTTCTTTCCGTCGCTCATGATGAGCTCCTTCGCTCAGTCTTGGACAGATCCGAGGCCCTAAGGTATTAAGGCAATTGCTTGGGCCTCGGTGAGCGGGCGACAGGAGACGAGCATCCGCCGCCCGCAAACGTACTTTTAGAAGCCTTGAGGCTTAGAGCTGCTCGAGAGCCTCGAGAGCGGCGTGAAGCTCAGCCTTGGCGGAGTACTCGACGCCCTCGTCGTTGAGCGGGGTGCGCTTGCCCAGGGCGGCAAGGAGAGCACGGATGGAGTGTTTGCGGTTCTCGGCCTCGACCCAGCACAGGGAGCGCTCGGGATCGTCCATGACCTCGTCGACAACCTCCTCGTTACGGGTGGCCGGCAGGCAGTGCATGAACTTGGAGCCTGCGCCGGCGAAGTTCATCATGTCCATGGTGACCTGATACTTGGGATAGAACACGTCCATGTAGTTCTCACCCGAGACCTCCTCGTCGTACAGGCCATACCACACGTCGGTGTAGATGAAGTCGGCGCCCTTGATGCACTCGATGTCGTCGGAGATGACGATAGAGCCACCGGAGACCTTGCAGTTCGCCTCGGCGATGGCCATCATCTGCTTGCCGAACTCGGCACGCTCCTCAACGGTGCCAACATGCAGGCCGCCGTCGGGGATCTGGTGGCCCTTGGGTCCAAACTGGACAAATTTCATGCCGATCTTGGAGGCAATGAACATAAGGGAGACGCAGACCTGAGTGGCGTCGCCGATGAAGGCCAGGGTGCAGTCCTCGATCTTCTTGCCCTCGGGGAGGTTCTCGAGCATGGTCATGAGGTCGCCCATCTCCTGCGTGGGATGGTTGAACTCGGACATGCCGTTGATGACGGGCACAGTGGAGCCCTCGGCGAGGCCGACGACGTCCTTGTGACGGTCAACGCGAGCCATCATGATGTCGAGCAGCGAGCCCATAACGCGAGCGGTGTCGCCCAGTGACTCGTGACCGCCAAGCTGGATGGTGCCAGGGCCATAGAACTGAGCATGGCCGCCGAGGTCGGTCATAGCGGTCTCGAAGGAAAGACGGGTGCGGGTGGAGACCTGTTGGAAGATCATGCCAAGGCTCTGGTTACGGAGCAGGTGCGGATAATAACCGTCAACCTTAATGGCCTTCTTCATTGCAAGACCAAGATCCTCGATAGCCAGAATCTGCTCTTTGGTGAACTCATTGGTGTCGATGAAATCCTTAGGCAGTGCCATGTCGATTTCCTTTCCGCCGGTCTTGCCGACTATTGCTATGAGACGTTCGTACATCACGCCTCGTGTTGACAAGACCATCATTCACCCGTATGCAATTATTACCTAGTTTATTCGGGATTAAAGACCGTTCACAGAATTAAACCCTCTCTAAACCTCTGTAACACCGCAGGTCAAGAGTTTACAGGGGGTTTACTATCTGGAACCGCGAACGGTATACGGCTATGCTGTATCTCGGCGCCTAATCCGCAACGGAACGGCCGGCTGGGACATATATATCCGAGGGATACAGCGGGCCCCACGGGAGATCAAACGAGACGGGACGGTGGCAGATGAACACGCTCATGTTTTTCTATACCTTGGCAATACTGGTTATCTGTATTGTGACGGCAGTGCTTTCTCTTGCCGCCTATGCTTCGACTCGTCGACGCTTCTTTATCTATGGCAGCGGCGTTTTTATTTGCTATGCCATCGAGATGACCGAGATTTTCTTTTTTGAATACACGTTGCAAAACCGAAGTTTTCCGGCCAGTGACTATTACTCAATTACCATGCCTGTAATGCGGACCCTTGTGGCGACCGCTTCACAGGCTTTTATTTGGGCCATTGCCATGGACTTGCTCGATAAGCATTCTAAAAAGTTGTTCGCCATCCCTGTCCTAACGTTTTTGCTGTGCGAGTCGCTGATTATCGTCGCTGTCCCCTACGGCCCCATGCATCAGTGGCTCTACTACACGATGCGTCAGGTATTTCTTGTCTTTGTGGGACTGTACATCTTCTGGACGGCTCATAAGAGTACAAAGGTTGAGCTGAAGGCACGCGTTAACAACCAGCGAAAGCACCTGATTATCGGCGCTATTCTGGTCGGTTGCATCGTTGCCGAGGATTTCTACAACATCCTTGTCGTCCCCATGAGCCTGGCGCCCTCTTGGCTGCAGCTATATCTGTCCGAGCGCAACTTTAGCGAAAACGTCTTTGCGTGCTACTTTGCGATTCTGCTGATTATCTACTCCTACCACGTGCTTTCAATCCGCATGCAGGAGGCGCCCGAGGAAAAGAACGTCAGCGATCTTGATCGGCACATAGAAGAGCAGATGCCCTTCTATCGCAACGCCTACAAGCTCTCCAACCGCGAGACCGAAGTCATGCGTCTGGTTGTGCTGGGCAAGTCGAACCAAGAGATTGCTGACGAGCTATTCCTTGCCGTGGGCACCGTCAAGACCCACATCCACAACATCCTGGTCAAAACCGAGCAGCAAAACCGCACCACGCTCATCCTCCACTTTTGGAAGCGATAACCTGCTAAAAAGGGACAGGTTTATTTTGGTAGGTTTTATCTGGGCAAACGCCAGCCGCCACGAGAGAGCCGCTTTCCCTCGTGGCGGTCTTCTAGCAGAAAAACCAAGTGAGTAGGCTATTTGCAGCAGGCCAAGCACGCCCCAAAACGTCATAGCTCTGACCTGCGGTTTTATCGATCATTTGTCGCGATGTGCTTGGCAGGTTCAAAATAGTCTACTCACTTGTATCTAAGACGCACCAGATTGGCAAAAACCGCCGCGAAAGGACCCCTGGTCCCTTCGCGGCGGTCATACGCCTCTGATTTTGCGACGATTTTGCCCGCTTGTTACTCGCTGTAACGGGTGGCGATGGCAGCTTGTACCATGCCGGTGCTCATGAGATAGGTCACCAGGAAGTAGCCACCGTATGCTGCCAGGAAGATTGCACAGGTGAGGCCCACGGTGCCGCCGATGCTCATATTTCCGAAAATGCTCACCAGCTCGATGATCACCTTAAGTGCCACAAAGGAGTGCGCCAGGCCCACTGCCAGCGGGAACAGGAAGAATACCGCTTGCTGCGCCATCACCGAATGGCGAATCTGGCGGTCGTCGCAGCCGATCTGTGCCAGCACACGATAGCTGCGGCTGCCGTCGGCCACGTTGGAGAGTTGCTGGATCGACAGAATCGCCGCGCATGCAACGACCAATACAAAGCCGATGTAGATGGCTAGGTAGCTAATAAGACCGTTCATTTGCGCTGCTTGCGTGTACATCTCGGAGCGTGTGATGAAGGTTCCCCACGACCCCGGCTCCTTGCCGTCAACGAGCAGATTGTCGAGCACAGTGTATTTAATACTCTCGTCTGCCTCGGTCGTATCCATCCCCTGTTTGTAGTTAACGAGCAGGCTACTGGAATACGGCTGCAGATTAAGTTGGGACAACAGCTCGTCGGCAACGACGACGGTACCCGGATTACTGCCCATCGCCGAGCTGGCGATGGCCGCCGTATCTTCGTCCGACTTATCGGCTGCGGGCTTGAGTGTATGCCCGCCCAAGGTGAGGGTATGGCCGCCGGCCATGTATTTGGTGTACAGGTCGACCAGCTCGCCGCCCATATCACACGTGAGCAGATACTGGTCGTGACCGATGTGCACCGGCTCCTCGCCCATCATCTGGCGCAGTTTGTTGTACTGGCTCGCCGGCGTCACAAACAGACCCATCGCATCGGCATTGCTACCCCCGAACGCCTTGGGAAGCTTTTCGCCCATGATCTTGCACATCTCGCACATCTCACTTGGGGTCACCGAAGGATTCGAGCCGCCAACCGGGTAACTCAGATACGAATCGATCTGCACATGCTCACCGGCAACATCGGCGATATTGACCTTCTTGCCGGTCTCGTCGTTGTTGTCCGCCGACTTGCCCTTACGATCGCCGTGCCATGGATCGCCGTGCCATGCGGAGTACAAATCGACCGTACTATCGGCCAGCACCATGCGATCGGCTTCAGACGGATTGATGTACTCTTTGTAGTAGTCGAGCGTATCGGGCGTGTAATAGACATACGTCTGTGACACGTCAACAGGATTATAGCGCTCCAGATTCTCGTTCATCACGTTGGCAATCGACATACCGCACGTCACCGAGGTGATGGCCAAAAACAGGAGCATCGCGATGACGCCCATCGAAAAGCACACCGTGTTGACCTTGGCCGCAAGCTGGCGCACGGTAAACATGTTGAGGCCGCGCCAATACACGCCGCGCAGGCTCTGCAGCAGCTTGATGAGCATGCCCGAGAGTCCCCAGAACAGGGCAAAGGTGCCCACGGTAACCATAGCGGTCGTAATACCAAACTGGTTCATGGCCTCTTGCAGCTTGCTGTCCGTCGCGGTTAGCGGGAACCCATCACGTAGCAGACGGTAATAGGCCACGCCCACAAGCACCACGCCCACGGCAAAGATGGCAATCGCGATCCAGGGGTTGCGTGCCTTGATGCTCTCGTTGCGACGCTCGGCACCCATAAGCTCGATGAGTTTGGTACGACGCACGGCGCGAAGGTTCAGCAGTAGCGTGAGCACAAACATTACGAGCATGCAGGCAAGGGTCAGGCTGAACGCATGCACCGAGAAAAAGAAGTGGAAATTGGCGATCTGTGTCTTAAAGAGCGAGGCCGTAAAGAACGTCATGAGCTGGGAGAGTCCCACACCCAGCACAATGCCGGCGACAAAGGCGCCGAGCGAGACAATCACCGTCTCGAGCGCCATGATCGTGGCGACGCGCCCGCGCCCCATGCCGAGCACCTGGTACAGGCAAAACTCCTTTTTGCGGCGTTTCATGATGAAGTTATTGGCATACACCATTAAAAAGGCCATGACACCGGCCAAAAAGTACGTCAGGTTGCCGAGCATGCTGCCCATAACCTGCGCCAAGCCCTTTTCATCGATGCCGGCGATGTCGACCTGCATCGAGATGGTGTTAAAGGCATAGAAGACCGTAACGCCCAAGGTGAGCGTCAAAAGGTAGACGAGGTAGTCGCGGCCGGCGCGGCGGACGTTGCCCCAAGCGAGTTTACAGAGCATCGGAGCCCTCACCGCCCATCATGGCAACGACCTCCATAATGCGGTCGAAGAACTCTCGGCGGTCGATGTCGCCGCGGCGCAGCTCGGTGAAGATCTTGCCGTCGCGAATAAACAGCACACGGCTCGTGTAGCTGGCGGCAAAGCTGTCGTGCGTGACCATGAGCACGGTGGCGCGTAGGCGGCGGTTAAGGGCCTCCAGGCTCTCGAGCAGCAGGCGAGCGCTCTTGGAATCGAGGGCGCCGGTGGGCTCGTCGGCCATGATCATGGTGGGGTCGGTGACGAGCGCGCGAGCTGCGGCAACGCGCTGCTGCTGACCGCCGGACATCTGGTAGGGATACTTGTCGAGCACCTGACTGATGGACAGGCGCGCGGCCACATCCTGCACGCGGGTCGAGATCTCTGCCGAGTTTGTACGGGCGATGGTGAGCGGCAGGGCGATGTTCTCGCGTGCCGTGAGCGTATCGAGCAGGTTGGAGTCCTGGAAGATAAAGCCGAGCTCCTCTCGGCGGAACTGCGAAAGCTTGGCCTGCTTCATGCGTGTTACGTCCTGCCCGTTGATGCGGATCGTGCCACTTGTGGCGCTATCGATGGTCGACACACAGTTGAGCAACGTCGACTTACCCGAGCCCGAAGCGCCCATGATGCCAACAAATTCGCCGCGGTTGACGGTAAAGCTGACGTCGTTGAGCGCGCGGGTCACGTTGCCCAGCGCTCCATATACTTTTTCGAGATGCGCGACCTCCAGTACCGGGGTCGCCATGTGCGTGGTTTGCATACCGAGTCCTTTCTTGCGATTAGTCTACGGCATCTATAGTCGCAAGAAGACGAGTCGGCTACCATCGATATGGCTTACGCTTGCCTTACCGTTGTGTAAGGTACAGGTAGCCGACCTGCCACGTGTTGATATTGAGAGAGGACTCCTGTTGAAGACTGTTCATGTTGCCGCTGGGATCATTCGCAAGGATGGATCTGATGAGCTGCTTGCCGTGCAGCGCGGCTATGGCGACATGCAGGGACTTTGGGAGTTCCCCGGTGGCAAGCTCATGCGCGGCGAGACACCCGAAGACGCCGTGCGACGCGAACTCATGGAAGAGCTGCAGGTCAAAGTCACCAACCTGCGTGATTTCTATACCGTTGAGTACGACTACCCCGATTTCCATCTCTCGATGGAGTGCTACTACTGCTCGCTCGCCGATGAATCCGATAAGCCTCAGAAGCACGACCGCCAGCTTGATATCCGCTGGATTCCGCGCACCTCGCTTGCCACGGTGGAATGGATGCCCGCAGACAAGGGGCTCATCGATGCCCTGATTGAGCTGAAGGAAGACCGGCTCGAGGCCAACGGCACTGTCAACGACGCCGAGGCCGCCACGACCGAACACCCCGCCACCAAGCCCAAGCGCGCACCTAAACGCCGCAGCAAAAAGCGCGCCAAGCCCGGCCTGCTCGACGGCATCGACACCTCGGACCTTTCCGCCGACGAGCGCGAACTGGTGCGCCGTCGCGCCGCCATCAAAAAGTCCATGAAGGGCAACAAGCGCGCCAACACCAAACCCGAGCTGCTCGTTCGCCAGCGCCTGCGGGCAGCAGGTCTTACGGGCTATCGCTTGGAATGGAAGGTTCCCGGCAAGCCCGACATCGCCTTCCCCGGCCGCAAGATCGCCATCTTCGTCAACGGCTGCTTTTGGCACCGCTGCCCCAAGTGCAACCCCAGCCAGCCCAAGCGCAATGTTGAGTTTTGGGAGGCAAAGTTCCGTCGCAACGTCGAGCGCGACCGTGCCGCCGTGGCAGCGCTCACCGAAATGGGCTGGACGCCCATAACCATCTGGGAATGCGAACTCAAAAAGGACCGCATCGACGCCACGATGGAAAAGGTCATCGAGCAGGTGCGTGCCGCGGCACCGCAACGCTAACAGCGAGCATTCACACGCTCCGCACGTCCGCGCCACGTCTACGCCACAAACCTTAGAAAGCCCTTAAGCTCAAAACCTTTCAAGAGTGTTACTCAATAGCCTTGACCTGCGGTTTCATCGTAACACCAAACCAGGTTAAGCCTTTCTTTAGCGCTTCTTTGCAGCAGCCGCGCCATAATACTGCCAACGCACGGGACCTAGCAGCACACCCCGTGCGCAACCTTTTGGTGGACATCGAGGAGGCCGCATAAGCATGCATTCTTCCAATGACGCAGCACAGCAGCCATCCCTAAAACATGCAGACCTTTTCTCCTTCCCCCCGACACAAAGAGACGGTCTCCTCGACTCCCCCACCACAAAAGCCAAACGCTCAACCGACCAGAATCTTAACTTGCGAGCATCGTTCGAAAAACTCCAAGCATCCCTAGACAAAACCTTCCCCAACCAAGCCCGGGCATACTAGCCCTCATCAACAAAGCGCCCCTCGCGCCCCATCCTTTCCGCCCTAACGCCACAAGGGCGATTGAGCAGAACGGCTTGGGCGGGTCCCCGTACTTAGTTTCCAAAATCATTCCGCAGCGCGAAGGCCCCCGTTGCCAACGCTTCGTAGAAGCGAGGCAACGGGGGCCTTCATGCGCGAGGACGTTTTGGAAACTAAGTACGGGGACCCGCCCAAGCCGTCCGGTGGGATCAGAGTACCCTTGCTGTTACTCTGCTTTGCCCACAGAGTTGAGGTTGGTCATGCGAATCTTAACCAGCTCGGTGATCTCACGCATGCCCTCCTTGGCCGGCTTCTTGGGATCGAAGCAGGCAGGGTTCTCGGCCATGTAGGCCATGAAGCCCTTGGTGTAGGCCTGACGCAGCTCGGTAGCGTAGTTAACCTTGCAGATGCCGTTCTTCACGGCCTCGGCGACCTGCTCATCGGGCACACCGGAGGTGCCGTGCAGAACCAGCGGCACGTCGACGGCGTCGCGGATGGCCTTGACCACGGACTGCTCGATGTGCGGATCGCTCGTGTACACGCCGTGGCTGGTGCCAACGCCAATTGCGAGGGAGGTGCAGCCAGTGCGCTCGACGAACTCCTTGGCCTCGGCAGGATCGGTGTAGGGGCTCTCGCCCTCAACCGCGGGACCGTCGTCCTCCTTGCCGCCAACCTTGCCGAGCTCAGCCTCGACGGGCACGCCCATGGCGCGGCCAGCGTCGGCGACGGACTTGGTCAGAGCGATGTTGTCCTCGAAGGACTCGTGCGAGCCGTCGATCATGACAGAGGTGTAGCCAGTGCGGAAAGCCTGCATGCAGCGGTCATAGCCATCGCCGTGATCGAGGTGCAGAGCGACGGGCACGGAAGCACGCTCGGCGGCAGCCTTGACCATGCCGTAGAAGTAGTCCAGACCAGCGGTCTTGATGGTGCCCGGGGTGGTCTGCATGATGACGGGGGACTTGGTCTCCTCGGCAGCGGCCAGAACGGCCATAACAAACTCGAGGTTCTCGACGTTGAACGCGCCAACGGCGTAATGACCGGCCTGAGCGTCCTTGAGCATCTTTTCGGTGGTAACAAGTGCCATGAGCGTTTGCTCCTCTCCCTCGCCCGCATCTGGACATCGGGCGTAGTTGTTCACAAGGCGTTTTACCTTGCGTTTTACTGCGCTCATTGTATGAAATTCAGCGGCTTTGCACGTGCGAGATATTGAGCCCATGCAGGTCAATACCGTCGTTTTTGAAAAGTAAACGGAAGGAATTTGAACCGAGCGGACATGTTCGATATTGAATTTTGAGCGTTCAGCGTCTTTCTTTTATAGAAAAGATAAGTAATCGAAAGGTATTTTCTTACTCAAAAAGAAAATGAACGAAAATAGAGTCAACACAATTCCTGCAAATTTGGCCGAGAATGGAGCAGCTATGGCCCACGCAACAACCCGTGCCTTCGCCGATGAGCGTCGTGCCGCCATCATGGAAATGCTTGAGCATAATGCCTCGGTGCAGGTAGCAGAAATCGCCCAGACCTTTGGCGTGTCCTCCGTTACCGCCCGCGCCGACCTGGACGCGCTCGCCGAAGCAGGCAAGCTGCGCCGCACGCATGGTGGCGCCGTATCGCTCCACAAGCGTCTGACTGTTTCCACGCAGGATCGCCGCATCAATGTCAACGTCGCCGCCAAGCAGGCCATCGCGCAAAGCGCCATCGAGCTCGTCAATGACGGCGACACGCTGCTCGTTGACTCGGGCACCACGGCGCTCGAGTTCGTCCGGCTCCTCGACCAGCGCGACGGCATCACCGTCATCACGGCAGACATTACCATTGCCGATTACATCGACGAGAGCATGCCCTCGGTCGATGTCGTCATGCTGGGCGGGGCGCTGCGCAAAGGCCATCGTTATTTGTACGGACCGCTCACTATGCAGGCGCTTCAAATGGTCCATGCCGATCTGGCCGTCATGTGCCCCGGCGCCTTTGTCTCCAGCTGCGGCTTTACGACCGACTTTCCCCAGATGGCCGAGACCAAAACGGCTATGATCGCCGCGGCCCATCAAAGCGTCGCCCTCATGGACGCCAGTAAGGTCAACGGACGTGGCATGTACCGTTTTGCCGAGCTGACCGATGTCGACGCCATCGTGATGGACCGTGACCCCGATCATGCCGTCGCCACCTCAATCGCCAAGGCCACCGACAGCGCACGTCCAGCCCTCATCATCGCCGGCGCTTAAACAAAAACCACCACAAAGGTGCCTGCCCCCTTTGTGGTGGTTGTGATAGTTGAGCGCCAAAAGTGAACGTGTCGCTACTTGGAGAGCTCGTCGGCGAGGGCCTCGATCTGGGCGCGCGAGGCGTCGTTGAGCGAGCCCAGCACAGTCACCTTGTTCTGCGTCAGGGTGATGTCCTTCATGCCCTCGAGCTCCTTGGTCATAACCTTGGCGGCAGCGGGCGCCCAGGAACCGGCCTCGACAAGCGCCACGGTACGGTTCTGATAGGCGTGCCCGGCGAGCGTGTGGATAAAGGTGCTCATGAACGGGAAGATCTCGCCCTGATAGGTGATGGAGGCGAGCACCAGGCGGTCATAGCGGAACGCATCCTCAACGGCCTCGGCCATGTCGTCGCGAGCCAGGTCAAAGACGGAAACCTTCTGGCCGCGGGCCTCGAGCGCAGATGCAAGCTCCTCGACGGCAGCCTTCAGATGGCCGTACACGCTCGCATAGGCGATCGTGATGCCCTCGTCCTCGGGCTGATAGCTCGACCAGGTGTTGTAGGTGTCGAGGTAATAGCCCAGGTTCTCGCTAAGAACAGGACCGTGAAGCGGGCAGATGATCTGGATGTCCAGATCAGCGGCCTTCTTGAGCACGGCCTGCACAAACTTGCCGAACTTTCCAACGATGCCAAAGTAGTAACGGCGTGCCTCGCAGGCCCAACCCTCGGGATCCTCGATGTCGTTGGCGCCAAACTTGCCAAAGCCGTCGGCGCTAAAGAGCACCTTGTCGGTGGACTCGTAGGAGAAGAGCACCTCGGGCCAGTGAACGTTGGGGGCGCCGACAAACGTCAGGCTGCGGCCGCCCAGGTCGAGCACGTCGCCATCTTTGACGACCATCTTGCGCTCGGGGAAGTCGGTGCCAAAGTAGTTGACCATCATGCGGAAAGCACCCACGCTGGCCACAATCTGCGCCTGGGGATAGCGCTCCATAAAGGCGGCGATGCCAGCAGAGTGATCGGGCTCCATGTGATGGACGACCAGGTAGTCGGGCGTACGGCCATCGAGCACGGCCTCGAGGTTGCCGAGCCACTCGTCAACAAAACCGCCGTCGACCGAATCGGCGACAGCGATTTTATCGCCCAAGATAACATAGCTGTTGTATGCCATGCCGTTCTCGGACACGTCGTACTGGCCCTCAAACAGGTCAATGTCGTGATCGTCGACACCGATGTAGCGGATATCCTTGGTGATCTCCATCAGGCAAAGCCTCCTAGATAGACAAAAGAACCCGTCTATCATAACACTCGCCTTCATAGCCACGGCTATCTGTCAGCATCCTTACCGATTGTTTTTGAGGCGGAATATACCGCCGTTTACCTGCACAAACTATACGTGAGGCGCTGCCGTGGTATGTCGAACGATGAGCTGACCAGGAATGCGAATGGCAACGGTTTTGCCCGCCGTACCCGCCTCGGGAACCGCATGCTCAAACACCTCGCGTCCGCGCTGATGTAGATCGAATCGCACGGTCGTGAGCTCGTTGTGTGCTACAAAATCATCGAGCGAATCATCGACGCCCACCACGCTCACGTCCTCGGGCACGCGCAGGCCGCTATCACGCAGCGCGGCAATCGCGCCATTTGCCATCTGATCGTTTGCCGCGTAAATCGCCGTCATGGTGCGATCGTGCTCGGCCAGGTACCTGCCGGCCTCGTAGCCGCTGTTGGCAGACCAGTCGCCCTCGAGCGGCACTGCCGGCTCGATGTGTTTACGCTCGAGCGCATCCTGCCAACCGGCGCGACGAAATTGTTCGTCGACCGAGAACGACGGGCCGCCAATATAGCGAATTTGCTCGTGCCCCAGCTCAAACAGATGATCCATAAGCAATAGCGAGCAGCCGTAATGGTCGGAATCGACCGTGGTCACCCGCGGATGCGCGTACATGGTAACAATGACCGTGCCAATGCCTGGCAGTGGATCAAACGTCTCAAAATCGGGCGCCATGCGACTCATGCCGATGATGATGCCGTCCACCGGCAGTGCGGCCATACGACGCGTGGCCTCGGCAAGCGAAAACTCCTCGGTCTTGGACATCTCGACCAGCGTGATGGCGCAATTATGCTCGCGAGCAGCGCTGGCGATGCCGTCGATCATTGAGAGGTTGCCAAACTTGGTGACATCGTTGATGCATAGGCCGACCGAATGGTAACGGCCGTCGCGCAGCGAGCGACCGGCATAACTCGGACGAAAGCCGAGCTCTTGCATAGCAGCCTGCACGCGCTGGCGCGTCTGCTCGTTAACGTTGGGCAAGCCGTTGGCGACGCGCGAAACCGTCTGCTGCGAAACGCCAGCAGCGCGGGCGACGTCGGCCATGGAAACCGGACGCGTACCTGTATCGTTGGACGGGCGCCTTGCCACAGGATCACCTTCACCCTTGCGAGATCTGAATAGCGTGAATGCCGGCCCGGGCAGAAATACATCCCGCGCCGAGGCCCGCTATCGTCGGACGCATGTTAACGTACTCTACTTTTTCTATCTGCATCTCTTCTGCTTTATAAGTCCATACGGCAGTACCGTTCACGGCTGAATTTCTACCGATTACCAGATTCTCAAAAAGTGACAAGCGTTGTGTTATGAGTACGTTAACATAGCCCGTAACGTGCGGTATCGTGAACACTTGGTTCATGCCGCTTCAAGTTGTTAACGTACTCATAACGACGCAAAACTCACCCGTGCGCGCCAAGGAAAGGACTCCCATGACCACTCCCGACGAAAAGACACTCGCCACGCTCACCAAGCTATTTGAGGAGGAGTTTGGCCCCATCGGCGACCGCCAGGTGCTCTACGTGCACGCGCCCGGGCGTTCCGAGATCAGTGGTAATCACACCGATCACGAAGGCGGTCACGTTATCGCCGGCTCGCTCGATGTCGCTGTCGACGGCATCGCCGTGGCAACCGACTCCAACAAGATTCGCGTCGCCGACGAGGGCTATCCTACGTTTGAGATCACGCTCGACACGCTGGATGTTCAGGAGTCCGAGAAGGGCACGTCCGCAAGCCTCGTCCGCGGCATGGCGCACGAGATTGCAGCCCTTGGCGTTGAGCCCCACGGCTTCGACTTCGCCTTCACCTGCTCCGTCCCCTCGGGTGGCGGCCTTTCCAGCTCTGCCGCCGTCGAGGCCGCGTACGGTCGTGCCATGGAGACGCTCTGGGGCGCGCCCGCCATCGAGCCCGTCGCGCTCGCCCAGATGAGCCAGCGCACCGAGAACAACTATTACGGCAAGCCCTGCGGTCTGATGGACCAGGCCGCTGTGTGCATGGGCGGCCTTGCCTACATGGACTTTGAGGACCAGGCTCAGCCTAAAACCCAGAAGCTCGAGCTCAACTTTGAGGATCACGGTTATGCGCTCGTGCTCGTTAAGGTCGGTGCCGACCACGTGGCCGCCACCGACGACTACGCCGCCGTTCCGCGCGAGATGCAGGACGTCGCTGCCGAGTTTGGCAAGGCACGCCTGTGCGAGGTAAACGTGGCGGACTTTGACGCCAAGCTCCCCGAGCTGCGCGCCAAGCTGGGCGACCGCGCCTGCCTGCGCGCCGTTCACTACTGGTACGAAAACGGCCTGGTCGACAAGCGCTGGGCTGCCCTGAACGCCGGCGACATCGATAAGTTCCTGGTCCTGACGCGCGAGTCCGGCGCCAGCTCTGCCATGTACCTACAGAATGTCGTTGCCAAGCTGGGCTCCGAGCAGCCCTCGATGTATGCCCTGGCACTGGCCGAGCACGTGCTCGACGGTCGCGGTGCCGTTCGTATTCACGGTGGCGGCTTTGGCGGCACCATCCAGGCCTTCGTGCCGCTCGATCTGGTCGACACCTTCATTGCCAAGATGAACGGCTGGCTGGGCGAGGGATCTGCCCGCCACTACGCGATTTCTGACAAGGGGGCTTACGCGGCATGGCTGTAATGACTGACGTGCGCAAGGCTGTGCAGGGCCTCATCGAGTACGCTATCCACCGATCGATGATCGGACAGGACGACCGCATCTGGGCCTACAACACCATTCTGGAGTGCATCGGCGCCACGGGCCCCGCACTCGACATGGCCTGGGCGCTCAAGACCGAGAAGATTTCGCTCTTGCACCCCGATACACTCCCCAACTTTGACCTTGAAGGCACGCTTGCCGCGCTTTCCGAGGCTGCCGTTGCCAACGGCGCCGCCGAGGACACGGCATCGGGCCGCGATCGCATCGCCATGCGCATCATGGGCGTGCTGATGCCGAGGCCTTCGGTTGTAAACGAGGAATTCAACGGCCGCATTGGTGTCAACGAGCCCCGCGCCGCAACCGACTGGTTCTACGGTCTATGCTGCGACGCCGGCTACGTGCGCCGCGCCGCCATCGCGCGCAATATCAAATGGAGCACCCCCACCAACTGGGGCGACCTGGAGATCACCATCAACCTGTCCAAGCCTGAGAAGGACCCGCGCGATATTGCCGCGGCCGGTGCCGCCAAAAACACGAGCGAGAAGTATCCCGCCTGCCAGCTCTGCATCGAAAACGAGGGCTATCCCGGACGCTCCGCTGCAGCCGACGGCGGCGCCCATCCCGCCCGCCAGAATCTGCGCGTTATCCCCATTAAGCTCGACGGCGAGCGCTGGGGCTTCCAATACAGCCCGTACGCGTACTTTAACGAGCACTGCATTGCCATGAGCTCCGAGCATCGTCCGATGCACGTCGACCGCAAGGGGCTGACCTGCCTGCTCGACTTTGTCGACCTGTTCCCGCACTACTTTATTGGCTCCAACGCCGACCTGCCCATCGTGGGCGGCTCGATTCTGTCGCACGACCACTTCCAGGGCGGCGCGCACGAGTTCCCCATGATGCATGCCGCCGAGGTCTCGCAGTTTAGCGTGCCCGGTTTTGACCAGGTCAGCGGTACCGTGCTGCAGTGGCCGCTCTCGGTGCTGCGCCTGCGCTCGCATGACCGCGCTCAGCTGCTCGACGCTGCCGAGAAGATTATCCTCGCCTGGCGCGAGTGGACCGATGAGTCTGTGGGCGTCATCGCGTACACAGCCGATGGCGTGGCGCACAACACCGTGACGCCCGTCATCCGCCGCGTCGACTCTCGCGGAAATGCCGGCGGCGAAATCTACGAGGCCTACCTGGCGCTTCGCTGCAACATCACGACCGACGAGCATCCGCTGGGCGTGTTCCACCCGCATGCCGAGTACCACCACATTAAGAAGGAGAACATCGGCCTGATCGAGGTCATGGGCCTGGCCATTCTTCCGCCGCGCCTGGTTCCCGAGCTCGGCGCTGTCCGCGAGCACCTGCTGGCGGCCAAGGTCGATGCCAGCTACGACCTTGCTAGCGCGCTCGAGGGCGATGATCTATGCCGCAACCACGCCGCATGGGCCGAAGACGTTTTTGCCCGCCGCGCCGACGAGCTTACGGCAGACAACGCCATCGATATCCTGCACGAGGAGGTCGGCGTGGTGTTTGGCCACGTGCTCGACAACGCCGGCGTCTTTAAGTGGGACGAAGCCGGCCGCGCCGCCCAGCAGCGCTTTATCGACTCGCTGTAGCACGCGAGCTCGAACGCACGCACTTAACAAATTGCGCCTACACGACCGCGGCGCCCGCCGGCAACATCGCCGGCGGGCGCCGTTTTCTGATGCAAGGGTAACTAATTTGCACCAAAACAAGGAGTGTCCCAAACTGCCGGCAGAAAAAGAACGTCCCCAGATGCCGACCTAAACCCACACATTATTCGATGGAAAAACGTGGTTGCCTCCCACATTATTCGATGGAAAAACGTGGTTCATTCCCACATTTTTCGATGGAAAGACCAACACGGTCTTATACTAACCATGATCGTTAGGAGGCAGTATGCAGCGACAGCTAATGGACGAACTCATCGCTTGGAAATCTAGGGCAAACCGCAAGCCCCTCCTGCTTAAGGGGGCCCGCCAGACGGGAAAAACCTGGCTTCTCAACGAATTCGCAGGCCAGCAGTATCAAAACGTCATCCGTTTTGACTTTATGCTCGAACCGGGCGCACGTTCGCTGTTCGACGGAAGCCTAGACCCCAAACGCATCATCTCCCAGATAGAGCTCCTGCGCGGCCAGACCATAACGCCGACAGACACGCTCATCATCTTCGACGAAATCCAAGAGGCACCGCGTGGCATCACCTCGCTCAAATACTTCAACGAGCTGGCGCCGGAATACCATATCGTGGCAGCCGGCTCCTATATGGGGCTCGCGCTCCGACGCGAAAACGAGTCGTTCCCCGTCGGCAAGATTGACCAGCTTGCCATGCGCCCCATGGGGTTTGTCGAGTTCGTTCGTGCCGTCGATGGCGATCCGCTCGCAGATGCCATCCTTGCCGCAGACATGGACCTGCTGGCAAACGTTTCCGAAAAGCTCGAGCGCCTGCTCAAGGAATACCTCGTTGTCGGTGGCATGCCAGAAGTTGTCTCCGCTTTCGCCGCCTCCCACGATTTCATCGAGGCCCGCAGGCTTCAGCAGCAAATCATCGAAGCTTACGAATCCGATTTTGGCAAGCATGCGCCAGCCCGCATCGTCGAGCGCATGAGGCTGGTTTGGAAATCCCTTCCCGGCCAGCTCGCAAAGGAAAACAAGAAGTTCGTCTACGGTGCGCTCCGTCCCGGGGCGCGCGCACGCGATTTTGAGGAAAGCCTCCAGTGGCTCATGGACTATGGAATCGTTCATAAGGTACCACGTGTTTCCGCCCTAAGAGCACCGCTCACAAGCTACGAGGATCTCTCGGGCTTCAAGCTGTTCTGCAACGACACCGGCATCCTCGGAGCACTCTCCGGCCTCTCGCCAGCCATTGTTCTGAACGGGCCCGCTGTTTTTACGGAGTTCAAAGGCTCGCTGACCGAGCAATACGTCGCACAGGAGCTTTTGCTCCAAGGCAAAACTCCCGCGTATTGGTCATCCTCCTCCGGCAATGCAGAGACTGACTTTGCCATCGACCATGCGGGGACCGTGCTTCCGCTCGAGGTCAAGGCGGCAGAGAACCTCAAAGCAAAGAGCCTGAGGATTGCCTGCGAGAAGTTCAAGCTCGAGCGCTGCGTGAGAACATCGTTAGCGGCATATAGAGACGAGGGCACGCTCGTCAACATTCCGCTCTGGGAGATTGGGCAAATCGACAAGCTGGCATAGGCGCTGTGGAGGGGGTGTCCCGTAAGGAGTGTCCCAAACTGCCGGCAGAAAAGGAACGTCCCTATCTGCCGCATTCCCGAAGCAAGGCAACGCCGATGTCTTGGAAACGACAGAGCGGGCGGGCCGCATTTGAGACAAGGTGACGTGAAACGAAAGGGCGCTGACCTTCTGGTCGCGCCCTTGAAGTTGAACGTCAGATTGTCCAAATGCGGCCCGCGCAGCGTCGGTAGGTTACGGCGTTTGGTAAAACGCCGTAACTCGACGCCGTAACTCTAAAGCTCCGTTACTTCAACGTTGTTGAAGATCTCATCCCAGCGGTCCATGACCAGGTGGCCGGTCTTGGGATCCATGGCGTTGAGCTTGCCGCAGGTATTGGCGGTCTTGAGCACCGTGACGTCGTCGGCGCCAGCAGCAATGGCATGTGCAAAGCCGGCGATGGTCGAGTCGCCGGAACCCGTCGCGTTCACAGCCGCAATCGCAGGCGTCTTGGCGCGGAACGCGCGGCCCTCATGGAGGCCCACCGAACCGGCAGCGCCCATCGAAACGACAACCCAGGGGATACCGGCAAAACGGTCATCGGCGGCAAGCGCCTCGCGCAGGGCATCGACATCATCGGTCGTAAAGGACGTACCCAGCAGGCCGTTAATCTCGGTCAGGTTGGGCTTTACGAGCTCAGGCTTAGCGTCGGACTCCAGCGCGGCCTCCAGCGATGCACCCGAGGTGTCGAGCAGCACCTTGGCGCCCGCCTCCTCGGCGATCTTGACGAGCTCGGCATAGTAGCCGGCATCGACGCCACGCGGCAGCGAGCCCGAAAGCGTCACAACGTCCGCCTTCGCTGCAAGCTCGGCGAACTTGGCCGTAAAGGCCTCGAGCTCGGCCGGGGCGATCTGCGGACCGCTCTCCAGCAGCTCGGTCTGATTGCCCTCGTGCAGAATAATCAGGCAAATGCGCGTCTCACCGGCGATGGGCACAAAGACGTTCTTGACGCCGTCGGCATCCATAAGCTCGGCCATATAGGCACCCATGTGGCCGCCGAGCAGACCGGTCGCGAGCACATCGTCGCCCAACTGCAGCAGCACGCGGCTCACGTTGAGGCCCTTACCGCCAGCGGTCTTTTCGGGCGTCACACGGTTAACATCGTCGATGATCAGCTTGTCGAGCTGATAGCGCGTATCAATCGACGGGTTCATGGTAACGGTCAGAATCATATTGAACTCCTGTTCCGGGGCACGGCACGCGCGGCCCCAAACATACGATAACTCGTTAAAGGATCTCGATCTCAAAGCCGCAAGTGACGGTCTCTCCCGGCTTGGCCACCAGGCAGCCACGCTTGTGCTCCAGAATATCGTCCTCGTCGGAGCAGGTGGACAGACCACCCCACGGTTCAACAGCCACAAAGTCGCCCTCGGGCTTGCTCCACACAATCAGGTACGGCATATCGGGGAACGTCAGGCGCACGCCCTTGTCCTCGGTTTTCTTGGTCAACGTAACCACGCGGCTCTCGAGCACGTCAAAGATGGTCTCCGCGAAGTCGAAGAGTTCGTGGGTAAGCGGCAGGTTCTGGCCGATCATGGGGTTCTTGCTGCGATGCTCAACATCAATCAGGCCCGTCGAGGGAACGGCAGTACAGAGCTCGGCAGCCTCGCGCTGCTCAAAACGGAGCTCGTAGTCGTCATAGGACTCGCCCTCGTCAAGCGGGCACTTAAAGCCAGGGTGACCGCCCACAAAGAACGGCATGTCCTCGGTGCCCTCATTGGTCACCTCGTACGACACGGCCACCTTTTCCGCATCGATCGTGTAACGAGCAACGATCTTAAACGGATACGGGTACTGCTCGAGCAACTCGGCATGGTCGGCAGAGCTTAGGCTCAGCGCAACCATGTTGTCGCCCTGCTCATCGAGCTTCCACTCCTGTTTGCGCGCAAAGCCGTGACGGGCAAGCTTGACCTCGCGGCCGCCCATGGTCATTGCGCGACCGTCACGAAGGCCGCCGCAGATCGGGAAACAAATGGGTGCCTGGCCCGACCAGACCGCCGGGTCACCCTGCCACAGGTACTCACGGCCGTTGGCCGTAATAGAAGTGAACGATCCGCCAGCCGTGCTCAACGCAATGCGGACAGAGCCGTTATCAAGAACAAACTCCATGGGAATCTTCTCCTTCACATATCATCTCGCACGATCCATTGTGAACGTCGTGCCTTTAGCAGAAAGGTAATGAGGCAGCGCCGCAAACAAAAGAACAATGCACGTCCAGCCCGCTGGGCCAATTGGGCTGATAGAAAACCGGCTCGCGCCCCCTCACAGAAACGCGAGCCGTCAACGGACTAGTTAATTACGCCGGATACCCGCTAATCGTGGTATTCGCCGCGGTCCCACTTCTCGAGGAACTCGTCAAAGAAGTGCGGGTCAGCCTGAGCCTCGGCATCGGCCTTATTGCAGGCATCGATCTTGGCGATCAGGGCATCGTGCTCGGGGGTCTTCTCGTAGGGCTCCTCCAGGAAGGCAAGCATGATATCGGCCATCAGGAACTCGCCGGTGATCTTGCCGCCAAAGCCCACGATGTTGGCGTTGAGCTCGCGACGGGCATACAGGGCAGAGGTCATGTCGCGAACCAGGGCGCAGCGGGCGCCGGGAACCTTGTTGACGGCGTTGGTGATGCCAATGCCGGTGCCGCACAGGGCCACGCCAAAGTCGGCCTTGCCGCTGGCAACAGCCTCGCCCACGGCCTTACCGTAGATGGGATAGTGCGTACGGGTGTGGCTGTAGGTGCCGCAGTCGAGCACCTTGTAGCCAGCCTGCTCCAGGCGGTCGGCCAGATAGATCTTCTCGTCCGTAACGATATGGTCGCAACCGATTGCGATGGTCTTCTTCATCAGAACGTCCTTTCGTCTGAATTCACAAGTTGAGGTAGAAGTTCGAGTTCTCGGTGGCTCTCGTTAGGCCATCTTGTTGAGCATGTCGACACGGATCTGGTGACGGCCGCCGGCGTACTGGGCGCGCAGGAACTCGCGGGCGATCTTCTTGGCAACCTCGGTGCCCACAACGCCCGGGCCCATGGTGACCATGCGCGAGCCGTTGTGCTCGCGGGTCATGTAGGCGGAACGCTCGTCGGAAATGTTGGCGACGACCATGCCCTTGATCTTGACGGCGGCCATATAGGAGCCGACGCCGTACTTATCGAATGCGAAGCCCTGGGAATCCTTGTGCTCCAGCAGGTCCTTGGCAACGGCGGTCGCGGAATCGACAAAGTCCGCGGCAGGGGTCTCGGAATAGTCGACGACCTCGTGACCGTCGGCGATGAGCATCTCCTTGATGGACTCCTTCATCGACATACCGTCGGCATCGGAAGCGATTACAACCCTCATGACATCCTCCTTGAGAGATACGCAGGTGCGTAGTTTCTGTTTGGAAGTGTTGAATCGCGTTCAGGTCCGGGCATCTGAATGTGCGGTTCTTCACTGTTCGTGTTTATTTGAACACATTCGAACATCAACTGCAAGAATTATTTGTTTATCTTTGTTCTTTTTTGAACAAATACCGTTCACGGATGATTGCCGACCGTCTGGACTCGGCGCGGACGTAGCGACCGCGTATTCAACAAACAAAAGGGCGGCCGAGAACGTGTCTCGGCCGCCCTTCTTACAGTTGATCTTCCAAAGAACGCTTTGCCGCCTACTCAGACTGCCTGCCCTTCTTGGCGTGCTTGGACGGAGCACTCAGAAAGCGGCCCGTCAAATAGTTCGCCGGGCCGGAAATATCAATCCCCAGCAGGGTGTGGCCCAGCCACAGAAACGCCGCGAGCACCAGCAGCGGGATAACGCACGAGGTCACGATCATCACAATGACGCCTTCGATGAGATCGGTCACCTGCTGCACGATCTCGTCGGTCATCTGCTTGGCGCCGCTGGTCACCGACGTGACGAGACCCGAGGCGCCGTCGGCAAGCTGCTCAAGCACATTCTTGGACTCTGTGGACTCGGTCTTTTTCTTGCTTACTTTGGAGCTGTCGCTATCTGCCGCACCCGCAGCGTCGGCCGCCTTTTGCTCGGCCGTCTCGATGCTCACTCGATACGTTTCATCGACCTTCTGCGACACCCATACGCTCGCGGGCACGAGCGCCATGCCGATCACGGCAACCACCAGCACGCGCGTCGCCACACGGCGCAGGACGGCGCTCGTGCTCCAGCGCCCGTGAATGCCGAGCGACACCGCAAAGAGCACCAACGCAAACGGGATTAAGATGCCCAGGCCAACCGACCACAAAATGGTTAGCAGGTATTTCTCGAGGTAGAGCACAGCAAGCACGATACCAAGGTTGCCTGAAAGCTGCGCGAGCTGCTCGGCAACTGGCGTTCCCGTATCGCCCGGCAGCGCAGTGATACCCGCAGATAGGGCGACGCACGAGGTCGTGAGCGCCAAAACATTGCCCTTCTTTTGATCGATGACCTCGATGGTAGAGTCCCAAGTTTTGGTATCGGCAAAATGCGGACGAGCTACAAAGCCCGACAGCAGCGCCAGTACCACGAGCGCAACGATAAAGCCAATCTGCAGCTTTTTGTTTGCGCACACGACATCGGACAGGCTGGGCTGCAGCTCGGTTACCGTCGTATGCTCGGTTATCTGGACAGGACGCCCATGAGCCATCTCGTGCGCATCTGTCTTTTGAATCAATCCGTTGTCCGGCATTTGGACACCTCCTCATTCCGGCCTGCATTGCGGATGGAAGTATACCCACCCATCGAAAAACCGAACGGGAGGGCGTGCAGAAGCTCCAAGACTGTCCCCAACGACTAGTCGTTTAAGAACGTCCCCAATGACTGTCTCGGGATGAGTTGCGGTGGAATAGGGTTTGTTTTGTGCCCGCCGGCCCCTATTCAGTCCCTATTTCACCGCAACTTGGAGGAGGACAGAAAAAGCCCTGCCGCGGGTAGCGGCAGAGCTTTTGGAAGGGGACTTGGTTGTGAGGGCTCGTTAGGCGAGCTTGGCCTCGAGCTCGGCGATGCGCTTGTAGGCATCGATGGTAAAGCGGGTCTGCTTCTCCAGGATCATAGTGGTCATGAGGGTGTCCTGAGCGTGAGCCATGATGAAGGTCATCTCCATCTCGCCACCGCCGGCCTCCTGCGAAAGCAGTTTGGTCTGCGTGTCGTGGGCACCGATGAGCGCATCGCTGGCATCCTTGTGCAGCTGTTCGGCCTTCTCAAAGTCACCCTCGCGAGCAGCATCGAGCGCTGCAAGCAGATCGGTCTGGGCGTCACCTGCGTATGCGACGATCTCGAATCCAACCATCGAGATTTCTTCTTTGGTTGCCATATTGCGTTCCTTTCACATATGAACCAATGGAGAGCATCGCGTCCGGGCATACGCGCTGCGTTGTGTATGACAGAAACAATAACATTCAAACAAAAAAGAACAGCTCAAAACGTAATTTCGAACTATGAACGGTCACTTTTCGCCCGTGAACGGTTTTTAAACCAATCTGAACAATATCGAACACAATTAGCGGCAACCCAAACAGGGCCGCACCCTAACGCAAATCGCGCACCGTATCGCCCTCTACAAGCACACCGGGGATCAGCATGTGCTCCACGCCAGACGCACCCCCATCGGCGCCGGCAATCTTGTCGACCGCCCACATGCCGACGCGCTTGTTGTCAAAGCGCACCGTGGTCAGGCGACGGTCGGGCACGATATCGCCCAGGCTGTCATCAACACCCGCCACGCTCACGTCCTCGGGCACACGCCTTCCGCACGACTCGAGCCCGCGAATGCAGCCGTATGCCATGGCATCGTTGGAAGCATAAATGGCCGTACAGGTCGGATCTTCCGCCAGAGCCTGACCGGCAGCATATCCGCTCTGTGCCGTCCAATCCCCACGGACGAGTCGCGGCGGCTCAATTCCATGCGCGCGCAATGTCTCGCGCCAGCCTTCCTCGCGCCGCATGCCCGAAAGCGAGCGCTCGGGACACGAGATAAAGTGCACGGTTTTGTGCCCCCGCCCCAGCAAGTACTCGACCACCTGGCGCGAGCAATCGAACTGGTCGTTATCGACCGTTGAACAGAGCGGATGCTCCAGCATCGTAACGAGCACCGTCTGCATGCCGGGCAGCGGCTCGAAGGTGCCAAAGTCCGCCGGCATGCGATTCATGATCACGACCATGCCGTCTACCGGCAGCGCGCTCATGCGCGACGATGCGCTCTCGAGGGTATACGGATGCCCATCTACTTTAGTGAGGGTGATGGCATAGCCATGTTTGTCGGCCGCGGCGGCAAAGCCCTCCATACGGTCGAGGTTGCCGGTACCGGTAATGTTGAACATGGCGACGCCAACGGTCTTAAACTTGCCACGGCGCAGCGATCGACCGGCAAAATTGGGGCGATACCCCAGCTCGCGCATGGCGGCACGCACGCGTTCCTTGGTCTCGGGGCGCACACTGGGCGAATCGTGCACGGTGCGCGAGACCGTCTGCTCCGAGACGCCCGCGAGGCGCGCCACGTCTTTGACGGATACCGATTTTTTAACAGCGGCCATAGGTCGATCTTTCTATGTCAACGATGCCATTGGTGGCACCCTACGCAGTCAAATGAAGCGTCTTCAAGTATATCTAACGCCTCCCCCACCATACGCTCACCACCCAAAACCTACCGTTCACCGACATTTTTGTTTCCCCGAACGGCTTTTGGCGCCCAAATGTTAACGTTGCCATTATGCAAACACAGAGCCACCGGGCGGCTCAAATGTTTACGCGTAAGGAATCGACGGTTCGCAGGCACAGGAACCACCGGTTCGCGTCTTTTTTTGTGTCGCAAAATGGCAACGTCAACATTTTGGCAACCGAACGCCAAAAGCTACCATCGTTGCTAACCCACCGACTCTTAGGAGCATTGCATGGAGCAACTCATCGCCATCATCGAAAAGGGCCAGCCCTTTTTCAACGCGATCGCCCGCAACAAGTACCTCAAGGCGATCCGCGACGGCTTTATCTCCGTCATCCCCATCATCATCTTCTCGTCCATCTTCTGCCTGGTAGCCTCGGTCCCCAACATCTGGGGTTTCTACTGGCCCGATGACATCAACAACGCCCTGTGGAAGTGCTACAACTACTCCATGGGCATCCTGGCCATCGCCTGCGCCGCCACCACGGCCAAGCACTTCGCCGACGCTCAGAACCGCGATCTGCCCAAGAACAACCAGATCAACTTCATCTCGTGCATGTGCGCGGCCATCATCGGCTTCTTGCTCCTTTCGAGCGACACCATCGCCACGGACGCCGCCAGCGGCTTCAACACCACCTACCTTGGTTCCAAGGGCCTGCTGACCGCTTTCATCGCTGCGTTTGTGACCGGCATCATCTACAAGTTCTTCATTAAGCGCAACATCACCGTCAAGATGCCCGAGCAGGTCCCGCCCAACATCTCGCAGACCTTTAAGGACATCATCCCCTTCTCCGTCTGCATCACCGTCTTTTGGGTCTTTGACATCGTCTTCCGCGCTGCTTTTGGCTTCTGCTTTGCCCAGGGCGTCATCCAGGTGTTCCAGCCCCTGTTCACCGCTGCCGATGGCTACATCGGCCTCGCTGTGATCTACGGCGCCATGAGCCTGTTCTGGTTCGTGGGCGTCCACGGCCCCTCGATCGTCGAGCCCGCCATCGCCGCCGCCCTCGTTGCCAACATGACCGACAACCTGGCTGCGTTCCAGGCTGGCCAGCACGCTTCCGCTGTCCTGACCCAGGGTGCCCAGTACTTCGTCGTCTGCATGGGCGGCACCGGCGCCACGCTCGTCCTGGTCTTTATGTTCTGCTTCCTGGCCAAGTCCCAGGAGATGCGCGCCGTCGGTAAGGCCGCTATCGTTCCCGTGTGCTTTGCCGTCAACGAGCCGCTGCTGTTCGCCGCACCCATCGTGCTCAACCCCGTCTTCTTTGTCCCGTTTGTCTTTGCCCCGATCGCCAACATCTGGATCCTCAAGATCTTTATCGACTTCTTGGGCATGAACGGCTTTATGTACACCCTGCCCTGGACTGTCCCCGGCCCCATCGGCACCATCATGGGCCTGGGCTTCCAGCCGCTCGCCTTTGTGATGCTCGCCCTTATCCTGGTCGTCGACTTCGTTCTGTACTACCCGTTCTTCCGTGCCTACGACGCCCAGAAGTGCGCCGAGGAGGCCGAGATTTCCCAAGAGGAGCTCGCCGCCAAGAACGCCGAGAAGGCCGCCAAGCTCAGCGATGCCTTCCAGGGCAAGGCTGACGCCAAGAGCGTTGCCGCCGGCGCTGCTGCCGAGGCCGTGAAGGCCGACGCCCCCGCCGCTGTCGCCACTGAGGCAACGACCGCCAGCGACCTCAACGGCAAGCGCGTACTCGTGCTCTGCCAGGGTGGCGGAACCTCGGGCCTGCTCGCCAACGCGCTGGCCAAGGCCGCCAAGGAGCGCGGCATCAATCTTGAGACCGCTGCCGAGGCATATGGTAACCACGTCGACATGCTCCCCGACTTTGACCTGGTCGTCCTGGCCCCGCAGGCTGCCAGCTACTTGGCCGACCTGCAGAAGGACTGCGAGCGCGTGGGCAACAAGTGCGTCGCCTGTCGCGGTAAGCAGTACATCGAGCTCTCCCAGAACGGCGATAAGTCTCTCGCCTTCGTCTCCGAGCAGCTTTCGAAGTAAGTAACGCTCAGGGCCAGCCGACCATCCAAGACCGGCTGGTCCTTCGATTTAAACGATTGGATCATCATGTCCGTTAACCCCGCTAGCGTCACCAACCCGCCTGCGCAGTTTCCCGAGGGCTTTGTCTTTGGCGGCGCCACTGCTGCTTACCAGGTAGAGGGCGAGACCCGCACCCACGGTAAGGGCAAAGTCGCCTGGGACGACTTCTTGGAGGCCCAGGGGCGCTTCTCCCCCGATCCCGCCTCGGACTTCTACAACCAGTACCCCGTCGACTTGGAGCTGTGCGAGGAGTTCGGTATCAACGGCATTCGCCTCTCCATCGCCTGGAGCCGCATCTTCCCCAACGGTACCGGCGAAATCAACCCCGAGGGTGTGCAGTTCTACCACGATCTCTTCGCCGAGTGCCACAAGCACCACGTTGAGCCGTTTGTCACGCTGCATCACTTTGACACGCCGCTGCCCCTCTTTGAGAAGAGCGACTTCCTCAACCGCGAGACCATCGACGCCTTTGTGGACTTTGCCACCTTCTGCTTTAAGGAGTATGCCGACCAGGTGACCTACTGGTTCACCTTTAACGAGATCTGGGCCGACGCCTCCAACACCTACATCGAGGGCACCTTCCCCGGTGGCGTCAAGGCGCATCTTGCCGAGGCCTTCCAGTGCGAGCACAACATGATGCTCGCCCACGCCAAGGCAGTACTGGCCTTCCACAACGGCGGTTTTAAGGGCAAGATCGGCGTCATCCAGTCGCTGGAGTTT
The DNA here is from genome assembly GCA_938045065.1 of uncultured Collinsella sp. Classification (GTDB taxonomy): domain Bacteria; phylum Actinomycetota; class Coriobacteriia; order Coriobacteriales; family Coriobacteriaceae; genus Collinsella. Next base: position 44,823 of record CALIOA010000025.1, read on the forward strand.
AAGTACCCGCTCAACGAGAACGACCCCGCCGATATCAAGGCCGCCAACAACGAGCACGTGCTGCAGAACCAGTTTCTGCTCGACGCCACCTTCCGCGGCGACTATGCCCCCGACACCCTCGAGTGCGCCAACCGCCTGGCTGCCGTCTCAGGCGGCACCATCGAGATCCTGGACGAGGACCTCGAGATTATGCGCGAGGCCGCGCTCTACAACGACTACCTGGGCGTTAACAACTACCAGTGCCGCTTCCTCAAGGCTTACGATGGCGAGAACGACCTGCACCACAACGGTACGGGCGAGAAGGGCACCGGCCGCTGGCGCGTTAAGGGTATTGGCGAGCATGTGAACAAGCCTGGTATCCCCACCACCGACTGGGACTGGATCATCTATCCCGAGGGCCTGTTCGATCTGCTCGTCTACATTAAGCAGCGCTACCCCAACTACAAGCAGATCTTCATCACCGAGAACGGCATGGGCTACAAGGACCCCTACAAGGACGGTTTTGTGGACGACCAGCCGCGCATCGACTACATCGAGCAGCACCTGCGCTGGTTGCTCAAGGCCATGGAGGTTGGCGTCAACGTAGGCGGCTACTTCCTGTGGAGCCTGCAGGATCAGTTCTCCTGGACCAATGGCTACAACAAGCGTTACGGCTTCTTCTACGTTGACTTTGAAACCCAGAAGCGCACGCCCAAGGCAAGCGCATACTGGTATAAGCACGTGGCGCAGACCCGTCGTCTGGACTAGCGGCTTGCGACGAGCGGTTGGCGGAATTGCACCGCCCACATAACCTGTCCCCATTTCTCAGCCGGGGGCGGCACGTCACACGGCGCGCCGCCCCCGGCCTTTTTGGGCGGTTCGGGGTCCGTTTGTCTCAATCTGTAACATCTAGCCGAGTTTTTGGGTCCTAGCTGTTACAGATTGAGACGAACAGGATTGCTCTTTCCGAAGAATCTAAATCTGTAACACGTAGCCCGCTTTTGACCGTCTACCTGTTACAAATCGAGACAGACGGAGTAGGACCTAACCCCGTATGTCCCTAACAGTCGAGCGTTCGACCAGCGTGCTCGGCACATGAATCGCCTCGATAGACGAGCTCTCTCCAATCGCCGCCTCAAACGCAAGCTTACCGACACCGCGCAAATCAAATCGCAGCGTCGTCAGCCGATTGTGAGGAACAAGTCCCTCGAGTGCGTCGTCGATACCAACCACGCTCACGTCGTCGGGCACGGACAGGCCCGCGTTCTCGAGCGCGGCGATAACGCCCAGCGCCATCTGGTCATTTGCCGCAAGCACGGCAGTCGGCGTCTGCGACCCGCCGGCAAGCACCTCGGCCGCAATCCGCTCGCCCATGGCGTACCCACTGTCCGCACTCCAATCGCCACGCAGCATCGGAGCGGCATCGACATGAGCACGACCCAGCGTATCGCGCCAACCGGCCTCACGAAAACGTGAGGAAATCGAGTTTTCCGGACCCGCCACAAACCGCATATTCGAGTGACCATGTTCCAGCAGATAATTGGTCAACAGCTCGCACGAACCATACTGGTCGGAGTCGATCGTCGTGCAGCGCGGATGCGCATACATGGACAGGATGACCGTTCGCACTCCCGGCTGGGGAACAAACTCCTCAAAATCGGGAGCCATGCGGTTCATGTTGAGAATCATACCGTCGACGGGTCGCTCGACCATGCGGCGCGAGGCATCGGCAAGTGCATAGGGCTTGTAGCCGCCCATCTCGATCATAGTGACGGCAAAATCGTGCTCGCGCGCCGCTTGCATGATACCCTCGAGCGTCGCCAGGTTACCGACACGTGTGATGTTGTACATGCACAGGCCAATAGAACGATACGACCCGCCGCGCAACGCCGCTCCAGCAAAATTGGGACGAAAGCCCAGCTCTTCCATGGCGGCCAGCACACGCTTGCGCGTCTTTTCCGTCACGTTGGGCATACCGTTGACCACGCGAGACACAGTCTGGCGGCTCACGCCAGCGAGCGCCGCAACCTCTGCCGCGCTCGCCGAACGACCATTCCTTGTCTGCTGATCCATGCCTTCCACGCTAACCTGCTTCCCAACTATTCCCCGCGCCCATGGCGCATCGTACATACATTGATAACGTGCTCATGATACCCGAGCCATATACCACAACATGAAAACTTCTGTCAATCAAAACCGCTTACCGAACAAATACAACCGTTCGCGGCTGTTTGAAGTTGTTTTGTTTCTATACATCCCAGCCGGATGTTAACGTGCTCATTGTCAAATGTTCACGTGCTCATTTTGGTTCTAATCATTTTAAGATAGTGTTTATCGGGCTTTTTCACCGCTGAACGCTAACCAGGGAGCCTCCTGAGCGCAAACGCACAATATCGAACAGCGAGACGAGAGGGTGTATGCATATGTCTTTGCTAAACCGCGTACAGCAGCTGCCGAAGGGCTTTGTTTGGGGCGCCGCAACCGCCGCGTACCAAACGGAAGGTTCCACGAAGGTGGCAGGCAAGGGTAAGACCATGTGGGACGATTACCTTGTCGCCCAGGGTCGCTTTTTGCCCGACCCGGCCAGTGATTTCTACAACCGCTACGAGGAGGATATCCGCCTTTCTGCCGAGCATGGACTCAACGCCATTCGTGTGTCCATCGCCTGGACCCGCATCTTCCCCAACGGCGACGATGCCGAACCCCTCTCCGAGGGCGTTAAGCACTACCACGAGCTGTTCGCCTGCTGCAAAAAGTATGGCGTCGAGCCCTATGTGTCCCTGCATCACTTTGACTCCCCCGCCGCCCTGTTCAACCAGGGCGACTGGCTCAACCGCAAGACCGTCGACGCCTATGTGCGCTATGCCGAGTTCTGCTTCCGCGAGTTCCGCGAGGTCAAAAATTGGTTCACCATCAACGAGCTCATCAGCCTCTCGCACTCCCAATACATCCAAGGCAACTTCCCGCCCAACCATCACTTTGATGTGACGAGCGGCATCCAGAGCCAGCACAACGAGCTCGTTGCCCACGCCCGCGCCGTCAACCTGTATAAGGATCTTGACGAGACCGAGCACCTGGGCGGACGCATTGGCATGGTCAACGTCCTGACGCCGGCATATCCTGCCACCGACTCGCCCGCCGACCAGCACGCCGCCGACCTGTACAACGCCTTCTACACCGACTTCATCATGGACGGCGCCTTCCTGGGTCACTACTCCGCGCGCACCCTCTCACTCATCAACGAGATTCTGCGTGCCAACAACGCCACACTTACGGTTGAGGACAGCGACATGGAGGAGCTCGCCAAGGCGGCGCCCCGCAACGATATGTTCGGCCTCAACTACTATCAGTCGGCGTTTATCGCCGCCTACGATGGCGAGTCCACCAACAGCTTTAACGGCACCGGAGACAAGGGCACCTCGTGCTTTAAGTTTAAGGGCGTCGGGCAGCAGGTCGATATGCCGGGTATCCCCACCACCGACTGGGATTGGCTCATCTACCCGCAAGGCCTCTACGACACGCTCAAGCACATCAGCGCCACCTATCCCAACCTCCCCGTCATCTATATCACCGAAAACGGCCTGGGCCACAAGGACCCCGAGCCCGACGCAAACGGCATCGTCGCCGATCCCGAGCGCATCGACTTTGTCGACCAGCACATGGAGAAGGTGCTCCAGGCGCGCGCCGAGGGCGTCGACGTCCAGGGCTACTTTATCTGGAGCCTGCAGGACCAGTTCTCGTGGGCCAATGGCTATAACAAGCGCTACGGCCTGTTCTACATCGACTTCGACACGCAAAAACGTTACATCAAGCAGTCGGCACTCTGGTACAAGGAGCTCGCCGACACTATGGCGGACGCGCAGTAGCGCATCGCCTCGCTTTCCCCCGAGAAGGGAGCGGCCCTATGCGATACAAACCCAGCCGCTCCCCTCTCTCCCCCTGGGACCGACCCCGCCTGCACCCGGGCTTTTAGCAAGCGGGAGACCATATAGGTTTTCAACGTCCATGCCATTAAGATTGGCTCTGTTAGACCAGGATTGACATACATGTGTCCCCACGGTGCCATATCGTT
>CALIOA010000026.1:0-2142 GCA_938045065.1 uncultured Collinsella sp.
CGTGGGAGGCCAGGGCGCCGCTGACCGGTGGACGGCACCGAGCCGTACGCTTGAATTGAGAAGGGGGAGGCCTCGCGGCCTCCCCCTTTTTTTGCGTTATAGATGACATTCTCTAAGCAATTTAATCAATCCAATCATCCACCGGTGAATATAAACGTTCACCGTTCTGTGGCCGGTTCTTTGTTCTCAATGGACTAATATTTGCTTTAGCGCGCTGATGCGCTTGTCTTGTTTTACACGGGTTGTTTTATTGATTGTGACGGAAGGACTCACATGGCAGATGTTCATGAGCTGCTTGATACTTGGATTGCCAATGTCAAGGACGAGGAGCTCCTCGCTGAGCTCAACACGATGAAGGAGCAGGGTGACGAAGACGCCATCACCGACGCTTTCTTTCAAGATCTCGCCTTCGGTACCGCCGGTCTACGTGGCACTATCGGTGCAGGCACTAACCGTATGAATATTTATACGGTCGGTCGCGCGACGCAGGGATTCGCTGACTACCTCAATGCGACCTTCGAGCATCCGATGGTTGCCATCGCTCGCGATAGCCGCAATAAGGGTGAACTGTTCGTTAAGACGACGGCTGCCATTCTTGCGGCAAACGGCGTGACTGCTCTCGTGTATCCTAAGATTTCTCCCGTGCCGACGCTTTCCTGGGCCGTCCGTGACCTTAAGTGCTCCGGTGGCATTTGCATGACCGCTAGTCATAATCCGGCGCCTTATAACGGCTATAAGGCCTATGGCCCCGACGGCTGCCAGATCACCAGTGAGGCCGCCGATGCAATTTCTAGGGCTATCGCCGAGACCGATACGTTTACCGGCGTGAAGTCCATGGACTTTGATGAGGCTCTTGAGCAGGGTCTGGTTAAATGGATCGATGACTCCTGCCTCGAGCGTTATTATGACGCAGTTCTCGCCCGCGGCGTGACTAACCTTTCTGCCGAGGAGATTGCCGGCGCACCGCTTAAGCTCGTCTACACTCCGCTCAACGGCACCGGCCTCATTCCCGTCACGACGGTGCTCGAGCGCGCTGGCATCACCGATGTCACGGTTGTTCCCGAGCAGAAGGAGCCTAACGGCGATTTCCCGACCTGCCCGTATCCTAACCCCGAGATCCGTCAGGCCATGCAGAAGGGCATCGATCTCTGCGAGCAGGTTCACCCTGATCTGCTGCTTGCAACCGATCCCGACGCCGACCGTGTTGGCGTTGCCGTCAAGAATGGTGATGACTACCTGCTGCTGACCGGTAACGAGATGGGCGTCCTGCTGCTCGACTATATTTGCAAGACCCGTGCCGCCCGCGGCGAGGACCTCACTAAGAAGGTTGCCGTTACTACAATCGTTTCTTCCGCCATGGTTGACGCTCTGGCTGAGGAGTATGGCTTTGAGCTCCGTCGCTGCCTGACGGGCTTCAAGTACATCGGCGACATCATTACCTCGCTTTCCGATGCTGGCGAGGTCGACCGCTTTATCTTCGGTTTCGAGGAGAGCTACGGCTATCTGGCCGGCGACCACGTGCGCGATAAGGACGCGGTGAGCACTTCGCTTCTGATTTGCCAGATGGCGCAGTATTACAAGCTGCAGGGTAAGAACCTTGCCGACGCGATGCACGAGCTGTACGAGAAGTATGGCTACTATCACAATAAGACGATTTCGCTGAGCTATCCGGGTGCTGAGGGTGCGGCAAAGATGGCCGGCATCATGGCCGGTCTGCGCGAGAACCCGCCCGCGGAGCTCGCCGGTTCCAAGATTGAGGCCGTCGTTGATTACAACACCTGCGTGAACGGCCTTCCGAAGGCTAATGTCATTGAGTTCGATCTTGAGGGTGGCAACAAGGGTATTGTTCGTCCTTCCGGCACCGAGCCCAAGATCAAGCTGTACATCTTCGCTAAGGGCGCGGATGCCGCCGAGGCAGATGCAGCACTTGACGCGATCGAGGAGTCCGGTCGCAAGCTGCTGGCATAAGCTATTTAAGAGTCTATTGCTATAGATAGGCGAAAGAGGGGATCTCGGAAGCGAGGTCCCCTCCTGTTTTTAACCAGCCAGCCGAGAGAACTTATATGTGTAGGAAATGTGTACGCCCAGATTCCCGCCCGCGGGGGCCCTCCGGTCTGGCAATATATCTCCTTGCCGCGCGGC
>CALIOA010000027.1:0-42409 GCA_938045065.1 uncultured Collinsella sp.
TCGACACCGCCGAGTTCGCGATCCCCGGCCTTGACGACGAGTTCCGCGTCATCGTGTCTCCGTGGATCCTCTCCTCGCTGATCACCGATCGCCTTGCCGCTTACTACGAGACGGTCACCAAGCACAACCTCAACTACCGTCGTTACTATCACCAGTTCGACTACTAAGAGCAAATAACGTTTGTGTAATCGGGCCTCGCTCCTATATGGAACGGGGCCTCGCTTGGGTTGGAGAGTAATTATGAGCTATCCCCAGCTTGCCGTCATGAATATCAGCCATCGTTATTTTGACCTTGAGGAATTCTTTTCTTCGGCAGCGGCCTCGGGCTACACGTGTTGCGAGCTTTGGACCGGGGCGATGCATCTGTATGTCGATTGCCATGGATACGATTCGCTCGAGCAGGTGCAGGAGCTGTCACAGCGGTATGGCGTTCGGATTGTGGGGCTTTGTCCCGAACAGAACAACCCCAAGCCGTGGAATATCGCGGCGCGCGGGAATGAGGCGCGCGCTCGCACGCTCGCGTACTTTAAGAACGTTGTGGATATCGCGGCGGAACTTGGAGCCGAGCAGGTCATGGTCTCGAGCGGCTGGGCATTTTTGAACGAGCCGATCGAGGACGCGTGGGGTCGCAGCGCCTCGATGCTGCGTGCGATTGCCGAGCATGCGGGAGAGCGCGGCGTGCGACTGGTGCTCGAGGCCCTACAGCCGGTTGAGTCGATGATCGTGAACTCGGCGGCCGATACGAAGCGCATGATCGAGGCAGTTGATCATCCGGCACTTAAGGCGTGTCTGGATTTGGGCGCTATGGCGGTGGCGGGGGATACCATCGACGATTATTTTGATCTGCTTGGCGATGATGTCGCCCACGTGCATTTTGTCGATGTTGCGGCAGATGGCACGACGCATCTTGCTTGGGGTGACGGCGACCGCGATATGCGCGCCGACCTGGATAGGCTGGTGGCGCGCGGCTATCGCGGAGTTGTTTCGGCCGAGACCTATGATTGGCGCTATTTCGCCAATCCCGCGGCAGCCGACGCTCAGGTTATGGCGGAGTACCGACGCGCGATTGGCGCCTAAGTGGGACAGGGCGCCGAGTTGGCGTTTGACGCTTTTTGAGAAACGGGACGTGCTTTCCGCTTGAGGCTTCTGGCGGAAAGCACGTCCCAGAACAGGCGCTCAGAATGGGACACACTTTCCGCTGAGGACCTCAACCGGAAACCGCATCCCAGTTTTTGGCTGGCGGGCGGGACGCGCTTTCCCCTATGTTTCCAAATGAATACGCTATGAGCCGAGAAGGACGATTCTCCCCGCAAACACTCTAGTATGCTAAAGTACCCAGAAGACCGGCGGAGCTATGCCGGTCTTCTGCTCTATATGAAACACAGCATGAGGAGGCTCACCAGATGACGGCCACACCGTGGGGATTCCGGGACATATTGCCCGAGGAGGCTCAGGCGCGCGAGGAGATCGCATGTACGGTGAAGGGCTGCTTCAGGGGGCATCATTACCTTCCGGTCGAGACACCGCTGCTCGAGGACAAGGGTTCGCTCGAGGAAGGCGGCCGCATTGCGGATACGCCGTTTAAGCTCTTTGATGACGACGGTCGCCTGCTGGTGGTCCGTCCCGACAACACGCTGCCGATCGTTCGCCTGGTTTCGACTCGCATGCGCGCGGCCGACCTGCCTCTACGTCTTCGCTACGAGGCGCCGGTGGTTCGTGAGTGCCAGCGCAATGCCGGCGGCTCGCGTCAGTTTACGCAACTGGGTTTTGAGCTTATCGGTGTGGGCGACACTGCGGGCGATGTCGAGATCGTCTCGCTCGTGGCCGAGGCCGTGCGTAAGCTGGCACTGCCCGATGCGCGCATTATCGCGGGCAGCGTGCGTCCGTTTAAGGAACTGCTCGCGGCGTGCGAGGATCGCGAACTGGCCGCCGAGGCCCTGCGCTGCGTGCACGCCAACGACTTTGTGGGCCTCGATGCCCGCGTGGCGGCAAGCACCGAGTCCGATGCCGTCAAGGCCGCCATTTGCGAGCTGCCGCGTCTGCACGGCGGTGCCGAGGTGCTCGACCGCGTGGACGCGCTGCTGGAGGCCGCCGGTATCGTCGCGCCGCTGACGCGCGAGCTGCGTGCCCTGGTCGAGGGCCTGGCACCCGAGGACGCCCAGGTGCTGTCGTTCGACTTCTCCATCATGAACTCTTTCGATTACTACACGGGCCTGGTCTTTAAGGCCTATGCCGGCGGCCTGCCCGATCCGGTGGGCTCGGGCGGTCGCTACGACTCTATCTTTACCGGCGCATTTGGCGACGGTATCGAGGTGCCGGCGGCGGGCTTCGCCTTTTCGCTCGAGCGCCTGGAGGCCGCGCGCACCTCGGCCGAGGACGCCGCTTCCGACGGCGATCACGCTGCGGGCCGTGGCGCCGAGGGCCCGCTGCGCATCGCCGTGCCCAAGGGCTCGCTTAAGGCCGACACGCTCGACGTGCTCGAGGCCGCGGGCTTGGACGTCTCTGAGCTGCGCGACCCCGGCCGTCACCTGATCGTGCGCGGCCGCGACACGCGTGCCGGCGAGGGCACGGTCGGCGATATCGAGTTTGTCATCGTGCGTCCCGGCGACGCGCCCGCCTTTGTGGGCTGCGGCGGTGCCGATTGCGGCATCTGCGGTTGGGACTCGCTTATCGAGGCAGACCTCAACCTGCTGCAGCTGGTCGATCTGGGCTACGGTCTGTGCACCTTTATTGAGGCGGAGCCCGCGTGGCGCGCCGGCCAGGCCGAGCGCAACTATGCCCGCCGCGGGTCGCTTCGCGTGGCCACCAAGTACCCGCGCATCGCGAGCGCCTGGTATGCCGAGCGCGGCGTGAACGCCGACATCGTTTCGCTGCACGGCAACATCGAGCTGGGCCCCATTGTCGGCATGACCGACCGTATCGTAGACATCACCGCCACGGGCGCCACGCTGCGTGACAACGACCTGGTTATTACTGGTCGCATTATGGACTGCACGGCGCGCTTCTTCGTCAATCCGGGTGCCGCTCGCTTGGATCCGCGCGTGCGTAATCTGGCAGATCGCCTGGCCGCGGCCGTGAAGGACAAGCATTTTGAGCCCGTCGCGGGCTCGGCGCAATAGCGCGAGCACGCACGGGCGCCCCAACGTCCGGGCTGCGGGCTGATTGGCGCCGCCGCCCGGCCTTTCGTTTTTCAGACGCAACCTCGACCGATATGGGATACCGATATGAAGACCATCAAGCTTGCTCCCGGTGAGCGCCTCGTTACCAACCAGCTCAACCGCAAGGGCGTGCTGCCGCAAAACATCGTCGACGCTGCCCGCGATATCGTAGCCAACGTGCGCGCCAACGGCGATGCCGCGGTGCGCGACTATTGCCAGCGTTTTGATGGTGTTGAGCTGCAGAGCTTCCGTCTGCCGCAAGAGCAGATCGATGCCGCGCTCGAAGGCCTCGATCCCGCCTTTGTCGCGGCGCTCGAAAAGGCCGCATGCCAGATTCGCGAGTTCCACCAGCGCGAGGTCGAGCAGAGCTGGTTTACCACGCGCCCGGACGGCACGATGCTCGGCGTTAAGGTGACCCCGCTTGCTGCGGCCGGCATCTACGTGCCGGGCGGCCGCGCGCAGTATCCCTCCACCGTGCTCATGAACGCCATTCCCGCCAAGGTGGCCGGCGTCAAGCGCGTGGTCATGGTGACTCCGCCGCAAAAAGATGGCCTGATCAGCCCGTATACGCTCGCGGCCGCCAAGCTCGGTGGCGTGGACGAGATCTATATGGTGGGCGGCGCCCAGGCCGTGGCCGCGCTGGCGTACGGTACCGAGACCATTCCGCGTGTCGACAAGATCACCGGCCCGGGCAACGCCTTCGTCGCCGCTGCCAAACAGATTGTCTCGGGTGACGTGGGTATCGATATGGTCGCCGGTCCCTCCGAGGTCTGCGTGCTGGCCGACGCCACGGCCAAGCCTATGGTGGTCGCGGCCGACCTGATGGCCCAGGCCGAGCATGATCCGCTGGCGGCCTGCTATCTGGTGACCTGCGACGAGCAGTTTGCGCGTGAGGTCGAGGCGGGTATCGACATTCTGGTAGCGCAGTCGCCGCGCGCCGAGATTACCCGTGCCTCGCTCGACAATGAGGGCACCATCGTGGTGGCAGCCGACATGGCTGCCGCCGTCGAGGCGGTGAACACCGTGGCGCCCGAGCACCTGGAGCTGCACTGCAAGGATGCGATGGGCCTGCTCGGCGGTATCCGCAACGCCGGCGCCATCTTTGTGGGCGCTTGGAGTTCCGAGCCGCTCGGCGATTACGTTGCCGGCCCCAACCACACGCTGCCGACCGGCGGCACCGCCATGTTCTCCAACCCGCTTTCGGTGGAGGAGTTCGTCAAGCGCTCGAGTGTCATTTGCTATACGCCCGAGGGCTTGCTCTCCGACGCTCCCGCTACGCAGCGTCTGGCCGAGGCCGAGGGCCTGTGGGCACACGCGCTTTCTGCCGCACTGCGCCGTCGCGTGTTGGAGCAGGGCGAGGATGCCGTGAGCGCCGAGTTGCTCGCCGCGGCCGACCTGACCAAGGTTGCCTGGCCGGGCGACGCCGTGGCGACGGTTGCCGAGGGCGTTGACCTGGCGGCTGTGAGCGCGGATGGCGTTGGCCCGACCGGCAAGGAGGCCTAACATGGCCGAACTCACGCCGCGCATGAAGGAACTCGTCCAGCCCTACCTGGTCGGCATCGAGCCCTATGATCCCAACTTTACGCCCACGCGCATCAACCTTTCGGCCAACGAGAACACCTATCCCGTGCCGGCCGGTGTGCGCGAGGCGATCGATGCGGCGCTCGCCGCTACGCCGCTCAACCGCTATCCCGATCCCATGTCTAACGACCTGCGCGACGAGCTGGCCGCTTGGCATGGCGTGACGCGCGAGAACATCTGCGTGGGCAACGGCGGCGACGAGCTGCTCTATAACTACCTGCTGGCGTTTGGCGGCGCGGGACGGACCCTGCTCAACTGCCCGCCGTGCTTTAGCGAGTATGCGTTCTTTGCATCGCTCTGTCAGACCGAGGTGCGCGACGTGTGGCGCGACCCGGCGACCCTTGAGCTCGACCAGGCAGCGGTGCTTGCGGCGGCTCCCGAGTGCGATCTGGCGATCGTGACCTCGCCCAACAATCCCACGGGTGACGTGGCGCCGCTCGACTTTGTCGCGGCCCTGTGCGATGCGTGCCCCGGCATGGTCATGGTCGACGAGGCCTACGTTGAGTTTGCGGACGATTCGTTTGGCGCGGCTACCACGGCGCAGGGGCTTATCGCCGAGCATCCCAACCTGGTGATTCTGCATACGCTGTCCAAGGCGTTTGGCGCCGCCGGCACGCGTCTGGGCTACGTGATCGCGGCGCCCGAGGTCATCGATGTGTTTGCGGCGATTCGCCAGATCTACTCGGTTAACGTGCTGAGCCAGGCCGCCGCGCTTGCCTGCGTGCGTGCCCGCGATGCGTACGCGCCCGTGGTGGCACAGGTTACATCCGAGCGCGAACGCGAACTGTGCGCCCTACGCGCGATGGCTGCCGAGGGTCTGCCCGTGGAGGCGTGGCCGAGCGCGGCGAATTTTGTGCTCGTGCGTACGCCGCATTCCACGCGCGTGCGCGAGCGCCTGCGCGACGAGTACTCGATTTTGGTGCGCGACTTTAGCTACGCGCCGGGGCTCGCGGACTGCCTGCGCATTACCGTGGGTACCCCGCAGGAAAACGACGAGGTGCTGGCCGCGTTTGCCACGCTGGTGAAGGAGGAGATGTAGATGGGCCGTTATGCCGAGGTGACCCGCAAGACGGGCGAGACCGACATTGTCGTAAAGCTCGACCTAGACGGAAGCGGCGCGTGCGATATCTCGACCGGCGTGCCGTTTTTCGACCACATGCTCAACGCCTTTGGCCGCCATGGCCTGTTCGATCTGACGGTGCACGCGGTGGGCGACGTGGAGGTCGATGCGCACCACACCGTCGAGGATACGGGTATCGTGCTGGGCGAGGCGTTTTGCCAGGCGCTGGGCGACAAGGCGGGCATTACGCGCTTTGCCGACGCGGCGATCGCCATGGACGAGACGCTCGTGATGGCTGCTGTTGATATTTCGGGCCGCGGGCAGGCCTACTGCGAGCTGCCCGTGCCGACCGAGCGCGTGGGCAGCTTCGATACCGAGCTGGCCGTCGAGTTCTTCTACGCCTTTGCGCGCGACGCCAAGCTCACGCTGCACGTGCGCGAGCTGGCGGGCGGCAACTCGCATCACATTATCGAGGCCGCCTTTAAGGCCGTGGGCCGCACGATGCGTCACGCCTGCGAGCTGGATCCCCGCGTGCAGGGCATCCCCAGCACCAAGGGTTCACTGTAGCTGACGGATTGCACAAACCACCACAAAGGCGCCTGTCCCCTTTGTGGTGGTTTTGGATGATGGGAAAAGGAGGGTCGCGTGGGCGAACCGAAGATCGTGGTGGTCGACTACCACAAGGGCAACTTATCGAGTGTTGTGCGCGGGCTTGCGCGCGCCGGTGCCGCCGCCTGCACATCGGACGATCCGGAGCAGATCCGCAATGCCGACGGCCTGGTCATCCCGGGCGTGGGCGCGTTCTGTGACGCAATCGCCTTTATGCGCCAGAGCGGCGAGGCGGACGCGGTGCTCGATGCCGTCGCCGCCGGAACTCCACTGCTCGGCATCTGCCTGGGCCTTCAGCTGTTTTTTGAGCGCGGCAACGAGGGCGTGCCTGCGGACGAGGGCGCGATTGCCGGCGGCAACGCCCCCGAGCAGGCTGATGGTCCCTGGGTCGATGGCCTGGGTATTATGCGCGGTTCGTGCGCGCGCTTGGAGTCGAGCCGCCTGAAGGTGCCGCACGTGGGCTGGGACCAGGTGCACATGACGCCCGCCGGTGCGGCCGATCCGCTGCTTGCCGGTTTTGCCGAGGGTGCCAACATGTATTTCACCCACAGCTACGCGGTGGCCGACGACGCCGATGCCGCCGACGTTTTGGCGCGCACGCACTATACGCGGAGCTTCCCGTGCATCGTGCGCCATGGCAACGTGTGGGGCTGCCAGTTCCATCCCGAGAAATCCTCCGCGCTGGGTCAGCGCATCCTTAAGAACTTCGTCAACATCGTCGAGGAGGGCGGCCGATGATCCTGTTTCCCGCAATCGATTTGATCGGCGGCAAGGTCGTGCGCCTGGAGCGTGGTGACCGCAGCCGTTGCAAGGTATATTCCGACGATCCCGTGGCCGTCGCCCGCTCGTTTGCCGAGCAGGGCGCGAGCTGGGTGCACGTCGTAGACCTGTCCTCTGCCTTTGGCGAGGACGAGGGCGCATGCGCTGCCAACTCGGCGGCGATCAAGGCCATCTGCGGCGTCGACGGTCTGTCCGTGGACGTAGGCGGCGGCGTCCGCTCGCTCGCGCGCATCGACGAGCTGGCCGGCTATGGTGCTCGCCGCATTGCGCTGGGCACCGTGCTGGTGACCGAGCCGGGTTTTGCCGAGGTGGCGGCCCAAGGTTTTGGCGAGCTGTTGGTGGCTGACATTGCCGCGCGCGACGGCCAGGTCAAGGTGAACGGCTGGCGCGACGGCGCGGGCGTGGCGCTCGACGATGCCGTGGCGCAGCTTTCCGAGCTGGGCTTTAAGCATCTGGTGTATACCGACATCGCGCGCGATGGCATGCAGACGGGCATCGATGTGGCGGCGTATCGCCATGTGGCCGAGGTCGCGGGTTTTCCCGTCGTGGCTTCGGGCGGCATCTCGGCGCTCGACGACATCCGCGCACTGGCCGCGGTGGGTGAGGGCGCGATTGAAGGTGCCATTACCGGTCGTGCGCTCTACGAGGGCAACTTTACGTTGGCCCAGGCGCTGGCCGCCGCTCGAGGGGAGGAATAGCCCATGCTTACCAAACGCGTGATTCCCTGCTTGGACGTTAAAGACGGCCGCGTGGTCAAGGGCGTCAACTTTGTGAGCTTGCGCGACGCGGGCGATCCGGTGGAGCTGGCGCGCGCCTACGACCGCGAGGGTGCGGACGAGGTCGTCTTTCTGGATATTACCGCGACGAGCGACAACCGAGCGACGACCATCGAGATGGCGGCGCATGCGGCCGAGGAGCTCGCCATTCCCTATACCGTGGGCGGCGGCTTTCGCGACCTGGCGGGCATGCGCACCATGGTTGCCGCCGGTGCCGACAAGGTGTCGCTCAACTCGGCGGCCGTGCGCGATCCGTCGTTGATCAGCCAGGCCGCCGCGGCGTTTGGTAGCCAAGCCGTGGTCGTGGCGATCGATGCCAAGCGCGTGGGACTGCCCGGGGAGCCGGGTGCCGACAAGTGGGAGGTCTTTACCGCGGGCGGTCGCAACGCCACGGGTATCGATGCGGTGGCGTGGGCCGAGGAGGCGGCTCGCCGCGGCACCGGCGAGATCCTGCTCACCAGCATGGACCGCGACGGCACCAAGGCTGGCTTTGACCTGGCACTCACCCGTGCCGTGGCGCGCGCGGTGCCGATTCCCGTCATCGCGAGCGGTGGCGTGGGCACGCTCGAGCATTTTGCCGAGGGCGTGATCGAGGGCGAAGCCGACGCCGTGCTGGCGGCCAGTGTCTTTCACTTTGGAACCTTCAGCATTCGCGAAGTCAAAGAGTATATGGCCTCACAGGGCATCCCTGTGAGATTGGACTTCTAATGCTACGGCTTGTCCAGGCACCGCATCTTGCCGCTCAAACCGTCGCTCGCGTACCAAAGTACGCGTCGCTCCTCTTTCGCGGCAACCTGCGGCACCTGAACAACCCTCGCCGACCTGCGATGTTTGAATTTGGGGAGAGAAATGGAAGAGATAACCGATCCTTCAAAGCTTACGTACGACGCCAAAGGATTGATTCCTTGTGTGGTTCAGCAGTATGACACCGGCGAGGTGCTTATGGTTGCCTGGATGAACGAGGAGTCGGTGGGGCTGACGCTCAAGACCGGCACCACGTGGTTTTGGAGCCGCAGCCGTCAGGAGCTCTGGAACAAGGGCGCGACGAGCGGCAATATGCAGGAGGTCAAGGAGCTCTGGGCCGACTGCGATAGCGATACGCTGCTGGTCAAGGTCGACTCGCCGGGTCCTGCCTGCCATACCGGCAACCGTACCTGCTTCTTTAAGAAACTCGCGTAGGGCAGGCGCTCGACCAGGCGCTTGGCCAACCAGGAAGGATTGAACCATGGGTGTGCGCACCGCGAATGTTCAGGATGGAAATATCGGCGAGACACTGACGGGCCTGGCCGAGGTGATTCATGGCCGACGCGACGCGTCGCCGCAGGAGAGCTATACCGCTCGTCTGCTGACCGACGTCGAGGATGAGCTACTCAAGAAGCTTGCCGAGGAGGCGAGCGAGGTGATCATGGCCTGCAAGGACAACGACCACGACCACATTCGCTACGAGGCCGGCGACCTGGTCTACCACCTGCTCGTGACGCTTGAGCGCTACGGCATCACCCTCGACGAGTTGGCCGGCGAACTCAACGCCCGCCGCCACTAGTCGTTTGGGACAGTCTTTGTTGGTGTAACGGGGTCATGGAAGTTGCGGTGAAATAGGGACTGTTTAAGCGCTTCATCAGGCAAAACAATCCCTATTCCACCGCAACTTATGAAGGGATGGCTAGTCGAGGGGCGTGGGTTCCCATTCGCCGGTGGGGTGGGGGATGTCGAAGGTTCGATAACCGCAGTCGTAGGCGTGGGCTTGTGCCTCGTGGATATTCCAGCAGATGTCGCAGGCGCGGTGCGCGTCCGAGCCAAAAGTTATCGGCACCTCGGCGTGGGCAAAGCAATGCAGCAATCCGGTCGTGGGATAGTAGTCGTCGAGGCCCTTGCGCGGTGCGGCGGTCGAGACCTCAATGCGGCGGCCCGTATCGTGGGCGCATTCGGCCATCTGCTGCCAAAACGGTGCGGGGTCAAAGTCGGGCGTAAAGCCTTCCTTCGAAAAGCGCATGACCAGGTCAGGGTGAGCCATCACATCAAAGCTGAGCGAGCTTTCGCAGGCGCGGCACCAGTCGTCGACATAGCGCTCCCACACGCCGCGCACGCCCAGGTTTTCCCAAACGTGCAGGTCGGTGTCGTCGTCGATCCAACCGCAAAGGGAATCGGGCGTATCGGGGCGAGCGACGTTTTCCGTTCCCGCCGTACCCGCGGCACCGGCCATGATATCGCCCGGGTTGCCAATCCAATGCACGCTGCCCAAGCGCACTATGGCACCCGCGGACCAGCGCTCAACCAAAGGCTCGCAACCTTCGTACCAGTCGCATTCAAAGCCATAGATAAGCTCGAGCTCCGGCGTGATCTGCGCGGCGAGCTTGCGGGCGTCCTCAAAAGCCAGACGATGCGCCGGCAGGTCGCCCTCAGTAACCTGCACTTCGCAGTTGGCGTCCATGCTGGCGGGCAGGGCGAGATGATCGGTTGAGACCATGACGCGGCAGCTGGCCGCAGCAGCGGCGCGAACGTTGTCCTCAAACGAGGCATGACCGTCCGAGAACGAGGTGTGGGTATGGCAATCGATCAGCGGGCAAGCAGACATGGCGGCTCCTTTGCGTCAAGCGAATCCGCTCCATTGTAATGGCGCGACCCCTGACGCGTTGGGCACGCCGAGGGTCGAAATCGACTGGAAAGGGCAAGCGGCGCGCAAGGGCTGCCGCACGACATCGACCCTGCCTCAAAACGTGTACGTCAGCCTCCAAAACCGACAAAAAATGACATGTTTGGCGGCTGATGTACACGTTTGGATGGGGGCGAGGACGACGGCGGGCGAAAGTCACGCCTGTGCCACGTCCGATGTGCTAGCGTTTGGGTGAATAAAACGAGCCCGTGCGGAAAGGATCCGGACCGTATGCAACGTGGAAGTACATCTCCGCTGTCTCGCGAGACCGATGCGCCCGAAACCATCGTCAAGCTGGAGTGCGACATCGATGACGCGTCGCCCGAGGTGCTCGCCTACGCCGCCGACCGCCTGCGCGAGGCCGGCGCCCGCGAGGTGCACTGGCTGCCCCTCTACTGCAAAAAGGGCCGCCCCGGATGGCAGTTGCAGGTGGTCTGCTCGCACGAGGATATCGAGCGCCTACAGACGATTATCTTTTTGGAAACCACGACCAACGGCATTCGTCGCCAAGTCATGGAGCGTGTTTGCTTGCCACGTCGCTTTGAGCAGGTGGCGACGCCTTGGGGCGAGGTGTCCGTCAAGGTGGCCACCCTGCCCGACGGCAGCGAGCGCGCGGCTTCCGAGTACGAAGACTGCGCCCGTCTCGCCCGCGCGCACAACGTGCCGCTCCAACGCGTGATGCAGGCGGCTCAGAGTGCGGCGCTTCGATTTGAGTAACACAGTAGATGGGCTCCACATCCGCTGGGCTCCGTATTCAGCCCCCATCAACTCCACACCGAAAGGATCTCCCCATGAAATACCTCATCGCCTCCGACATCCACGGCTCGGCATACTGGGCCGAGCGCCTCTGCGCCGCCATCGAGTCCGAGCAGCCCGATCGCATTGTGCTGCTGGGCGACCTGCTCTACCACGGCCCGCGTAACGACCTGCCGCGCGACTACGCTCCCAAGCGCGTGATTCCGCTGCTCAACGCCCTGGCCGACCGCATCATCGCGGTGCGCGGCAACTGCGACGCCGAGGTCGACCAGATGGTGCTCGACTTCCCCGTTATGGCCGACTACGCCACGCTGTTCGACGAGACCGGCCGCGAGCTGTTCCTGACGCACGGCCATGTCTTTGGCGCCGGCATGCACAACAGCGTCGACCACGCGCCCGCGTTGCCCGGGGGCTCCGCGCTCGTCTACGGCCATACGCACATCAAGGTCAACGAGGAAAGCGCCGCGCACCCGGGCCTGTGGCTCTTCAACCCCGGTAGCGTGAGCATCCCCAAGGACGGCTCGCACAGCTACGGCATCTACGAGGGCGGCGCGTTCCGCCACGTGGTCATGGAGGAGGAGTAGCCATGGCGCAGCACATGGCTCAGCAAAATGCCGAGGGCTCGCGCGATCTGTCCACGCTGGTCGACGCGTCGGCCGAGCTGCAGCATCTGGTGCAGACCGTCTGGCGTCTGCGTCAGCCCGATGGCTGCCCGTGGGACCGTGAGCAGACGCACCGCAGCATTGGCAAGAACATGATCGAGGAGGCCTACGAAGCGCTCGACTGCATCGAGGCGGACGACGCGGTTCACCTACGCGAGGAGCTGGGCGACGTGCTCATGCAGGTCGTGCTGCATGCGCAGATTGCTGCCGACGCCGGCGAGTTTACGCTGGCCGACGTGGCGCGCGATATCGACGCCAAGCTCATTCGCCGTCATCCGCACGTGTTTGGCGATGTGGATGCCGACAGCTCCGACGAGGTACTCAAGATTTGGGACGAGGTCAAGCTTGCCGAGAGGGCTGCCAAGGACAAGGCCGTGGCGGCAGGCGAGGCTGCGCCCGAGGGCCTGCTCGACGGCGTGCCCACGCATCTACCGGCGCTGATGCAGGCTCAGAAGGTGTCGCGCAAGGCGGCTGCCGTGGGCTTTGAGTGGGAGACGGTCCAGGATGTGTGGGACGAGGTCGCCGAGGAGCGTGCCGAGTTTGAGGCCGAGGCTCCTGGCTCGCCCGAGCGCGAAATGGAGTTTGGCGATCTGCTCTTTGCCCTGGTCAACGTCGCGCGCAAGGAGGGTATCGACGCCGAGAGCGCCCTGCGTGCCAGCACAGCAAAGTTCCGCCGCCGCTGGGCCGCGATGGAGCAGATGGCGGCCGATGCCCACGTGGATCTGACCGAGCTCTCGACCCACGGCCTCAACGACCTGTGGGATGCCGCAAAGGCGGAGGAGTAAGACTGCGGGAACGACGGGCTGACGCGCCCCATCGTTCCCGCTAAATTTTTCGAAAATCAAGTGTATCCCTCGGCTAACTTAGGGCATAATGCAAAAAGTGCGACATGGCTAACTTACGGAGGCGCACCGATGGTGCACGGTCAGCCGGTCGCTTGCATCCACTACGTTTCCAAGTGAGAGGGAGACAACATGAGCGATATTATGGACGTCTACGGTCGCGAGGTACTCGACAGCCGCGGCAATCCCACCGTCGAGGTCGAGGTCGTGCTCGAGGACGGCAGCTTTGGCCGCGCAATGGTGCCTTCGGGTGCTTCGACCGGCGCCTTTGAGGCCTGCGAGCTACGCGATGGCGACAAGGGCCGCTACCTGGGCAAGGGTGTTTTGCAGGCCGTCGAGCACGTCAACAACGAGTGCGCTAACGCCGTCGTGGGCCTCGACGCCTTCGACCAGCGCGCCGTCGATGCCGCGCTGATTGCCGCGGACGGTACCCCCAACAAGACCAAGCTCGGTGCCAACGCCATCCTGGGCGTGTCGCTGGCCGTCGCCCGCGCCGCTGCCGAGTCGGCGGGTCTGTCGCTGTACCAGTACCTGGGCGGCGTCAACGCCCACCTGTTGCCCACGCCCATGATGAACATCCTCAACGGCGGCGTGCATGCCGACAATAACGTTGACTTCCAGGAGTTCATGATCATGCCGGTGGGCGCCCCGAGCTTTGCCGAGGGCCTGCGTTGGTGCGCCGAGGTCTACCATACCCTCAAGGGCGTGCTGCACGAGGCCGGCCTGGGCGGCGGTGTGGGCGACGAGGGCGGCTTTGCCCCCAACCTTAAGACCAATGCCGAGCCGTTCGAGTACATCACCAAGGCCGTTGAGAAGGCTGGCTTTAAGCCCGGCGTCGACTTCATGTACGCCATGGACCCGGCCTCGACCGAGTTCTACAACGCCGAGACCGGCATGTATGAGCTCAAGGGCGAGGGCGTGGAGTACACGAGTGCCCAGATGGTTGATTACTGGGAGAAGCTCGTCGACACCTATCCCATCATTTCTATCGAGGACGGCATGGCCGAGGAAGACTGGGACGGCTGGGTCGAGCTTACCCGCCGCATTGGCAACAAGGTGCAGCTGGTGGGCGACGACCTGTTCGTCACCAACACCGAGCGCCTCAAGAAGGGCATCGAGCTGGGTGCCGCCAACGCGATCCTGGTCAAGGTCAACCAGATCGGCACGCTCACCGAGTCACTCGAGGCCATCGAGACCGCCAAGGAGGCCGGCTACGCTTGCATCGTGAGCCACCGTTCCGGCGAGACCGAGGACTCCACGATCGCCGACCTGGTCGTGGGCGTCAACGCCGGCCAGATCAAGTCGGGCGCCCCGTGCCGCAGCGACCGCATCGCCAAGTACAACCAGCTCATCCGCATCGAGGACGAGCTCGAGGGCAGCGCGCGCTACGCCGGCAAGGCCGCGTTCTACAACATTCGCTAAACGGGCGAATTTGGCGAGGGGGAGGCTGACTCGGTTCCGCCTCGCCTTGGCAGGATACCGCAAAGCGCTATGGGCGCTGGGCCATACGGCTCAGCGCCTTTTTTATGTCGAGCAAAGGCTGGCGAAGGCGGTGCGGGCGCTCGTGCTATAACTAGAATACTTAGCGCAAACAAACCTCAACCGCACAAGGCGCACATGGATCAGATTTACGACAACAGGTACTATTCCGCCGGTTCGCGTGAGCCGTCGCCTCGCCGTGCGCGCACGGTGCAGCTCGGTGGGTCCGCCTACGCCGGCGCCGACCGCTCCATGCAGCGCCCGACAAGTACCTCGCGCCCCAATGCTCAAGTGAATACTTCGACAGATAGACCAGTGCGCCCGGCACGTTCGTCGCATGCTCAGCGCTCGTCGGCTCAAACGCACGATAGGTCGAGCAGGCCCTCGAACCGTTTTTCGGGCTCGGACTTTATGCACTACGCCAACGACAACGCGGTGGTCAAGGCGATCTACGACTTTACCCACGGTCCTCAGCGAGGGCTATTCATCGGCATCGTCGTTGCCCTGGTGCTCGTGAGCCTGTATTTCCCCGTGCGCGACCTGTACGTGGCAAAGCGTTCGAGCGATATCTTGACCAAGCAGGTCGAGATTCGCCAGCAATACAATGATGGGCTGCAAAAAAGCGTCGACAAGCTGCTCTCGGAGGAGGGTATCAAGGATGCGGCATCCGAGGACCTGGGCTTGGTGATGCCCGGCGAGAAGAGGATTGAAGTGCAGGGCCTGGACGGCGATTCGGATGCCTCGTCGAGCCAGAAGTCGTCGAACGCCAAGAAGGCCAGCGAAGTTGCCAAGGAAATCGAAGAAGTCGGTAAGGACGCGCCGTGGTACATCCAAGCGCTCGACATGCTGTTTGGGTTTAACGGCGTCGAGGGCCAGACGGTCGTGTCCAACGGCAAATAGCGCCCGGAGGGGAGCCCGCAATGACAAATTGCAAACGCTATAAGGTAGCCGCGATCGACCTGGGAACGGTGTCGTCGCGACTGGTGCTGGCGCAGGTCGAGGCCGGGGCGATCGTGGAATCGTCCAAGCATACCGAGATCACCGACTTGGGCGAGGGCGTGGACGCGACGGGGCGCTTTTGCGAGGCGGCCGTTGAGCGCGTGCTCGCTGCGTGCCGCATGTTTGTGGACGAAGCCCGTGCCTTTGGGGCCGCGTGCATCTGCACCACGTGCACGAGCGCCGCACGCGATGCGTCCAATGCTGCCCTGCTGCTGGACGGCCTGCGCGATCTGGGGCTCGAACCGCAGGTGATTCCGGGCGAGGTTGAGGCGCGCCTGACGTTTTTTGGCGTAGCGCACGACTTTGCAGGCGAGCGCATCATCGTCGCCGATTCGGGTGGCGGCTCCACGGAGCTCGCGACGGGCGTCTATGCGCCTGAGCGCGGGGTCTTTGCGCTGGAGGGAACGCGCTCACTGGACATCGGTTGCCGTCGCGTGACGGAGCGGTTTTTCTCGGCGCTGCCGCCCGCACGCGGCGAGCTTGCTGCCGCTGCCTCGTGGGCAGGCGAGCAGTTCGCCGCCTATTTTGAAGGCCTGCCCAGCGACTTTGAGCGCGCCGAGCGTCTGGTCGCGGTGGGTGGCACGGTGACTACGCTGGTGGCTCTGGTCCACGAGCTGGAACCGTACGATTCGAGCTTTGTTCACCTACGCGAGCTTTCGATGGAGCAGATTTCGGCCGCTATCGAGCGCATGTCTGCGTTGGATGTTGCAGGCATTGCCGCGTTGCCGGGCGTGCAGCCCAAGCGCGCGGGCGTGATTCTGGCCGGCGCCGTGGTGATCCGTGAGCTCATGCGTGCCGGCGGCTACAAGACGCTCACCGTAAGCGAGAACAGCCTCCTCGCCGGCATGGCCGCCACCATCAACGAGACTCTCGACGGCACAACCCCCACCATCGGCTGGACCCCCAGCCTCAGCGCCCTCTAAATAAGTTGCGGTGAAATACGGACTAAAATCGCCCTTTCGGGCACCAAACAGTCCCTATTCCACCGCAACTCAACAGTCGGCACCTGGGGACAGTCCTTGCGGGGCGTCCCCACAGCGCCTATGCCAGCTTGTCGATTTGCCCAATCTCCCAAAGCGGAATATTGACGAGCATGCCCTCGTCTCTATATGCCGCCAGGGAGCTCCTCACGCAACGCTCGAGCTTGAATTTTTCGCAGGCTATTTTCAGACTCTTCGCTTTAAGGTTCTCTGCCGCCTTGACCTCAAGCGGAAGCACGGTTCCCGCATGGTCGATGGCAAAGTCGGTTTCGGCATTGCCAGAGGTAGAGGACCAATACGCGGGAGTTTTGTCCTGGAGCAAAAGCTCCTGCGCGACGTATTGTTCGGTCAGCGAACCTTTGAACTCGGTAAAAACAGCGGATCCGTTAAGAACGATGGCCGGAGAGAGACCGGAGAGCGCTCCGAGGATGCCGGTGTCGATGCAGAACAGTTTGAAGCCCGAGAGGTCTTCGTAGCTCGAGAGCGGCGCCTTTAGAGCGGAAACACGTGGCACCTTATGAACGATTCCGTAGTCCGTGAGCCACTGGAGGCTTTCCTCGAAATCGCGTGCGCGCGCTCCGGGGCGAAGGGCGCCATAGACAAACTTCTTGTTCTCTTTGGCAAGCTGGCCGGGAAGGGATTTCCAAACCAACCTCATGCGCTCGATGATGCGGGCGGGTGCATGTTTGCCAAAATCGGATTCGTAAGCCTCGATGATTTGCTGCTGAAGCCTTCGGGCTTCGATGAAGTCGCGTGTCTCGGCGAAAGCGGAGACAACTTCGGGCATACCGCCGACAACAAGGTATTCCTTGAGCAAGTGTTCGAGCTTTTCGGTAACGTTTGCTAGAAGGTTCATGTCTGCGGCAAGGATGGCGTCGGCGAGCGGGTCGCCGTCGACGGCACGAACGAACTCGGCGAACCCCATGGGACGCATGGTGAGCTGGTCGATTTTGCCGACGGGAAATGACTCGTTTTCGCGTCGGAGCGCGAGGCCCATATAGGAACCGGCTGCTACGATGTGGTATTCGGGTGCAAGCTCGTTGAAGTACTTGAGCGAGGTGATCCCGCGCGGGGCCTCTTGGATCTCGTCGAAGATGATGAGCGTGTCTGCTGGCGTTACAGTTTGGCCACGTAGGAGTTCTATCTGGGAGATGATGCGCTTGGGGTCGAGGTCCCCATCGAACAGCGAGCGTGTGCTCGGCTCGAGCATAAAGTCAAAACGAATGACGTTTCGATACTGCTGGCTTGCGAATTCGTTAAGAAGCCAAGTCTTTCCTGTCTGGCGGGCTCCCTTAAGCAAGAGAGGTTTGCGATTCGTCCTTGATTTCCAAGCGATAAGTTCGCTCATAAGCTGTCGCTGCATATTGCCTCCCAACCCTCTCGGTTAGTATAAGGCCATTTGGGTGTTTCCATCGGAAAATGTGCGAGACAACCACGTTTTTCCATCGGAAAATGTGCGAGACAACCACGTTTTTCCATCGGAAAATGTGGTAGGAAACTCATTGGGTGGGCGGAAAAAGTAGTCAAAAAAGCCCCGTCCCAAATGAGCTGCTCTGCAGTTGACGGCGTCCAAAAGAGGCGAGCCCGCATCCCTTGGGGACACGGGCTCGAAAGCTCCAAATGGTAGGGGCGGTGGGACGTCCGCGCATTTGCTGCGCAAATACGCACCGGCTTCGGCCGCCTGTCGGCGCCCTCGCCGGCTCGCTACGGACGCTGCGCGTCCGCTTAACGCTCGCCCCCTCGCGGGTTCGAGTCCCACCGGCATCTAAAAGAAGCGAGCCCGCATCCCTGGGGAACACGGGCTCGCAAGCAATCACATGGTAGGGGCGGTGGGACTCGAACCCACAATCCTTGCGGCGAGAGATTTTAAGTCTCCTGCGTATGCCAATTCCGCCACGCCCCCGTGAGACTAGAAGTCTAGCACAAGCCGTCCGTTACGCGTTGACGGCCATCGAGTGTTGGCCCGACTTCTCCAGGAACTCCTGGAACTTGGCTTCGTCACCCTTGTTTTGGTACTGCAGGGCCAGCAGGTATTCCAGGCGGCAGCTCTTGACCTTGTCGTCACCGGCCTCCTTGAGCATGCGCTCCAGCTCGGGAATGTCGTTGTGGCGCTTGAGGATCATCGTGTCGTACATCAGCTGGCACTCGTGTGCGACTGCCTCGGCCTGACCGCCCTCAAAGCCCTTGATCTCGTGCAGCAGCTCCTTGGACTTTTTGCGGTCCTCCTGGCCAACGTAGTAGTTAAAGGCCTTAATGACCAGGTCGACACGCTGCATCTTGGGCAGGTTGAGTCCCAGCAGCAGGTCGAACATCTCGTCGGCGCGCTTATGGTCCTCGCGCAGCAGATAGGAGTTCAGGCGCAGGTAGTCGCGGTTGTAGCGCGGGTACAGCATGCTGGTGAGTTTGCCGTCGAGCAAACGATCGAACTCGTCCCACTGCTTGGCGGCCATGAGCTGCTGCAGGCGCTTGAACGTGGTGCGTTTTTTGACGCTAAAGAACACCGACACGGCGATACAGATGATAACGACGGCGGTCCAGAGGGTGCGGGAATCGGGCATATTAGGGTCCTTAGTCGCTCATAAAGCGAGCGGTATGACAACACGTACTAGATGTATTATACGCAGCGCGCAAGCAAACTGGCATAAAAGCTCATCGAGGCCGAGTGCCATCGCTCGCTGCGGTACACTTACCTAAAGTAAACCATGAAGGGAGACATTACCTATGAAGAAGATCGTTTTGGCTTGCGGTGCTGGCGCTGCTACTTCCACGCTTGTTGCCCAGAAGGTCGCCACCCTGCTCGACGCTAACGGTTATGCCGACAAGTACGAGATCGTGCAGTGCGCCATCTCCGAGGCTAAGGACTGCTGCGACGAGGGCGCCGACCTGCTGATCGCCACCACCGTTGCCCCCGAGGGCCTCACCTGCCCGTACGTGAGCGGCGTGCCCTTCATGACCGGCATGAACCGCGTTGCTGCCGAGAAGGCCGTTCTCGACGTTATGGCTCAGTAGGCGCTGCCTGTATGAATGAGCAGAGCGCCAATCCGGTCGAGCTCTTTGGCATGCGCGTTGCCCATGTGGGCATTAACGCCACCGACCCGGCAGATGCCTTGGAGATCGCGGAGCTGTTCTCGACGATGATGGGCCTGCCCGTTATCAAGACCCCCGTTTCGTACTTTAACGATTCGCTGGTCGAGATCATGAAGCAGAACGGTCGTGGCACCAAGGGCCACATCGGCTTTGCCGTTAACGACATCGATGCAGCTGAGAAGTGGTTTGCCGAGCGCGGGCTCGAGGTCAACGAGGAGTCGCGCGTGCTGCTGCCCGACGGCGGTACCAAGCTCGTGTATTTTAAGCGCGAGTTCGCCGGTTTCGCCGTGCACCTGTGCCGCGAGTAGCGCACAAGCTGCCATAGCTAGCAAAAAGGGATAGGGCCGCGTGGCCCTATCCCTTTATTTATGCCGAGGGGCTTCCTACCGCGGCAGGCGAATCGTAAAGCGGCTGCCGACGCCCTCGACCGAGGTCACGCCGATGACGCCGCCATGGCTATCGACGATCCACTTGGCAATGGCAAGCCCCAGACCCGAGCCCTGCGCGCCGGCATCGCGTGCGTTGTCGGCGCGGTAGAACCGTTCAAACGCGTGAGCTGCGGATTCCTGGTTCATGCCGATGCCCTCGTCCTCAACACTTATGTCGATCGTGCCCATGCCCGCATTGGGCGTTATGCCAAATGTGACGGTCGTTCCCGCGTCCGAGTACTTGGCGGCGTTTTGTACGATCACGCGCAGAGCCTGCTTCACGAGCGCCACGTCAACGGGCGCATCGCAGCGCGGGTCGCTGGCAAGCGCAGCGTCAGAAGCCAGCCAATACGTGTGCTCGGTATCGATCATCTGCGATTCTTCGCATACCTCGCTGACCAGTGCAGCCAAGTTGGTATGCGCGCGCCGCAGGACCGTGCGCCCGGCATCGCCGCGCGCCAAAAACAGCAGCTGCTCCACAAGCTCTTGCATGTGCTCGCTTTCGGCTTTAAGGGACGCGATGGATTCCGCCAGCACGTCCGGGTCGTCCTTACCCCAGCGGTCGAGCATGTTCACGTAGCCCTGAATCACCGCGATGGGCGTGCGTAGCTCGTGGCTTGCATCGTTGACAAAGCGCATCTGCTGCAGCTTTGCCTCTTGCATCTGGCGCAGCAGGCGGTTGAGCGCGACCTCGATGCTTGCCAGGTCGGCGTCGCCGGTGGTGACGCTCGGCGAGTCGACGCTTGCGCGCTCGATGGCCTGCTCCAGTGTCTCCATTTTGCCGCCGGCGAGTTGCATGCGGCCGAGTTCGTCCACGCGCAGTGCCAAGTCGTTGAGCGGTGCCATGGTACGGCGCACACGGCGGGCACCGCCGAGCATGTTGAGCACGCTGATGACCTGCCAACCCACAACGACAAGGTAGAGAGGCCATAGCGCGACGAGGTCCTGCGCGAGGGGGAAAGTCTTGGTGGTGCGCGCAAGCTCGACGGTATAGGTGAGCGTTGCCAGGTCCCAGCCGCGCGCGGGCGTCAGGGACATGCCGTGAACGGTGGCGCTGGGGATCCATCCTGCGGTAAACGCGCCGTCGGGCAGCGTCTGGTTGTATCCATAGACGAGGATCGCCGACGCAATCACCATCAGCAGCAGATCGAGCCAGACGTAGCTTATCAGGCGGCGCCACATATAGCCCCAGTTGATGGCGCGGGCGATGGAGGTGACGCGCTTGGCCTCGGCGTTACGCGCGGCAGACATAGCCCACCCCGCGCACGGTCTGGATGATGCGGGCGCTGCCGGCGTCTTCGATCTTGGCGCGCAGGTGCGCGATGTGCACGTCGACGTTGTTGGTGTCGCCTACATATTCGTAGCCCAGCGCCTCGTGCGCGATGCGTTCGCGCGTGAGCACGCTGCCGGCATGCGCCATAAGCAGGGCGAGGACATCGAACTCGCGGGCCGTGAGCGCGA
Source organism: uncultured Collinsella sp. (assembly GCA_938045065.1). Taxonomy (GTDB): domain Bacteria; phylum Actinomycetota; class Coriobacteriia; order Coriobacteriales; family Coriobacteriaceae; genus Collinsella. The sequence continues at coordinate 21,312 of CALIOA010000027.1, forward strand.
TGGGCGAGCCGCCGACCGTGACTTCGCGGCGGTCGGGATCGAGTGCGACCGAGCCCACGGCGAGCGTGGCGGGGGAGGGCACGGCAGAGGTCTTGGCCGAGTCGCCGACCGGGGACATCGCAGCGGCGTTCCCGGCCGCGCCGCCCGCCATACCCACCCCGGCACCGGCGCCGCCAACGCCCGAAGCCGCCCGCACGGCTTCCGAGCGCTTCAGCGCCACGCGGATCCGTGCGAACAACTCTTCAATCGCAAACGGCTTGGTCAGGTAATCGTCGGCGCCGGCATCGAGCCCGGCCACCTTGTCCATCACGGCATCGCGCGCGGTGACCATAATCACCGGCACATCCTTGTGCTTGCGTACGCGCCGCAGGACCTCCATGCCGTTGAGCTGCGGCAACAACACGTCGAGCAGAATCAGATCGTAGTCGCGCTCCAGCGCCAGGTTTACGGCGGTGCGGCCGTCGGCGGCGTGCTCCACCTGGTAGCCCTCGTGCTCCAGCTCGAGCGTCACAAAGCGGGCGATTTTCTCCTCGTCCTCTACGATCAGGATTCGTGCCATACGTGCCCCCGTCTGCGATTACTTGTCGTCGTTCAGATTTTGCTTGATGTCGTCCGCGGCGTCGGCGGCGTGATCCATAAGGTTGTTGATGCTGCCGGGCACGTCGCCGTCGCTGTCGATGCGGTAGCGCATGCCAAAGAACAGGCCAATCAGCATCAGCCATATCGTGGCGCCCCAGGCAAACAGCGCGACGATGGGAATCAGGATGGGAATGTTGAGGATAATCGCATCGCGGCGCGTGGCGATAAACTTGGTGTCCAGGCTCAGGCGGAAGAGCTTTTTGAGGTACTCCCACACGCTGTCCATCTTCTTGGAGAAGTCGGTCTTTTCGCTCGACTTCTCGTAGGCGGCCTGCGCGGCGACCATCTCGGCTGAGGGCTCATCGACTGGCGCGGACTCGGTGGCGGCGTGCGCCGACGTAGTCTGGGTCTTGCCCTGCGACTCGAGCCAAATGATGGCATCCAAGACGTTGCCGTCGGCGGCGTCGAGCGCGGCCTTGGCATCGGTGTAGCTCACGTTGCACTTGGTGCGGATGGTTTCAACTTTTTCGAGGTCGTCCATGACCTGTTCCTTTCGTTCGATGGGCGCGACGCCGGGCGATCTGCCCGGGCGCGAGCGTTGCGTTCGGCGGCCTGCGTGACGCCGCCCCGCCCTTGGTCGAACTCTATAGTGCAGGTTATAGATTAAGCGATTCTTGAGCCAAGATTAATGTTGGATGAGTTTTTGCGCGGCGGTGGGAAAAGTATTAGACCTCGATAGCGGGGGATGTGGTGCCGATGACAAGCCGGCGGCAGAAATGGGATAAGCAAGGCGAACGGATCATATGGATCAAAATCGCGTTGCAAAAGTATGAAAATATCCTACAATTGCAACATGAAGTACTTTAGCAACATAACGGCGATAAGCGAGCTTTCCGAGAGCGAGGGCGTGTTCACCACAGCCCAGGCAGCTCGCATGGACATCTCTCGAGATGCGCTGGCACACTCATGCCGTGCGGGTCGTCTTGAGCGGATATGCCACGGCGCCTACCGGATGGCTGGAACACAGCGCCGAGACACCGACGAGCTCAACGCTTTTTGGAAGCTCACCAATCCTTCCCTTTGCGCGTGGGAGAGAAAGCGCCAGTGGGATGGCATTGCCGTGAGCGGTACGACTGCGGCGAACCTACAGCAAATGGGCGATTTCTATCTGTCCCCCTACAGAATGACCGCACCCATGCGCATCAATACAAGAAACGAATCCCTTTCTTTTGCAAAGCGCGAGATTGCTGAGCAGGATATCGTTTGGCTCGACGGCCTGCCGGTAACCAAACCCGAGCGCACGCTTGTCGATCTTTGCCTCGATTGCGAGGATCCTCCATTAATCATCGATGCCTATCACGACGCGCTTGGGCGTGGGCTCGATACACAGCGGCTGAAGGATCTTGTAGAAGAGAACTCTAAAACCGCCAAACGACGCGAGTTAATGGCGCCTTTGCTGATAGCTCTAGGTTGTGACTGAATACGCAGGCCTGATGTTGGCTAGTTGCAAGTTGGGGCAATTGTTTGTCCGTGCGACACGTTAATCTAAGTTACCGTTGAAAGGCGTCGCAACAAAGTGTTGCAACTGCCATGCATCGCGTTTAATCTTGATAACGCTGTGTCAATTAGCGGACAGTTCGTCCGTAGTTTGTTCCGATTGGATAGCATGAAAGACGTTAGGGAAGAGATAACTGTCAAACGCAAGGAGCTCGCGCTGACTCAGAAGGAGTTCGCCGCCGCTCTTGGCATGGGACCTAATGGTGATAGAACCGTCCGGCGTTGGGAGACTGGCGAGACCAGTCCATCTGCTACGGAGCTCACGTTTATACGCTCCCTAGGTTATCAGGCGCCCTTTGCGCAGGGTGATCGGGAGGACGCTCCTTTCACTTACATTGACCTATTTGCTGGTATCGGTGGCATTCGCTTGCCGTTCCAAGAACTTGGTGGCAAGTGCGTTTTTTCTTGCGAGTGGGATAAATATGCACAGAAGACGTACCGCATGAATTACGGTGATCAGCCAGCTGGGGACATTCATGACGTTCGTTCGGACGACATTCCAAAATTTAACGTTTTATTGGCGGGATTTCCGTGCCAGCCATTCTCGCTCGCGGGCGTTTCAAAGAAAAAATCGATGGGACGTGCTACTGGCTTTGAAGACAAGACGCAGGGGACATTATTTTTCGAAGTAGCTCGTATTATTCGCGACAAAAAACCTGATGCTTTCCTGCTGGAAAACGTTAAAAACCTAACGAGTCACGATCGCGGCAAGACCTTCAGGATTATTATGCAGACCCTTAAGGACGAGCTTGGTTACGATGTGCACTACAAGGTTCTTGATAGCAAGAATTGGACTTGCCAGCATCGTGAGCGCATTTACATTGTTGGCTTTAAGAAAAAAACTAATTTTGATTGGGACCAACTAGAGCTTGGGGGCGGTGGGCACACCGTCGGGGAGATTCTTGAAGATGCTCCTGATGATCGATACGTTCTTTCCGACAAACTGTGGGCTTATTTGCGTGCATATAAGGAAAAGCATCAGGCGGCAGGCAATGGCTTTGGCTATAGCACGGTTGGCCCCAACGACACGACAAGGACGCTTTCAGCACGCTATCACAAGGACGGAAGTGAGATTCTTGTTTCACGTGGCGAGGGGAAGAACCCTCGCAAGCTGACTCCGCGTGAATGTGCCCGACTTCAAGGGTTCCCCGATCAATTCATTATTCCGGTTTCGGATACGCAGGCATATCATCAATTTGGTAATTCTGTCACCGTACCGGCTGTGCGAGCAGTGGCCAAGCTGATGATGGGGGCGTATTTCGATGGACTACGGAGTTCTGAGTAGCTATTTTGACGGCGCGGTTGCGAAGAAACTCGTTGCTGTTGATATTGATAGAAAACGCAGCAACCAGCATGAATTCAACGGAACTGCGGAGCTCCGTTCCCTGTTTGGCGACGATGATATAAGAAATATACCGACGACCTTCGTATTTCTTTGCGACGATGCAGACCCTTTGTTTGATCACGGGTTTACGACTTGGTACGACGCGCGCAGGAAGCATCCGACTAGGACAGAATACAGGCTCTATTACAACGATAGCGAAGCGATACGAGCCTCGAGAATCGGTGACCTGATGGTCATTGCACCTTCAGACGAGCATGGTCTTCTGATTGTATTTGCTAGACAAGGATCAAATGCCGAGTGCCAATTAAGATGGCTTTTCGGTTTGAACGAAGTTGACGACAGTGGTTTTTCGCGGTCAACCGCAGATGACAGGCGAATAGACTCAATCGCCGCATCCATTCTTGAAGCGATTGGCATCGAAGTTTCGCTTCCCACGTCGGCTGTTACGTATTTGGATGAAATGGTCGAAAAGTTCGGTGATTCTTTTCCCAAAGGGATTGAATTCACGAGGTATTCCATCTCGACTTTGGGTGTGCTTGATTGGAGGAGCAACCCCGACAAGTGCCTTCTTGACTGCTATGAGCGAGAAGAGATTCTCTTTAAGGTATTCGAGAGGCATTTGCTTGAGCGCGATTTGGCTCCCTATCTAAGAGGCGATCTCGATGTTGATGGAGTGTTACGGACCACGATGTCAGCTTTCCAGCGGAGGAAATCGCGCGCGGGAACTGCTTTCGAGCATCAACTTGAGTACCTGTTTAAGGGATGGGGCATAAGTTATTCCGCTCAGCCGTATACTGAGGGCAAATCAAGGCCGGATTTCATTATGCCGTCGATTGATGCCTATAAAAATCAGCTATATCCTGTCGAGAAACTGACTATGCTTGGTGCAAAGACGACTGTAAAAGAACGCTGGCGTCAAGTATTGGAAGAGGCGAATAGAATTGAGAATAAGTATTTAATCACGCTCGATGTGGCGGTGAGCACCGAATATACAGACTCGATGCGTGAACATAATCTTCAACTGGTTGTGCCTCGTCCTGTATTTGGCTCATATACCACTGAACAGCAAAACTGGCTGATGGATGTCGGCGAGTTTTGTCAACTGTTGGTCGAGAAAGAACGTCGGTAGGCAATTCTATACTGAGGTTCTACTTCTTTTGGGCATTGATTATTTGATCGAGTTGCATTAATAAAATAGGTCACCTTGCCGTCGCTCTGCTGAAGTGAGTGAGCTCGAACTTGGTTTTGTTCTATGTTGGCGAGGTGCTGGAGTGCGCGCCGGCGTTGGCCTTCATCGTCGATATCTATTCCGCCGCGAGCGTGTTAGTGCGCCCGCATTCGCAGCTGAGACATTTGAGTCGTGCCTTGTCGCGCCTCCCTTTAGGATTCCCACTTCGCCATACGGCTGCCATGTTTTATGAAATAACTCACCCTACATTTTCCGATGCTTAAGCAGTTTCTTATTCGCCCGCTTACCAACATCCCCATCTTTACCAAAGAGACTAGCCTTGCGTTCTTGAACTCTCCGACTCTCCTTTTGTAAACGAGATGCTTCACGACAGTTCGTCTAGCGCCTCTGGAGGGGTGACTACGAAGAGCCGGTCTGTGCCGTCAATTACGTTGCCTGCTGCCGGCTGCTGCCTCATTAGAATCCGGCTGCAAATGGACCGCGGTGAGCATGCAAGATCGTGCCATAACGTGAGAATAACTTGCAAGAATCGCAAGTTCTTATCATCCCATGAGAAAAACTTGCAAATTGGGGCGAGTGATGAGCGGCTGGACGGTTCTTGAAAATCGAGATATCTCGAGAAGCTGATTGCCTTTCGTGACATCCAAGTTACAGAGTCGACTGACGGGGAGGCGACGCGCAAGCGCGAGCTGCGTCCATTTGAGCTCAGATCGCTCGAGAAGATTACCGGCGGTTACGAGAAGATCGTCGTCGTTCGTCAGGGGAGCCATCCGACCGACATCGACGGCATCAAAATCGTTTCTGCAGTCGATTTCTTAATGGGTAGGCTTGGGGCTTAGGGCGTTTGGAGCGTGTCTGTTTCCTATGCCTAGCGACATTGCCACAGCTCGTGACGCCGCCGGCTTCTTCCTTTCCGTCGGGCGGCACCAACTCAGCTGATCCGTTGGGGATGGAGGAAAGCGGATCATTTTCGGCGCGCCGCAGGTGATACGAATCCTGCGGCGCGCTGTTTTTTGCGCGAGGGCTTTCAGCTGTGTCCGCACGACATGTGACACTTACCCTGCCGCTCTGCTCTGCCGCGGCGGCGCGAATTCAAGCAACGACCCTCTAAGGAGTTCGATATCGATGAGTGACAACACCAAGCACCTTGCAAAGAAGTGCGTTAAGGACGCAGGACCGTGCCTTGCGCTGTGCGTAGCCGGCGCAGCGGTCGCGCTGCTGGCTGTTCTGGGGCCATTCGACGTGCTCCGAAGTGCCAGCTCTTTGCACGTTTGCATTGCCCTTGCCGGTGCCATGATGACCGGCGGCGTGCTCGATCTGGTTTTTTGGGTGCTTGACCCGTTTGGATGGAAGAACGAGGGGTAAGCCCTAAAGGATGGAAGGGTTGGAACGGTTGGCTTAGTGATCGTGCAGAATGTGGGCTAGCGACTTACGGGGAAGTGGTGATCCGATGACGGTCTATGTGACGGGCGACGTCCATGGCGGCGCTGACATGCAAAAGCTGCGCGACTGGGAGCTTGGGGATAGTCTGACGAGTGACGACTATCTCATCGTCGCCGGCGACTTTGGCTTTCCCTGGGATTTCTCTGCCGAGGAGTGCGCCGATATTGCTTGGCTGGAATCGCATCCCTATACCGTGTTGTTCGTCGACGGCAACCACGAACGTTTCGACCACTGGGCAGAGCGCCCCATGGAGTTGTGGCAAGGTGGGCTGACGCAGCGTTTGTCGGACACCTCGCCCATACGGCGCCTGACGCGCGGCGAGGTTTTTGAGCTCGACGGCTCAACGGTCTTTACCATGGGCGGCGCCACGAGCGTGGACAAGGAATACCGCATTCCGTATTCCAGCTGGTGGCCGCAGGAGCTGCCGGACGAGCGCAACTTTGAGGAGGCGCGGACAAAGCTCGACAGCGTGGGCTGGAAGGTCGACTACGTGATCACCCACACCTGCTCTACGCGCATGCTTTCGCCCACGCTTTATCCGGCGCTCGGCTGGAATTGCCCCGCCGTTGATCGGCTTACGGCGTTTTTCGATGAGCTGGAAGATCGCTTGGACTACAAGCGCTGGTGCTACGGGCATTTTCATCGTGATGCCAACCCGGCCGAGCGCCATACCGTGCTCTACGACTGCATCGTTCGCCTGGGCGACGAACTCCAGTCCTGGGATGTTGCGTAGAGGCGGGATGGCTGGCTACTCGACCGTTACAGTGATGTTCTCCCGATGCGCGCGGATAACATCCCAGCTAAAGTGCTCGACCAGCTGCTCGGTAGAGCGCGGCGTGGTGTCCGGCGTGATGCCCGTTTGTCCGGCGAGCCATCCCAGCAGCGCCTCGGGCGTGCCAAAGCGCGCGCGTAGCTCGCCCAGGTCCAGATCGCGGTCTCGCTTGGATAGGCGGCGGCCGTCCGGTGACATGAGCAGCGGGATGTGCGCGTAGTGCGGCGTGGGAAGTCCTAGCAGATGCTGCAGGTAGATTTGGCGGGGCGTGGAACCAAGCAGGTCGCATCCGCGCACGACCTCGGTGACGCCCATGGCAGCGTCGTCGACCACCACGGCTAGCTGGTAGGCAAAAACGCCGTCGCTGCGGCGCACCAAAAAGTCGCCGCACTCGGTGGCGAGTGCCTCGCATTGGGCTCCGTACGTGCGGTCAACGAATTCGATCACGTCGCCGGCGAGGTCGTCGACGGCGGGCACGCGCAGGCGCGTGGCGGGAGCGCGCAGGGCACTGCGGCGGGCAACCTCCTCGGCAGAAAGGCCTCGGCAGGCGCCGCGGTAGATGGGCGTGCCGTCGCTGGCGTGCGGCGCGCTTGCGGTGTGGAGCTCGGCGCGCGTGCAAAAGCAGGGATAGGTGAGGCCGGCGTCTTGCAGCTGGTGCAGGGCGTCCTCGTACAAGTCCTGGCGATCGTGCTGGTAGTAGGGGCCTTCGTCCCACTCAAGCCCCAGCCAAGCTAGGTCGTCAATCAATTGGGCGGCAAGTTCCGGGCGCTTGCAGCGATCGTCCAGGTCCTCGATGCGCAACACGATGCTGCCGCCCTGGCTGCGGGCCGAAAGCCACGCACACAGGCAACTGAACACGTTGCCCAGGTGCATGCGGCCCGAGGGCGACGGGGCGAAACGGCCCACGACGGGCGCGGGGGCGGAGGCGGGTGGCGTCGCTGGCGCGTCCGCGGCGGGCGTTGCTATGTTGCGTGTTTTGATATCCATGCGGACGAGTATAGCGCGGGGCTTGGCAGGGAAGGCGTTGCCGCGCTCACAAGTTGGCGGCGGTGCGCATTGCGCACGGTGGGTTTGCGGCTCAAGGTCTCGATCACTGCGTACCGACTTAGCCTCACAAACGACAGAAACCCCGGCAGCTCTTCGCAACTGCCGGGGTTTCCGCGGAAAAGGGGGACATGATCCTCAAGCGAACGGCAAAGGGGCAAACCGTTTTCGCTCAACTGCTTTATGCCCCTCGCTCGCCGGCTTAATCGGCTCACGCCGCGCCCACACAAAGCCGCTACACCTGTGACGGAGCTATGAAGTGGTATCTATTGCTGGCGCAGGCCATGCCAAGGGTGTCCCTAATGACTAGTCATTTAAGAACGCCCCCAATGACTAAAGAACGTCCCCAATGACTAGCTGCCGGGGTGCGGGCGTGACTTTCATCCCGTTTGGCGCTCCGGTCGCCTAGATGTTCGTCATGCGTACCCGCAAACGTGGGACAATGGCGCTGTTGGTTTTACAGACAAAGGATGTGCCTATGAACACCCTCGCCGCCAAAGTCAGCCGGCAGCGCCGCCCGTTTGCGCGATTTGCTTCCATTTGCGCGCTCGTCGCGTGCGCACTGCTGCTACTGCCCGCCGCCGCACACGCCGACGGTTATTCCATGACCCAAACCTATATCAGTGCCACGGTTGAGGCCGATGGATCGCTGACCGTTGTCGAGGGACGCCAGTTTGATTTCGACGACGACATCAACGGCGTGTTTTGGGAGATCAATACGGGCACCAACCAGCAGGGCGGCACGGCGGGCGTCGACGTGTTGAGTGTCGAGGAAGAGGACACCGCGTTTAACAAAGTCGATAGCGCGAACAAGGGCGATTCTGGCGTCTACACGGTCGAGCAGACCAGTGACGGCGTAAGGATTAAGGTGTTCAGCCCCCACGAGAGCGGCGACAGCGCAATCTACTACGTGAACTACACCATGACCGGTGCAGTCATGAACTGGGCCGATACCGCCGAGCTCTACTGGAAGTTCGTGGGCGACGGCTGGTCTGCGGATTCCGACGATGTCGAGATGGAAGTGCGCTTCGCAAATGCCGCTGCCGGGACGGCGGCCGTCAAGGGCGATAACTTCCGCGCATGGGGCCACGGCCCGCTGACGGGCGATGTATCGCTCGATGCGGACGAACCCATGGTCACCTATACCATTCCCTGCGTGCATCAGGGCGAATTCGCCGAGGCACGCATCGCCTTCCCTAGCGACTGGGTGCCGCAGCTTGCCGCTTCGGGCGAAGAGCGCATGTCAACGATCCTGAGCGAAGAGAAGGAATGGGCCGACGAAGCTAACGCCCGCCGCGCTCACGCTCGCATGATTGCCAATGCACTTGCCGTGCTAAGTGTTGTTGCGGCGGTGGTCTTTACCGGCACAATCGTTATGCTCAAGCTGCGCAAGCGCAAGCCCAAGCCGCTTTTCCAGGACGAATATTTCCGCGATGTGCCTTCGGCCGACCATCCCGCCGTGCTTTCGGCCCTCATGAGCTGGAACGAGGTGCCCGACCAGGCATATATCGCCACGCTCATGAAGCTCACTGACGACCGTGTGATCAAGCTGGAGCAGGCGACCGTGACCAAGGCCAAGAAGGGTCTGTTGGGGCGTGAAAAAGAAGAGCAGACGTATCGCGTGACGGTGAGTGATGCGGGCTGGAAGTCGGCCAAGGGCATTGACCACATGGTGCTCAAGGTCTTCTTTGCCGGTGCTAAGCCTGACGAGAACGGTGACCGTTCGCGCACGTTCGACGAGCTGCAGCACTACGTCAAGCAGCACGCTACACCCGTGGGTGATAAGCTCGAGGACTATCAGAACACCGTTAAGGGCAAGCTGGCCGATAGCGAGTACGTTGCCTCGGACGGCATTGTTGCAATGGTGTTTTGCCTGGTTCTTGGTATCCTGATTGCCTTTGTTCCCGTGGGATCCATTTTCTTTACCGATGGCGCACAGGCGAACATTACCGCCGCGGTTATCTCGGTGCCGATTGTGCTGGTGGGTATCGGCGTGGGCCTTACGTTTCGCCGCTTTACGCCGGAGGGCGCCGAGGTGGCGGCTCGCTGCAAGGCACTTAAGCATTGGCTCGAGGACTTCACGCGTCTAAAGGAAGCCGTCCCGGGCGATCTGGTGCTGTGGAACAAGCTGCTGGTGATGGGCGTGGCGCTGGGTGTTTCCAAGGAAGTGCTGCGTCAGCTTGCCGAGGCCGTGCCGCCCGAGGTGCGCGAGGCCGACGGCTTCTATGACAATTATCCCTGCTACTGGTGGTACTACCATCATTACGGTATCGAGTCTCCGCTCGATTCGTTCAACGATGTGTATCACGAGACCATCCGCGAGCTGGCTTCGAGCTCCGATAGCTCGAGCGGCGGCAGCGGCGGCGGCTTCTCTGGCGGCGGTGGTGGCGGCGTCGGCGGAGGCGGCGGCGGAACGTTCTAACGGTCGTAAATTATGGGATGGGCTTTTCTCGACAGCCGTCGGGGAAAGCCCATCCCCTTTTTACGCGCTACCTACGAAGACTGTCCCCAGCGACTAATCATTTAAGAACGTCCCCAACGACTAGGTGCGGTTGCTGCCAAGGAGTGTCCCGGGGTGCCGGCACAAAAGGAACGTCCCTAACTGCCGGGTTTAGGCTGTTAGATCGAGTTCGTAGAGGAAGCTTTCGCGCGGCATGTCGTGACGGCGCTCTTCGCGGTTGGCGCGGTGCGTGGCCGTGCGCTTAAAGCCGTGCAGCTCGTAGAACTTCCACGAGCAGTTGGAGTCGGTGTACAGGTGCGCCCTCGTCGCTCCAAGCGAGGACAGGTGCGAGACGGCGGCATCGAGCAGAACCGTGCCAACGCCCAGGCCATGGACATCGCGATCCACGGCAAGCAGCGTGACCTCGTTGTCGTGCGGCAACGGGCTGCTCTCGAGCAGGCGGTTGTTGGTTCGGATGGTTGCGCGCACAAACGAGAGATACTCGGCGCACGCATCGGGCTCTAGCTTACGCATTTGCGATAGCAGCGCGCGTTCGGTATCCATCCAATGCTCGTTGATAGTGGTGCCGGAGCTCTGTCCCGCACGCGCGAGCGAAATGCCACGCGCCTGACCGTCGATTACGGCAACCTGTGAAAACGTCGACGACGAAAGGCAATAGGCGAGGTCGCACGCGGCCTCAAGGCGGTTGTACTCATCGTTATCCGAATTGTTATGCCAAAGCTGCTGCAGAATCAGCGCGATGGCGTCGAAGTCTTCGGTATCAAACGATCGGTAGAGAACCCGCGAGACCATGGTGCCTCTTTCTTTTGCGGATGCATATCGAGCACAGTTCTACCACGCCATTGGCATCTAATTATGGTGCCCCTGTGTTCCATGAACTCACCGTGCCCGGTGCCATGCCCATCCCCTCCGCTCGCAAACTTTTTCTGCACATGCGCCCGTTGCGGGGTGCATCGATGCGCTCGATGCGCTACATTAAATCAGTATTTTCAATGCCGCTGCGCGAGCGCTGCAGATCGACGTATCACCGACTCACAGAGCACGACGGCGTACCAGACAGGAGGACTGCATGGGATCTGATGTGAAGATCGCACGCGCGTTGATCTCGGTTACCGATAAGACGGGCGTCGTCGATTTCGCACGGACGCTGGTTGACGACTTTGGCGTCGAGATCATCTCTACGGGCGGCACGGCTCGTGCCATCGAGGACGCGGGCGTTCCCGTAACCCCCATCGAGGAGTTCACGGGCTATCCCGAGATGATGGACGGCCGCGTTAAGACCCTGCACCCCAAGGTTCATGGCGCGCTGCTGGCCCGCCGCGATTCCGAGCAGCACATGCAGGAGGCGGCTCAGCACGGCATTAAGCTGATCGACCTGGTCGTCGTCAACCTGTACGAGTTCGAGAAGACCGTCGCCAACCCCGAGGTCACCTTCGCGGACGCCATCGAGCACATCGACATCGGTGGCCCCTCCATGCTGCGCTCTGCCGCCAAGAACGCCACGAGCGTTACCGTCATTTCCGATCCGGCCGACTATGATGCCGTCCTGGCCGAGATGCACGAGACCGGTGGCTGCACCACGCTTTCCACCCGTCGTCGCCTGCAGGTGAAGGTCTACCAGACCACCGCCGCCTACGACACGGCCATCTCCCGCTGGCTCGCCGCCCAGGCAAGCGACGTGGCGGACACCTCTGCCAAGCTCGAGATTTCGCTGGAGAAGGTCGACGACCTGCGCTATGGCGAGAACCCGCAGCAGAAAGCCACAGTCTATCGCTTTGCCGAGGGCTGCGAGAACACCGCGAGCTCGCAGTTCCCGCTCGTGGGCTCCAAGCAGATCCAGGGCAAGCCGCTCAGCTACAACAACTATCTGGATGCCGACGCCGCCTGGAACCTGGTCCGCGAGTTCGACGAGCCGGCCTGCGTAATCCTCAAGCACCAGAACCCCTGCGGTTCCGCCGTTGCCGAGGACATCACGGCTGCCTACGACCGCGCTTTTGCCTGCGATCCCAAGAGCGCCTTCGGCGGCATCATCGCCTGCAACCGCGAGGTTCCCTTTGATCTGGTTGAGCACTTTGCCGATCAGAACAAGCAGTTCGTCGAGGTCATCATCGCCCCGAGCTACACCGCCGAGGCGCTCGAGCGCATGGCCAAGCGCCCCAACCTGCGCGTGTTGGCGACCGGCGGCGTGGACCACGGCGCTCAGGTGGAGCTGCGCTCCGTCGACGGCGGCATGCTGGTGCAGGAGGTCGACCACGTGACCGAGGATCCCGCGACCTTTACGTTCCCCACCGACCGCAAGCCCACCGACGCCGAGATGGCCGAGCTCGAGTTTGCCTGGAAGGTCTGCAAGGGCGTTAAGTCCAACGCCATCCTGGTCTCCAAGGGTAAGGCCGGCATTGGCATGGGCCCGGGTCAGCCTAACCGCGTTGACTCTGCGCTACTTGCCTGCGAGCGCGCCGAGGACTTCTGCGAGCGCGAGGGCGTGGAGAAGGGCGGCTTTGCCTGTGCAAGCGACGCGTTCTTCCCGTTCCGCGACAACGTCGACGTGCTTGCTGCACACGGCGTGACCTGCATCATCCAGCCCGGCGGCTCCAAGCGCGACGACGAAAGCATCCAGGCCTGCAACGAGCACAATATTGCTATGGTCTTTACCGGCGCCCGCCACTTCCGCCACTAAGTTCCGCCTTGGGACAAAATAATCTCCGCAAAAGACGGCTGCTCCGTTTGGAGGGCCGTCTTTTTGGTATAAGAGGACGGAATGACTAACACGAAAGGTATGACCATGCCCCAGATTGATGATGCCGAGCTGTTCGGCAATGCCGAGGATCAGCGTGCGTACGAGGACTTTTGCGCCAATCAGGAGGCGGTCGAGAAGTTTACGCTCGACAAGCCCGCTCTTATCTGCCGTTGGCGCATGTCCAATAAAAAGGTGCCCATGCTCAACCGCCACATTCGCGCACTGTCCGAGCGCCTGGTGCAGGGCGAGCCGCTTACCCATAACATGCTCAGCTGGGCCAAACAGCACGTTGAGTGGTCGCTTGCCGAGGGCGATTACACTGCGCACGACGGCGTACTCATGCTGGTGATCGACATCAACGGCAACGCCGCCATGACGGTGGGGGAGTACGAGCCGCTCGCCGATACGTCGGCCAAGGCGCTGCGTGCCCGTTCCGCCGAGGCCCGCTCCGAGGCCGACGAGACCGGCGTGGCGCCCGAGTTGCTCGCCGCCGTCAACAACGGCGAGCTTGCCTTTGTGGCGCCGGCGGACGAGTGCCTGTGCGGCACGGCGACGCTCATCGAGCAGCTCGCCCAGACCAAGGGCATCCCGGTCACGCGCGTAGACATTCCCGCGCAACTCAAGGGCGCGCTGTTCCTGGTGAGCGACGAGCACGGCGTGGTTCCCGCAACCGAGACGGACGCTGCCGAGGCCGACGCCGCGACGGTCGCCTTCTTCGCCGACGGCTACGAAAAGCTCCGCGCCCGCCGCTAAATGATTTTTCTGGGACGGGGATTTAATAATCATTTGATTCCCGCGCCCGTTGCGAGCGAGGGACGAGCCAAGCGTTTTCGTTCGTGAACAGTTCTGTCACCTTGGTGACACGCGAGGCGCGTACCTGCGGCTCCGCGGTCATAATGGGGCAAGACAACCAAGAGGGGAGCGGAATCCATGGCGCTAATCTATATCGTTGAGGACGATGAACCCATTCGTCGCGAGCTTGTTGACATCCTTGCCCGCGCCGGGTTTGAAATCGAGACCTGCGAATCGTTCGAGCATGTCTCGCGCGATATTCTCGCCGCCGCGCCCGACCTGGTGCTGCTCGACCTCACGCTTCCCGTCAAGGACGGCCAGCATATCTGCCACGAGGTTCGCCGCGAATCCGAGGTTCCCATCATCGTCCTCACGTCGCGCACGACCGAGATCGACGAGGTCATGGCCATGACGCTCGGCGCGGACGACTTTGTTCCCAAGCCCTACAGCGCCCGTGTGCTCGTGGCGCGCATCAATGCCTTGCTGCGTCGCACCGCGGCGTCAGGCGAGCGCAGTACGCTCGTCCACAAGGGACTGGAGCTTGACCTCGCCCGCTCCATGGTTACCAATACGCAAACCGGCACTAGCACCGAGCTCACCAAAAATGAACTGCGTATCCTCTCGCTGCTTCTGAGCCGCGCGGGCAAGATCGTTTCGCGCTCGGCCATCATGCAGGACCTGTGGGACTCCGACGCCTTCGTAGACGACAACACGCTTACCGTTAACATCAACCGCCTGCGCACCACGCTCGAAAAAATCGGCATCAAGGGGTATTTGACGACGCACCGCGGCCAGGGCTATTCGGTCTAGGGGCCGGCTATGTCGTTCGCCAAATTCTTCAAAGATGCGCTACTTCCCGTCGTCGTGTGGACGTGCGGCGTGCTACTGAGCTGCTTTGTGCTGACGGTCGCCGGCGCACCCGTTTCTATCGTGGTCGTGGTGGTCGGCGTGTCCTATATCTTTGGTATGCTCGGCATCGTGATCGAGTACGCGCGCCGTCGTCGTTTTTTGCGCCAGCTGGAGCGTGCGGCAGAGGAGCTCGAGAGTCCTGCATGGGTGCAGGAGATGGTGCAATGCCCGACCTATGCCGAGGGCGAGCTCGAGTACGAGGTCTTGCGCCGGGTGGGCAAAGCCGCTTGCGACGAGGTTGCCGAAGGCAGGCGTCAGACCGATGACTATCGCGACTATATCGAGAGCTGGGTCCACGAGGCCAAGCTGCCCCTGGCGGCGGCCCATCTAATTTTGGAAAACCTGGATGGCAGCGAAGACGACCTGTCGCGCGTGGATGACCTGGCACGCGAGCTTGCCCGCGTGGAGCGCTATATCGACCAAGCTCTGTACTATGCGCGCTCGGAAGTCGTGGAGCGCGACTACCTGATTCGCCGCTGGGATCTCAAGACCTTGGTGACGGGCGCGATTAAAGCCAACGCGCGCGAGCTTATCGCGGCGCACGTTGCTCCGGTGTGCGAGAACCTCGACTTTGAGGTCTTTACCGACGAGAAGTGGCTCGAGTTTATTCTGGGCCAGCTCATTCAGAACAGCATTAAATATGCGTGTGAGGACGGTGCGAAGATCACGTTTTCGGGCGCGTTGCTGGACGAGGGCCTGGCAAGCGAGCGCATCGAGCTTACCGTCGCCGACAATGGCTGCGGCGTGAGCGCGGCCGACCTGCCCCGCGTGTTCGAGAAGGGCTTTACCGGCGACAACGGTCGCACCACCAAGCGCGCAACGGGCATCGGCCTCTACCTGGTGGCGCGTCTGTGCTCCAAGATGGGCATCGAAGTTACCGCGGCATCCGACTCCGGCAAAGGCTTCGTCGTAACGTTTGCCTTCTCAACCAACAAGTTCCAATACTTCGAGTAACGCACGCGGCAGACGTCCGCCCAAACAAAACGTGCCGCCCATGAAAAACGTGCCGCCCCAAACGGGGCGGCACGCCATTTTTCTATCAGACAACTCGTTGAAGTAAGGCTGCGAAGGCCGCGGGGCCGGGAGGGGTTTCCTAAGGGCACATCCCGCAGCCGCAACGCGGCGAGGACGTGCCCGTGGAAACCCCGCAGGCCCCGCGGTCGGTGGGAGCAACGCTACTTCACGACCAAGATGTCGCAGTCCGTATTGCGCAGCAGGAACGTCGAAATCGAACCCAGCAGCGCATACTTGATCGAGGACAGGCCGCGGGCGCCGCAGAGCACCAGGTCGGGCTTAACCACGTCGAGCATCTCGTCCTTGAGCGTCTCGCGAATACGGCCGGCGCGAATCATGACCTCGACCTCGGGAATATCGGGATTGGCCTTGGCCTCTTCGAGCTGCTTGGCGATGGAGTTCTTAAATGCCTCCTCTAGGCCGTTGACCAGATCGACCGGATAGGAACCGGCGCTCTCGAGCGCCGTGGAATCGATAACGTGGCCGATGATTAGCTTGGCGCCGTTGTTCGCGGCGACCTTGATGGCGCGTGCGAGCACAAAATCCTGCTGCTCAGTACCGTCGAGTGAAACAAATACCTTGGTGTAGCCTTCGTTCATGGTTTCCTCCTTGGTCTATCGCACGGGCGCGGGGCTCGTGCATCGGGCGGGCGCGGGCGCGTTGGCCGCCGGACACTTTATCTTGTTGCAGTTATACCCAAGGATTTGGGTTTGACCGCTCGCAATTCTGTGAACGGGCGAGTTTTTTGGTAAGGGTAGGCGTAGACGCGCCCGAACGGTTGATAATGGGACATCGCCCGCACCGTCCGCAGAACAATATCGGCGGGTGTCTAACGAGGGGGTCCCTTTGGATATTATCGAGCTTCTAAAATCTGCCTTCATGGGCCTGGTCGAGGGCATCACCGAATGGCTGCCTGTTTCGTCGACCGGTCACATGATCTTGGTGGACGAGTTCGTCAAGATGAACGTGAGCGAGACGTTCTGGAATATGTTCCTGGTCGTGATTCAGCTCGGCGCCATTCTGGCCGTCTGTGTGCTGTTCTTCCATGAGCTCAATCCGTTCTCGCCCAGCAAGGGCAAGGAGGGCCGTCGCGACACCTGGGTGCTGTGGGGCAAGATTGTGCTCGGCTGCATTCCCGCCGCGGCGATCGGTCTGCCGCTTAACGACTGGATGGAGGAGCATTTCTACAATGCTCCCGTCGTGGCGCTGGCGCTCATTGTGTACGGCGTGCTGTTTATCGTGATCGAGAACTGGCGCGCGAGCAAGCGCGAGGAAATGGCCGTTGCCGGTTCGTTTGGTTCGCGTGCTGTGGTGTCGGGTGGACGTCCCGCCGGTGCGCACTTTGCGGCGCCCGCCGCGGCTACCGCTGAGGATGAGGACGATGACGAGAATCTGGACTTTGGCTCCATCGCCACGCTCGAGGACCTGAGCTGGAAGACTGCGCTGGGTATCGGCTGCTTCCAGGTGCTTTCGCTGGTGCCTGGTACGTCTCGCTCCGGTTCTACCATCATCGGCGGCCTGCTTTTGGGCTGCACGCGTTCGGTGGCGTCCAAGTTTACGTTCTTCCTGGCCATCCCGGTCATGTTTGGCGCGAGTGCGCTCAAGCTGGTCAAGTACTTCATCAAGGGCGGCACGTTCGGTGCCAACGAGGTCGCTATCCTGGGCGTGGGCTGCGTTGTGGCCTTTGTGGTTTCGCTCATCGCCATCAAGTGGCTCATGGGCTTCGTCCGCCGTCACGACTTCAAGTGCTTCGGTGCCTACCGCATCATCCTGGGCATCGTAGTGCTCGCATACTTCTTCGTTCTGGAGCCGATGCTCGGCCTCTAACTTAGTCGACGCTGCGCGGCGGCCAGGGCGACAACTTGTCATTCAAAGGGGGTGGCATGACCAAAAGGTCTATGCCGCCCCCTTTTCATGCCAATTTGTTCGCCCTGACCGTCGCTCGCTGCTGCTGCCATGACATCGGCGGTTTCGTGATTGTCAATAGATTGGTGCAGACTAACCTGACCCCATTGCACCAAATCCGCTGGGGCGAGCCTGACGGTGACGCACGGAGTCGTGGTGTGATTTGCGTCGGTGTCCGCGCGGCTCGGTATACTGGTACGGCTCAAACTATGGCGCTGCCCGCAGGCGCGCCGTCCGTCAGATGAGGAGTCGCCCATGACCCAGCCCTTGCCCTGGGAAAAGAATGTCGCGGTACCTGTGCCGCCCGCGCCGGAACCCGTGCCGCTCGATGCATACACCGCCCCTGCTGCGCCGGAGCCCGAGCTCGTTCCGCTCGACATCTACGACGCTCCCGCGCCGGCGCCCAAGCCCGCCAAGCCGCTCGTCGACATCGACAGCCTTAATCCCGCTCAGCGCGAGGCGGTCCTGACCACCGAGGGCCCGCTGCTGGTCCTTGCCGGCGCCGGCTCGGGCAAGACCCGCGTCTTGACCTTCCGTATCGCACATATGCTCGGCGACCTGGGCGTTAAGCCCTGGCAGATCCTTGCCATCACGTTTACCAACAAGGCCGCGGCCGAGATGCGCGAGCGTCTGGCGGCACTCATCCCCAGCGGTACCCGCGGCATGTGGGTGTGCACCTTCCATGCTATGTGCGTGCGCATGCTGCGCGAGGACGCTGACCTGCTGGGCTACACCGGTCAGTTCACCATCTACGATGACGACGATTCCAAGCGCATGGTGCGCGATATTATGCAGGCGCTCGGTATCGAGCAAAAGCAATTCCCCATCAACATGATCCGCAGCAAGATCAGTTCGGCCAAAAACGCCATGATCGGCCCCGAGGACATGCTCAAATCCGCCGACAGCCCCAACGACAAAAAGGCCGCGCAGGTCTACTTGGAGCTGGAACGCCGCCTGCGCGCCGCCAACGCGATGGACTTCGACGACCTGCTCGTGCGCACGCTCGAGCTGCTGCGCACCCGCCCCGAGGTGCTCGACAAGTACCAGGAGCGCTTCCGCTACATTAGCGTCGACGAGTATCAGGACACCAACCACGTCCAGTACGAGATCGCTAACCTGCTGGCCGCCAAGTACCAAAACCTCATGGTCGTGGGCGACGATGACCAGTCCATTTATAGCTGGCGTGGCGCCGACATCACCAACATCCTGGACTTTGAGCAGGACTTTAAAAACTGCAAGACCGTTAAGCTGGAGCAGAACTACCGCTCCACGGGCCATATCCTGAGCGCCGCCAACGCCGTGGTGCGCCACAACTCGCAGCGCAAGGACAAGCGCCTGTTTACGGCCGAGGGCGATGGCGAGAAGATCCAGGCCTTCCAGGCAAGCGATGAGCGCGACGAGGGCCGCTGGATTGCCGGCGAGATCGAAAAACTGCATGCCAAAGGCACGAGCTACGACGACATCGCCGTGTTCTACCGCACCAACGCTCAGTCGCGTATTCTCGAAGATATGTTCCTGCGCGCAGGCGTGCCCTACAAGATCGTGGGTGGCACGCGATTCTTCGACCGTGCCGAGATCCGCGACGTCATGGCCTATCTTAAGATGATTGTGAACCCGGCCGACGAGATGAGCGTCAAGCGCGTCATCAACACGCCGCGCCGCGGCATCGGCTCCACCTCGATTCAAAAGATTGAGCAGCTGGCACGCGACAACCGCTGCTCGTTCTTCCAAGCCTGCGAGATCGCAACAGCCGAGACGGGCATGTTTAGCGCCAAGGTGCGCAACGGCCTGTCGAGCTTTGTGGCGCTGGTGCGCGAGGGTCGCCGCATGGACGGCGAGCTCAAGGACGTCGTCGAGATGATCGTCGATAAGACGGGCCTGCTGCAGGCTTTCCGCGCCGAGGGCACCATGGAGTCCGAGAGCCGCGCCGAGAACATCCAGGAATTCCTGGGCGTCGCCGCCGAATTTGAGGAGACGCACGAGGATATCGAAGGTACGCTCGAGAGCTTGGAAGAGCTGCGCGCTGCCGGTGTTGCCGATGTGCCTGCTAGCGCCGAGCCCGAGCCTGTCGTGGTGAGCGCGCCTGCGCCCGAACCGGGGCCATCTGCCCCGGTATCCTCGTTTGAGGCGCTCGTTGGCGCGCGTGACGCCGCGGGCTCCAATCCGCTCGATAGCTTGGCCGCTCCGGCGCTGTCTCCGCAGGATGCCCTGGCCGCCGCCATCGCGGGCAACGCGTATGCCGCGCCGACGGAGATGCCGGCGGGTGCCGTGCATGCCGACGAGATCGAGCGCACCTACGGTCCGCTCACCTGTAAGGCGCTGCCGGCGCTCATGGAGTGGCTGGCCCTGCGCTCCGACTTGGATTCCCTGGCCGGCGAGACGCATGCCATTACCATGATGACCATCCACTCCGCCAAGGGCCTGGAGTTCCCGGCGGTGTTCGTGGCCGGCATGGAGGAGGGTATCTTCCCGCACGTGCACGACTTTGGCGGTAGTGACGATCCGGGCAAGCTCGAGGAGGAGCGTCGCTTGGCCTACGTCGCCATCACGCGTGCTCGCAAGCGCCTGTTCCTGACCTATGCGGCCACGCGTCGCACCTACGGCTCGACCTCTGCCAACCCGCGCTCGCGCTTCCTCAACGAGATTCCGTTTGAGGATATCGAGTTTAGCGGCATCGGTTCTGCCGGTTTTGAGGGCACGGGCTGGGAGAAGCGCGGCGACCGTCACGGCACCTTTGGCTCGGGCATGGGCTCGGATATGTACGGCGGCAAGGTGTTTGGCTCGCATACGCGCTCGACCGGCGGTTCCGGTTCGCGCGGCGGATCGAGCTTTGACGATTTCTTTGGCGGCAGCAGTTACGGGACCGAGCGCCATCGTGGGGTTTCGCCTGACGCCGGCCGTGTTGCCTCGACTTTTGGTTCGGGCGCGTCGCGAGCCAAAAAGCCGTCATCTAAGGTGTCGCCGACGGTGGAGCGCAAGGTCGATCGCGCCAGCGCATCGCAGGACTTTGCCGCGGGCGATACCGTGAGCCACAAGACCTTTGGCACGGGTACCGTGATCTCGGTCGCCGGAGACATGATCGAGGTCCAGTTCGAAAAGACCGGCCAGACCAAAAAGCTAATGAAGGGCTTCGCGCCTATAGTGAAACTGACCTAGGCGGCTTTCCCAGGCACGGCACCTCGGCCTTCAATCGTCGGGCATGACCTCAAGGTCTATGCCCTCCTCTTTCAGGCCGATCTGCCGCACCTGGAAAACCCGTACATCCGGCTAGGCGGGCGCGCCGGGGGCTTTGGTCGCCTGCTCGGACAGTCCTGCTCGCACGGAGAGCACATTAAGTGCTCTCCGGCTCGT
>CALIOA010000028.1:0-2257 GCA_938045065.1 uncultured Collinsella sp.
AGCTGCAGAAACGCGGGGTCCGTTCAGGCTGTTGCGTTGAGATTGAAAATCAACCTCCCTCTTTTTTCAAAATGTCGCGCACCTCGTTCTTAGTAATCGGCTTTTCAAACAACGAAAGCAAAGCGAACGAAAAATCATTAACCGCACACATTCTATGGGTGGCACAACTCAGCAGTACTCTTAACCCCTCTTTTGAGCGTCCGACTTCTTTCACAAACGAACTTTTAACCAATTGAAAACCATTATCGTGCATTACATAATCGGCATCGATATTTGTATTCAGCAATCCATAATGCAACAGTTCTTCTATCGCCCTTGTCAGCTCGAGGTCGCCCTGATCAAGGATAAGAGAAATGCTACAATCGGCCTCCAATAAACGGGCCAACTTAAGGTATACCAACTGGGAAACAGCATAGACATGATGGTATTCAGAATTATAGAAGTAGGCAAATGGCTCAACGAGCACGACAGAGGTCTTGGAATCCAGCCAGATTCGATCAGCTGGATTTAGACTAGTTAGCCGTCGCTTTACTTTGGTCAAATGTCCCTTATACCTGACAGCGTGAATAGAATCTAGGATCCAGGTCACCTCTGAAATATGAAGCCGCTGGGGCAAGTCAATTGTGTCGCTACCGTTTATGACCTCTTGCATATAAAAATCAATATGATGCTCATCAGATAAGGATTTTGCTTCATTTAAAGTTAAACCAGTGCCTGAAACATAATCCACTTCGAGGCGCAAATCCTCATATTGGGACTTCGGCATTACAGAGACACCATACTTATCGGGATGATTCCAAACATCCGACCCCA
Organism: uncultured Collinsella sp.; assembly: GCA_938045065.1. GTDB lineage: Bacteria > Actinomycetota > Coriobacteriia > Coriobacteriales > Coriobacteriaceae > Collinsella. The sequence goes on from CALIOA010000028.1 coordinate 814, forward strand.
TAACGAGACCAAAATTCGTAAATCCTCTCGTGGAATATGGAACACCACATACCTGTTTTGAATAATTCAAAACATTCTCTGTATAAGCTAAGGTGTTCAGAGCCTCTTCTTTAGTTTCGGTCGGAAAGCCAATCATAAAGAATAGATGAACAGGAATACCCGCATTGAGACAATCATGGATATTGCGATCAATCCAATCAACTCTCGTGTTCTTCTTCATTAGATCAAGAACTCTTTGGTTGTATGACTCGAGGCCAAACTGAATCTGCCTACATCCACTTTGGTATATCTTGTTGAAAACGTCTGTACTTAGGGTTGGAGAGAACCTCGTTTCTCCATGCCAGAAAAACGTTTTTCCCGATGCGTTTATTTCATCCGCGAGTTGCTCCATTCTTTTGCCTTCGAATGTTTCATCCACAAAAGAGAAAACTCTCGTGCCGTATTTTTCATTTAACCGACACATTATTTCAAATACTCTCGATATAGGCATCTTTCGGTAACAACCACCGGTAGCACCGGGAATGGTGCAGAAGGCGCAATGATTAAAACACTGCCTAGAGGAATAAACCGGCAATATTAACTCAGGCATGAAGTATTTAGAAAGGGCGAAGCCATCGAAATCGGGAACTGTATCGTTGATAAATGTTTGCTCAATCCGATGGTTTTTATATATCTTTCCACCTTTAGCATGGCAAAGGTTTGGAACACAGTCGAGATTGTCATCACCAGAGTCAAGAGCCTCAAGAAGACGTGCAAGCGGCTCTTCGCCGTCATACATCATTATCGAATCAATGTATTCAAAAAAGGGATGCCATTCTTTCATGCAGTCATCTGCTAAACGAGTAATGTAATTGCCGCCCAATGAGACGTGTTTAACAGATGGACATTCTTCTTTAATCAGTTTCGCTAACGTAACTGCAGAAATCAATTGGAAACAGCCGCTCACCGAAATCCCAATAAACTCGATTTTTTCCCTCTGAATACGCTTAAGAGGGGGTGCGGACAGAAAGTTGGACCGTGAAGCGGTCCGGACTGGAGGTTCGCATGTACAGCAGGGAGAAGGTCGAGCTCTTCCTCCTGGCGACGGAGGACGGCATGGGGCCGACCGCCGCCGCGAAGTTCGCGGGGGTCTCGGTGGGCGCGGCCAAGAAGTGGGCGACGGGGCACCTCCCGCACAGCTACACCGGGGCGCGCTGTAGAATCGGGGCGAGGAAACCGCCACGGAAGGAGGCCAGCTTGGGCCCCGACAAGTCGACCTACGCCCCGCCGGCGACCGGCCCGCTCGCCGGGCTCAACGAGGACCAGATAGAGAACCTGCTGCTCAGGGCGGTGTTGGCCGACCTAAAAGCGGAAGGGTGGGACCCGGCTTCGATCTCGAACAGGAGCAAGTGTTAGCGCCGGGCGATTTTAGCCGCTAATAGTCAAACTATTTTGACCAATCCCG
>CALIOA010000029.1:0-18056 GCA_938045065.1 uncultured Collinsella sp.
TTTATCTGACACATTGGTGATCTAGGGGCGATATCGTAGGAATACGACCGGGAGATCCGGGGCCAGATTGCCCGGGTCGCCCGGTCGTATTCCGCCCCGCGCCGCAGACGGCGCTCCGATTGCGCCGAGACGTGACACGCGTGGGATCTTACCTATTTGTATTACGCGACCGCGAGGTGCCTCTTCTGCATGCGGAACTCCATCAGGTACATGTTGATGATGACCTGATAGGGGACGTCCGTGCGGGCGGCCTCCGCCTTGAAGTAGTCGATGTTCTCGCCGTCGGTGTTCACGGTGACGCGGCGGCGCGGTTCGAGCTCTAATACATAAGGTCCCAGCTTGTAATACGTGAGCATATGGCTACATTAACATGGTCATGTATTATCGAGCGTCTGCTGCTCCGGATTCGCCCGCCTGTTATCTTGGGATCGACAGTTTCTTGCGAGGAGGCAGACATGTACCAGAATGTCTTTGGATCCGATGGCCAGATCCATCTTGAGAACCAGGTCGGCTGCCAGCGCTTCGACCTAACGACGGGTGAGGCGAAGACGGTCGTCCCGACCGCTAAGAATATGAGCACCGTCTTCGGCAAGGATGGCGTGGAGACGGAGATTCAGGTGGGGCAGATGCGCCAACTGGGCAAACCAGGATTTGGTTGGCTGTTTAATAAGCGCTAACGGTTGAGTTGCCGCGGCATAACCGCAGCTATAAATATGTGACCATATGACCATGCTAACATGTGCGCACAGTCATATGGTCACAGTTGCAGATCGGTTTAATCTGTGGCCCTTAAGCTGAAGCTGCCTCAACGAACCGTGGCTGGCGAGACGAAAAAGGGGAATCCCTTTTGCGAGATTCCCCTTTCCGAGTCGTTATGCGATTTGCACTACATCTGCTCGCGGCGCTTCTTTTGATCGAGGAAGACGCCGGCTGCCACGAGGACGGTACCGCCGATGACGAACGTCTCGCCGATGAGTCCCGCGCGGTCACCGGTCTGGGCGAGGTTGCCGGGCTGGGCGGTATCCGTGCCGGCGAGGTGCTTCGGGGTGTATGCCGCCTGCTGCTTTGCCGCCTCCTTTGCCTCCTGTCGTGCGATCTCATCGGAAAGCTTCTGCTCCGCTGCGATGCGGTCGGACTTCGCCTGCTCGTAGGCGGCGAGTGCCGCATCATAGCCGGACTGGAGCCCGTCCACCGCGGCCTGCTTCTCGTCCAGGATGGCCTTGGCAGGAGCGACCTTGGCACGTGCCTCGACTGCTGCGGCGAAAAGCGCGTTGAGGGCGTCATCCGCGTTCACATCATGGCCGGAAGCGATCGCCGCGCCGGCATCGATGGAGTTCAGCTTCGACAGCTTGGCGTCTGCCTGCGCCTTTGCCTGCTCGGCGGCGGAGACCAGGGACTCGGCGGCGATGGCATCCGCCTTCGCGGCATCGAGCGCGGCCTTGGTGTCATTGACAGCCTTTACTGCATCCTGCTCGCGCTGCTGTGTCTCTGCGAGCTTCGCGGCAAGACCGGTGAGGATGTCGAGGTTCGACTGTGCGCCCACAAGATCGGTCTGGGAGCCGGTGAGCCTGTCGGCGGCAACGCCGGTGTCGGCCTTTGCGGCATCGACGGCACGCTGGGCATCCGCGAGGGCGCGTGCGGTGCCGTTCGCCTTTTGCTTGGCGGCTGCGAGGACTGCCGCCTTCTCGGCCTGGTCGGCTGCCGCCGCGTCATGGACGCTCTTTGCGGTATCGACCGCCTTCTTGGCGTCGGCGACGTCCTGGAAGAACTTCGCGAGGTCGGCGTTCGCATCGTCCACGCCCTGCTGCTTAGCAGCGGTGTCCGCCTTGGCGGAATCCAACTTAGACTGTGCGGTCATTACGGCTGCGTTGGCAGCATCAAAGGCGACCTGCTTCTGCTGGACGGTCGACTTTGCCGTATCGACTGCCGCGTTGGCGGCATCGAGGTCCGATTTCGCCGCATCAAGCTCGGTCTGGGCATCCGTGACGCCCTGCTGCTTGGCGGCGACATCAGCCTTGGTGGCATCGACGGCACGCTGGGCATCGGCAACACCCTGCTTTGCGGCATCGACACCTGCCTGTGCGGAATCCACCGCGACCTGCTTCTGCTGGACGGTTGTGGCGGCGCCGGCGGCTGCCTGCTTCTTGGATGCGAGATCGGCCTTGGCTACGTCGAGTGCGCTCTTGGCGTTCTTGAGGCCGTTGATATAGGAGGTCAGCTTCTGCTCGTACTCGTCGACGGACATGGGATTCATGTTCCAGCCTGAACCTGCCCAACCAAGGTTTGCGGTATCGAGGCTGTCGGTCTGCCAGCCGTTCAAGGTTCCCTTGCTGCAGACTGCCATGCCCATATAGCCGATTTCGGGGCTGATGACATGCAGGTAGTGACCGACGGTTGCGGGATATCCGGCAACCTTGAAGTGCTGGTTGACATAGGATTCAATCCCGCTATGCGTCTTGTAGAAATCTACGGCATCCTTACCGGTTAGACCGGTGACGCCATAGAGCTCCTGAACCGCCTGATCGAAGAAAGCCTTTTCTTGGTCAACCCACTGCGGTTTCGGATCGGTTCCATAATTCCATGCGAGGTTTTCGGTCGTATCGAACTGCATGGAATGTCCAAACTTGACATCGGAATAGTTTGCGTTGGCTATCGCCGCTGCAATGAGCTTATAGGTGACCTGGAGTTCGGAGAGACCGACGGACTTGCGATACTCGTTGATGGACTTCATGTACGGGATTGCCGCGAGCATGTTGTCGAGACTGGTCGCATCGAGGCTGTTTCCGACCTCGGTGTAGTCCTTGTGTGTACAGTTCTGGATGATCTCGATGGCTGAATCGGCACCCATGGCCTTGAAGAAGCCGATGGCTCCCTGCTTGAGTTGTGCGTCGGCGGAGTCGAGTTTCGCCTGTGCCTCGTCGACCTTCTGCTGGGCGGCGGTCACGGCCGCGTCAGCGGTATCCTTTGCGGTCTTGGCGTTCGCGAGCTCTACGTCGGCGGCTGCCTTGGCGGACTCGGCGTCCTTGACAGCCTGCTTCGCGGCATCCAGCTTGGCGATGGCATCGGCGTTCGCCTGCTTGGCCGCATCGAGGTCGGAGTTCGCGGCATCGAGTGCGGACTGGGCGTCGTTCACGCCGGACGCGGCATCGACCGCGGCCTGCTGCTTCGCAGAGAGGGATGCCTGGGCATCATTTAGCTCGGTCTGTGCCGTTGCCGCGGCGGACTGCACCTGCTCGAGCTCGGACTCGCACTGGGACTGCACCGCTCGTGCGGCGGCGAGGGTTGCCTCTGCGTCCGCGACCTTCTGTTTTGCCGCATCGTACTCCGGACCGCTGGCGCCTGCCTCCGCTGCGGCGAGGTCTGCTTTCGCCTTCTCGTAGGCGGCGCTGGCGGCTGCGGCCTTCGCATCCGCCGCGTCCTTGTTCTGCTGGACTGCGGCGAGGACGGCGTCGGCGGAATCCTTTGCAGACTGGGCCGCAACCAGCTTGGACTGGGCATCGGCAAGCGTCGCGTTGGCGTTGGCGAGGCCGGCCTGTGCCCTTTCCACGGCAGCCTGGGCGTCGCGCACGGCCTGTTCGGCGGCACTGATTGCCTCCGGGGTGGCGCTTACGGCATCTGCCTTGGCCTTATCGAGGGCGTCCTTGGCATCCTGGGCCGCCTTGAGGGCGGACTGGTACGCTTCGTCCTTCTCGGACGCATCCGCCTTGGCGTCTGCGAGACCCGCCTTCGCCTGCTCGAGGTCCTTGCCGGCGGCATCGGCGGCGTCCTTGCCCTCTGCGACCTGACGGGCGTACTCGTCCATTGCCGCTCGGTCAGCTGCCGTACCGGCGTTGACTGCAGAATCGTAGGATGCCTTGGCCTGGTCGCGGGCGGAAGCCGCCTCGTTGTAGGGACCGGCGGCCTCATCGTAGGCTGCCTTGGCGGCGTCCTCCTTCGCCTTCGCCTCGTCGACTGCCTTCTGCAGGTCCGCGATGGTCTGTGCGGCGGATTTCGCGCCGGTACCGGATGCCGCGCCGGCATGGGTGGCGATCGGCGACATCACGGCGGGGTGCTGCGTGGTCCCGTCACCGGTCTGGGCGTATGCCGCGAACGGTGAGATGAGGCTCGACCCGGTCATGGCGGCCATGGTCGCCGCGGTGACGGTCAGACGCGCGATCCCCTTCGGAGTGTGAATCTTTTTGTTTGGCAGTGCGGCGAAGTGATCGCCACCGGCGGCGAAGTGCTTTCCCTGGGTCATTGTGCTGTTCCATTCCTTTTCCGTGCCCTATCCGACTGGGCATCAGAGCGCTTTCCAATAGAGATAATTATGCGCCTTAACTGGGATTGTTGTATATAGTCCGTGGCTTTTATACAACAATCCATGACTCTTTTTGTCATGGATACGACGCTTCAGAAATCATTCGGCATGAGATGCAAAGAGCTCCGCGCTGGACTCGGGTGCAGTCAGGAGCAGTTCGCCAATTTGATTGAAATGGATCGTTCCTACTACGCGAGCATTGAAGTCGGGCGGCGTAATGTCAGCCTCTCAAATCTCAAGAAGATTGCCGACGGATTTCAAATCAGCATTGCTGAACTCATGAGAGGCGTCAGCTAAATTTATTCGTCTCATAGTTCACAGTGGGTCTCGTTGATTAGTGCCTTAAGAAAATGGAAATCGTCCCAACGAGCTATCGTCAATCGTCCCAATAAATTACCGTCAATCGTCCCAATAAGTAATCGTTATTTGTCCCAACGACGCAGATAGACGCTATAATTTCAAATGAATGATTGGAGGGAAAGCCGATGGATAGGTATATAGGACGTTGTGTTGACTGCTTGGTCGAGCGCGACCTTGGCATTTTTGGTGCAGTGCTCATTCAGGGGCCGAAATGGTGTGGAAAGACAACGACAGCTCAGAGATTTGCCGAGTCATCGTTATCTCTCTCCGACCCATCTGGCGGTTTTGCGGCCCTCCAGCTCGCTCGTCTCGATCCGGCCCAAGCAATTGTCGGACCGACCCCGAGGCTTGTCGACGAATGGCAGGAAGAACCGAAGCTATGGGATGCCGTGCGATTCGAATGCGATGTCAGGGGAGGGGAGCCAGGACAGTTCATTCTCACCGGATCTGCGACGCCGCGAGCCGAGAACCAGCCGATGCACAGCGGTGTGGGTCGAATCGCCCGTTTGCGGATGGATACCATGACGCTTTTCGAGCTCGGTATTTCGTCGGGAGCGGTCTCGCTTGGTGCGCTGCTCGATGGCGATTCCGTTGCGGCGTCACTCGGATCCATCGCCGGTATCGCCGGTATCGCGGATTTGCTCTGCCGCGGCGGTTGGCCCCAAGCGGTCGGTAAGACAACTGCCGACGCAATGCGGATAGCCGCCGCCTATATTGACGGTGTTTGCGAGTCTGACGTTTCGAGGGCGGATGGAGTGAAACGCGACCCGGTTAAGGTAAGGGCCTTGCTCTCGTCGCTTGCACGCAATGAATCGACTCTTGCCGGCATGAGGTCCATCGAAAGGGATTTGGGCGTTGACGTCTCAAAGAATACGATTACCGGCTACATGGACGCGCTGCGCCGTATCAATATCGTCGACGATGTCCCCGCGTGGCATCCGGCTCTCAGGTCGCCGGTGAAGTTGCGGCAGGGCGCGAAGCGGCACCTTGCGGACTCATCGCTCGCCGTCGCCCTCATCGGTGCGGACCCGGAGTCGTTGTCATCCGATCCGAAGACCCTTGGCTTGCTCTTCGAATCCCTTGTGCTGCACGATCTCAAGGTTTACGCGGCGGCCAGCGATGCGACCGTATCTCACTACCACGACGCTGACGACCTAGAGGTCGACGCGATTGTCCATCGTCGTGACGGCTCGTGGGTTGCCGTTGAGGTTAAGCTCGGGAGCCCCCAAGTCCCAGAGGCAGTGGAAAATCTGCTTCGACTTGAGCGAAAGCTGGTCGATCGCGGGGAGAGGCCGCCTGCGGCGAAACTCATCGTCATCGGGTTTGGTATGCCGGCTCACGTAACTAGCGAAGGCATCGTTGTTGCTCCGGTCGATACGCTCGGAATCTAAATTATTGTTATTTGCATTTCCAGAAATCCTCTATCTAGACGCCTCCTAGAGGATTTCTGGAAACAACCGGTATTTTGATCTGGGCTACGAAAGGTTACGGATCCAGATTCCGTGCTGCGTGGAGCCGGCGATCTTGTATCCGTAGTGGTCGATTCACGCCGCGAGCCCCTTATCGCACGCCCGTCTGTCTCAACGCGGCCTTTGGATTTATCGGTATTCACTTTTTCAGCAATGCCGTATTTACGTAATGTCGTTATTACATAGTTCTGTTATTTCGTTTTGCCGTGTGCCGGGTTTTAGGGCAGAGCCCTAAATCGTACGCCGCCGGGCAAAACGCAGTTTTGTACGGCGGCGTACGACTCTTGCGGAGCCGAACTATGACACAACGCAACTGTGTCATAACGTAACTACGTAGTAGCGTAGCTGTGCGATAACGCGATTACGGCAAATCGAAATAACAGAACAACGTGACTGTGGAATAGCAGAACAATTGAACATCGAACTAATCGCGCCTGAAAATTTTCCGCAAGTGTCGTGCGCCGCCGTACAAAGCCCGGCGGCGCACTAGGGCTCTGCCCTAAAAACCCGGCGCCCTTGGCGGCGTTAAAAAGTGACGCAATAACGTTGTTACGTTATTGCGTTATTACACAGTTCGGCAGTCACACTTTTACATTGTTGCGGCATGACACAGTTACGCAATGTCTCCGGTGCGTCTCGGTAAAAGGTTCGCTACCGGACAGCCACCGGACACCGAGGCGATCTAAGCGCGGCGATGGTTTGCCGTGAAATGTGCTGTGAGATGAAAAATCTCGCAAGAGACGCGAACTTGTACCTCCATCGTAAATGTAGCCACAAGTTCGCAGCCGTTGGCTCTTGCCAGGGTCCCGCCCTTGGACCTGGGTCGGTAAGTCGACTGCGACTGCATCGGTTGATTGATGGCAGTTGGAATCGACGCCGTAGTTTTTAAATCTGTTATGAAGCGTGAAACTCAAAAACTCATCGTATTGATTTTCGTTTTTTCATATCGCATCTCAAATCGATTCAAAACAAAACGCGAGTTTTGAAAATCGATAGCGACCGAAGGTCGCGATCATAGGCGGCTTTGCCGCCGCATGAAAATCGACTCGCCATTCGATTTGTAATGCGAGCCGCGTCACCTTTCGACAATCCAACAACGCTTCGAGTCTCACTAAAGACTCTTCGCGTCATTGAAATGTCGAAAGCTGTCTCAACTTTTTCGCTGGCGTTACGAGAAACGATTCGGCAAATCCGAACGTTTGCGTCGCAAGCGCCGCAAACCCGCTGCGCGATATTGCAAATACTCGGCATCCCTCGCATTCGCAATATTGCTCCGCTCTCGCTACAGCGAACTTCTAACACTCAGCATCCTTCGCGTTAAAAATTCGCTTCCGCTCACGGTCTTCACGCAGTTACAACACCGCGAGGCCTCTCGCTTGGAATGAGGCCTCTCATTCCGCGTCTACACTGCGTTTCGCCCAATCACCGTTCCGGAGATTGCAAGATTGGTGTTGGGCTAGATAAGTGGGGCCATACTCGCCCCCTTTATCTGCCAACACATCTTGTTTATCGCCTCTTGCGGCGATAAAGTAGAAATGAAGTTCGCCTTCATTTCTCTAAGGGAAGTGAAGGCGTCACTTCAAAAATCGGCGCGACGTCAGTCGCTCCTAAAAAGGAAAGCAATCTCATATTGGTTTTTGAATCGGTGGCCTCACCGATTCGCTCTGCTTTCCTGGGGGGCATATGAGTTGCAAGCGTCCACATACCGTTAAGGCGACACTCACTTCTGAAGAATATGAAACGTTTTCCGCTTTGGCGGAAAAGGCAGGCATGACGAAAGCCGAACTCATTCGCTATGTCTTGATTCATCGGAGCGAATCGCTCGATGACCTGGTCATTTCCAAAAATGAGAACGGTGGCCGTAACGAAAAACCGCAACCCGTCTCAGTGGATTCGGATGAAAAGCGTTCGAAAGTGATTTACGTCAAGGTCACCGACGGGGAGCACGAAGCGATCCGCAAACAGGCGGATGCGCTCGGTGCGACCGTCAGTGCGTATGCCCGCCGCGTAATGCTTGCCGGGAAAATCGAGATGATCGATTGCGATATGAGCCAGGTCGCGAAAATCTATCGCGAGCTGTATCGCGAGGGGACGAACCTCAACCAACTCATGCACTTTGTAAATGCCCAGGGGCTTCCCGCGTACAACGAGAAAGCCGTTTTTCGCACACTCGAAAAGGTTTACCAGAACGCCCGTAAAGTCACTCTCTTCATCGGAGAGCTCGAACAGCGCTATTTCACCGATGGCGGTGAGTTCGATGACCGTCGTTAAGCAGAAAGGCGTTTCATCCGAACGTTACGCGAAGAATGTGCGCAAGTACATTAACGGAAAGCACGCTTTGGCCCGCGGCGGCTGGAACCTCGCGAACCGAAAGTACTGGTTTTCCGAGATGGCTATGACGCGGAAGATGTTTCATCACGACAGGCCCGCGCGTGCCGGCGCGAAGAACATAATGATGCTTCATCAGATTCTTGCGTTTCTGCCCGAGGAGTGCAGCTGCAACGGAGGCAAGATGACCCCCGATGCGTGTATGGCTTACGCGGAGCAATGGCTTGCGAAGCACTACCCGCATCAACAAGCGATTGTCGCGTTGCACGAAGAAAGTGACAAGGAAGGAAAACGGTTTGCAGTCCATATGGCGATTAACCGCACGGATCTTTTGACGGGTAAGCGTTGCGAGACGGGTGGGCGACGCGGAAAGTTCGAACGCGCCGCATGGGTTCGTGAAATGGACGAGGTCTGGAATCTTACTCAACTCGAAAAGGGAAAGAAGAATTCGAAGATTCGCGATCGCCAGCCGCGCGATATTGAAAAAGAGATTATCGATCGCGGTGAGTATAGTTATAAAAACAATCTGCGTGAGTTGATCCATATTGCGATTGACGAAGGTCACCCAAAGAATATGGAGCAGTTCAAAAGACTACTTGCATCGTGGGGCGTAGACATTTTCATCAAGAACAATCGAGTCTATGCGACAGATCTCGATATCAAAGAAGCCGGCAACCCGAAGTGCACTTTCAATCTGACTCGACTTGACGGACGTTTCGCGGTCAAACAACTTGAAGCGGCGTTCGAAAAGAACGTGCTGGAAGCCGAGCGAGCGTTGCCGTACGAGAAGCGCTGTGAGATTTACATTCAACGTCTTAAGAAGGCGTACTCGGCGTGGGTCGAACAGGCGAAAGCGAGCAAAGGCGTCGCCTACCATTCATTCCCCAAATTCATCGCACCGAAGTGCGATGAGGATCTGCTCGAAGATCCAGCGGTTCGCGATGAGCTTCTTGCGCGTCGCGGCTACGCAAGGGAGATTCGCAACCGCTATGCCGGCGCCGTTCCCGATGCCGGCGACGACCGCGTTCGCGCCGCCGGCCAGGCGCACGGCGGTAGCGACGCGCCTCACTATCGGTCCGATCGCACTGTCGATCGTGGCGATTACACGCGCGGCGACTCGGCCCGCTAGCCTTTTTGCCAATAGTTCCAGCGAAGAGCGGTGGAACTATTGGCGCTAAAGTTCGGAATTTCCTCTAATTACAAACTATTAAGAGTTATTAGTTACAGATTCACTAATAGTCAGCTATTGGCGGCACCGCAAAGAGCCATACCGTAGTACCAATGTATTAAGTTTTCGCAGGTAGATAGCTAAAAATTTGATAACCCGCCCGCCGTTAAGACGGGCGGGCGTGCTATCATCGAGGTTGTTCCAGCGGTGGTACCAACACCGTGGAACCGCGTAGAGTGAGGTACCAACTCAACATCTACACCGTCAGACGCTTAAACCACAAGCCATCTGACAACTCCATTTTATCCAGACCCGCAGGTCAGGACAACACGGAGAAGTAGATAAGAGAAAAAACGGAACCTCCTCACCGGGAGGTTTTTTCATATCGACCGGGCGTGTGACATATGCCGTTCCCGGTCGGCCAGGCCCCAGGGCCTGCGAAAAAGGTAGCGTTTTGCTCGAATAATCGGTGACTGAGCTGTACAGGTCTGCCGTCCCGTCTCCACGAGGAGACTTCGACGAGGGTAGTGCCTTCCCTGTGACCCCTGCGCTGCCTCGGCCCATAAGGGCGGGGACGGCGTGCCAGGATCCGAGCGCTCGTCCTGCTGCAATACTGCAGGAAAGTAGGTTAAAAGCTGAAGAGCAGGAGTCGGTGGGATATCCACGCGGCGACGCGTGTGTTTGGCGGTGAGTAGCCGCAACGTCAAGCAAGGAGGACTGCGGTAGGCGTGCAGCCGTGACGGACTTTGTGCCCCACCCTGGGTCCTGTCATGTAGAGGGGCATCGGTGAGGACGGCCGATGCGTTAAACGAATGGTCCGGATACATGGCGGAGCCATGTGGAGACCCGCGAGATCGTCGAGCAAAAGGCCAAGGGGCGGGTGAGGCCTTCCCAGCTACATGCTGGTTTCGAAGATTTAGGGAGGGTCCACGACTGTGCCCAAAATCTGTGGATACTCCACCACCTAACAATTCAACCCGCAAGCCAATCAGACCTCGCGGGCAGTCTTATAAACAAGCAAGCCCTTAGCGCGAGGCGTACCAGCTGTCAGCCCTCAGCGCCGGCGTCGCTTCGCTCCCCGGGCGGACCAGAACATCTGGCTGTAACACCTACAATTCGGCAAGGACGCCGAATCCATTTTTGGTTGTAGTCGAAAATGTACAAAGAGATATATAAATCAGCGAGCTTCGCGAGCGGATCATAGGTGCCGTTAGGCACCGCATCAAAAGCGATTAGCAATCATTTCGGAATGCATCTAGAAATGTTCTAGAGCTTTTCTAGAAAAACGCACGAGAAAGGGCCGAGCCGAAGTGTCTGGCCGGACGCCAATTGTCCGGGAACTGCTCGGTTCGACCCTCTTTCACTTTATTCGATGGCCATACGGCGGTCTAGTACTCCTTGACCGGGTGCTCTTCGCCGAAACCGCCGTCGATACCGAAGCGGCACAACTTGTCGATGGCGAGAAGATGCTCGTCGATGGCGTTGGCGATCTGAGTGTCAACGATGCTGTCATGGTCGTTAAGGATGCGGACCGCGCTGTCTGCATCCATGAAGGCCTTGATGGCCTGCGCGAGCTGGTTTTTAAAGGCATCGACTTTCTCAACCGCAGCGGCACGGTCTGCCATCTCGCGCTCAAGTCGATGTATGACTTCCATTGAATCGCTCATGGCCATTTCTTTCCTTGTTGGTGTCTCACCTAGTATATCGTGCCGCGCGGACACGATTCTCACCCGGTGGTAGCGAATTTAGCAAAACCCCAGGTAGACGGCTTAACAGGATTCGATTTACGGGGTATTTGGACCAGAGCTGGTGCGGATGCCCGCATCAACCCTTTTTCGGGCCGTAAATCGAATTTGGTAAGGTCGATTTTATTCGAGACAGTCCCAAAACGTATGCGGGAACCGCGGTACCGTCAGAAAATGCAGGAGGAAATTTGACGGTCCCGTTAATAGATTTTGTGACAAGGGCATGACAGGGGGACAGGTCATTCGCCAGGTTTCTGGCAGACGATATGAGCGGGACATGGAAAATGGAAGCCCCTCCTGTATGCATATCAGCTGGTAAGGCCTGGCCCGGTTTCACCATCGCACGCGGTGACCGAGCACCCATCCAACGCCCAAGTCAAAATACTCAGTACACTGAGTGATTTCACTCACTATACTGAGTATTTTCTCAATTTGCTCAGGCTAGTTAAACAGCGGCACCTTATCGAGCAGAAAATCCTCCACGGTGCACGCCCCGGCCGCCGCTCCTCCCACGACGATCCGCATGGCTTGCGGATACTTTTCTAGGAGCGTCGACATGCCGCTCTGGCCGGACTCTCCACCGCTTTTGACCTCGATGGCGCTCAGTGCATCATCCCTTCGCAGCACAAAGTCGACCTCTTTGACGCCTTCACGCCACCACATAACCTCAAAACCCTCTTCCGGCGCGCGCGCAAGCAGTCGTGCACCCACTGCCGATTCCACCAAATGACCCCGTCGCGCCGAATCCTCCAGCCATTCTGCACGGCCCTTATCGCCGAGCGCCGTCATAAACGCCGTGTCATAAACCATGAGCCGCGGGGTGCTTCGGCGCTTTGCGAGCTCCTTGTCACTGAACTTGGGGATCGCCGTAACCAAACCGGCCTTGCCCAGCAGGTCCAAATACCCGGCGACCGTGACCGTGTTACCGGCATCCTGCAGCTGGCCTACCATTTTTGAATACGAAAGCTCCTGCCCCGAATAGCTCGCCGCGAGCCAAAAGAGCGCGCGCATCAGCGCCGGTTTGCGGATATTCTCCAACGAGAGAACATCGCGCGAGATCGCCGGCTCGACGATCGCATCTCGGATATAGTTTCGCCAACGGGCGTCATCGGAAACCAGCGGCGCCGCACCCGGATATCCGCCGTGATAGAGATAGTCTTCAAAAGAAAAGTCAAAGGCCTCGCTGCACTCGCGATAGGACCAATGCGGCGACCGAATGAGCTCGTAACGGCCCATAAGGGATTCTTCCAAGCCCTTATGCAGCAGCAGCGACGACGATCCGGTCAACATGACCTTGAGCGGCGTCCCCTCCCGGCGATCCCGGTCGTACAATCCCTTGACGACCGTGGACCAACTCTGCACCTTTTGAATCTCATCAACAACGAAAACGGCCGGGGCCTTACCTCCAGACGTGAGGTTTCTTGCCTGTTGCCACTCGATTTGCAGCCAGCTGGCATCGGGATTCACAACATCGTCCGCATTGACCACGTGACAGGGCATGTCTACATGGTGCAACGCCTGCACGAACATGGTCGACTTTCCCGTTTGGCGGGGCCCGATTATAAATTGCATCAACGGATTATTCGTTTCCTGCATCCTCTGGGCTATCACGGCAACTTGATGGCGCTCAAACATATCAATCTACCTCCTTGTTTCTTAAATACTCAGTATACTGAGTAAAATCACTCAGTATACTGAGTATTTTTTGAACCGGGAGATCGAACCCGCCAACTTAACTCCCTTCACCAGCGGGTTGCCGCCGCCCCTCCGCGAGTCGAGTTTCTGGTCTTTCGTGCTCACTCGATATATAAAAACTGCCATAGCCATATCGAAAAACCGGTATAGCCGGTCCCATCATCGAACCATCGCGAACTGATACGCATCTTATTGCTCATATTCAAGGCCCCGACGTCTCAAAAGGTATGCTGAACGGCACTTGCAAATCGAGCGGTCGAGACCGTGCAAATCGAGTGTCAAAACCTAGTGCCAAAACCATCCTGTCAAACCTCATGGGAAAATCAAACTACGAGGCAGGAGGCTAAAAAATGACGCGATACGGCTACGCACGCGTAAGTACAAAGGAACAGAAATTAGATCGCCAAATCGAAGCGCTGGTCAATGCCGGCGTACCCTATGGCCATATCTATAAGGACAAAGAAACTGGCGGTCGTGATGGTGACCGCACGCAGCAGAAAAAGTTGTTCAAAAAAATGAAGCGTGGCGATGAAGTAGTCGTCGAGTCTTGGGAGCGTCTATCCAGATCGACCAGGCAGCTGCTCAACTACGACCTGATGTTCCGAAACCTCGGGGTCAAACTGACTTCCTTGAAACAACCCGTTGATCTGGATACCGCGTTCGGCCGTTTCGTCTTAGGAACCCACGCCTGCACAGCCGAACTTGAGCGCGACCTGATCAGGCAGCGTCAAGCTGAGGGAATCGCGATCAAGAGAAGTCATGGCGGCAACGTCGGCGGTCGTCCGCGCGTCGCAGACGTCAAGGTCGATGCGGCCGTGAAGCTCTACCTCGCCTGCGAGACGCCTATCACTGACATCTGCGCCGCCACGGGCATCTCGAAATCGACGTTGTACCGCGTGCTCCGTGAACGCGGATTGGTGGGCGTCAGGAAATGAGCCCGTCCATCGTTTCGCGATCTGTCAATAAGCTCGAGTGCAGCGGCGTTACTATATAAGAGTGCGGTATTTCTCCAACTGAAACCCTGCGTGAACGCATGACCTGAGACGCCTTTTTAGAACTCACCGATCGCAGGATGACTACAAATCAACAGCGGCCGTGCATTGTCCCCAGCCGTATGGCATGGCGAAGCCATGCCCTTTGTTGATTGGAGTGCTGCACCATGGCAGACAATCCGAGCGAGAAGAAAATCAGCGAGACATCCGGCGTGAAGGCCGTCCTCGATGAGGCTGCCGAGCGGATCGAGGCGACATAGCGGGAGAAGCTGCTGCGCGAGACTGCCGACCTCAGGACCGAGAACGCACTGCTCATGGCCCAGGTGGATGAATTCAGCCGCAAGCTCGCCGAGGCGACGGATCGGAATGAAAAGATTGAGGCCGACTGCAATGAGCGGATTGCCTTTATAGAGGAGAAGTTCGAACTCGATACCGCGAACCTCGAACTCGAGAACAACGAGCTCCACGCCGCGAGCGTCAGATATCTCGCTGATGCCCGGGAGCTCGACAGACAGGTCGTCCAACTCCATGCCGAGGCCGTGGCCATGGTCGATGAGATCGAGCGCCTGCGCGGCGAGCGTGACGCCGCATTGAAAACCCAGTCCGAGCTGAACGACGCACTCCTGGCCCAGCGCAACCTGATGGCCGAGGTCGCCGCCCTCAAGGACCGCCTCGCCGCCTCCGAGCAGCGGGCGGCCGTGGCCGAGGCCAAAGTCGAGGTCATGACCCAGAGGGGCGAGTAGGATGTCCACCTCGAAGATGTCGCATCGTACAGCCGTTGCTGTTGGGCTGATCGTCCTTCTTGCCGTAGCGATTGTCTGGACAGTCGTTGACGGCGCTGGAGCCGACTCGACCACTATCGGCGCCGTTCTGGCGCACCAAGATACCGCGTGGGTATCGGTCGGCGTAATTGCCGTTATTGTTGTCGCTGTGCTTGAACTGGTGGGTTGACGGCATACGTGATCAACGAACAAAAGCAATAGATCAGTCAAGTATTCGGTTTGGAGTAAATCATGAAAAGGCGTGTTAGCAAAAACGCCATCAGCCTGGCTCGAACTCTCGGCGTCGCCGGTCTTTTGGCGGTTGCCTTGGTTATGACCCCTGGGTGCAGCCAGGCAGACGATCACCAGACGGCAGTTCAGGTCGCCAATTCTGACAACGCGCAGGAAGAGGGCGCGGTTTACGGCAAGATGGAGTACTCAATCACCGGCGTCGAGGTGCATGATTCCTCGATTAGCGATAGCGGGAAGGTCGCTGTTGTCCGCTGGCACGCCATCAACAATCAATCAGCAGATTCATTCGCCAACGGTTGCTACATCACGGCCTATCAGAATAAGCAGATACTTTCTTCCGGTTTTGCCGACGATTTGCAGGAAAGCGCCTCTTTGCAAGGGCTTGCGCCGGGAGGCGAATGCGACGGTGTGTCGACTTTCGAACTCAATGACATGTCCCCCATCGAAGTGAAGACCGACGGATATGGGACTGAATGGAACTCTCTTGACCAGACCTTTGAATTGAAATAGGCCTCATGCATAGCATCTAATTTTCTAGAAACCCCCTAGAGCATTTCTAGGGGGTTTCTAGAACTGAGAACCGGGCGCAGCACTTTCGATCGGCACGATGTCTCGATAGACCAGACGGTGCCTGTCGTCACGCCACTCGTCACCGTGGTAGTGCCCGAAGAACCAAGCGCGGTAGTCGAGCCGCCCATCGAGCTCGCCCAGGAAGGTTTGCAGCTGATCCCCACGGTACTCACGTCTGCGCTCCCGGCACAGCTCTCTGGCCAGGGCAGCAGGAGCCTCATGCGTCACCACGTAATCGGCCCTCCAGCCTACGCGGTCGAGCGAGGCGCGGCAGTGGTCCATCTCCTCCTCGCTCGGCATCTCCTCGGGCCACCAGCTCCTCCCCTCCTTGCGATACTGCCTGTCGTTGCTCGCGGCGCCGCCCATGGCAAGGACCGTGGTTCCCGCGATGTCGAATACCCCTCCGCGCATGAGGTGCAGCACGTGCGGTCGTACCTCATGGACGAGACCGCCGCTCCACTCCCGCACCGGCAGTTCTGCCAGGGCGTGGTGGTTCTCATGGTTGCCGTCTACGAAACACGTGGTCCAGGGCTTCGACTCGAACCAGTCGAGCCAATACCTCTCAGCATTCGAGCCGTCCCAGACAAATCCGAAGTCGCCCGCCACGATCACCACGTCATCGCGCGTCAGTGTGCGCCCCGGCGGCCAAGATTTGAAGGCGAATCTGCTGGCCCCATACTCGGCCCTGCCGTGGACATCGCCTGTCACATAGACCGTCATCAGTACGCGCCCCACGGCAGGAGTTTGTCCCCGAGCCTCACGATCCGGTCATACAGCACTGTGTGCCGTTCGTCCGGATTGCCGTCTCGGTGAAAATGTCCGTAATACCAGCGCTTGTAGTCCAGGCGGTCCTCGAGCTCGTCGAGGAATCCGGTCAGCCGGTCCACATCAGGGCGTTCCCAGCCTGGGTCCGGGTAGAGCGTCGGCGAGATCATGCGCGTGGCGCAGGTATGGGTGATGACGCAGTCGACCTTCCAGCCGACCTCGTCGAGCCTTGCCCGCGCGGTATCGAAATCGCGCTTGTCCGGGAGCTCCTGAGGCCACCAGCTGGAATACGGCACGCGGTGTTCCCTGTCCACGCTCGTGGCACCGCCCATGGTGAAGATTGTCGAACCGTCGAGCTCAAAGACCTCGCCGCGCGTCAGGCGCCGAATAGACGAAGTATCCGACAGGCGTTGCGTCAGCCCGCCGTGCCACGGCTCCATGGGACGCTCCTCCCAGTGGTCGAAGCGCTCGTGGTTGCCATCCACGAAGAGAACCGTGTAGGGGCGCGACTCGAGCCAAGCGATGTCAGCGCATTCCTCGGCAGAAAAGCCCCACGGAAAGCCAAAGTCACCGGCAACGATGAGATAGTCGTCGCTGGTAAAACTGTCGCCAAGCTCCCAGTCGCGGAGCTTTTGCATGTCGAGCCCACCGTGGATGTCGCCCGTCACATAGACCGTCATCGGATCGCCTCTTCCCTCTTGTACGCCGCCAGCTCGCGCTCGACCTGCCTGTCGCCGGTCTCGTTGACCCACCAGGGCCATTTCACCCGGCCGCACGGCTCGTCGACTCCGGCGAACCATTCCCTCAGCTCGTCAAGGCTCACCGGGGAGTGCCCGTTGGCATCGCAACCGACGTCGTAGCGCAGAAGGCCCTGCTTGCGGTTGAACTCGTTGTACGCGCCGCCGCTGCTGTGGATGTGCCCGTGGAGGTGCCACGATCCATGGCTCATGCCCTGCCAGTCGGCCATGGGGTAATGGCTCAGGACGATCTTCTTCCCGTCGATCTTGAGCACGCAGATCGGCGGCTCCACGGTGAAGGCGCCCGCGACCGCCGGCTGGGTCCAGTCCTTGTCATGGTTTCCCGGGACGAGGTGGATGCGCCTGCAGACGATCCGCTTGCGCAGCCCGTAGGCGTCCTGGGCGGTCATCTTGAATGAGAAATCCCCTAGGATGTAGAGCTCGTCGTCCACGGCGACCCTGCCGTTGATGTTGTCGACGATGGCGTCGTTCATCTGCCAAATCGTCTCCCACGGGCGGTCGGTGAACTTCAGCACGTTCTCATGCCCGAAGTGGGTGTCGCTGGTAAACCAGATCATATTTATTGTCTCCTTCTGTCGCTAAAAAACGTTCTCCTTCGAGGTCAGGAGACGTTTTATGAGCGACATGAGGTGCATATCCCTCATGTTTCAAGCTCCAATCTGCCGGATTTGCCCAACTAAAAGTTTACGCCCACGCGCGAACAGGATTTGATTTTTGAAATATGGACGAATTCCTCGTCAGGAGGGTAAAATGATGCCGACGGCAGCCCAAGTTGTGGTGAGCTGGGCAGAGCCGTTGCTTAGTAGAGTTAGGTCATCGTCTTAGCGACGGTGGCCTTTCTTTTAATATGAGAAAGCCATTGTCAATAGGCGTGTTTGTTCGAGCCCGGTTTTAAA